>NZ_JBICUR010000004.1:0-538061 GCF_043198355.1 Streptomyces sp. NPDC048825
GTCAGCCCGTCGCAGGGTGGGCATACGGCCCTTCGTCTGACACAGGGCGCAGGTGACCTGAGACAGAACCTACGCGACGGGCATACGACGCACCGGCCCACGTCCCCTCCCGCCGGTGGGAAAGTGCAGGGTTCGTCTGGGCGCAGGCTTTTGCTTTTAGGGGCGCGGGGAACTGCGCGACCAGCCACGACGCACCCGCAGCCGCGACACGACATGTCACCCCCCACCCCCTGGCGGGGGCCTGGGGCGCAGCCCCAGTTTCGGGAAGGGGCGGGGCTGGGGAAAGAAACCCCCCACCCCAGCCCCCGCGTACCCGCACCGGAATCACTCCCGGGCCGCCGCCCGAATCGCGTCCTCGATCCCGGCGAACGCGAAGGAGAAGCCCGACTCCAAAAGCCGGGCCGGGAGCACCCGCTGGCTGCCCAGCACATCCCCGGCCATCTCGCCGAGTACGAGCCGCAGTGCGGACGCGGGCACCGCGAAGAGGGTGGGCCGGTGCAACACGCGGCCCATCGCCGCCGTGATCTCCCGGTTGGTGAGCGGCTGCGGAGCCGTCAGATTGAAGGGCCCCGACAACGACTCCGTGTCGAGCAGATGCCGCAGCGCGGCCACGTGGTCGTGCAGCGCGATATACGACCAGTACTGCCGCCCGTCACCCAGCCGCCCCCCGAGCCCCGCCTTGAACAGAGGGAACAGCCGCTCCCAGGCCCCGCCCTTGGCGGACACCACCAGACCGGTGCGCGCGAAGACGGTCCGTACGCCCGCCTCCTCGGCCGGAGCCGCCGCCTCCTCCCACTCCACGCACAGCGAGGGCAGAAACCCGTCCCCGGGCGGCGCGTTCTCGTCCACGGCCCGCTCGCCGGTCTCTCCGTAGAAGCCGATCGCACTGCCGTTCACAAAGACCCGCGGCAACGGGGAGAGGGAGGCGGCCGCCTCCGCGAGCGCCGCCGTGCCGAGCACACGGCTGTCGCGGATCTTCCGCTTGTACGCGTCCGTCCAGCGGTGGTCACCGATCCCGGCCCCGGCGAGGTTCACCACGGCGTCGCACCCGCTGAGGCCCGCCGCGTCGACGTACTGCCGCTCGGGATCCCACTCGACCTCGTCCTTCGCCCGGGGTGTACGGCGCACCAGCCGCACCACCTCGTGCCCGTCCGCGGTCAGCGACCGCACCAGTGCCGCACCGATGAGACCGGAGGCCCCGGCCACGGCGATTCGGGAAGCTTCCATGCCCCCATCCTCCGCCCACGGCCTTCGCGGCACCGTGCCGAGGGGTGTCCGAAGCGTGCCGAAACACCGGACGAGGGCTCGCACGCCCGCCGTACAGTGACCTCCATGCCCGTCCTGCACATACGCCCCGCCCTGTTCGAAGACGAGGACGCCCTGGGCCGTCTCGACCGTGCGACCTGGTCGTATCTGCATGCGGTCAGGCCCCGGGAAGAGCCTCCGTACGAGCCGTTCTTCGGTGACCGCTACGGACCCCGCGACCATCTCGTCGCGGAGGTGGACGGACGCCTCGTCGGCTATGTGCGCCTCGGTTTCCCCACCCCGCTCGTCTCCAACGCACACGTACGGCAGATCCAGGGCCTCGCCGTCGCCGAGGAGGCGCGCGGCCTCGGCGTGGGCCGGGCGCTGATCCGTGCGGTGATCGAGGAGGCCCGCCGCCAGGGTGCCCTGCGCATCTCGCTGCGCGTCCTCGGCCACAACACTCCGGCCCGCAAGCTGTACGAGTCGGAGGGCTTCGTCGTGGAGGGCATCCAGCCGGGGGAGTTCTACCTCGACGGGAAGTACGTCGACGATGTGCTGATGGGGCGCAGTCTCTGAGCCTCCGTCAGGGCACCGACCCTGCCCCCTTCAGGGCTCAGGACGTGACCAGGTCGCCCGTGTCCACCGGCGTCGACGACCTCGCCGCCTGCTGTGCGTCGTCGGCGACCTCGTCGGCGGTCAGGACGTAACCCGTCTCGTCGTCGCTCGTGGACCGGGCGAAGACGACCCCGTACACCTTGCCGTCCGTGGTCAGCAGGGGGCCGCCGGAGTTGCCGGGCAGGACCGTGGAGCGGATGGAATAGATCTCGCGGGTGACGATGTCGGAGCCGTAGATGTTCTGGCCCCTGGCCTGGATCTTGTTCGCGACGGTGGCCGCCTGGAGGTCCAGGCCGCCGTCCTGTGGGTAGCCCGCGACCACGGCCGCGTCGCCGCGGGTCGCGCTGTTGTCGAAGGGCAGTACGGGGGCCTCCAGGCCCGGTACCTGGAGGACGGCGACGTCCTTGTCGGGGTCGAAGAGGACGACCTTCGCCTCGTACGCCCGTCCCGTGCCGCCCACGCGTACGGTCGGCTCGTCGATGCCCGCCACCACGTGGGCGTTGGTCATCACATGCTCGGACGCGTACACGAAGCCACTGCCCTCCCGGCCCTGGCCGCCCGCGACGCCCTCGACCTTCACCGAGGAACGCGTCGCCGCCCGGTTGGCCGCCGCGGTGACGCTGTCCCCGGAGGGCTTGGCGACGCTCGTCGCAGGCTCGCTCTCGAATGGGTTGAAGACCTGCGGGAAGCCCGCCTCCGTGAGCGCCGAGGTGGCGCGGGAGAACCACGCCGGGGTCGTCTCCGGCATGACGTCCTGGACCGTGCCGAGCAACGAGGAGCCGCGGATGGCCTGGCTGAGGACGGGAGACGCGGAGGCGGCGAGCACGCTCGCGGCGACCCATGACACCACCAGGACGGCCAAGGTGTTGGCCGCGGCTCCGCCGACTCCGTCGGCGACACGCAGGGGACCCTGGTCCAGCTCGCGGCGCAGCCGCAGGGCGAGGCGCCCAGCCAGCTCGTGCCCGACCACGGCCGGCAGGAGCACGGTGAACACCGCCGTGAGCGTCGCCGCCGTGGTCCCCGCCGCCACCAGGTCCATCATCCAGGGCAGCACCCATACGCCGATGACCGCGCCGCCGACGAAGCCGGCCAGCGACACACAGCCCGCCACGAGCCCGCGCCGGTAGCCGTACGCCGCATAAACGAGGATCACCAGCAACAGCAGGATGTCGAGCAGGTCCACGGAGCACCCTTTCTCTTGGGCCCCTCAGTACGTGCGCCGCAGGCCCAGTGATCAGGCACGCGCGCGGGGAGCCCCTGTTTCGGCCACGCGCGCGTGGAACCTAAGAAACGCGCTGAGCACGGGTGTTGGTTCCACCAGGTGGCACAGCACACATCGCGGACGGCACGGGTGTCCCGGAGAGTGGGCCTCATGCGTGTCTTCCGTGCACCGCTGTCGCGACTGCCGCGTGCGGTGCGGGTGGCCCTGGTCTGTCTGCCCGGCCTCGCGGCCGTCACCGCGCTGGTCCTCTGGGCCATGGGCGCCGACCGGACGCCGACGGGCGCCGGACGGCCCGCCACGGCGCGGACCCCCGCGGGACACCGCGCCGAACGGCCCGCCATCGTGCCCAGGGAGCGCTGGCTCGGCGACGCCGCGTACACGCGCCCGCCCGCCCGGTACGCCGACCGCGTCCTGGCCGTGTTCGTGCACCACACCGACTCGCCGAACGACTACGACTGCGCCGACGCGCCCCGCATCATCCGGGACATGTACGTCGGGCAGGCCGGAGGCCGGCAGTGGGACGACATCGGCTACAACTTCCTCGTCGACCGCTGCGGCACCGTCTACGAGGGCCGGGCGGGAGGAATCGAGCGGCCCGTCGTCGGGGCGCACACGCAGGGCTTCAACGTCGGTACGACGGGGATCGCCGCGATCGGCACCTTCACCGCCGGCGTGCCGGTCCCACGGGCCATGACCGACGCCATCGCGGCCGTCGCCGCCTGGAAGCTGGGCCTCGGCGACATCGACCCGCGCTCCCCGGTGCGGCTGGTCTCCACGAACAGCATGAGCAAGTACCGGGCAGGCGCCCCCGGGACCTTCGCGGCCGTCGCGGGCCACGCCGACGGCTACTACACCGCCTGTCCGGGCGCGGCCCTGACGGCCCGTCTCCCCGCGATCCGGGAACGGGCGGCCCACCTCCAGGGCAGGCGATAGCTCACAGCTACGCCACAGCCGGCTCACCGATCACCCAGAGCCGCGCCTTCCAGCATCGGGGCACGCACTGACCGGAGGTGGGGATCATGAACAGTCACCAGCACGACAGGCATCAGCTGCCCAGGCGGACGTCCCTGTGGGCACGGGCCGTACGGAGCCCGTGGACCGTGGCCTGTGTAGTGGCCGCCGTAGTGGTGGGGCCCTCCGCCGCCACCGCGTCCGCACTCGACCGAGCCAACGCGGCGCCTCCGCACAGCGCGCCGAGGACCGGCTCGTACGCCCCGGACGTTCCCCGGCACGTACCCGTCCAGAGCCGGTAGCGCTCAGTCCGCGAACCGCTCCCACAGCCGTGGAAAACGTTCCGCCAGAACCTTCTGGTTCTCGAAGTCGATCGGCGTGCCCGTCGGCTCCGGGGGCGCCGCCGGGATGCCGAGGTCCGGGGCGACGGCGCCGGTGAGCTGTTCGTACGCCTCGTCCGCCGCGTAGCCGAGCTCCTCCCCGTCCCCGTCGACCTCGTCGTCGAAGTCGGGCAGGAGCTCGGCGAGCTGGTCGGGATCGTGCACGGCGTGCTCGTACACCTCGCGCCCCTGGCCGATCAGCCAGCAGCGGAAGAAGTCGAAGGCGTCGTCGCTGGCGCCGTCGAGGAGGATCCAGGCGGCGCCCCAAAGGTCCCATGTGTAGGCGCGGTTGTAGCGGGCCTCGAAGTGACGGGCGAAGTCCAGCACCGAGTCCGGGTCCAGCCCCAGAAGCCGTTCGACGAGCAGGTCGGCCTGCTCCTCGGGGTCGCCCTCGGCGGCCTCGCGGGTTGTGTCCACCAGCTCCCAGAACTCCGTCTCGTCCATCACGTGCACCAGCATCGGGCCTGTACCCGGCCTGCGCACCCGGGGACGGACAGATCGTTATGCGTGCACATGCCGAAGGAAAGGCCACGGACAGTCCACGCGACAGTCGACTGGAAAGCCGGACAGCGGATGTCGGCTTTTGGCGGGATGCTCGGCGTATGGAGAACGCACAGGCACTCAAGGGGAAGATCGCCCTGGTCGCGGGCGCAACGCGCGGCGCCGGACGGGCCATGGCCGTGGAACTGGGACGCGCCGGAGCCACTGTGTACGTCACGGGACGCACGACCCGTGACCACGTCAGCGAGGTCGGCCGTTCCACCGAGACCATCGAGGAGACCGCCGAACTGGTCGACGCGGCGGCCGGAACCGAAGGCCGGGGCATCGCCGTGCCGACCGACCACCTGGAGCCCGATCAGGTACGGGCCCTCGTCGCCCGCATCGACCGGGAACAGGGCCGTCTCGACCTCCTCGTCAACGATATCTGGGGCGGTGACGCACTCCTCGACATGGGGTCGCGTGAGCAGCCGAAACTGTGGGAGATGGACCTCGACAAGGGACTGCGGGTCATGCGCCTCGGCATCGAGTCGCACATCGTGACCAGCCACTGCGCCCTGCCGCTCCTGGTCCGCAACCCCGGCGGCCTGCTCGTCGAAGTCACCGACGGAACCGAGGAGTACAACCGCGCCACCTACCGCAAGCCGTTCTTCTACGACCTCGCCAAGACGACCCCGATCCGCATGGCGTACGGCCTCGGCGAGGAGCTGAAGGAGTTCGGCTGTACGGCAGTCTGTCTCACGCCGGGCTGGCTGCGCTCCGAGGCGATGCTCGACAGCGCCTTCCACGTCACCGAGGAGAACTGGCGGGACGCCTGCGAGCAGGCTCCGCACTTTGCGATCTCCGAGTCGCCCACGTACATCGGACGGGCGCTGACCGCGCTCGCCGCCGATCCCGATGTGGCGCGCTGGAACGGGCAGTCGCTCTCCAGCGGAGGCCTGGCCCGGGAGTACGGCTTCACGGACACCGACGGGTCCGCGCCCGACGCCTGGCGCTATATCGCCGAGGTCGATCAGACGAGCGCGTCCGCGGACGTCACGGGCTATCGGTGACCTGCGCGTCGTAGTACGCCGCCGTCCGGGCCGCCGCCTGCGCGAAGCGCTGCCGCAGCCCGGACGGCTGAAGGACCTCCACCTCCGGTCCGAGGGCGAGGAGTTGGGTGTACGCCACGTCGTGCGACTCGACGCGCAGTGTGAGCGTCAGCCGGCCCTCGCCGTCGGGCGGCCCTGACTGAGCCAGCGCCTCCTGCGCGGAGAGCGGGTCGACGGCGTACTGCAGCTGCCGCCTGCCCGCCTCCGACAGCCGGATCACCACCGTCGCCCGCAGGATCGACCGCGCGAACTGCACCGCTCGCTCCGCCCAGAAGCCGGGCAGATCGAATGCCTCATCGCGTACGAAGCGCTCGTCGCCGCTCTCGACCGCCGTGAACCGGTCGATGCGGTAGACGCGGAAGGAACCCGGGTTCGGAACGTGGGCGCACACATACCAGACGCCCGCCTTCAGCACGAGCCCGTACGGCTCCAACTCCCGCTCCACCTCGGCCTCTTGCCGCCGATAACGGGCAGTGATCCGCCGGTCGTCCCACACTGCCTCCGCGACGGCGGGCAACAGCTCGGGCGTCTTGGGCTCGGTGAACCAGGCGGGCGCGTCCAGGTGAAACCGCTGCGCCGCGCTGTGCGGGGCGTCGCGCAGGGAGGGCAGCAACGCCGCCGACACCTTCAGCCGCGCCCCCGAGGCAGCATCCTCGAGCCCCATCTCGCGAAGCGCCCCCGGCACCCCACTCAGAAACAACGCCTCGGCCTCACTCCGCGCAAGCCCGGTGAGCCGCGTCCGGTACCCACCGATGAGCCGATACCCACCGGCCCGCCCCCGATCCGCATACACCGGCACACCGGCCTCCGACAGTGCCTGCGCGTCCCGAGTGATGGTCCGCTCGGAGACCTCCAACTCGCGGGCGAGTTCGGCGGCGGTCATGGAGGGGCGGGACTGGAGGAGCAACACCATCTTGATGAGGCGGGCAGCGCGCATGGCTTCATGATGCCGGGCGCTCCGCGGGAAGTGCGGTTGGAATCTGCGGGCTGTCGGTGGTTGAGCGCGCAGTTCCCCGCGCGAAGCCCCTTCAGGGGCGCGGGGAACTGCGCGACAAGCGACGACGGACCCGCAGATTACGAACCGGCCGTTGCTGCGGGGCGCGGGGCGGAGCCCCTGGGGATGGGACGGGTAGGGGCGGCGGAGGCGACCCCCCTCCCGGCCCTTACAACCCGTACCGCTCCCGCGCCTCCTTCACGTCGGAAGCCTTGATCTCCCCCCGGCGGGCGAGCTGGGCCAAGGCCGCTACCACGATCGACTCGGCGTCGACCCCGAAGTGGCGGCGAGCCGCCTCGCGGGTGTCGGAGAGACCGAAGCCGTCCGCGCCGAGTGAGGAGTAATCCTGTTCCACCCACTGCGCGATCTGGTCCGGAACCTGGCGCATGTAGTCCGAGACCGCGAGGACCGGACCCTCGGCGCCATGCAGCACCTGACGGACGTACGGCACCCGCTCCTCGCCCCGCAGCAGCGCCGCGTCCGCCTCCAGGGCGTCCCGGCGCAGCTCCGTCCAGGATGTCGCCGACCAGACATCCGAAGCCACGCCCCACTCCTCCGCGAGCAGCTTCTGGGCCCGGAGCGTCCAGTGGATCGCCGTTCCGGAGCCCAGCAGCTGGATGCGCGGCGCGTCGGCAGCGGGCGAAAGGCCCGCGGACTCGGCCGTGTTGAAGCGGTAGAGGCCCTTGATGATGCCCTCGTCCACGCCGGGGGCGGCGGGCTTCGCGGGCTGGGGGAGGGGCTCGTTGTAGACGGTGAGGTAGTAGAAGACGTTGGGGTCCTCGCCGGGAGCCGACTCGCCGTACATGCGGCGCAGACCGTCCCGTACGATCGCCGCCACCTCGTACGCGAACGCCGGGTCGTACGTCAGCGCCGCCGGGTTCGTCGCCGCGATCACCGGCGAGTGTCCGTCCGCGTGCTGCAGGCCCTCACCCGTCAGCGTCGTACGGCCGGCAGTGGCGCCGATCAGGAAGCCGCGGCCGAGCTGGTCGCCGAGCTGCCACATCTGGTCGGCCGTGCGCTGCCAGCCGAACATCGAGTAGAAGATGTAGAAGGGGATCATCGTCTCGCCGTGCGTCGCGTACGACGTCGACGCCGCGATGAAGTCCGCCATCGAACCGGCCTCGGTGATCCCCTCGTTGAGGATCTGGCCGTCCTTGGCCTCCTTGTAGTACATCAACTGGTCGCGGTCGACCGGCTCGTACGTCTGCCCCTTCGGCGAGTAGATGCCGAGGGAGGGGAAGAGCGATTCCATGCCGAAGGTGCGCGCTTCGTCGGGGACGATCGGTACCCAGCGCTTCCCCGTCTGCTTGTCGCGGACCAGGTCCTTGACCAGGCGTACGAAGGCCATCGTCGTCGCCACGTTCTGCGTGCCGGAGCCCTTGTCGAACGACGCGAAGGTCTTGTCGGCGGGCGCGGGCAGCGGCGCCGGCGCGTGCGTGCGGCGGGCCGGGGCCGGGCCGCCGAGGGCCGCGCGGCGCTCCTGGAGGTAGCGGACCTCGGGGGAGTCGGTGCCGGGGTGGCCGTACGGGACGACCCCGTCCACGAACTGCGCGTCGGAGATGGGCAGTTCGAGCAGGTCGCGCATCTGCTTGAACTCGTCCGTCGTCAGCTTCTTCATCTGGTGGTTGGCGTTCTTGGACGCGAAGCCCTGGCCGAGCGTGAAGCCCTTCACCGTCTGAGCGAGGATGACGGTCGGCGCGCCCTTGTGCTCGACCGCCGCCTTGTACGCGGCGTACACCTTGCGCGCCTCATGACCACCGCGGGACAGATGGAAGCACTCGAGGATCTTGTCGTCGCTCAGCAGCTTCGCCATCGCGGCGAGCGCCGGGTCGGCGCCGAAGAAGTCCTGGCGGATGTAGGCGGCGTCGCGGGTCTGGTACGTCTGCACCTGCGCGTCCGGTACCTCGCGGAGGCGGCGTACGAGCGCGCCCGTGGTGTCGAGCTGGAACAGCTCGTCCCAGGCGTTGCCCCACAGGGACTTGACGACGTTCCAGCCCGCGCCGCGGAACTGCGCCTCCAGCTCCTGCACGATCTTGAAGTTCGCGCGGACCGGGCCGTCGAGGCGCTGGAGGTTGCAGTTGATGACGAAGGTGAGGTTGTCGAGGCCCTCCCGGGAGGCGAGCGCGAGTGCCGCGGTCGACTCGGGCTCGTCCATCTCGCCGTCGCCGAGGAACGCCCATACGTGGGACTGCGAGACGTCCTTGATGCCGCGGCTGGTGAGGTAGCGGTTGAAGCGCGCCTGGTAGATGGCGGAGAGCGGGCCGAGGCCCATCGAGACTGTCGGGAACTCCCAGAGCCAGGGGAGGCGGCGCGGGTGCGGGTAGGAGGGGAGGCCGTTGCCGCCCGACTCCTGGCGGAAGTTGTCGAGGTGCGTCTCGTTCAGGCGGCCGTCGAGGAAGGCACGGGCGTAGATGCCGGGGGAGGCGTGGCCCTGGATGTAGAGCTGGTCGCCCGAGCCGTCGCCCTCCTTGCCCCTGAAGAAGTGGTTGAAGCCCGTCTCGTAGAGCCAGGCCGCGGAGGCGAAGGTGGCGATGTGGCCGCCGACGCCGTGTTTCGAACCCCGGGTCACCATCGCGGCCGCGTTCCAGCGGTTCCACGCGGTGATACGGGCCTCCATCGCCTCGTCGCCGTCCACGGTGGGCTCGGCGGCGGTGGGGATGGTGTTGACGTAGTCGGTCTCAAGGAGCTTGGGCAGCGCGAGACCGCCCGCCTCCGCGCGCTCCAGCGTGCGGCGCATCAGATATGCGGCGCGGTGCGGCCCGGCCGCCTTGGTGACGGCGTCCAGAGAGGCACGCCACTCGGCGGTCTCCTCGGGGTCGCGGTCCGGGAGCTGGTCGAGCTCGCTCGGCTGGATAGCGGTGGGGTCGGTCATTGCGCCGCCTTCCGGATACGGAGGGGCACGTGAAGGGGGTTCCTTCGACGGTCTCCCTCAGCGGTAAGGGGTTGGGATGTGCCCTTTGTCTTTGGCAGGACAGGGCGGCGGGCTGTGTGGCAGCCCGTCGGCGACTGTAACTCCCTGATCGATGATCGATCAAAGGGTTGAAGCCCTAAATCTGCCGATGTCGAGAAATTGGCATGCGGTGCCGCCAGTTGAGGCACCGGGTGCCGCGTTTTCCCTGCTCAGCTGAGCGCGAGCCGGGCAGGGCTGAGCGGGCAGGGCTGAGCGGGCAGGGCTGAGCGGGCAGGGCTGAGCGGGCAGGGCTGAGCGGGAAGGGCTCAGAAGGGCTCAGTTGGAAGGGCGGTTCGAAGCTGCGGGTCCGTTGTGGCTGGTCGCGCCCGCGCGGCGGAGCCGCACATTGATACAGCCCCGCGCCCCTCGAGGGGCGCGGGGAACGTCAGCGTCATCCGGTCGCCGTCTGCCTCTCGGTCTCCGGCTGATCTGCGGCGGAGGAAGTCTGCCTGCTCTCCTCGCGTTCGGCGCGTTCGCGCTCGATGCGTTCGTGTTCCTCGCGTTGGCGTGCGGACTGCTCCCGGGTGACCACTTCGGTGGCGGCGCCGACCGCTACCGCCACTGGCCAGCCGATGGCCCCGGCCGCGGTCATGCCGCCGAGGAGGCCGTAGAAGGCCAGCTTGCGGGGTGAGGGGAGCAGTGAAGTGGCCGCAGAAGTCGCGGTGGTGGCCACGGACGTGGCTGCGGAAGTGGCCGTACGGAAGGCGTCGCCCGGAGTTACGTACGGAATGGGGACCTTGGCGTGCGCGGTGTGCATGTGCACCACCTTGCCGCCGGTCCGCTTCTCCTGGTCCTGCGCCTCCCGGGCGCGGGTCTCCTCGCCCTGCGCCTGGGTCGGTTCCTCCTGGGGTTGTTCCTGGGATTCTGGCTTGACGTGTGGGGGAATCATCTCCGCCCTCCCATGCTGGAAAGCGTGAGTCGCTGTCCCCGGACCGCCTTCCATGCATACGCGCTGATAAACCCAACAAACGGACAAACATGCCCGGGGTTACCGGGAGGTTCAGAGTCCGCGCGGCGGTCAGGCAGTGGCGGCCACCGGACGCCCGCTCGCGGCGAACGACTTCCAGAGCTGCATGATCAGGCGTACCAGAACGGCCTCGATCAGGGCGATCGCCACCTGGGTCAGGATCGTGCTGAGGATCTGCGGCACGGTGAGCCGCCTTTCATGTGGACGTGCGGGGTTACGGCTCCTTTGTGCGCCCCGACGTCATCCGGCGGGCTGCCCCAAGGTGACCTGCGCGTGAATATCCCCTTGCGGTCAGGTCAGGTCAAGCCCTGCCGCCCGTTGGCCGCCCCATCCGCGTGACGGCACCGGCCGCGCCCTGCGCCACGGCGGGCACCAGAACCGAGCCCACCGCCGACGCCACCGCGATCGTCCAGCCCACCGGACCCAGGGGCCGGCTGCCGAAGAAGTGGCTGAGCCCGGGCACGCTCACCACCACGCCCAGCACCACCAAGGACCCCACCACCGCCGCGGCGACCACCGGATCGCGGCCCGCGTCCTGCAGCGTCTGGAGCAACTGGGACGCCACCAGGGCGACCAGGGAGACGGTGTCGGCGTGCGCCCTGGTGCCGGTCGCGCGGGCGGCGATCCAGGCGACGGTGGCCGCCGCGGTGGTGACGGCGGCACGCAGCCGGATGTGCCGGATCAGGGCCTTGCCGAGGGAGACCTCCGGGCCCTCCGCGAGCAGCCGGTCGGTGTGGTCGGCGGGCGGGCGGGCGGCGATGGCCATGGCGGGCAGCATGTCGGTGAGCAGGTTGACCAGGAGGAGCTGGCGCGCGTTCAGCGCGCTGCGCCCGGTGAGCAGGGAGGTCGCAAGGGTGAAGGCGATCTCCCCCAGGTTGCCGCCGAGCAGGATGCCCAGCGCCTTGCGCACCGAGGCCCACATGGCCCGGCCCTCGACGAAGGCGTCGACGATGGTCTCGATGCGGTCGTCGGTGACCACCACGTCGGCGGCGGCGCGGGCCGCCGGAGTGGCCCGGGAACCCAGCGCGATACCGACGTCGGCGATCCGGATCGCGGGCGCGTCATTGGCGCCGTCACCCGTGACGGCGACGATCCGGCCGGCCGCGCGCAGCGCGGTGACGATACGGACCTTGTGCGCCGGAGTGACCCGGGCGAACACCGTGATCTCCGGCAGCGTCCTGGCGAGCGCCGCCTTGTCCAAGGACTCCAGCTCCGCCCCGGTCATCAGGCGCGGCTCCTCCTCGGGCCGCAGCTCCCGGGCGATCGCGGCGGCGGTGCTGGGATGATCGCCGGTGAGCATGACGATACGTACCCCTGCCCGGGACAGCCGGTCCACGCTCTCGGCCGCTGTGGACCGCACCGGGTCCGCAAGGCCGAGCAGGCCCAGCAGACTCAGTTCGCCGACGTCCTCGTCATCGAGCTGCGGGGGAGCGGTGCCGGTCCGCTCCGGCGACTGAAGCACCTGCGGCTCCGGCGACGGCGGCTTGGGGGCACCCGTGGGCAGCACCCGTTCGGCGACCGCGAGCACCCGCAGACCGCGCCGGGCCAGCCGTTCGATCTCCGCTTCGAGCTCCTCCCGCACCCGGTCGTCGAAGGGCTCGGGGGTGTCGTCCCGGCGGATGCTCACGCAGCGGGCCAGTACGACCTCGGGTGCGCCCTTGACGACGATCCGCGTCTCGGAGTCGGAGCGCCCCAGCACGGCGTGGTAGCCGCGCCCTGGCTCGAACGGCAGCTCCGCAAGGCCCTCCCAGGAGTCCGTGCCGAGCCCGGCGGCCCGGGCGGGAGGGGCACCGAGCAGTTCGGCGCCGGCCGCGATGGCACGGTCGGTGGGGTGGGCGAGCGTCGCGGCCCGCCCCGGTGGGCCCGCCAGGGCGGCCGTGGCGACGATGCGGCGCAGCGGCGGGGTGAGCCGGTCGGGCGGACGCTCCTCCAAGGCGTCGGAGACCTGCTGGAGACTGATCCGGCCCTCGGTGAGCGTGCCCGTCTTGTCGAAGCACAGCACGTCGGTACGCCCCAGTGCCTCGATGGTGGAGGCGCTGCGTACGAGGGTGTTGTGGGTGGACAGCCGGCGGGCCGCGGCCAGCTCCGCGACCGTGGCAACGAAGGGCAGCCCCTCGGGCACGGCCGCCACGCACAGGCTGACCGCGGAACCCAAGGCGGCGCCCAGGGGCCGCCTGCGCAGCAGGTCGATGGCGAAGAGGGCGACGCCCGCGGCGACGGACAGCGGCAGGAACCAGCGGCCCAGCGCCTTCAGCCGCCGCTCCACACCGCTCTCCGGCGGCCCGCCCTCGGGGCCCGCCTGCGCAGCGCTGCCCGCCTCGGTGGCCGTACCGATGGCGACGACCACGGCCAGCGCCTCGCCGGCCGCCACCGTCGTCCCCTGGTAGAGCATGGACGTACGGTCCGCGACCGTCCGGGCCGCGGTGGGCGAGGCGCTCTTCACGACGGGCAGCGACTCGCCGGTGAGGCTGGACTCGTCGACCTCCAGGCCCTGCGCCCGGACCACCCGGCAGTCCGCCGGGACCGCGTCCCCGGCCCGCAGCTCGATCACATCGCCCCGCACCAGGTGCTCACCGGCCGCTTCGACGGCCTCGGTCCGGCCGGGCCGGCGTACGCGTACCCGCGCCGAGGTGGCCTCGACCAGCCGTTCCGCCGCCTCGTCCGCCTGCTGCCGCTGCACCCCGCCGACCAGCGCGTCTACGCCGAGTACGCCACCGATGAGCACAGCGTCCAGTACGGAGCCGAGCGCGGCCGAGATGCCGCCGCCGATCGCCAGGATGGGCGTGAGCGGATTGGCCAGCTCCTCGACGACCCTGCCGACCAGGGTGACGGCACCGTCATGCCGGTCACGGCCCGCGAACTGCCGGCGCCGCGCGGCCTCGGCCTCGTCCAGGCCACGGGACGAGGTGCCGAGCCGGGTCATCACCTGACGTACCGCCATGGCATGCCAGGGCGTACGCTCGGCCGCCGCCGGGGTCGGACGCCCGTGCAGCCGCCAGCCCGCCCAGAAGCCCGTCGCGATCCCGGCGATGGTCACCGCGTCGGTCACCAGGCGGGCCCGCGCCCAGGCCCGCGGCCGGGGCACCAGCAGCGCGAGGCCCGAGCCCGCCACGGCGCCGGCAGCCTCGAGCCGGGTGCAGAGCCGGCTGATCCGCCGGGCCTCCGGCAGGGCCGTCAGCAGCAGGTGGACGACATCGGGCGGGGCGGCCACATCGGCGTCCCACGGCACGTGCCGCCCACCGGTGATCACCCCGATGCCCAGGTCCGCGCGGACGAGGGCACGCCGGGTCCGTGCCGAGACCACGGCGACACCATGGCCCTGCGACTGGAGGGAGCGGACCAGGGCGGCCGTACGCCGGTGCCCCGTGCGCGCGGCCTCACGCAGTCCGAACCGGCGGTGCAGCCCCGGCGGGCCGCCCACCAGCCGCACCTGGCCGCACTCCCGCGCCGCGCGCACCAAGTGGTGGGCGAGCGGGTGCAGTTGGGGGGCCAGGGCGGCCACGGCCACCGGCCTGCCCTCCCGCAGGACGAGCATGACCCGCGCGCCCTCCTCGGCCCACTGCCGGGCGAGCGCGGCAGGCTGGGCGGGTAGCTCGGCGCCAGGGGCGGCGTCCACGCCGGTGAACGGCCGCAGCTCCCAGTCCCCCTGCCGCTGTGGCGGCAAGGGACCGGCACCGGGCGGCCGGGCGCGCCTCGGAGGACCGTCCGGCTCCATCAACTCGTGGATCCGCGCATGCAGTTCGTCGTCGTCCGGAACGTCCTGCTCCTGCTCAGCTGTGCCCTCCGGGCCGCCGTTCAGGGGCGCCACGCCCTCGACCGTCCAGCCGCCGGTGGCCAGCAGCCGGGCGTCGAGAACCACCGTGTCGATCCGGTCCAGGCGGCGCAGCGCTTCCGGCCGCAGGGCGAGTGCCCCGCGGTCGGAGACAGCGCGGGACACCGAGGACGCGAACGCCTCCCGGCCGAACCGCGGGCCCCGCGGAGTCCCCGCGATCAGCAGCGCCAGGCCCCGGTCATGGCTGAGAGTGCCGGTCGCCGTCAGCCCGTACGCGGCCAGGGACACCGGAGCCGCCACGTTCGCGTACCGGTCGCCGGGCCCCGGCGGCAGCTTGGCCGGCCGCTCGTAACCTGGCAGCGCGTCGTGCCGGTACGTCCCCTCGTGTACGGCCAGCCTGCTCGCCCAGTCCGCCCACGACCTGCGCCGGGCCTGCACTTCCACGTACCGGGCGGCGGCCATCGTGGTGGCCACCGTGGCGCCGAGCGGCCGGAACGTCAGCGTCGTCAGCAGCAGGTTCGTCATGGCGAAACCGCGCTCCGTGGCCTTCTCGCCGATCCGGCGGGCGAGGCCGTCGCGCAGCGGCGGCGCGGACTCGACGAGTTGGAACGCCGACATCACCACCGGCGGCAGGCCCTGCAGCCGGAGCCTGTTGCCCACAGTCGCCACGCCCACCGCCACCAGGCCCGCGCCGAGCCGCACGGCCGCCCCGACCGCGGCGCCCGGATCACCCGGGAAGCCGGCCTGGCTCCGCGCCCGCCCGGCCTCCCCCGCCCGCCGGGCATCCGCACTCTTCGCCTCCTGGGCGGCGGCGTCCGCCGTGGCGACGAGTCCGGTGACGCGCTCAAGGTCGGTTTCCGGCCCGCAGCCGACGTATACGCAGCCCAGCGTGCCGTTCATCTCGGCACGGCTCACCCCCGGCACCCTCCGCAGCGCGGCCTCCACCTCGCGTGCCGCGGCTGCCGTGCCGGGCCGCCCCAGGCGTCGGACCTCGATCTGCACGCCTCCGGAGGTCGGCCAGAGCCGGGGCTTCGACGTCATGGACCGCAGCAGCACTGTCGGTACGGTGGTCAGCTGCCCCGCGCCGGAGCGGACCGTGGAGGACGCCGCGGAGTACATCGCCGCGGGCAGTACGGCCGCGACCTGGACGGACTTGAACAGCACGGACTTGGCGAGCGCGGAGGAGAGCGCTGGCAGCATCATGCGGACTCCACCATCGGCCGGCTACGGGCGTGTGGGCGGCGCCCCGGAGGACACGACTCGCACCAGTATGTGCACGTATGGGTGCCTTGCGCCTGGGCGGGCCCGCTGGATGGGCCAGCGGGAGGAGGGCGTTCGGCGGGCTGAGCAGCCTTGGTGAAGTCCGGTGCGATACCGCGCCCTGACAGGGGCGCGGGGAACTGCGCGACCAGCCACAACGAACCCGCAGCTTGAAACCGCGCAACCCAGCGGAGCGCTTACGCGTCCGCGCGCGGAGCGCACCCCAGCACATGATCCTTCACCAGGCGGCCGATGTCCGGGTCCCGGCGCTTGAACGCCTGGACCAGTGCCTCGTGCTCCTCTGCGTACGACTGCTGCCGGGTGCCGAGCCAGCGGATCGACAGGGCCGTGAACACCTCGATGCCCAGCCCTTCCCAGGTGTGCAGCAGCACGCTGTTCCCGGCCGCCCGCACCATCTCCCGGTGGAAGGCCACGGTGTGCCGCACCTGGGCCTCACCGTCGGCCGCGCGGTCCGCCTCGTACAGCGCCGCGACCTCGGGGTCCAGTGCCGAGGTGTCCTCGGCCAGCCGCTGAGCCGCCAGCTCGGCGGCTATCTGCTCCAGACCGGCCCGGACCGGATAGATCTCCTCCAGGTCGGCCGCCGTCAGGCTCCTGACCCGCACGCCCTTGTTCGGCGCCGACTCGATCAGCCGCAGCGCCTCCAGTTCCCGCAGGGCCTCCCGTACGGGCGTCTGGCTGACCTCCAGCTCCACGGCGATCCGCCGCTCCACGATCCGCTCGCCCGGCTTCCAGCGCCCGCTCACGATGCCGTCCACGATGTGCTCGCGGATCTGTTCGCGCAGCGAGTGGACGACGGGCGCGGTCATGAGGGCTCCTTCTGAGGGGGCGCTGAATCCAATGCTGCGGCCCGAAGGGCCTCGTTGAGGGGCGGTGGTCGGGCGGCGGGCGGGACCCGGGGGCGTTGACGTCTAGACAATAAGGCCGAGTTCCCGTCCGAGAGGGGCGCGAGGGGGTGCTTCGGCGCAGGTGAGACAAGCCTTACACGGTGCCAGGGGGTCGCCCGATGTAAAGAGCCGTGCGGATGACCGTACGGATACCCCGTGCGAGATACGACGACGCCCCCGTCCTCCGAAGAGGACGAGGGCGCGTACGTACGAACGGAGTTACAGCCCGAGCTCGACCTCGAACTCGCCCGCCTCCAGGATCGCCTTGACCGCCGTCAGGTAGCGGGCGGCGTCGGCGCCGTCCACCAGGCGGTGGTCGTAGGAGAGCGTCAGGTACGTCATGTCGCGTACGCCGATGACGGTGCCCTCGTCGGTCTCGATGACCGCCGGGCGCTTGACCGTGGCACCGATGCCCAGGATCGCGACCTGACCCGGCGGCACGATGATCGTGTCGAACAGCGCGCCGCGCGAACCGGTGTTGCTGATGGTGAAGGTCGCGCCGGACAGCTCGTCCGGAGTGATCTTGTTGGCCCGGACCTTGCCCGCCAGGTCGGCGGTGGCCTTGGCGATACCGGCGAGGTTCAGGTTGCCGGCGCCCTTGATGACCGGGGTCATCAGGCCCTTCTCGGAGTCCACCGCGATACCGATGTTCTCGGTGTCGAAGTAGGTGATCGTGCCCTCTTCGACGTTGATCCGGGCGTTGACGGCCGGGTGGGCCTTCAGCGCCTGGGCCGCCGCCTTGACGAAGAACGGCATCGGGGAGAGCTTGACGCCCTCACGTGCCGCGAACGCGTCCTTGGCCCGGCCGCGCAGCTTCATCAGCCGCGTGACGTCGACCTCGACGACCGAGGACAACTGAGCCTGCTCGTGCAGGGCCTTGACCATGTTGTCGCCGATGACCTTGCGGATGCGCGGCATCTTGATGGTCTGGCCACGCAGCGGGGAGGCCTCGAGAACCGGGGCCTTCTTCGCGGCGGTGGCGGCAGGGCCCCCGGCAGTCACAGCAGCGGCCGGAGCCGGAGCAGCGGCGGCGGCCTTCGCGGCCTCGGCGGCGGCGATGACGTCCTGCTTGCGGATACGGCCGCCGACGCCGGTGCCCTTGACGGTGGCCAGGTCGACGCCGTTCTCGGCGGCAAGCTTGCGCACCAGCGGGGTCACGTACGCGCCCTCGTCGGTGGGCTGCGCGGCGGCCGGAGCCGCCGGAGCCGGAGTGACGGGAGCGGGCGCGGCCGGCGCGGGGGCGGCCGGCGCCGCTGCCTGGGCCGGAACGGGTGCGGGCGCGGCCGGAGCCGGAGCCGGAGGGGCCGGAGGCGCGGCCGGGGCAGCGGGCTGGGCCGGAGCGGCGGGTGCCGCGGCCGGGGTGGGCTGCGCCGGAGCCGGAGCGGCGGCCGGAGCCGCGCCCGGGGCACCGATGACGGCGAGCTTGGCGCCGACCTCGGCGGTCTCGTCCTCGGCGACGGTGATCTCCAGGAGCACACCGGAGGTGGGCGCCGGGATTTCGGTGTCGACCTTGTCCGTGGAGACCTCGAGCAGCGGCTCGTCGGCCTCGACGCTCTCGCCGACCTCCTTGAGCCAGCGCGTCACGGTGCCCTCGGTG
Organism: Streptomyces sp. NPDC048825; assembly: GCF_043198355.1. Lineage (NCBI taxonomy): Bacteria > Bacillati > Actinomycetota > Actinomycetes > Kitasatosporales > Streptomycetaceae > Streptomyces > Streptomyces sp. NPDC048825. The sequence goes on from NZ_JBICUR010000004.1 coordinate 18,448, forward strand.
ACGGACTCGCCCAGCGCCGGGAGGACCACATCGGTGCCCTCGGCGGTGCCGCCACCGGTGGCGGCCTGAGCGGTCGGGGCCGGAGCCGGAGCGGCGACCTCGGTGGAAGGCGCGGCCTGCGGTGCCGGCTCGGGGGCGGGCGGTGCGGCGACCTCCTCGACAGCCGGGGCCGGGGCAGCAGCGGGGGCGCCCGTGCCGTCGTCGATGACGGCCAGCTCGGCGCCGACCTCCACCGTCTCGTCCTCGGCGACCTTGATGGACGCCAGTACGCCGGCGGCGGGCGAGGGGATCTCGGTGTCGACCTTGTCGGTCGACACCTCGAGCAGCGGCTCGTCGGCCTCGACGCGCTCGCCCTCGGCCTTCAGCCAGCGGGTGACAGTGCCCTCGGTGACGCTCTCGCCGAGCGCCGGAAGGGTTACGGAAACCGCCATGGTTTCTGTTGCTCCTTACGAATTGCGGAAGTCTGTGTCGTCGCGCCCGAGGGCTGTCAGTCGTGCGAGTGCAGCGGCTTGCCGGCGAGGGCCAGGTGGGCCTCGCCGAGCGCCTCGTTCTGCGTCGGGTGAGCATGGATGAGCTGCGCGACCTCGGCGGGCAGCGCCTCCCAGTTGTAGACCAGCTGGGCTTCGCCGACCTGCTCGCCCATGCGGTCGCCGACCATGTGGACGCCGACGACGGCACCGTCCTTGACCTGGACGAGCTTGATCTCGCCCGCGGTCTTGAGGATCTTGCTCTTGCCGTTGCCCGCGAGGTTGTACTTGAGAGCGACGACCTTGTCCGCGCCGTAGACCTCCTTGGCCTTGGCCTCGGTGATACCGACGGAGGCGACCTCCGGGTGGCAGTACGTCACCCGCGGCACACCGTCGTAGTCGATGGGCACGGTCTTCAGACCGGCGAGACGCTCCGCCACCAGGATGCCCTCGGCGAAGCCGACGTGCGCGAGCTGGAGCGTGGGAACCAGGTCACCGACGGCCGAGATGGTCGGCACGTTCGTGCGCATGTACTCGTCGACCAGGACGTAGCCGCGGTCCATCGCGACGCCCTGCTCCTCGTAGCCGAGGCCCTGCGAGACCGGGCCGCGGCCGATGGCGACCAGCAGCACCTCGGCGTCGAAGGTCTTGCCGTCGGCGAGGGTCACACGGACGCCGTCCTGCGTGTACTCGGCCTTCTCGAAGAAGGTGCCGAGGTTGAACTTGATGCCGCGCTTGCGGAAGGCGCGCTCAAGAAGCTTGGAGCTGTTCTCGTCCTCGACCGGCACGAGGTGCTTGAGGCCCTCGATGACCGTGACGTCCGTACCGAAGGACTTCCAGGCGGAGGCGAACTCGACGCCGATGACGCCGCCGCCGAGGATGATCGCGGACTGCGGGACACGGTCCAGCGTCAGCGCGTGGTCCGAGGAGATGATGCGGTTGCCGTCGATCTCCAGGCCCGGCAGCGACTTCGGCACGGAGCCGGTCGCGAGGAGGATGTGGCGGCCCTGGACGCGCTGGCCGTTCACGTCGACGGAGGTGGGGGAGGACAGCCGGCCCTCGCCCTCGATGTACGTCACCTTGCGCGAGGCCACCAGGCCCTGCAGGCCCTTGTAGAGGCCGCTGACCACGTCGTCCTTGTACTTGTGGACGGCCGCGATGTCGATGCCCTCGAAGGTGGCCTTGACGCCGAACTGGTCGGCCTCGCGCGCCTGGTCGGCGATCTCGCCGGCGTGCAGCAGGGCCTTCGTGGGGATGCAGCCGTTGTGCAGGCAGGTGCCGCCGAGCTTGTTCTTCTCGATCAGGGCGACGTCAAGTCCCAGCTGCGCTCCGCGCAGGGCCGCGGCATAGCCGCCGCTACCGCCGCCGAGGATCACTAGGTCGAAAACGGTGCTGGCGTCGTTCGCCACGTCACGTCCTCCATGCATGTGCGCCGTATGCCGGTCTCCCGACCGGGCGGCGGCTGGTGTCCGGCCGCTCTTTCTTCGGCCCTGTGGTGGGGCCCTGTCCTGCCGAGAACCCATCTTTGCACTTGTCCGCGGGAACGTGGACGCCGGGCCGGTGTGTGAGACGTCGCACGCTCACTTGTGAGAGGGCGGTGGGACAGCCGAACCCAGGGGCGCGGGGCTGTATCGATATGCGGCTCCGCCGCGATGGGGGTCCCCCCGCTCATGGGGGTCCCCCCGCTCGAGCGAAGCCGAGAGTGGGAGAGGAGCCGAGAGTGGGGGAGCGATCAAGCACATACGACCTGCAGTCGCGCAATACCCCGCAGCCCCGAGTTCATGGGCGCCCTCAGCCGAGGTCCCCCGAAGCCGCCAGCTCGGCAACCCGCACCAACGTGCGCACAGCCGATCCCGTGCCCCCCTTCGGGGTGTAGCCGAAGGGACCGGACTCGTTGAAGGCCGGGCCCGCAATATCGAGGTGGGCCCAGGTGATGCCCTCGCCGACGAACTCCTTGAGGAACAGCCCGGCGACCAGGCCCCCGCCCATCCGCTCACCCATGTTGGCAATGTCGGCGGTAGGGGAGTCCATCCCCTTCTTCAGATGGTCCGGCAGAGGCATCGGCCACGACGCCTCTCCGGCCTCCTCCGCGGCCTCGACGACCGCGGAGCGAAACGCGTCGTCGTTGGCCATCACACCGAACGTACGGTTGCCCAGCGCGAGCATCATCGCCCCGGTCAGCGTCGCCACATCGATGATCGCGTCCGGCTTGTCCTCGGACGCCTTCCACAGCGCGTCGGCGAGGACGAGCCGCCCCTCGGCGTCGGTGTTCAGCACCTCGACCGTCTTGCCGCTGTACATCCGCAGCACATCCCCGGGCCGGGTGGCCGACCCCGACGGCATGTTCTCGGCCAGCGCCAGCCAGCCGGTCACGTTGACCTCGAGGCCCAGCCGAGCGGCAGCGACGACCGCGGCGAAGACCGCCGCCGCCCCGCTCATGTCGCACTTCATCGTCTCGTTGTGCCCCGCGGGCTTCAGCGAGATACCGCCCGAGTCGTACGTGATGCCCTTGCCGACAAAGGCCAGGTGCTTCTTCGCCTTGGACGAGGTGTACGACAGCTTCACCAGGCGGGGAGCGGACGCGGAGCCGGCGCCGACGCCGAGGATGCCGCCGTACCCGCCCTTCTCCAGGGCCTTCTCGTCGAGCACCTGCACCTTGATGCCGTGCTCCTTGGCCGCGGCCTGTGCGACAGCCGCGAAGGCCTCCGGGTTCAGGTCGTTCGGCGGGGTGTTGACGAGGTCGCGGGCGCGGTTGAGCTCCTCGCAGACGGCGGAGGCGCGCTCGACGGCCGCCTTGTACGCCTTGTCGCGGGGCTTCCCGCCGAGCAGCGCGACCTCGGCGAGCGGGGCCTTGCCGTTCTTCGCGCCCTTCTTGGCGTCCTTCCCGTCCTTGCTGTTCTCCTTGTACACATCGAAGGCGTACGCCCCGAGCAGCGCGCCCTCCGCGATGGCGCCCGCGTCGGCGGCGTCCGTGACCGGCAGGGCGAACGCGGCCTTCTTGGAGCCGGCCAGCGCGCGGGCGGCGGCACCGGCGGCGCGGCGCAGCGTCTCCGGGCCGAACGAGGCGTCCTTGTCGGGCTGCGCACCCAGACCGACCGCCAGCACGACCGGCGCCTTGAAGCCGGACGGTGCCGGCAGCTTCGTCACTTCGCCCTCGCCACCGGAGGCGCCGAGGGTCTCCAGAACGCCGGCGAGCCCGCCGTCGTACGCCTTGTCCACGGCCTCGGCGCCCGCTGCGACGACCAGGTCCCCGGACTTGGCGGAGCCGCCCTTGGCGACACCGACGACGATCGCGTCGGCCCGCAGGCCGGGCGCTGCGGCGGTGCTGAGAGTGAGAGCAGTCACGGTGGTGAAATCTCGCTTCCATTGAGTTGCTGTGGCCGAGGGGGGTGGCTCGGCCGGGCCCGACGAAGGAGCCTAGGAGACGGCGGATCGGCAGGCTGGACCGGACCAGGGGAGTCCCGGACATGAGCCTACGCTCGGTAGCGGGTTTCGCTCATTCCAGAGGCCGTTCATCCCCCTGTGGCGGACTGGCCACTTCTCAGCGTTCACATGAGGTGACCTGAGTCACACTCGTCGCATTTGGCGTGAGTGATCCTCTCTCCGCTTTGCATGATTTCCACGGATCCTCCTTCGGCTGACCACATGAGGATCCGTCAGGGGAGGAAGTCACCGTGGCGCAGAGCGCGCGCAGTTGGAGAACCGCGGCCGTTGCATCGGCGGCGGCGGGCATGCTGGCGCTGGGCCTCGGAGTACCGGGAGCGTCCGCGGCCGAGGAGCCGCGTATCGATCTCAAGGTGCTGGTCGTCGACAACGGCGACAGTCCCGTCGAGGCCATCGCCGAGGAGCTGAAGAGCACCGGCATCCCGTACACCACCGTCGATCTCGACGATGCGGACCGCCCGACGATCGACGAGGCGTTCCTGAGCGACACGGTGGACGGTGCTTCGCGCGCCAGGTACCAAGGCGTCGTCCTGCCCAACGAGGCGCCGTTCGGGGCGGGTTCGGCCGAGCAGGCCGCCCTGGAGTCGTACGAGAAGACCTTCGGCATCCCCCAGGTCGACGCCTACACCTGGGCGCACCCCGGTGTCGGCCTCGACTACACCAGCGAGGGCGGCTGGGCCGGAACGCTCGACGGCCGTGAGGCGTCGGTCACCGAGGCCGGGCAGGCGGGGTATTTCGGCTACCTCGACGGGCCGCTGAGGTTCGAGGACAACTCCGGCTCCGTACAGGAGAGTTACGGGTACGTGGCCCGGCCCCGCGAGGGCTTCACCAGTTACGTCGACATCGCCGTGCCCGGAGGCACAGGCCGCGGCAGCCTGGTCGGTGAGTACGCCCACGACGATCGCCGCGAACTTGTGGTGACCTTCGCGTACAACGACGACCAGCAGCAGTTCCGGGTCCTGGCCCGTGGAATCGTCGAATGGCTGACTCAGGGCGTACACCTGGGACAGAACAGGAACTACCTTTCCGTCCACGTCGACGACGTCTTCGCTCCCGACAGCCGCTGGGACACCGAACGCAACTGCACACCCGGCGACTTCGACTGCGTCGGCGGTGACGGTGAGGGGACCACGCCGATCCGGATGACCGCGGACGACGCGGTGTACGCCGCGCAGTGGCAGGAGAGCAGCGACTTCACGCTCGACATGGTCTACAACGCGGGCTCCGGCGAGGAGTGGAAGGCCGAGAACGGCGGCGCGGACGCGCTGACCGGCCAACTGCTCGCGGACAAGGACGAGTACCGCTGGATCAACCACACGTACACGCACCCCTTCCTCGGCTGTGTCCAGGACACCAGCACCGTGCCGTGGAGCTGCGCCAAGAACCCCGAGAGCGCCGGCGGCGCGACGCAGTACATGAGCCGCGCCGAGATCTCGGCGCAGATCCGTGACAACAACCAGTGGGCCGCCGCTCACGGACTCCCGGTCGACTCCACCGAGTTGGTGACCGGTGAGCACTCCGGTCTGAAGACGCTGCCGCAGCAGCCGGACGACAACCCGAACCTCGCCGGCGCCCTCGCCGACAACGGCGTCAAGTGGATCGCCTCCGACAACTCCCGTGAACCGGACCAGCGTTCGGTGGGCGCCGCGCTGACCGTGCCGCGCCATCCGATGAACGTGTACTACAACGTCGGTACGGCCGCCGAGATGACCGACGAGTACAACTGGGTCTACACGTCCGCGGCCGACGGCGGCAGCGGCGTCTGCGAGAACAACCCCACGTCCACCTGCCTGGAGGACCCGCTCGACCCGGCCACCGGATTCGAGTCGTACATCGTCCCGCAGGAGGCCCGTATCGCCCTCGGGCACGCCGTGAACAACGACCCGCGCCCGCACTACGTCCACCAGTCCAACCTGGCCGAGGGCCGGCTGCTCTACCCGGTCCTGGACAAGGTGCTCGCCGACTACCGCGCGCTGTTCGCCGACAACACCCCGCTGGAGAACCCGCGGCAGAGCGCGATCGGCACCGAGTTCCAGCGCCGCGCCGACTGGCAGCAGGCCGTCGCCGACGGCGACGTCACGGCGTACCGCGTCGGCGACACCGTCACCGTCACCGCCCCGTCCGGGACCGAGATCCCGGTGACCGCGCCGGAGGGAACGCTCAAGCAACTCCCGCTCGGGACCACCGAGTTCGGTACTCCGTACGCGGGCGAGCGCTCGGCCTGGACCACGCCGGAAGCCTCGCAGACCGCCCTCACCCTGAGACTGCCCGCATAACGACCGACCGCCCGCCTGACGAGAGCGCAGCGCAACAGCACGAGGCCCGCCCCGGCCAGGACCGGCCGGGGCGCGCAACCGTAGACATGTTCCAGGGGGAACCCCACGATGACCACCGGCCGTCATGTCACCATGCTCACGGAGGGCACGTATCCGCTGGTCCACGGCGGGGTCAGCACCTGGTGCGACCAGCTCGTGAAGGGCATGCCCGAAGTCGAGTTCAACCTCATATCGCTCGCCGGCAGCGGTCGCGAACCCGTGACCTGGGAGCTGCCGTCCAACGTCTACCAGCACATATCCGTGCCCCTGTGGGGCAGGCGCCCCGGCTCGAGGCGCCCACCACGGGGGCGCGCCCGCCGCCGTTTCATCGACACCTACGAACGGTTCCTGCTGTCCTTCCTCGACCCCGACGCGCACTGCGACTTCGGCGAGGCACTCTACGAACTCGCCCTGCTCGCCCGCGAAGGACGGCTGTCGGCGGCCCTGCGCACCGAGGCCGCGCTGCGCTCGCTGATGTGGATCTGGACCATGCCGCATCTGCCGACCGCCGCCGCCCGGCCCACCGTGCACGACGCGCTGACCGCGACCGACCTGCTGGAGCACGCACTGCGCCCGCTCGGCGTACGGCTCCCCGAGGGCTCCGTATCGCACTCCACCGGCAGCGGCCTGGCCACCCTTCCGGCCCTGGCCGCACGGAAGTTGGACGGCATACCCTTCCTGCTCACCGAGCACGGCATCTATCTGCGCGAGCGCTATCTCGGCTACCGCAGCGAGGCCCAGCGCTGGCCCGTCAAGGCCCTGATGCTCGGCTTCTACCGCGAACTCAACACCCTCGGCTACAAGACAGCCGACCTGATCACCCCCTGCAACCAGTACAACCGCCGCTGGGAAGAGCGCGGCGGAGCCGACCCCGACAGGATCCGTACGGTCTACAACGGCGTCGACCCGCACGCCTTCCCGCACGCCGGACCCGAGCCGGTGGTGCCCACGCTCACCTGGTGCGGCCGTATCGACCCCATCAAGGACCTGGAGACACTGATCCGCGCGTACGCCATGGTGCGCGCCGAACTCCCCGAGACCAGGATGCGGCTGTTCGGTCCCGTGCCGCCCGGGGGAGAGGCGTACAAGACGCGCCTGGAGAAGCTCGCCGCCGAGCTCGGTGTGACGGACGGGCTCAGCTTCGAGGGCCGGATCAGTGAGGTGTGGCGCGCGTACGCGGCCGGGCATGTGGTGATGCTGTCGTCGATATCGGAAGGCTTCCCCTTCTCGATCATCGAGGCCATGTCGTGCGGGCGGACCACCGTCTCCACCGACGTCGGCGGGGTGAGCGAGGCGGTCGGCGACACCGGGTTCGTGGTGCCGCCCCGTGAGCCCGAGAAGATGGCCGCGGCGGCGCTCACGCTGCTCAAGGACGACGAATGGCGCCTGGCACTCGGCCGGTTGGCGCGCCAGCGGGTCATCGACCGGTTCACCCTCCGCCGTTCCGTGGACGCCTTCCGCACCATCTACCAGGAAGTCGCGGGCCTGCCCGAGGTGTACGAGCCCACCGTCGAGACCGTCGCCGACTGGACCGTCGAGCTGCGCGACCCCTGGTACCAGGCCGTCGCCACGGACGGGACGGACTGGTGAGCGGATCGATCCGGATGCCGCCCGGGGCGCGCACCGACACCCTGCCCGCTGTACCGCGCCGGCGCCGGCCCAGCTGGGCGGGACCCGACGCGGTGGACGAACTCGCCACGCGTCTCGAAGAGTTCATCGCCGCCGCCGTCCACCCCGACGAGATCGCCGCGCTCCTGGAGTCCGACGGCATGTCGGACGACCAGATACGCGAGAAGTACGGCTGCAAGGACTCCTTCTCGCTCGCCGAGGAACTGTACGCACGCGTCGAGCGCCGACATCCCGAACCGGCCGGCCCGGCCCACGACCCTTGGCGCATAGGCCTGTTGGGCTGCCTGCTCCGAGGCGTCGTCTTCGCGCTGCCCGGACTCGGCTACGTCCTCGGGGCGCCCCTCCTCGCGGGCCCCGAGGACGGCCTCGGGCTCCCGGCCGGTACGGCGCCACTGCTGGCCGGTGCCCTGTGCGGCTGGGCCTGGAACCAGGGCCTGGCCCATCGGGCGTACTCCTGGCTGGGGTTGGGCGACCGCACCGCCTCCCGCCGCTCGCTCCTCCTCGGCGCTCCGGCGGGCGCGCTGCTCGGCTCGCTGGTCGCCCTGGCCGTCGCCTCGGACCACCTCGGCGCGGTCGCCTTCGCGGCAGGGCAGTCCTGCTACCTCGGGGCGGCCACCGTCCTGCTGGTGATGGGCCGCGAACGCGCCCTGCTGGCCGCCCTGTTGCCCATGACGGCGGGCGCCCTTCTGGCACTGGCCCGCCCGGTGCCGGACGCCGCGAGACTGGCCCTGCTCCTCGGCTCCCTGGCCGCGGTGTCGGCGCTCGCGGTGCGTGAAGTCGCCCCAGCCGTACGGGAGCCGGGGGACGGGAAACGGATCAGCCGGGCGTCGGCGTTCGCGGCGCTGCTGCCTTTCCGGGGCGGTACCCCGGACAGAACGGGCACAAGTGCCGCGCCCTGGCTCGGCGCCTCGCTGCCGTACGCCTTCTTCGGGGTGGGCAGCGGCGTCCTCGTCGTGTACGTGGCGCTCGGCGACGTGATGGCCGAGGGCGCCGGTTCGGACGCCGCGATCGCCGCACCGGCCGCCGTGGCGCTCACGCTGAGCATGGGGCCCGCGGAGTGGCTGCTGTACCGGTTCCGCAGCTCAAGCCTCGCCGGGCTGCGCTCCAGCCGTACGTCCCGCGCGTTCTGGCGGACCACCGCGGTCACCCTCGTGAAGTGCCTCAGCGGCTATCTGGCGGCTCTGTTCCTGCTCAGCCTCGCCACCGCCGCGCTGTGGCCCGACGCGCCCGGCCTGGGCGGCGTACGGCTCACCGCCCTGATGCTCCTCGGCGTCGTCCTGTGGACGGGCCTGCTGCTCCAGTCGTTCGGCGCGGTCCTGAGCGCCGCCGTGGTCTGCTGCGCCGCGGGGCTCGCCCAGAGCGTGGCGCTGCTCGTGGACGGAGCGGACCCGCATCTGATCGGCCTCGTCGTGTACGCCACGGCCGCCGGGGTGCTGGCGGGCCTGGTGTGCTGGCTGCTGGGCAGAGCGACGGCCCACCGGTGAGCCGCTTGCTGGTCCCCTACTACGAGCACCCGTCCGTCCGCCCCGCCGAATGGGAGGCGATCGTCGCCGCCGCGCCCCGCCTCTACGGGGTCGTACTGAACCCGGCCAGCGGCCCCGGCGAGCGCCCCGATCCTGCCTTCGCCCAGATCGCGGAGCGACTGCGCACGGCGGACGTCCGGGTCCTCGGATACGTCGACACCGCCTACGGCCGAAGACCGCGCGCCGAAGTCGTCGCCGACCTGACCCGACACCGCGACTGGTACAGCACGGACGGCGCCTTCCTCGACCAAGTAGCCACCCGGTTAGGGGAGTTCGGCTACTACCAGCGGCTCGCCACAGCCGCCTGGGGCGCCGGCCACGACACCCTGGCCTTCAATCACGGGGCGCCACCACACCCCGCATACGGCAGGCTCGCCGACGTCCTCGTCACCTTCGAGGGCCCCTGGGACACGTACCGCACCCTGCGCCCGGACCCGTGGCCGGGCGGCACTCGGACCCGCCTGTGCCACCTTGTGTACGGGGTGCCGCCGGGTGCCCGGGTCGGGGAACTGGCGCACGCGCGGGGGGCGAGGGTGCACTGCGCGGTGCCGGGCGAGGGCGAGCACCCGTGGGGCACACTGCCCCACGCCTTGGAACTGCGCTGAGGAGAGCGCCCTGTAAGGGACGGGGGGCCGCGCCGAGGATCGGCTCCTCAGCGGAACGACGAGGTCCAGGCGGCGGCGCGGACTTCAGCGGGGTCGCGGACCTCCGCAGGAGCGCCCCGTCAGGGGCGCGGGGCTGTATCGATTTGCGGCTCCGCCGCGATGGGGGTCCCCCGCTCATGGGGGTCCCCCCGCTCGAGCGCAGCCGAGAGTGGGGGAGAAGCCGAGAGTGGGGGAGCGACCAGCCACGGACGGCCCGCAGTCTCAACACGACCTCCTGGCCCTCATCGGAGAGCCAGGATCAGCAGCGCCGTGGTAGCGGCAGTCTCAGCCAGCCCCCCGAACACATCACCCGTGACCCCACCGAACCTGCGGACACAATGCCGCAGCAGGAGCTCGGCCGCGCCGCAGGCCGCGAGTACGGCGAGCGCGCCGCGCACAACGCCGTACACCCCGTCGTACGCCCCCAGGAGGGCGCCCGCGCCGGTGACGCAGACCCCCACGAGCAGCGCACCCCTCAGGGGAACCGTTCCCGCGACCGCCGCGCCAAGCCCCTCAGGGCGGGCCGCCGGAACCCCCGTACGGGCGGCAAGGGTGAGCGCAAGCCGCGCAGCGGTCGCCGAGACGACGGCCGCCAACATCCCACCGGTCCAAGAGGCCCCGTACGCCTGGGAGAGCGCCGCCACCTGAGCCAGCAGCACGAAGAGCAGGGCAATGACACCGAACGGCCCGATGTCCGACTGCTTCATGACGCGCAACGCGTCCGCCGCGGGCTTGCCGCTGCCGAGGCCGTCCGCCGTATCGGCGAGCCCGTCGAGATGCAGGCCGCGCGTGAGAACGGCGGGTATCGCCGCGGTGGCCACGGCGGCGAGCAGCGGACCGGCGCCAAGGAGCAGGAACAGCCCGCCCGTCACAGCCGCGCACAGGCCGACGACCAGACCCGCGACAGAAGCGCAGAGCATGCCCGCGCGGGCGGCCTCGCGGTCCCAGCGGGACACCGCGACGGGGAACACGGTGAGGGTGCCGAAGGCGAAGCGGAGGCCGTCCGGCCACGGGGTCCCGGACGTCTCGGGCGCGGGCTCGCTTCCGGGCTCGCCCTCGGGCTTGTTCTCCGGCTCGTACACGGGTTCGTTCTCCGGCTTGGACACGGGCCGCAGAGTACGGCACAGCAGGCAGCGGACCGGATCCGGTCGCAGGATGGGGCCATGGGTGACTGGTGGTATCAGAACATTTACGAGCCGGGGAAACTGCCCCTGCTGCTGGCGCTCGCCTCGTTCGTGCTCACCTTCGTGATCACGCGGGTCATCACCCGGCTCATTCGGGCGGGCAAGGGCCCGTTCGGCAACGTCAAGACCGGCGGCGTGCACATTCACCACGTCGTCCCCGGAGTGATCCTGACCGTCGTCGGCGGCTTCGGCTCGGTGGCGGGCGGGGGGCACGGCTTCGGCTCGGGGATGTGCGCGGTCCTCTTCGGGATGGGCGTGGGCCTGGTGCTCGACGAGTTCGCGCTGATCCTGCATCTCGACGACGTCTACTGGAGCGAGCAGGGCCGCCAGAGCGTCGAGGTGGTGACGGTCACGGCGGCGCTGGTGGGCCTGGTCCTCCTCGGCTTCCTGCCGTTCGGGGTCAACGACCTCAGCGAGAACGAACTCCAGGACCGCGGCGCGGCCATCAGCAGCGTGGTGGGGAACTTCCTCATCGCCCTGCTCGCCCTCAGCAAGGGCAAGGCCCGTCTCGCGATCTTCGGCGTGATCGTCCCGCTCATCGCCCTGATCGGCGCCATCCGCCTGGCCCGCCCCGGCTCCCCCTGGGCCAAACGCTTCTACCGCCGCCGCCCACGGGCCCGCGCCAGATCAAGCCTGCGCGCCTACCGCCACGACCGCCGCTGGTCCGGCCCCCGCCGCCGACTGGAGGACTGGATCGGCGGCACACCGGACCCGACCCCGAAGCGGCTCCCCGAAGGCTGAGCCGGAATCGCTGCGTCCGGCGGGGAGCGCCCCGTCAGGGGCGCGGGGCTGTATCGATTTTGCGGCTCCGCCGCGATGGGGGTCCCCCCGCTCGAGCGAAGCCGAGAGTGGGGGAGCGACCAGCCACAACGAACCCGCAGCTTGAAAACCGCCTTACCCAGCGGAGGCCTCCGGCTCCTCCGGGTCTTCCGAGCCCTTCGGCTCCTCCGCCTCCGGCATCTCCGGCAGCTCAGCGGCCAGCGCAGCCGCGGCCTGGACCAAGGGAAGTGCAAGCAGCGCCCCCGCACCCTCACCGACCGTGACCCCGTGGTCGAGCAGCGGCTCGAGGGCCATACGGTCGAGGGCCTTCGCCTGCGCGGGCTCCCCGCTGTTCTGGCCGGCGAGCCACCAGTCGGGGGCACGGAAGGCGACCCGCTGCCCGACCAGCGCGCAGGCGGCGGAGACGACTCCGTCGAGGATCACCGGCGTCTTGCGTACCGCGCTCTGCAGCAGGAAACCGGTCATCGCGGCGAGATCGGCGCCGCCCACGGTCGCGAGCAGCTGCAACTGGTCCCCGAGCACGGGCCGAGCGCGCCGCAGCGCGTCCCGTACGGCCGCGCACTTGCGCATCCAGGCCAGGTCGTCGATCGCGCGCCCGCCGCGCCCGGTGACCACGGAGGCGTCGGTCCCGCACAGCGCGGCGATCAGTACGGCCGCGGCCGTCGTCCCGCCCACGCTCACATCCCCGAGGACGACCAGATCGGTCCCGGAGTCAGCCTCCGCGTCCGCGAGGGCGACCCCCGCGCGAAACGCCGCCTCCGCCTCCTCGACGGTCAGCGCGTCCTCCACGTCGATCCGCCCGGAGCCACGCCGCACCCGATGCCGTACGACCTCGTCGGGCAGCGTCTCCGGCTCGCAGTCGAGCGCCATGTCGACCACCCGTACGGGCACGCCCAGCCGCCGGGCCAGCACCGCCCCGGGGCTCGCGCCGTCGAGCACGGCCCGCACCAGCTCGTCGGCACTGCCGGGCGGTCGTGCCGAGACACCGAGTTCGGCAACCCCGTGGTCACCCGCGAACAACAGCACACGCGGACGCTCGATCGCCCGCACCGGCACGGCCGACTGCGCGGCCGCCAGCCACTCACCCAGTTCGTCGAGGCGCCCGAGGGACCCGGGCGGCACGATCTGCCGCTCCCGGCGCGCCTCGGCGTCCCGGCGCACACCGCCGTCGGGACGCTCGATCAGATCGGTGAAGTCGTCGAGATTAAGCGAGCTCATTCGCCGAACAGTACCGGCAGCGTCCGCAGCCGGCCTTGGACGGGCCGCCCGTGCGACACGGCCCCCGGTCCGCACCGTCAGCGCCCCTGTCACGGCACGTGAAGCGATGACTCCACGACGTGATTGCATCGGTGAGGGTGATCTCATACGTTCCGGTTTGCAGCGAATTGTCGTACGGGTCGTACCGCGTCGTTCTCTCCCGGCAGGAGCAGCTCATGCCCCCCACACCGCAGGCCGGCGCCGTGGGCGCCGCCCACGGCGTCGCCCATCCCGGCGAACTCGCCCTGGGTCCCGACCAGTTCCACGAACCTCGCAGGCGGGACTGTCCCTGGTGCGGCTCGCGGCGGCTGCGCACCCTGCTGCGTACGCGGGACCTGCTCCAGCACAAGCCCGGCATCTTCGTCCTCGACGAATGCCAGGACTGTGCCCACGCCTTCCAGAACCCCCGCCTCACCGCCGAGGGCCAGGCCTACTACCACCGGGACTTCCCCCACGAGACCCTGCCGGTACGCATCCTCCGCACCCGCGCCGGACGCGGACGGCACCTGGCCTTGGCCCGCGCGATGCTCACGTACCCCGAGCCCGAGAGCTGGCTGGACGTCGGAACCGGATACGGCAGGTTCCCGGCCGCCGCGAGGGAGGTGCACCCGTACACCGCCTTCGACGGGACCGACCCGAGTGCACGCGTCGAGCGGGCACGGGTGCTGGGCCGCATCGAGGAGGCGTACCGCGGCCGGCTGCCCGACCTGGTCGAGCGGCTGCGGGCCCGCTACGACGTGGTGAGCATGCTCCACCACCTGGAGCACAGCCCCGACCCGCGCGAGGAGCTGCGCGCCGCGCTCGCCGTGCTGCGGCCCGGCGGGCATCTGCTGGTCGAAGTCACGGACCCCGACTGCGAGTTCGGCACGTTGCTCGGCAAGTGGTGGCTGTCGTACGGACAGCCGCGGCATCTGCACCTCGTGCCGCTCAGCAATCTGCTCGGCGAGCTCGAAGCGCTCGGCTGCGCGGTCGTCTGCGTCGACCGGTGCTCGCCACATGTCCCGTACGACCTCACCGGAGCGGTTTCGCTGCGCCTGGCCGGCCGATGTGCTCCTGCGCTGGCCGTTCCGTTCGCCCTGGACCATGCGCTGGCCCCACTGCTGCGCCGCACCCGGTTCTCCAACTCGTACCGGGTGATCGTGCGGCGGTGAGCCTTGGACGGCTCCGCGGCCCCTCACCCCCGCAGCGGCACCGCCTGCCCCGCCACCACCAGCAACACGTGCTCGCACTCCGCCGCGAACGTCGCATTCAACCGACCCAGCTCATCCCGGTAGCGGCGGCCGGAGGGCGTGGCGGGGACGATGCCGGAGCCCACCTCGTTGGACACGGCCACGACGGTGCGGCGGGTCTCGCGGACAGCGGCCGTCAGCTCCTCCACCCGCGCCCGCAGGGCACGTTCGCCGCCGCCCGCCCATTCGTCGTCGTCCCAGGCGTCCACGGAGTCCATCGCGTCCGTCAGCCACAGCGAAAGACAGTCGATGAGCAGCGGCGGCCCGTCCTGCTTCAGAAGCGGTACGAGATCGCAGGTCTCGGCGGTACGCCAGGAACCGGGGCGCCGCTCACGATGGACGCTCACCCGGGCCGCCCACTCGCCATCCCCGTCGCGGGCGCCACCGGTCGCCACGTACAGCACATCCGGGAAGGACTCCAGCCGCCGTTCCGCCTCCACCGACTTCCCGGACCGCGCACCGCCGAGGACCAGCGTCCGGCGCGGTACGTCAGGAACGTCCTCGTACACCCCTACGGTCAGCGTCGTCCCGTCCGGCACCGCCCGCGCCCCCGCCGCCGCGAGCCGCCGCCGCAGCTCGGGACCCGGCGGCACATCGTGGCCGACATGCACCGCGATCACGTCGGTCGCAGGTCCGGCGGCCCCGGCCGCGCGCAAGCGGGCCAGCGCGTCCGGCCGCCCGAGGACGTCGGCGACCACCATGTCGTACGACTCGTCCTCCCCCACTCTCGGCTTCTCCCCCACTCTCGGCTTCGCTCGAGCGGGGGGACCCCCACCCTCCAGCCCCGCGGGTGCGGCGCCCGGCGGCAGATACAGCAGCCGCTGCCCGTCGGGCCCGGTCACCGCGTACCCCGTGCCGGGTGCGTCCAGTGCCACCGCCCGCACCCGATGCCCGGTGAGCAGCGCCAGCTCCCGCCCGTCCGGCACCCGTCCGGGCTGCGGCAGCCCCGCGGGCACCTCGACCGGGGGCCCGTCATGCGGATGCGACAACAGCACCTGCCGCACACCGGCCAGCGACCGCCCCACCCGGGCAGCCGCGAACGCCGCCCCGGGAGTGAGGTCGAGCAACAACGTGCCGTCGACGAGAACAGCGGTGGCAGCCCGCGCATCCCGCCCGAGCGCAGCCGCGCAGGCCGCACACGGGCAACCGGGGCGGGGCAGACCATCGGGAGCACCGGTCCCGAGCAGAGTGATGTCCACGGGGTTGATTTTTCCGCCTCGGCCCACCGCTTGCGCGGCAGGGGCCCCTTTAGAGGCGTGTTGGAGCCGCGAACCCCGCACCCCCGGCGGAACGCCTAGTCTGGGCCGTAACCCGATCTTGCTCGGTACTTGTTCGGTACTGGTTCGGTACTTGGGAGGCGACATGGCGGCATGGACGTGGCGGTTCGAGAAGGCCGACGGGGCGGAGGTCCAGCCCGCGGTACAGCCCGAGGAGTTCACCACGCAGGGCGACGCCGAGTCCTGGATCGGTGAGCACTGGAAAGCGCTGGCCGACGGGGGAGTGGACCAGGTACGGCTGTTCGAGGACGCCACGGAGATCTACGGCCCGATGAGCCTGCACGCCGAGGCCTCGTAGACGTACCGCAAGAGACACAGCGGTGGCCGCGACCGTACGAACGGTCGCGGCCACCACTCGTTGTTTCCGGGGGCCCTCAGCCCCGCACCCCGCACAGGTGCAGCAACGCCGCCACGCCCCGGTACGGATCCGTCCGCCCGGCCCGCTCCTCGGCGGCCAGCAGCGCCTCCACGTCATCCGGAACGGGTGTGTCGTCCGTGGCCAGATCCGTGAAGACCCGCACCCCGTACCAGGCGTGCAACGGCGCCCCGATCCCGGAGAGTGTGCCGGTGAGTGCGTCGAGCCGGTCCGCGCGTACGTCGAGGCCGAGCCGATTTGTGTACGCGCCTGTGTCGAACGAGGCCAGGGCACCGGCCCAGTCGCCCGCGAGGCCCGGCCGCATGGCGAGGGCGTCGCCGTTCCGTACGAGCAACGAGAGCAGTCCGCCGGGGGCCAGCATCCGGGCCAGGCCCGCGACCAGGGCGTCGGGCTCCTCGACGTACATGAGCACGCCGTGGCACAGCACCACATCGAAACTGCCCGGCAGGAAGTGGACGCCGGTTTCCCGCCCGTCCCCCTCGAAGAGCCGCACCCGGCTGCGGATCCCCTCCGGCTCGGCGGCGAGCGCCTCGCGGGCCGTGGCGACCATCGTCGGGTCCTGCTCGAGCCCGGTGACCTTGTGCCCGGCCCGCGCCAGACGGAGCGCCTGCGTGCCCTGGCCCATGCCCACGTCGAGCACCCGCAGCCGCTGCCCCACCGGGAACCGCCCGGCTATCTGCTCGTCGAGCTGCCGGGTCACCAGTTCCTGCCGTACGACGTCACGCAGTCCGCCCAGCTTGTTCAGCCAGGCATCCGCCGCACCACCCGTGAAAGCTGCCGCGCTCAGGGCCGCTCTCCGCGCTTGACCTGCGGCTTCGGCAGCCGGAGGCGACGCATCTGGAGGCTGCGCATCAGCGCGTAGGCGACGGCGCCGCGCTTGGACTCGTCCGGGAGGCGCTCGTTCAACTGCCTCTTCAGGCGCATCGCGATGCCGATCGAGTCGACCACGATCATCACGATGACGAAGAGCCACAGCAGCAGAGCGATGTTCTGCAACTGCGGGATCTGGACCATGCTCAGTACGAGGATGACCACGGCCATCGGCAGGAAGAACTCGGCGACGCAGAATCGCGAGTCGATGAAGTTGCGCGCGTACTTCCGCACCGGGCCCTTGTCACGGGCGGGCAGATAGCGCTCGTCACCACTGGCCAGCGCCTCGCGCTGTTTCGCCAGCGCACGGCGGCGGTCCTCGCGCTGCTGCTTGGCCGCCTCCTTGCGGTTCGTCGGCGTACTGGCGACGCTGCGGCGCTGGGACTGGGCCTCATTGCGCTTGGGCGTGGGGCGACCCTTGGGGGCCTGCGGGTCGCGGGGCTGCTTGGAGTCGGTCACCTGCGCCTTGTCGGCGGGGGCCTTCTCTTCCTTGGCACGGCTACGGAACACAAAACCCAAGGGTACGGGGTATCCAGGCATGGACCACAGTCCAGAGGGGAACGATCCGGCAACACCCGTCGTCTGTCGGGGCACAGGGGGGACACAGAGAGGGCGTTGCCGACGGTTCGCCCCCAGTGCGCCTGAGGTAATCCCGAACTTGTCCCGTACCTAACCCCGGGAGGCACCTACTCCCTACGCGGGAGCGGTGCCGACCACAGTCGTCCTTGGGGATGAGCGCATCCGTCCCCGAACAGTGCGGTAATGGATGCAGAGCCCGTACCGTGGGTTCTGTTGCAGTCGCTGGAGCCGGAGTCCGTCAGAAGGGGGCGCGCGAAGCCCATGAGCGGTGTCATGAAGCGTATGGGGATGATCTTCCGCGCGAAGGCGAACAAGGCCCTTGACCGGGCCGAGGACCCTCGCGAAACCCTCGACTACTCGTACCAGAAGCAGCTGGAGCTGCTGCAGAAGGTGCGCCGCGGAGTCGCCGACGTGGCGACCTCCCGCAAGCGCCTGGAGTTGCAGCTCAACCAGCTCCAGAGCCAGTCCTCGAAGCTGGAGGACCAGGGCCGCAAGGCCCTCGCCCTCGGCCGGGAGGACCTGGCGCGTGAGGCGCTGTCGCGCCGTGCCGCGCTCCAGCAGCAGGTCACTGACCTGGAGACGCAGCACCAGACCCTCCAGGGAGAGGAGGAGAAGCTCACGCTCGCCGCCCAGCGGCTGCAGGCCAAGGTCGACGCCTTCCGTACGAAGAAGGAGACGATCAAGGCCACGTACACCGCCGCCCAGGCGCAGACCCGGATCGGCGAGGCCTTCTCCGGGATCTCCGAGGAGATGGGCGACGTCGGAATGGCCATACAGCGCGCCGAGGACAAGACGGCGCAGCTCCAGGCCCGCGCCGGCGCCATCGACGAACTGCTCGCCTCCGGTGCCCTCGACGACTCCTCCGGGCTGGCCAAGGACGACATCCAGAGCGAGCTGGACCGGCTCTCCGGTGGCACGGACGTGGAGCTGGAACTCCAGCGCATGAAGGCGGAGCTGGCCGGCCCCTCGTCGCCCCAGCAGGCGATCGAGGGCGGTACGGGTCAGACTCAGTCCCAGGACCAGTCCCAGTCAGGGGCACAGGACCAGCCGCGGGACACTCCGCGCTTCGACAAGCAGTGAGTCCCACGCCGTAGCAGTCCCACGCCTTGAGGAGGGCGTCGTGATCGTACGGATCATGGGGGAGGGACAGGTGAAGCTGGACAACGCCCACTTCACCGAACTCAACAAGCTGGACGACGAACTCCTGGCAGAAATGGAGTCCGGCGACGAGGAGGGCTTCCGCCGCACCCTGGGAGCACTCCTCGCAGCAGTACGCCGCCTGGGCACCCCACTCCCCGACGACGCCCTGGAACCCTCGGAACTGATCCTCCCGTCCCCCGACGCAACACTGGAGGAGGTCAGAGAGATGCTGAGCGAGGACGGCCTGATTCCGGGCTGACGAAAACTCGGGCGCCTTCGAAAGCGGGCTGCCGCTCGGACGCGCCCCCTAGGGGCGCAGGGTTGTGTCAGTTTGCGGCTCCGCCGCGCGGGCGGGACAAGCCACAACGAGCCCGCACTCGCCCACGACCCCGAACCCACCACCCCCATAGACGCCCAGGTTCCGCCCAACGCAGTGGCCCCGTACGGTGAACGCGTGAGCACAATCAAGCGCACCGCAACCTGGCTGCGGGCCCACCCGCTGGCAGTGGACGGCGCGCTCGCGGCAGCCGTCCTGGCGTGCATGATCGTCGCCTCGTTCGCCGCCCCGGACGAGCACGGCGACGGCAAAACCTGGGGCACGCAGGCCCCCGACGCGCTGGGCCTCACCCTGATGACGCTGGCCGCCGTCACCCTGGTCTTCCGCCGCCGCGGCCCCCTGCCGGTACTCGCCGTAACGGGCGCCCTCTCCCTCCTGGAGCTGGTCAGCGGTGACCCGCGGACCCCGGTCGTCATGTCCGCCGTGGTCGCCCTCTACACGGTGGCGTCGGCGACCGACCGGCCCACCACCTGGCGGGTCGGCCTGCTCACCATGACCGTCCTGACGGGCGTCGCGATGCTCGCCGGCTCCATGCCCTGGTACGAGCAGGAGAACCTCGGCATCTTCGCCTGGACGGGCATGGCCGCCGCCGCGGGCGACGCGGTGCGCAGCCGCCGGGCCTTCGTGCACGCCATAAGAGAGCGCGCAGAACGGGCCGAACGCACCCGTGAGGAAGAAGCCCGCCGCCGCGTCGCCGAGGAACGCCTCCGGATCGCCCGCGATCTGCACGACGTCGTCGCCCACCACATCGCGCTCGTCAACGTCCAGGCCGGGGTCGCCGCCCACGTCATGGACAAGCGCCCCGACCAGGCCAAGGAAGCCCTCGCGCACGTACGCGAGGCCAGCCGCTCCGCGCTCAACGAACTCCGCGCCACCGTCGGCCTGCTGAGGCAGTCCGGCGACCCCGAGGCGCCCACCGAACCGGCCCCGGGCCTGGACCGGCTCGACGAACTCGTCGGCACCTTCCGCAGCGCGGGCCTGCCCGTCGAGGTGGCCCGCGCCGACCATGGAACCACCTTGCCCGCCGCCGTCGGCCTGGCCGCGTACCGCGTCATCCAGGAAGCCCTCACCAATGTGCAGAAGCACGCGGGTACGGAGGCGAAGGCCGAGGTCAGCGTCGTACGCGTGGGACCGAACGTGGAGATCACCGTGCTGGACAACGGGCCCGGCGACGACGCGGAGGCCCGGCAGGACGAGAACGGCGGGCACGGGCTGCTCGGCATGCGCGAGCGGGTCGGCGCGCTCGGCGGCAGCTGCACCGCCGGACCCCGCTACGGAGGCGGCTTCCGCGTCCATGCGATCCTGCCGGTCAAGAGCCGCACCGGGGACACGGTCGGGGGCACCGCCTCCGCGAACGTGCCGTCGAAGCCCGCGGCAGCCAGGAGAACGGCACCCACGGGGGACCCCGCATGACCATCCGCGTCCTGCTCGCCGACGACCAGGCCCTGCTGCGGAGCGCGTTCCGTGTGCTGGTCGACTCCGAGCCCGACATGGAGATCGTCGGCGAGGCCTCGGACGGCGCCGAGGCGGTGCGGCTCGCGCGCGAGGAGCGGGCCGACGTCGTCCTGATGGACATCCGCATGCCCGGCACGGACGGTCTCGCCGCGACCCGGCTGATCAGCGCGGACCCTGGCCTCACGCACGTACGCGTGGTCATGCTGACGACCTTCGAGGTCGACGAGTACGTGGTGCAGTCCCTGCGGGCCGGCGCCTCCGGCTTCCTCGGCAAGGGCGCCGAGCCGGACGAGCTCCTCAACGCCATCCGGGTCGCGGCGAGTGGTGAGGCCTTGCTGTCCCCGGTG
This sequence comes from Streptomyces sp. NPDC048825, assembly GCF_043198355.1. Classification (NCBI taxonomy): domain Bacteria; kingdom Bacillati; phylum Actinomycetota; class Actinomycetes; order Kitasatosporales; family Streptomycetaceae; genus Streptomyces; species Streptomyces sp. NPDC048825. The sequence goes on from NZ_JBICUR010000004.1 coordinate 39,301, forward strand.
GCCACCAAGGGGCTGATCGCCAAGTTCCTCGCGCAGGGCGACGGGGACGACGGCCGGGACCCGGCCCGCGCCGAGCGCCTCGACGCGCTGACCGGCCGCGAACGCGAAGTCCTCGTCCAGGTCGCGGGCGGCCACTCGAACGACGAGATCGCCGAACGCCTCGAGGTCAGCCCGCTCACCGTGAAGACCCACGTCAACCGAGCCATGGCCAAACTGGGCGCCCGCGACCGGGCCCAACTGGTCGTCATCGCCTACGAGTCGGGGCTGGTACGTCCAAGGGTGGAGTGAGCCCCGTCCGCCCGTACTGCGCTCGCAGTAGGGGCCGGATAAGGAACGAGACCTGGGAGCGACGGATCGGCTCTCGACGGTGGCTCAGGGTGTAGGGGTGGGCGCTCACCTGTGCCCTTCTTGCCGCTCCAGCACACACAGCCACCCCCAGCCACAGAAGAGAGATCCGCCACCCATGTCCTGGCTGTCCAGGTTCAGCCTCGCACAACGGGCCCTCATAGGGCTGATGTCGATCGTCGCGTTAGCTTTCGGAGCGATCGCGATCCCGCAGCTCAAGCAGCAGTTGCTGCCCACCATCGAACTACCCATGGTGTCGGTGCTCGCGCCGTACCAGGGCGCGTCCCCCGACGTGGTCGAGAAACAGGTCGTCGAGCCCATCGAGGACAACCTCGAAGGAGTCGACGGCATCTCCGGCGTCACCTCCACCGCCAGCGAGGGCAACGCCCTGATCATGGCGTCCTTCGACTACGGCAACGACACCGAGCAACTCGTCGCCGACGTCCAGCAGGCCGTCAACCGCGCCCGCGTCCAGCTCCCGGACGACGTGGACCCGCAGGTCGTCGCCGGTTCCACGGACGACATCCCGACCGTCGTGCTCGCTGTCACCTCCGACAAGGACCAGCAGGCCCTCTCGGACCAGCTCGACCGCACGGTCGTGCCCGAGCTGCGCGACATCGACGGCGTGGGCCAGGTCACGGTCGACGGCGTACGGGACCTCGAGGTCACCGTCACCCCGGACAACGCCGAGATGGCACGCGCCGGGGTCACCCCCGTCGTGCTGGGCCAGGCTCTTCAGGCGGGCGGCGCGACGGTACCGGCCGGCTCCTTCGACGAGGACGGCAGCAACCGCACCGTCCAGGTCGGCGGCGGCTTCACCTCCCTCAAGCAGATCCAGGACCTGATGGTCAGCGGTCAGGGCGTCGAGAAGCCCGTACGCCTCGGGAACATCGCCACGGTCGAGGAGCAGCCCGCCACGGCGCAGTCGATCACCCGCACCGACGGGAAGCCCAGCCTCTCCGTGGCGCTGACGATGGACCACGACGGCAGTGCGGTCGCCATCTCCGACGCGGTCCAGGACAAGCTGGCCGACCTGCGGAAGGATCTCGGCTCCGGCTCGACGATCACCGTGGTCAGCGACCAGGGCCCGGCGGTCTCCAAGTCCATCTCGGGCCTGACCACCGAGGGCGCGCTCGGCCTGCTGTTCGCGGTCGTGATCATCCTGGTCTTCCTGGCCTCGGTCCGCTCGACCCTCGTCACCGCGGTCTCGATCCCGCTGTCGGTCGTCCTCGCGTTGATCGTCCTGTGGACCCGGGACCTCTCGCTCAACATGCTGACGCTGGGCGCCCTGACGATCGCGATCGGCCGCGTCGTCGACGACTCGATCGTGGTCCTGGAGAACATCAAGCGCCACCTCGGCTACGGCGAGGAGCGCCAGGAGGCGATCCTCAAGGCGGTACGAGAGGTCGCGGGCGCGGTCACGTCCTCCACTCTCACGACGGTCGCCGTCTTCCTCCCCATCGGCCTGACCGGCGGCATGGTCGGCGAGCTGTTCGGCTCGTTCAGCCTGACGGTGACGGCGGCGCTGCTGGCCTCACTGCTTGTCTCATTGACGGTCGTACCGGTGCTCTCGTACTGGTTCCTGCGCGCCCCCAAGGGCACGCCCGCGGACGCCGACGAGGCACGCCGCAAGGCCGAGGAGAAGGAGGCCCGCAGCCGACTCCAGCGCAGTTACGTCCCTGTCCTGCGGTTCGCCACCCGGCGCCGCCTCACCAGCGTGGCCATCGCGATCGTCGTCCTCATCGGGACGTTCGCCATGGCGCCCTTGCTGAAGACCAACTTCTTCGACCAGGGCGAGCAGGAAGTCCTCACCGTCAAGCAGGAGTTGAAGCCCGGCGCCAGCCTGGCCGCGACCGACGCCCAGGCCAAGAAGGTCGAGCAGATGCTCGACGGCGTGAAGGGCGTCGAGGACTACCAGGTCACGGTCGGTTCGTCCGGCTTCCTGGCCGCGTTCGGCGGGGGCACGGACTCCAACCAGGCCTCGTACACCGTCAAGGTCGCGGACTCGGCCTCGTACGACGATGTCCAGGACCGGATCGAGGAGGGGCTCGGCAAGCTCTCCGGGATCGGTACGACGACGATCTCGGCCGGTGACGGTTTCGGCGCCCAGGAGTTGAGCGTGGTCGTCAAGTCCGCCGACGCCGAGGTGCTGCGCGAGGCCGCGGAGGAGGTGCGGGACGCGGTCGCAGGGCTCGACGACGTCACGGACGTGACGAGCGACCTCGCCCAGTCCGTGCCGCGGATTTCCGTCAAGGCCAACTCCGACGCCGCCGCGGCCGGGTTCAATGACACGACGCTCGGCGCCGCCGTCGCCCAGGCGATACGCGGCACCCCCAGCGGCAAGGCGATCCTGGACGACACCGAGCGCGACGTGGTCATCAAGTCGGCGAAGCCGGCTCAGACGCTGGACGAGTTGAAGAAACTCCAGCTCGGTCCCGAGGTGGTACTCGGTGACATCGCCACGGTGGAGCTGGTCGACGGCCCGGTCTCGATGACCCGGATCGACGGTCAGCGCGCGGCGACGATCACGGCGAAGCCGACGGGCGAGAACACGGGCGCGGTGAGCGCGGACCTCACGACGAAGCTCGACGCGCTGAAGCTCCCCGACGGGGCGACGGCGGAGATCGGCGGTGTCTCGCAGGACCAGGACGAGGCGTTCGCGTCCCTGGGCCTCGCGATGCTCGCGGCGATCGCGATCGTCTTCATGCTCCTGGTGGCGACCTTCCGGTCCCTGATCCAGCCGCTGATCCTGCTGGTCTCGATCCCGTTCGCGGCGACGGGCGCGATCGGTCTGCTGGTCGCCACGGGCACCCCCATGGGCGTACCGGCGATGATCGGCATGCTGATGCTCATCGGCATCGTGGTCACCAACGCGATCGTCCTGATCGACCTGATCAACCAGTACCGCAGGCAGGGCTACGGAGTGGTCGAGGCCGTACTGGAGGGTGGCCGCCACCGGCTGCGCCCGATCCTGATGACGGCATTGGCGACGATCTTCGCCCTCCTCCCCATGGCCCTGGGCATCACGGGCGAGGGCGGCTTCATCGCCCAGCCCCTGGCGGTGGTGGTGATCGGCGGCCTGATCACGTCGACGCTGCTGACGCTGCTGCTGGTCCCGACGCTGTACGCGATGGTGGAACTCCGCAAGGAGCGCCGGGCGAAGAAGAGGGCGGCGAAGCGGGCGACTCCGCCGTCCCAGCCGGCGGAGTCGGGGGAGCCGGAGCCGGCGGGCGTCTGATGGGTTGATGGTGCCGGATCGATGGTGCCCCGTACGTTCGCGTACGGGGCACCATCGTGCGTTACGCCTAATCACCTCCGCCTGCGCCTCGAAGTCCATGAACCGCCTGTACTGGTCCGGATGCGCCTCGCGCTTGGCCAGTTCGTACAGCCCGTGGAAGTGCCGGTCCGTGCCGAACCCGGCGTCCAGCCGGTCCGGCAGGTCCGGCGGTGGCATCAACTCCGCCGTCTCGACGCGCGCGAGCGTGCTCTTGCTGGAGTTCACGATGCCCGCGAGCTGTACGAGAGACAGGCCCGCGCTCTCGCGGTGGCGGCGCTGCTCGGCGCCGAAGTAGTGGCGGGCGGACAGGTACGGGGTCAGGGTCTGCGGCCTGAACGTCATCGGTCTCGCCTCCCGGCTATCGGCCGTCGTCCCGATCTCAACGTCGGGACGGGGCGCTCCTGTTGAAGCAATCTGCCATAGCGCAACGATGGCGACACACACGGTAATCAATCGCCGGTGGTCATGCCCGACAGAGGGCCAGGTTCGGAGGAGCGACGGAAGATGATGCGCGAAGGAACGGGCACCCCCTTGCGGTTGCTGCCCTGGACCACGCCGGATGGCCGCCCGTGTTACCTCAGCGCGGACGCCGCCGACAGCCGGCTGTCCCGTATGGCGGATGAGTTGGAGACGGAACTGCTCGGCTCGGCCGCGTACGTCCTGGACGCGGCCAAGTCGCTGCTCGACGAACCGGGCGCGGGGAAACGAGAGTTGCACTTCGCGGGCGTACGGCTGGCCGAAGCGTTGGGAGATGCGCTGCGGATCGCGGCGAGCAGAGGGGCGCGGCTACCGGAGAGCTGACCGCTCAACGCATGGGTGGAGTACGGGCAGGAAACTGACAGCCCCGGAGGCAGCCACCCTGGGGCACCAGTCCGGGCGTCGGTTATGTTCCCGTCGGATCGACGGCAGGACAGAGGGGAGAGGCCATGGCGCAGCATCTGGGGCCGCTGGAGCTGATCGGAGACCGGTGGGTGATCGGGGACCCGACGCGGAAGGACGGCCTGTCCATCGTGCTCACGCCCGAGGGCCTGGAGCACCGCCGGCGCGGGGAGGCGGCACCCTTGCTCGCCATCGAGTGGCCCCAACTCATGGAGCTGAAGGTGCGAGCCGCCTACCGGAGGTGGCAGGCCACCCGAGGTGGAGGCTTCGTCGGGCTCGGCCAGCCCGGTGCCGACATGGGCCGCGACGGCTGCTCCCTGTACGGCATCCGGCGCCATCCGTACGAGCCGTGGTCGGTGCGGTACACGCATCACGAGCGCCGTTACACGGGCAGCCACGTCATTGTGCTGAAGGCGCTGTTCGACCAGCTCACCGAGGCGAAGACGCTGGACCGGCTCGGTGATCCCGAGTGGCTGGGTGCGGCGGTTGCCAAGCTGTCGTCGTACACCTTGTGGTACGCGCCCAAGGGCAACCGTCTGGTGAAGGAGACCATCCAGAGTCTCGGCGCCTGAGAAGAGGACGCACGTCGCTGGCCACGGGCGAGCCCGCATTGCGGCGCCCCCCGGGACCGCGGGCGACGGCCGTAGAGGAAGGCGGCCGCCTCCGCCCCATCCTGATGACGGCGCTGGCAATGGCCCCGAACCTCACGGCTCGGTGCCCGGCCGCCCTGTGTGCTGTTACGTATCCTGTGGGCTCGAACTGCTTTACGGGGGAAGGGGATTCGGGCGTGCCACTGCACAGGGACGACCCGAAGTCGGTCGGCGGGTACAAGCTGGTCGACCGGCTCGGAGCCGGGGGCATGGGGGTCGTCTACCGGGGCAGAGCCCGTTCGGGGCGCGAGGTCGCCGTCAAGGTGGTGCACGCCCAGTACGCCGCTGACGGCGTCTTCCGGGCCCGGTTCCGGCAGGAGATCGAGGCCGTCCGCAAGGTGAGCGGCGCCTTCACCGCACCGGTGGTGGACGCCGACCCGGAGGCGGCGCGGCCGTGGATGGCGACGCAGTACGTGCCCGGCCGCTCGCTCGCGCAACGGATCCGCGACCGGGGCCCGCTCCGGGACGCCGAACTGCGACAGCTGGCGCTCGGGCTGGTGGAGGCGCTGCGCGACATCCACCGGGCCGGGGTCGTGCACCGCGACCTCAAGCCGGCGAACGTCATGATGGCCGAGGACGGCCCCCGGGTCATCGACTTCGGCATCTCCCGCGCGGCGGAGAACCAGACCCTGACCGAGACCGGCCAGATGATCGGCACCCCGCCGTTCATGTCCCCGGAGCAGCTCACCGACGCCCGCACGGTCGGCCCGGCATCCGACGTCTTCTCCCTCGGGGCGCTCCTGGTCTACGCGACGACCGGGCGGGGGCCCTTCGACGCCGACAGCCCCTATCTGACGGCCTACCGGGTGGTCCACGACGAACCCTTGCTGGATGGGGTGGGGCACCCGCTGCGCGGGATCCTGGAGCGCTGCCTGGCCAAGGAGGCCGCGGACCGCCCCGGACTGGACGAGCTGGCCGCGGAGTTCGCCACCGCCCTGCCCGAACCCGACGCGGGCGACCTGGCCACCATGTCGCTGCGCCTGGAGGAGCTGCAGGCCACGCCGGACACCCGCATCGGCACCTTCACCGACCCGGCCACCTTCACCGACCCGGCCACCTTCACCGACCCGGCCACCTTCACCGACCCGGCCACCTCCACCGGCCCCGGCCGCCGGAGCCGCCGTGTCCGCCCGCTGTTGGCCGCCACCGGCACGGTCGGGGCGCTCGCCCTCGGGCTGACGGCCTATCTGATGCTCGGGCCGGGATGGGCGGACAGCGGCGACGGCGCGACCCCTTCGCCGTCGGCGCCCGCGCGGTGGTCGGCGCCGCCGAGCGGCTGGAAGCCGTGGCAGACCACGGTGTTCAAGGCGGCGCCGCTCGGCGCTGAGAAGGCGTTGGGAGCGCAGGAGGGTCTGACGTCGGGTGAGCCCGACTGTCTGCTGCACGAGGACGCCGTCTACTGCGCGGGCGAGAGCATCCTTCCGGTACGCGTGGACGCCCTGACCGGCAAGACCGTCTGGCGCGCCGAGGTCGTACCGTCCCGTATCGGGAGCGGGATGTACTCCGCCTCGCTGCTCGGCGTGCAGGACGGCACGCTGCTCCTGAGCCAGTCCGTCTCCAGCGAATCCGCCGAGAGCGACCCGGTCGACGTCTTCGCCCTCGACATCGCGACCGGCGCCGAGCGGTGGCACCGTACGGTGAACGACGCGAACCTCGAGTTGGCCCTGTCCGGCGACGTCGTGCTGACCTCCGACACCGGCCGGGAGGTGACGGCCAGGTCGCCGCGCACGGGCGCCGTGCGTTGGACCGCACGGCTGCCCGCCGGCTATTACTGCTCGTTCGTGACGGTCGGCGACGGGCTGTACGCGAACTGCAGCCCGGCCGAGGCCGCCGATCAGACGACCGCCCGGCTCCTGGAGGTGGACCGGACCGACGGTTCGGTGCGGACCCTGAAGACCCCCGCCGCCAGCGGCATCCTTGGCGCCCTCGACGACCGGCTGGTCCTGCTGGAGATGGACGCGGAGGACCTGAACTACTTCCGGATCCTGCTGCTGGACACGAAGACCGGCGCGCGTACGTCGACGAAGCTGGCGGACGACTACGGGGACAACGTGACGCTGGCGGACGCCACCTTGTGGTTCACCGCGTCCAACGGTCAGGTGACCGCCGTGTCGGCGCGTACGGGCAAGGTGCTGTGGAAGACCAGCACCAGCCTGGAACAACCGGGAGAGGCACGGTACGACCCACGGGCCGGAGCCCTGTACTTGACCAGTGCCAGCGGGCGCGTGGCGGCCCTCGACGGCCGTAGGGGAAAGGTGCTGTGGGAGACGTTGCCGCGCACCGAGTGGGTGACGTCGGGCATCTTCCAGCCCAAGGTGCTGCTCCACGACGGCACGCTGGTCGTGTCCACTCCGAACGGCACCCTCTTCGCCATCGACCCCGCCCACCCCGAGCGGAAACCCGCCGCGGAGTGAACGGGGCCGGTGACAGGCCTACGGAAGCGCCAGCATCCGCTCCAGCGCCAGCTTCGCGAACTGTTCGGTCTCCCGGTCTACCTCGATACGGTTCACGAGGTTGCCCTCGGCCAGGGACTCCAGCGCCCAGACCAGGTGCGGCAGGTCGATGCGGTTCATCGTCGAGCAGAAGCAGACCGTCTTGTCGAGGAAGACGATCTCCTTGCCCTCGGGTGCGAAACGGTTCGCCAGGCGGCGTACGAGATTCAGCTCCGTACCGATGGCCCACTTGGAGCCCGCCGGAGCCGCCTCCAGGGTCTTGATGATGTGCTCCGTCGAGCCCACGTAGTCCGCGGCGGCCACGACCTCGTGCTTGCACTCGGGGTGGACGAGGACGTTCACGCCCGGGATCCGCGCGCGCACGTCCGCCACGCTTTCCAGCGAGAAGCGCCCGTGCACCGAGCAGTGGCCCCGCCACAGGATCATCTTCGCGTCGCGCAGCTGCTCGGCGGTCAGCCCGCCGTTCGGCCTGTGCGGGTTGTAGACGACGCAGTCGTCGAGCGACATGCCCATGTCCCGCACCGCGGTGTTCCGCCCCAGGTGCTGGTCGGGCAGGAAGAGCACCTTCTCGCCCTGCTCGAAGGCCCACTCCAGGGCCCGCTTGGCATTGGACGACGTGCAGATCGTGCCGCCGTGCTTGCCCGTGAACGCCTTGATGTCCGCGGACGAGTTCATGTACGACACGGGCACGACCTGCTCGGCTATCCCCGCCTCGGCCAATACGTCCCAGCACTCGGCGACCTGCTCGGCCGTCGCCATGTCGGCCATGGAGCAGCCGGCGGCGAGATCCGGCAGTACGACCTTCTGGTCGTCGCCGGTCAGGATGTCCGCCGACTCCGCCATGAAGTGCACACCGCAGAAGACGATGTACTCGGCCTCGGGCCGCGCTGCCGCGTCCCGGGCGAGCTTGAAGGAGTCCCCGGTGACATCCGCGAACTGGATGACCTCGTCACGCTGGTAGTGGTGGCCGAGCACGAAGACCTTGTCCCCGAGCTTCTCCTTTGCCGCGCGGGCGCGCTCGACCAGGTCCGGGTCGGACGGCGAGGGCAGGTCACCGGGACACTCGACGCCGCGCTCGCTCCTCGGGTCGGCCTCACGGCCGAGCAGCAACAGGGCGAGGGGCGTCGGCTGTACGTCGAGCTCCTGGGTCTGGGCGGTGGTCACGAAACACGCACCCTTTCTGTTCTGCGGCTCGCTTGAATCACCTGGAACGATCAAGCAGGACAAGCCTTTTCGTCGAATTGACGTTATCTATCATAACCGCTTCACGTCAGATTGACGACGGCCATATTGTCGATGTGACGTGAATCCCGCCGCGTTCCGAGCCGGTTCCGAGCCGGTGGAGGCGGTGGAAGGACCCTGGGCTTGGCGCCGGGCTTGTCCACAGGACATTTTCCGGTGCCGACCGCATGTGCGAGCATGAAGGAGCAAGCGAAAGACACGCGCTCGGCCCGGAATGAATCCGCGGCCCCGCCGGTTGCAACCGTCGGCAAGCAGTCTCCGTACAACCCGGGAGAGAAGCAGATGTCCGTATCGGACGAGACCACCACCGTGAGCGACGGCATCCTCCTGTCGGACGCCGCCGCGGCCAAGGTCAAGGGCCTGCTCGAGCAGGAAGGCCGCGACGATCTGGCGCTGCGCGTCGCCGTTCAGCCCGGCGGCTGCTCCGGCCTGCGATACCAGCTCTTCTTCGACGAGCGCTCCCTCGACGGCGACGTCGTGAAGGAGTTCGGCGGTGTGAAGGTCGTCACCGACCGTATGAGCGCTCCGTACCTGGGCGGCGCCTCCATCGACTTCGTGGACACGATCGAGAAGCAGGGCTTCACGATCGACAACCCGAACGCGACGGGTTCCTGCGCCTGCGGCGACTCCTTCAGCTGACCCGGAGCCCGGCCTCGTACGTCCCAGTACAGAAGGCCGTGTAACGCAGAAAGGCGGCGCCCCCTCCAACGGGGCGCCGCCTTCGCGGGTTCAGGCCCTGCTCGGCAGGCCTACTTGGTTTTACTTCGTCAGCTTCGGCAGGTCCTTCTCCAGCGGCAACGCCTTGCCGTCCGTGCCCACGACCTTGCGGTCGCCGAGCGGCTCCTTCAGGTCCACCGTCTTGTGGAAGGTCTTCGCGATCATGATGCAGACCTTGTCCTTCCATGGTGTCTCGGTCACCTTGACCGTCACGGTGCTGCCCGTCTCCTCGGCCGACGCCGAGTAGTCACTGCACACACCGCCCGTGAAGCGCACGGTCAGCTTTGTGTCGTCCGCGCTGTAGCCCTCGACCCTGACGTTCCGCTGGGATGGTGCGGCGCTCGGCTCGTCACCGGGTTCGCCGGGCTTCGCGGTCGGAGGGGCCGGAGTGTTCTCCGCCTGGTCCGGAGAGGTCAGATACCTCGGCTCGACCGCCGGATGCGTCACCGTGTAGCTCTCCTCGGCACCCTCGGTCCGTACCTCGAAGAGCCAGGACGGCACCAGCGCCTGCTGTCCGTCCACGAAGTGCGACGCCAGACCGAACGTGGTGCCCTCGACTACCGCAGCGGGCGTGAACTTCAAGGTCGACGGCCCGCACGTGACATTGTCCGTCCCCTTCTCCCCGTCCTCCAGGGGTACGGGGGTGGCGCACCCGCCGATGCCCACGCGTCCGTCGCCCGCGGACCGGTTCAAGAGGTCGAGCGTCTGCTCAGCGTCGAGCACCGGGTAGGTGTCGCCCTTCACCGGTGCCTTCAACTGGCCGCTGCCGCCTACGACTTGACCGTCCGCGTCAATCTGGACACCGGTCGTCCAGCCGTACGTCGGCAGCCCGCCGACCTCCGGCTCGGCGTTCACCACGCGCTTCGTGCCCATGAGCTGGCTCGCGTCCAGCTTCGCGTCGTCCTGGCCGATCGCCTTCAGGACGGGCGCGGCGGCCTTCTTCGCGGCGTCCACGCTCACCGGGTCGACCTTGGCGTCCGGGGCGGTCGCGTCGCTCTCGCACACCGTGGTGCTCTCACAGGGGACGGTGCCGGGGACGGAGCGGCTGTACGTCCAGATGCCGGGCGCCTTCTTGTTCACCTGAAGACTCGGCCCCGAACCGGCCTTGGCGGCCCCGACCCTCCAGGCCTCGCCCTCCGCTGTCGGCTTGCCCTGCACGCCGAGGGCCTTCGCAAGGTCGGCCACCTCGGCCGCCGTGACCTCGCCCTTCGTGCGGTACACGGGCGCGGAGTCGGGGCCCTCTGGGGCCTTGTCCTCGAAGCGGTACTTCGTGCCGTTCGGGTCGGGCTCGCCGGGCGCGATGCCGTTCGGGTCGCCCGTACCGCTCTCGGTGTAGCCGTCCAGGGCGAGCGGTGGCGGATCGCCGACGCCGCCCGGCGTACCGGACCCGCCCCGGTCATCCGCGCCACCGCCGTCCGCCGCGGTCGTGGCGAAGTACGCCCCGCCACCCCCGACGAGCAGCACCGCGGCCGCGACCGAGGCGGCGACGACCGCCGAACGCCTCCGGCGTGGCCGGACGGGTTCGTTGCGGGCGGCTTCGTCCCGGACGACCTCGTTCTGGCCGGCCTGGTCCTGGCCGGCCTCGCCTCGGCCGACGTCGTCCCCGACGGGTTCGTCCCGGGCGGCTTCCTCGCGGACGGTCCCGTCCGTGGCCGCTTCCTCCCGGACGGTTTCGTCCTGGGCAGCCTCGTCCCCGACGGGTTCGTCCCGGGCGGCTTCCTCGCGGACGGTCCCGTCCGTGGCCGCTTCCTCCCGGACGGTCTCGTCCTGAGCAGCCTCGTCCCCGACCGTTTCGTCCGGGGCGGCTTGCTCCCGGGCGGCATCGTCATCGGGTCGCTCGGTGTTCACCGCATCGCTCCTTCTACCGCACCGCGGTCCCATGAGACCCAGCCCTGACAGGGCAGGGCGCAGCAGGGTCGTATCCCGTCTCCCCTTTACGGGGGACAGCCATGGGACGCGGCGGGGGAGCGCATGGTTCCCTCCTGGGGCCGTTCGCGGCGTCGGGCCCCTTCAGGGGCGCGGGGCTGTGTCAATGTGCGGCTCCGCCGCGACGTGGGTCCCCCGGTCATGGGGGTCCCCCCGCTCGAGCGAAGCCGAGAGTGGGGGGAGCGGCCGAGAGCGGGGGAGCGACCAGCCACGACGCACCCGCAGCTTCGAATCGTCCTCCCAGCGGAGCGTTCAGTCCCCGTAGTCCGACATCGCGTCCAGCAGTCGCGCGGACGTCGACGGAACCGTTACGCCGTGGATGAGTGAAGGGGACACCGGGAGGGGAGTGATCCGGGCGGGTGCGGCCCAGTGCGGCACCATTCGGGCGCAGTCGCCGCGCAGCTCCGCGAGGCCGCCCTCGAGGTCGACAGAGCCCTCGAGGCCGAGCGGAGCGGAGCCGTGGATCTTGAGGTTCGTCATATTGGAACCGTAAGCACCGCAAGGCCTACGGCAAAAGCCCTACTATCGGGTAGTTCTGCCCGCTTCGAAGTCGCGGAGCCGACCCGATAGCGTGAACTGTCAATCTCCCTCCTCGCAGGAGTGTGTCCTAGCCGTGCGTATCGCAGTCACCGGCTCCATCGCCAACGACCACCTCATGACCTTCCCCGGGCGCTTCGCCGACCAGCTGGTCGGGGACCAGCTGCACACGGTCTCGCTCTCGTTCCTGGTCGACTCCCTCGAAGTACGCCGTGGAGGTGTTGGCGCCAACATCGCCTTCGGCATGGGCCAGCTCGGCTCCTCGCCGATCCTGGTCGGAGCCGCGGGCGCCGACTTCGACGAGTACCGGGCCTGGCTGGACCGGCACGGCGTCGACACCGCGTCCGTACGCATCTCCGAGGTGCTGCACACAGCGCGCTTCGTCTGCACCACGGACGCCGACCACAACCAGATCGGCTCGTTCTACACCGGCGCCATGAGCGAGGCCCGGCTCATCGAGCTCAAGTCGGTCGCCGACCGCGTCGGCGGGCTCGACCTCGTCCTCATCGGCGCGGACGACCCCGAGGCGATGCTCCGGCACACCGAGGAGTGCCGTACCCGGGGGATCCCCTTCGCGGCCGACTTCTCCCAGCAGATCGCGCGCATGGACGGCGAGGAGATCCGGATACTGCTGGACGGCGCGACGTACCTCTTCTCGAACGAGTACGAGAGGGGGCTCATCGAGTCCAAGACCGGCTGGACGGACGCCGAGATCCTCTCCAAGGTCGGTCACCGTGTGACGACGCTCGGCGCGCGCGGCGTCCGTATCGAGGCCGTCGGCGAGGACACCATCGAGGTCGGCACCGCCGAGGAGACGGCGAAGGTCGACCCGACGGGCGTCGGCGACGCGTTCCGCGCGGGCTTCCTCTCGGGCCTGGCCTGGGGCGTGTCGCACGAGCGCGCCGCCCAGGTCGGCTGCATGCTCGCCACGCTGGTCATCGAGACCACGGGCACCCAGGAGTACGAGCTGCGCCGTACCCACTTCATGGACCGCTTCACCAAGGCGTACGGCCATGACGCGGCGGCGGAGGTCCAGGCCCACCTGGCCTGACGGCCGGCCTGACACCTGGCCCGGCAGCCGCCCGGCTACGACGTACGGCGGACCACGTAAGCCGAACCGTGGTCCGCCGGCTCCTCCCCGACGTACTCCTGACCCCGCATCGCGCACCACGCCGGGATGTCCAGGCGGGCCGCCTCGTCATCCGAAAGGACGCGGATCGTGCCGCCCAGGGGGACGTTGTCGATGACCTTCGCGAGTTCGATGACCGGGATGGGGCAGCGCCTGCCGAGAGCGTCCACGGTGAGGGTGTCCTCGGCGGCGGGGGCCTTCGGCGCGTGGACCGGAGCGCCCAGCTTCTCGCGGACCGTCGAGACCGCGCCCGGCAGCACCTCCAGGAAGCGGTCCACGTCTTCCTCGGACGTGCCCAGAGGCAACGACACCCGGACGTTGCCCTCCGTCAGTACCCCCATCGCCTTCAGCACATGGCTCGGTGTCAGCGTGCTGCTCGTACAGGACGATCCGGACGACACCGAGAAGCCCTCGCGGTCGAGCTCGTGCAGCAATGTCTCTCCGTCGACATAAAGACAGGAGAAGGTGAGCAGATGGGGGAGCCTGCGTACCGGCTCGCCCACCACCTCCACATCCGGCACCAGCTCCGGCACCCGCGCCCGGATCCTGTCCGTCAACTCCCGCAGCCGGGCCGACTCCGCGGCGGCCTCGGCGCGCACCGCACGCAGCGAGGCCGCCGCGGCGACGATGCCGGGGATGTTCTCGAAGCCGGGAGCGCGCCCCGACTCCCGCTCGTCGACGGGGCCTTGGGGCGCATACCGCACCCCCTTGCGCACGACGAGAACCCCGACACCCGACGGCCCGCCCCACTTGTGGGCGCTGCCCGTCAGCAACGACCAGTCACCCTCGACCGGCCCCCACGCCAACGACTGCGCCGCGTCCACCAACAGCGGTACGCCCGCCGCACGACACGCGGCGGCGACTGCGGCGACAGGCTGCTCCGTACCCACTTCATGGTTGGCCGACTGCAGACAGGCGAGTGCGGTGTCCGGGCGAAGCGCGGCGGCGTACGCGTCGGGGGAGACGGCTCCCGTGCGCCGTACGGGCACTTCGGTCACCGCCCCGCCCTCGGCCCGGTGAACCTCCGCAGCATGCAGCACCGAAGAGTGTTCGACAGCGGACACGATCAGGTGGCTCCCGACACGGCGACGTCCCGTCAGCGCCCCGGCGATCCCGGAATGCACGGCCGATGTACCGGATGAGGTGAACACCAGCTCGTCCGCCCGACACCCAACGGCCTCGGCCATGGCTTCCCGCGCGGCATCGAGCAACAGCCGGGCGCGCCGCCCTTCGCGGTAGAGCCGCGCGGGATCGGCCCACCCCTCGTCGAGTGAAGCTTGCAGAGCCTGCCGGGCGACGGGATGAAGAGGAGCGCTGGAAGCAGCGTCAAAGTAGGCCACACAGCAACGCTAAGACTTCCAGCAGGGGAGTGCTCCGACAGGGGGGCGGGGCTGTGTGAGCGAAGCCGAGAGTGGGGGAGAAGCCGAGAGTGGGCGAGCGAGAAACCACAGACAACCCGCACTCGCCACACAAAGCCGCACGGCCGAGCTGTTGGGCGCCCCAAACCCCGCCGGTTGAAGGCGATCCCAAGGGCGTCCAACCCGTCGGCGTGACCCGCGGAGCGACTCGCGGCACGTTGGGGCCCCCTCCCCGCGAACCCTCGGAGAGCGTCGGCTAGGGTTTGGTCCGCATAAACATCCAAACCCCTGCCCGACGCAGGGCGGCGACCGACCACCGAGAAGGCCGCAGCCAACACGCGCGGGCGAGACTCTCGGGAAGGCGCTACGTGAGTCCCAACGGCTCCGACCTCCCCCACGCCCCGGGGGGCGCGGGCGGTACCCCCACGCCGCGGCGCCCGCTCCGGCGGAAGCTGCTGCAGGCACTGACTGCGGGCCTGGTTCTGGCGACAGCCTCTGGTTGCTCGTACAACTGGGAAGACTTCCCCCGCCTCGGTATGCCGACCCCGACCACGGAAGAGGCTCCGCGGATCCTCTCCCTGTGGCAGGGCTCCTGGGCTGCCGCGCTCGCCACCGGCGTGCTGGTGTGGGGCCTGATCCTGTGGAGCACCATCTTCCACCGGCGCAGCCGCACCAAGGTCGAGGTTCCCCCGCAGACCCGGTACAACATGCCCATCGAGGCGCTGTACACGGTCGTCCCGCTCATCATCGTCTCGGTGCTCTTCTACTTCACCGCCCGCGACGAGTCGGAGCTCCTCGACACCTCCAAGAAGCCCGACGTGACGATCAACGTCGTGGGCTACCAGTGGAGCTGGGGCTTCAACTACGTCGAGGACGTCGAAGGTTCGGACGGCGACGCGAAGACCGACGAGAACCTGGACGCGATTCCGACCCGGTTCAAGGACGACTTCCCGGCGAACGCCGGCGGTGTCTACGACGTCGGCACCCCGGGTCAGCGGAACCCCCAGACGAACAACCCCGGCCCGACCCTCTGGCTCCCCAAGGGCAAGACGGTCCGCTTCGTCCTCACCTCGCGTGACGTCATCCACTCCTTCTGGGTGGTGCCGTTCCTGATGAAGCAGGACGTCATCCCGGGCCACACCAACGCCTTCCAGGTGACCCCCAACAAGGAGGGCACCTTCCTCGGCAAGTGCGCCGAACTGTGCGGCGTCGACCACTCCCGGATGCTCTTCAACGTGAAGGTCGTCTCTCCCGAGCGTTACGAGGCCCACCTCAGGGAGCTCGCGGAGAAGGGCCAGACCGGTTACGTCCCGGCCGGAATCGAGCAGACGGACCACGAGAAGAACCGGGAGACGAACCAACTGTGAGCATCCTCAACGAACCTCAGGGTGCCGCGCCGGAAGACACGTACCAGAACGAGGTCCCGGTACGGCGGAAGCAGCCCGGCAACGTCGTCGTCAAGTGGCTCACCACCACGGACCACAAGACGATCGGCACGCTGTATCTGGTCACGTCGTTCGCGTTCTTCGTCATCGGCGGCGTGATGGCGCTGTTCATGCGCGCTGAACTGGCGCGCCCCGGCAGCCAGATCATGTCGAACGAGCAGTTCAACCAGGCGTTCACGATGCACGGCACGATCATGCTGCTGATGTTCGCGACGCCGCTGTTCGCCGGCTTCACGAACTGGATCATGCCGCTGCAGATCGGTGCCCCCGATGTGGCGTTCCCGCGGCTGAACATGTTCGCCTACTGGCTGTACCTGTTCGGCTCGCTGATCGCTGTGGGCGGCTTCCTCACCCCGCAGGGCGCCGCGGACTTCGGCTGGTTCGCCTACTCGCCGCTGTCCGACGCGATCCGCTCGCCGGGCATCGGCGCCGACATGTGGATCATGGGTCTGGCGTTCTCCGGCTTCGGCACCATCCTCGGCGCGGTCAACTTCATCACCACCATCATCTGCATGCGTGCACCGGGCATGACCATGTTCCGCATGCCGATCTTCGTGTGGAACGTGCTGCTCACCGCGGTGCTCGTGCTGCTGGCCTTCCCGGTGCTGGCCGCCGCGCTGTTCGCGCTGGAGGCGGACCGCAAGTTCGGCGCGCACATCTTCGATGCCGCCAACGGCGGCGCGTTGCTGTGGCAACACCTGTTCTGGTTCTTCGGGCATCCAGAGGTGTACATCATCGCGTTGCCGTTCTTCGGCATCATCTCCGAGGTCATCCCGGTCTTCTCCCGCAAGCCGATGTTCGGCTACATGGGCCTGATCGGCGCGACCATCGCGATCGCCGGCCTGTCGGTCACCGTGTGGGCGCACCACATGTACGTCACCGGCGGCGTGCTGTTGCCGTTCTTCTCCTTCATGACGTTCCTGATCGCCGTGCCAACGGGCGTGAAGTTCTTCAACTGGATCGGAACGATGTGGAAGGGGTCGTTGTCGTTCGAGACCCCGATGCTGTGGGCCACCGGCTTCCTGATCACCTTCACCTTCGGTGGTCTGACCGGTGTCATCCTGGCCTCGCCGCCGATGGACTTCCACGTCTCGGACACGTACTTCGTGGTGGCGCACTTCCACTACGTGGTGTTCGGCACGGTGGTGTTCGCGATGTTCTCCGGCTTCCACTTCTGGTGGCCGAAGATGACCGGCAAGATGCTCGACGAACGCCTCGGGAAGATCACCTTCTGGACGCTGTTCATCGGCTTCCACGGCACGTTCCTCGTCCAGCACTGGCTGGGTGCCGAGGGCATGCCACGGCGGTACGCGGACTATCTCGCGGCCGACGGCTTCACCGCGCTGAACACGGTCTCGACGATCAGCTCCTTCGTGCTCGGCCTGTCGATCCTGCCGTTCTTCTACAACGTGTGGAAGACCGCCAAGTACGGCAAGAAGGTCGAAGTCGACGACCCGTGGGGCTACGGCCGCTCGCTGGAGTGGGCCACGTCCTGCCCGCCGCCGCGGCACAACTTCCTCACCCTGCCGCGGATCCGCAGTGAATCCCCGGCGTTCGACCTGCACCACCCGGAGATCGCCGCCATCGACCAGCTCGAGAACGTCGGTCCCTCCGAGAAGTCCCTCGCTGGTGGCAAGGAGGCCGGCAAGTGAAGATCCAAGGCAAGATGTTCATCTGGCTGGCCGTCTTCATCCTGGTCATGGCGATCGTCTATGGCGTGTGGTCGAAGGAGCCGGCCGGTACCACGGCGCTCTTCCTCGGCTTCGGCCTGAGCATCATGATCGGCTACTACCTGGCCTTCACGGCCCGGCGGGTCGACGTGGGCGCCCAGGACAACAAGGAGGCCGACGTCGCGGACGACGCCGGTGAGATCGGCTTCTTCAGCCCGCACAGCTGGCAGCCGCTCTCCCTCGGTATCGGTGGCGCGCTCGCCTTCATGGGCGTCGTCTTCGGCTGGTGGCTGCTGTACTTCTCGCTGCCGATCATCATGATCGGCCTGTGGGGCTGGGTCTTCGAGTACTACCACGGCGAGAACCGCACCCAGTAACACGTGCTCGGCGCTCTGGAGCCCGGACACTCCGTCACGGAGGGTCCGGGCTCCCTCGTTTGCCGGACAACGCATCCCCCACACGGCCCACCCGCCGCGCCACAGTGGTCATGCGTTCCTACGTTGAACGCATGAGCCTCTCAGTGTCTTTTCGGGGCGCCGCTGCGTCCGATATGCGCCTGCCGGCGCGTGACGGTGTCGAGAGTCCGACCGTGCCCGACCCTTCGGGCCTCCGCGCACTCAGCCTCTCGACACCGTCGCGCCCACGGCGAAACCGCACGGTGGCCGGCTGCACCGCGCTACTGGTCACCCTGGGCGCGGGCGTCACGGCCTGCAGCTCCGACGGCCACCCGCTCTCGGCCAGTCCGTACGACGCGACGGACCAGATCTCCTTCAACGCCCCGGTAGGCGACGGCAAGAAGGCCGATCCGGACAAGCCCCTGGAGATCACCGCCGAGGACTCCGACGGACGCATCACCGACGTGACGGCCACGGACGCCGCCGGGCGGTACGTGGCGGGCGAACTCTCCGCGGACGGCTCCCGCTGGCACAGCACCTCACCGCTCGCCGCGGGCGCCCGCTACACGGTGCGGGTGAGCACGGAGGACGAGGACGGGGCGCCCGGCCGCAAGGTCCTCGCCTTCGACACCGGCAGGCCCACCACGAAGAAGCGCCTGGGTGTCACGTTCGGCCCCAAAGCGGGTACGTACGGGGTCGGCCAGCCCGTCACGGCGGAACTCAGCATCCCCCTCAAGGACAAGGCTGCCCGCAAGGTCGTCGAGCGCGCCCTCAAGGTCGTCTCAGAGCCCGCCGTGCAGGGCGCCTGGCACTGGGTGGACAACAAGACCCTGCACTACCGCCCAAGGGAGTACTGGCCCGCCCACGCCACCATCCGCGCGTCCAGCAACCTCGCGGGCATAAAGGTCGCCGAACGGCTCTGGGGCGGCAAGGCCAAGCCCCTGAAGCTCACCACGGGCGACCGCGTCGAGGCCGTCACGGACGCCGCCGCGCACTCGATGGCGGTCTACCGGAACGGCAAGGAGATCAAGCAGATCCCCGTCACCACCGGCAAGCCCGGCTTCGAGACCCGTAACGGTGTCAAGGTCGTGCTCGGCAAGGAGTACTTCGTACGGATGCGCGGCACCAGCATCGGCATTGCCGAGGGCAGCGCGGAGAATTACGACCTGCCCGTGTACTACGCCACGCGCGTCACCTGGAGCGGCGAGTACGTCCACGCCGCCCCCTGGTCCACCGGCTCCCAGGGCTCCGCCAACGTCAGCCACGGATGCACCGGCATGAGCACCGAGAACGCCGCCTGGTTCTTCAAGACCGTCCGCCCCGGCGACCTGGTCAAGGTCGTCAACTCGGACGGCGACATGATGGCCCCCTTCGGCAACGGCTTCGGCGAGTGGAATCTCACCTGGCAGGACTGGCAGAAGGGCAGCGCACTGGTAGAGGGCCCAAGCCCCCAGGACAGGGCACGCCTGAGCCCGGTATCGGCGTGACCACTGGACCGAGCTCTCAGGCGCTCAAAGCCTTCTGCCGCAACAGAGAGGCCAACGCCGACGCGAAGTCAACAGGCTCCACCGGCAGGATTGCCGTGGCGTCCGCCCGGGACCACGTGGCCAGCCACGCATCCTGAGGCCGCCCGATCAGCAACAGCACCGGCGGGCAGTTGAACACCTCGTCCTTGATCTGGCGGCACATCCCCATGCCGCCCATGGGCACGGCCTCACCGTCCAGCACACAGACATCGATCCCACCCCGGTCCAGCTCTTTCAGAACCGCCGCAGGAGTCGCACATTCGATGAACTCGACCTGAGGAACATCACTCGCCGGCCGGCGCCCCGTGGCGAGCCGCACCTGCTCCCGCGTATTGGAGTCGTCGCTGTAGACCAGCACCGTGGCGGTCGCCTGCATTGTTCCTCCGTGACTTCGGGACTCGCGTCGTAAGGACGTCGTACGGACATGGGTCTACGGTCATGGACCGATGCGCGGATGCTACTCCCTTGGGCACCTGCTACACACCGGTCCGTAGCCCCTTCCCTGACCCATCCGAGCAGCGCACACCGGGCAGACACTCCGAACGGCACCCCCCGGGGTGAGGGCGGGATAAGCGACCGACATAATGTCGGTCGTGGCGACAGCAACGACAGTAGAAACCGGGCACGCGCACCCGTCGGTCAATCGGCCGAACCTCACCAGCGTCGGAACCATCATCTGGCTGAGTTCCGAGCTGATGTTCTTCGCGGCCCTCTTCGCGATGTACTTCACCCTGCGATCGGTGACCGGTCCGGATCACTGGAAGGAGATGGCGGACACCCTCAACTTCCCGTTCTCGGCGGCCAACACCACGATCCTGGTGCTCTCCTCCCTCACCTGCCAGCTCGGCGTTTTCGCCGCCGAGCGCGGGGATGTGAAGAAGCTCCGGATGTGGTTCATCGTCACCTTCATCATGGGTGCGATCTTCATCGGCGGTCAGGTCTTCGAGTACACGGAGCTGGTCAAGCACGAGGGCCTCTCGCTCTCGTCGGACCCGTACGGCTCGGTGTTCTACCTGACGACCGGCTTCCATGGCCTGCACGTGACGGGTGGTCTCATCGCCTTCCTGCTGGTCCTGGGGCGTACGTACGCGGCCCACAGGTTCACGCACGAGCAGGCGACCGCCGCCATCGTCGTGTCCTACTACTGGCACTTCGTCGATGTCGTCTGGATCGGCCTCTTCGCCACGATCTACATGATCAAGTAGCCGGGCCCGCTCCCGAGCGCCCCACAGGCGCACATCCCAGAAGCATCGACGCAGAAGATCCTGACACCGGGGTAATCCGTGAAAAAGCTCTCCGCACGACGACGCCATCCGCTGGCGGCGGTCGTCGTCCTACTCATCGCGCTGGCGGCCACCGGGGGGATCTACACCCTGGTCGCGCCCCCGGACAAGGCCGTGGCCGATGAGACCGCCCAGACCCTCACCATCGAGGAGGGCCAGAAGCTCTACGCCGTCGGCTGCGCCAGTTGCCACGGCACCGGCGGTAAGGGCACCACCGACGGTCCGAGCCTGGTGGGTGTGGGCGCCGCTGCCGTGGACTTCCAGGTCGCGACCGGCCGTATGCCGGCGCAGCAGCCCGGCGCTCAGGTGCCGCAGAAGAAGAACATCTACTCGCAGGCCGAGATCGACCAGCTCGCGGCGTACATCGCCTCGCTGGGTGCCGGTCCCTCCGTGCCGACCGAGAACCAGTACAACCCGGAGGGCGCGGACATCGCCAAGGGCGGTGAGCTCTTCCGTACCAACTGCGCGCAGTGCCACAACTTCACCGGCAAGGGCGGCGCGTTGACTAACGGCAAGTACGCCCCGACGCTGGAAGACGTCGATCCGAAGCACATCTACGAGGCCATGCAGACCGGCCCGCAGAACATGCCGTCCTTCCCCGACACCACGCTGACGGAGAAGAACAAGAAGGACATCATCGCGTACCTGGACGAGGTCAACAGCGACAAGTCGGAGAGCCCCGGCGGACTGGAGCTGGGCGGCCTCGGGCCGGTCAGCGAGGGCCTGTTCGGCTGGGTCTTCGGTCTCGGTGGACTGATCGCCGTCGCCGTGTGGGTCGCCGCCCGGACCGCAAAGGCCAAGAAGTCATGAGTAGCCAAGAAACTCCAGAAGAGAACCTGCCCGCTGAGCAGGCCGCCGACAACGGCGGGGTAGCCGTCGCCGACGAGAAGCACCCGTTTGCGGATCCGGGGCTGCCGCCCCACGAGCACCGCATCCAGGACATCGACGAGCGGGCCGCCAAGCGGTCCGAGCGTACGGTCGCCCTCCTGTTCACGCTGTCGATGCTGTCCACCGTCGCCTTCATCGCCGCGTTCGTGGCGATCCCGGTGGACAAGTCGATCTACGTCTGGCCGCTCGGCCACATCAGCGCGCTGAACTTCGCGCTGGGCATGACCCTCGGCAGCGCGCTGTTCTGCATCGGTGCGGGCGCGGTCCACTGGGCCCGCACGCTGATGTCCGACGTGGAACTCGTCGACGAGCGGCACGCGATCGAGGCCACGCCCGAGGTCAAGGCCAAGGTCATGGAGGACTTCCGGCAGGGTGCCAAGGACTCCGGGCTCGGCCGCCGCAAGCTGATCCGCAACACGATGCTCGGCGCGCTGACCCTGTTCCCGCTGTCCGCCATCGTCCTGCTGCGCGACCTCGGTCCGCTGCCGGAGGACAAGCTGCGGCACACGCTGTGGGCCAAGGGCAAGCTGCTCGTCAACATGAACACGAACGAGCCGCTGCGTCCCTCCGACGTCGCGGTCGGTTCACTGACCTTCGCCAAGCCCGAGGGCCTGGAGGAGCACGACCACGATTTCCAGACCGAGATCGCCAAGGCGGCCCTGATGATCGTCCGGCTGCAGCCGGACGACATCAAGGACAAGCGCGAGCTCGAGTGGTCCCACGAGGGCATCGTGGCGTACTCGAAGATCTGCACCCACGTCGGCTGCCCGATCTCCCTGTACGAGCAGCAGACGCACCACGTCCTCTGCCCCTGTCACCAGTCCACCTTCGACCTCTCCGACGGTGCCCGAGTGATCTTCGGCCCCGCTGGTCACGCCCTTCCGCAGCTGCGGATCGCCGTGAACGACGAGGGCTACCTCGAGGCGCTCGGCGACTTCGAAGAGCCCGTCGGTCCTGCTTTCTGGGAGCGCGGATGAGCACTTCAAATGACGAGCGCCGCAAGGCACCCGCGGGCGAGCGGGTCGCCGACTGGGCTGATGGCCGCCTCGGCATCTACGGCCTGGCCAAGGCCAACATGCGCAAGATCTTCCCGGACCACTGGTCCTTCATGCTGGGTGAGATCTGCCTCTACAGCTTCATCATCATCATCCTCACGGGTGTGTATCTGACGCTGTTCTTCCACCCGTCGATGAACGAGATCGAGTACCACGGCAGTTATGTGCCGATGCAGGGCCAGCTGATGTCGGAGGCGTACGCCTCCACGCTGGACATCAGCTTCGACGTCCGCGGCGGTCTGCTGATCCGGCAGATCCACCACTGGGCGGCGATCGTCTTCCTGGCCGGCATGTTCGTGCACATGATGCGCGTCTTCTTCACCGGCGCCTTCCGCAAGCCGCGTGAGATCAACTGGATGTTCGGCTTCCTGCTGTTCGTACTGGGCATGTTCACCGGTTTCACCGGCTACTCGCTCCCGGACGACCTGCTCTCCGGCACCGGTGTCCGCTTCACGCAGGGCGCGATCCTGGCCACGCCGATCGTGGGCACGTACATCTCGATGTTCCTGTTCGGCGGGGAGTTCCCGGGCGGCGACTTCGTCGCGCGGTTCTACTCGATCCACATCCTGCTGTTGCCCGGCATCATGCTCGGGCTCGTGGTCGGCCACCTGATCCTGGTCTTCTACCACAAGCACACGCAGTTCGCGGGCGCCGGCCGCTCCGACAAGAACGTCGTCGGCATGCCGCTGCTGCCGGTCTACATGGCCAAGGCCGGAGGCTTCTTCTTCCTGGTCTTCGGGTTCATCTCCGCCCTCGCCGCGGTCGCGACCATCAACCCGATCTGGGTGCTGGGGCCGTATCGCGCGGACCAGGTGTCCACGGGCGCCCAGCCCGACTGGTACATGGGCTTCGCCGAGGGACTGATCCGCGCCATGCCCGGCTGGGAGATCAATTTCGCCGGCCATACGCTCGTCCTGGGCGTGTTCATCCCGCTGGTGATCTTCGGTCTCTTCCTCGGGATCATCGCGCTCTATCCGTTCATCGAGTCCTGGGTCACCGGGGACAAACGCGAGCACCACATCCTGGACCGGCCGCGCAACGCGCCGACCCGGACGGCCTTCGGTGTCGCGTGGATCACCGCGTACATGGTCATGCTGATCGGTGGTGGCAACGACATCGTCGCCACGCACTTCCATCTGTCGATCAACGCGGTCACCTGGTTCGTCCGCATCGGGTTCTTCGCCGGGCCGGTCATCGCGTTCATCGTCACCAAGCGGATCTGTCTCGGCCTCCAGCGCCGCGACAAGGACAAGGTGCTGCACGGCCGCGAGTCGGGCATCATCAAGCGCCTGCCGCACGGTGAGTTCATCGAGGTCCACGAGCCCCTCAGCCAGGAGCAGCTGCATGTGCTCACCGCGCACGAGCAGTACAAGCCGGCCGAGATCGGCCCGACGGTCGACGAGAACGGCGTCGAGCGCAAGGTGAAGGCTCCGCAGAAGCTGCGGTCCAAGCTGAGCAACGCGTACTACGGCGAGGACAGCCAGATTCCCAAGCCGACCGCCGACGAGTACCGGGAGATCACGAGCGGCCACGGCCACCACTGATCTCCGGTCGTTCGCCACGGTAAGAGCCCCGTCCATTGCCTGGACGGGGCTCTTTGCCGTCCCCGGGGCTGGATAGGGTGGGTGCCAACCTTTCGGGACGTACGACGACCAGGAGCGGCTGATGAACGCTGTGACCCCCGCTGGAGGCGACACCGCGGCGGGCCGTTCCTGGCCCGCGCTGCTGAACGGACTGCTGGACGGGCGTGATCTGAGCGCGGACGACACTGCCTGGGCGATGGACCTGATCATGCGCGGCGAGGCGACCGACGCCCAGATCGCCGGGTTCGCGGTGGCGCTGCGGGCCAAGGGGGAGACCGTCGGCGAGATCACCGGGTGCGTCCGGGCGATGTACGAGCACGCGAACGTGATCCAGGTGCCGGGGGAGACCGTCGACATCGTCGGTACCGGTGGGGACGGGGCCCGTACGGTCAACATCTCCACCATGTCCGCGATCGTCATCGCCGGGACCGGCGCGAAGGTCGTCAAGCACGGCAACCGAGCGGCGTCGTCGGCCTCCGGGGCCTCGGACGTACTGGAGAAGCTGGGCGTCAATCTGGAGCTGACGCCGAAGCGGGTCGCGGAGGTGGCCGAGGAAGCCGGGATCACTTTTTGTTTCGCCGCGAAGTTCCATCCGGCGATGCGGCACGTGGGCGCCGCGCGGGGGCAGCTGGGTATCCGGACGATCTTCAACTTCCTCGGGCCGCTGACGAATCCCGCCCGGGTGAAGGCGCAGGCCGTCGGAGTCGCCGACGCGCGGATGGCACCCATCATGGCCGGCGTGTTCGCCGAGCGTGGCAACTCGTCCCTGGTCTTCCGCGGCGACGACGGTCTCGACGAGCTGACGACCACGTCCACGTCGCGCGTCTGGGTGGTACAGGACGGAAAGGTCCACGAGGAGACGTTCGATCCGCGGGATGTGGGCATCGAGTTGGTGCCGGTGGAGGCGTTGCGAGGTGCTGACGCTTCGTACAACGCCGACGTGGCGCTGCGCTTGCTGAACGGGGAGACCGGGCCTGTGCGGGACGCTGTGCTGCTGAACTCGGCGGCGGCGCTGGTGGCGCTGACGCCGGGTTCCGGTCCGCTCGCGGACCAGCTTCGGGAGGGGATGGCCAAGGCGGGGGAGGCCATTGACTCCGGGGCGGCGAAGACGACGTTGGATCGGTGGGTGGCGGTCAGCAACGGGTAGCGCGCCTGGAGGGGTGGTGCGTTGGGGTTCGCGGGCGGCTGCGGGTTGAGTGTGGCTGGTCGCGCCCCGCGGCGGAGCCGCTGATGTCACAGCCCCGCGCCCCTGGGTTCGTTGGGGGTCGGGGCCGTGGGCCGGTGCGTCAGCCCGTCGCAGGGTGGGCATACGGCCCTTCGGCTTCCACAGGGTGCGGGTTTCCTGAGACAGAACCTACGCGACGGGCATACGACGCACCGGCCCACGTCCCCTCCCGCCGGTGGGCAAGTGCGGGCACGTCGGGGGCTGGTGAGCATGATGGCTGACGGCTCCGGGCGCGCCCCTTTTAGGGGCGCGGGGAACTGCGCGACCAGCCCCGAGGCACCCGCAGCCGCGACACAACTGTCACCCCCACCCCCTGGCGGGGGCCCGGGGCGCAGCCCCAGGGATGGGACGGGTAGGGGCGGCGGGGGCGAGAAACCCCGGTCCGGGCCCCCGGTCCGGGATCCGGACCCGAGTTGCGGGCGGACGATCAGACTGCGTATGTTCGTTGGCAGGTCATGAGTGACAGCCAAAAGGCCCCGGCCGGCTGTCCGGCAACCCTCCGTCCGTGGCGGGGTGCCCCGGGTGAAGACCAGGTCGTGGGCAGCAAGGCCTGCGACAAGCGCGGACCCCTCGCACAGACCAGGGGTCCTGGTCTTGAGGGAGTGTCATGTCTGTCTCCACCGCTGTCGCCGAGCAGTCCGTCGCCGAGCCGTTGCCCGTTCTGGGACGGGACGTCACCGTCCCGCTCGTCACCGGCGGCGAGGTCACGTACGCCGCACTCGACTACGCCGCCAGCGCCCCGGCCCTCCAGCGGGTCTGGGACGACGTGGCCGCGTACGCGCCGTACTACGGGAGCGTGCACCGCGGGGCCGGGTACCTGTCCCAGCTGTCCACCGACCTGTTCGAGAACGCCCGGAAGACCGTCGCCGAGTTCCTCGACTGCCGGGACGAGGACCAGGTCGTGTTCACCCGGTCCACCACCGACTCGCTGAACCTGCTCGCCGCCGCCCTCCCCGCCGACTGCCAGGTCTACGTCTTCGAGACCGAGCACCACGCCTCGCTGCTGCCATGGCGGGAGGCCCGCGTCACGTACCTCGACGCGCCCCGCACGCCCGCCCAGGCCGTCGCCACCCTGGAGCGCGCCCTCGCCGAACGCGACCCCGCAGGGCCGGCCCTCGTCTGCGTCACCGGTGCCTCGAACGTCACCGGCGAGCTGTGGCCCGTACGCGAACTGGCCGCCGCCGCGCATGCGCACGGTGCGCGGATCGTGCTCGACGCCGCGCAGTTGGCGCCCCATCACCCCGTCTCCGTACGGGAGTCGGACGTCGACTGGGTCGCCTTCTCGGGGCACAAGCTGTACGCGCCGTTCGGGGCGGGCGTGCTCGCCGGGCGTTCCGACTGGCTGCGCACGGCCGAGCCGTACCTCGCGGGTGGCGGTGCGAGCCGGAAGGTGTCGCGGCGCAGCGACGGGGGCGTGGACGTCGAGTGGCACGACAGCGCCGCGCGGCACGAGGCCGGGTCGCCCAACGTCATCGGCGCCTACGCCGTCGCCTCCGCCTGCAAGGCTCTCACCGAGGCGGGGTTCGACGCGCTTGTGGCCCGGGAGCAGTACCTGATCGACACTGTCCGGGCCGGGCTCGCCGAGGTTCCGGAGGTCCGCGTCCTGTCCCTCTTCGGGGACGACGCGGCCCGCGTCGGCGTCATCTCCTTCGTCGTCGAGGGGTGGAACAGCTCCCACTTCGCCGCCGCGCTCTCCGCCGAGTACGGCATCGGCGTGCGCGACGGGCTCTTCTGCGCCCACCCCCTCCTCCGTACCCTCCTCGGCAGCGATCCGCAGAGCCAGGGCGAGTGCGGCGCCCCCGAGGCCGCGCCCGGCGAGAAGTCCCTCAACGCCATTCGGGTCAGCTTTGGGGCGGGCACGCCCGACGAGCACGTGGAGCGGTTCGTCCGCGCCGTGAAGGAGCTCGTGAGCGAGGGCGCGCGCTGGAACTACCGCACGGTGGACGGGCGTTGCGTCCCGGCGGTGTGACCCCGCAGCGGGTGTCCCGCGCGTCCGTCCGGCCACTGCCCTGACGCGTATCCGGCGTATACGCTCCTTTTGGACGGCCGTTCGGATCGCACGACCGGACAGGGGGAGCACAGGGTGCTGCAGGTGTTGCGCGAGACGGATCCACGGCGGATCGGGCCGTACGAGGTCCTTGGCAGACTCGGTGCGGGTGGCATGGGCGAGGTCTATCTCGCCGAGTCGCCCGCCGGTCCGCGGCTGGCCGTGAAGGTGGTGCGCGGCGAGCACGCCGAGGACCGCATCTTCCGCGCCCGGTTCCGCCATGAGGTGCGGGCCGCGCAGACCGTCGGCGGGGCAGGGACGTACACCGCCCGGGTCGTCGACGCCGACACCGAGGGCGAACGGCCCTGGATGGCAACGGAGTTCGTCGACGGGCCGAACCTGCGCGACGCCGTCCTCGACCACGGTCCGCTGCCCGAGGAGGCGGTGCGGGTGCTGGCGGCGGCCCTTGGCGAGGCGCTCGTGGCGATCCATGCGCAGGGCATGGTCCACCGGGACCTCAAGCCGTCCAACATCCTTTTGGCGGCGGACGGTCCGCGGGTCATCGACTTCGGGATCGTACGAGCGCTGGAGGCGACCGCGCTGACCCGGACCGGAGTCGTCGTCGGCTCGGTCGGGTACGTCTCGCCCGAGCAGATCCGCACCGGTGGGCAAGTGGGGCCGCCGAGCGACGTGTTCTCGCTGGGCGCGGTCCTCGCGCACGCGTCGGCGGGGCGTGAGCCCTTCGGCGAGGGCAAGGACGCGGTGATCCTGATGCGCATCCTGAACCGGGACATCGACCTGTCCGGGGTGCCGGAGGGGATCCGGACGCTGATCGAGGCCTGTCTCTCAGAGACCCCGGAGGACCGGCCGACTCCGGCCGAGGTGGTCGCGGCCACGGGGTACACGGCACAGTCCCTGCGCGAGAGGTTACGGCCGGGCTGGTTCACCGCCGCCGGCCCGGTCGGGGGAGACGAGCGGTGGCTTCCGGAGAGGGGATCGGGTGAGGGTGAGAGCCGGGTCGAGTACGTGGCTCCCCTGACGGTCCAGGACGTTCCGGTCGCCGCGCCGGCGGCGCCGTCACGGCGACGCCTGCTGCAGGGGCTCGCGGCCGGAGGGCTGGTCGCCGCCGGGGCCGGCACCGGCGGATGGCTGTTGCTGCAGGACCGGGATGCCGGGGGCGACGC
This sequence comes from Streptomyces sp. NPDC048825, assembly GCF_043198355.1. NCBI lineage: Bacteria > Bacillati > Actinomycetota > Actinomycetes > Kitasatosporales > Streptomycetaceae > Streptomyces > Streptomyces sp. NPDC048825. The sequence continues at coordinate 68,055 of NZ_JBICUR010000004.1, forward strand.
CGTGCGGGGCAAGAGCACCGCCAGCGCCTCGCCGTCGAAGCGGTCTGTGGCCACGCCGCAGCCCGCGCTCATTGCTTGGGCCTTCGGCAGCATCGAGACCCACAGAGACGGCGGCCCCGCCGTCGCGTTGTCGCCCGACGGCGACCTGGTGTACTTCGGAGGTATGGACGGCAGACTGCGCGCGGTCTCTCCGGACGGTGAGGGCCAATGGGAGACGAGGCTGGGAGAACCGCCCCTGTGGGCAGGGTTGGTGGGATCGTCCGTCGTCACGACCGACGGTGCCTACTGTCTGCATAACGACGGCCCTGTGAAGCTGTGCGCGGTGGACCCGAAAGGGGATGTGCGCTGGCAGCGTGGGCTCGACGAGGCGAGGTTCGTGAGGTTCCCTGTGAAGGTCGGCGATCTGGTGCTCGTGACCACTGACTTGACCGAGGACAAGGGCATGGTGCGCGCGTTCCGGCCCGACGGAAGTGTGGCCTGGAACGCACGGACGCAGGATCCGATCGTCACCACGCCCATGGTGGCGGACGGCGTGGTCTATGTGAGCACCTACAAGTCGCTGATCGCCGTGGACGGCCAGGACGGGAGAACGCTGTGGACGTCCGACGTGGGCACCCAGGCCGGACGTCCCGCACTCGTCGGCAGCACCCTCGTGTTGGGATCCGAGGGCTCGGATTCCGTGCTGGGACTGAGCGTGACGCGCGGCAAGGCGCTGTGGAATGCCAGTAACGACGACGTCGTCGGGGACACGTTGCGCGAGAGCGTGTACATCCCCTTCGGGGACCTGGCCGTCACCACGACCCCGGATCTGCTCGTGGCTGTCGACCCCGCCGACGGATCCACGGTATGGACGGTGCGGGGCAAGCGTCACGCGGAGTACTCGCATTACTACAGCGACCCGACCGTCCACGAGGACCACGTCTACGCCCTACTCGGCCAGACGCTGTACGTCGTGAACCGCAAGGGCGAGCAGAGGTGGGCGCTGACCTTCTCCGACCCGTCGGTCCCGGCCTTCCAGCCGGTGGTCAGTGCCCACCCCGAGCGCGGGATGCGCGTGTACGTGGGCACCCGCAACGGCATCGCCGCCGTCGACGTGCCGGGCTAGGCGTCACACCCTCACCCCCCTCGGCAACCCCGCCCCCAGCAGGATCATCCGCAGGGCCCGCTCGGTCGCGTCCGTGAGGAGTTCGCTGCCGCGGACCAGTGCCTCGGCGAGGGCCATCGGGGCGGGCAGGATGCCGGTGAAGGCGTCCACGCCCGGCACGGTGTGCGCGCCTTCGCCGAGCGTGCCCGCCAGGGCGAGGACCGGGCGGCCGTGCAGTTTGGCGCGGCGGGCCACCTCCGCGGGTACCTTGCCGCGCGGTGTCTGGCGGTCCAGGGCGCCCTCGGCGGTGAGGACCAGGTCGGCGCGGGCGAGGCGGGCGTCCAGGTCGAGGTGGTCGAGGAGCACCTCGAAGCGGGGCAGGAGGCGGGCGCCGAGGGAGGCCAGGCCCGCGCCCAGGCCTCCTGAGGCGCCGGTTCCAGGGCCGCCGCACAGGTCGGAGGTGACCGCGAGGTCCCGCTTGAGGACGTACGCCCAGTTCTCCAGGGCCGCCGACAGCTCCTCGACCTGCGCGGGGGTCGCGCCCTTCTGCGGGCCGAATACCCGCGCGACGCCGCGCTCGCCGCACAGCACGTTGTACGGGTTGCAGGCGACGAGCAGCTCCACCTGGGAGAGCCGGGGGTCGAGTCCGGAAGGGTCGATCCGGTGCAGGCGGTTCAACTCCCGCCCACCATGCGGCAGTTCGAAGCCGTCCGCGTCGAGCAGCCGGGCGCCGAGTGCCTGGAGCACACCGGCGCCCCCGTCCGACGTGCCCGAATCGCCGCAGCCCACCAGGATCCGTCGTACGCCTGTGTCGAGGGCGGCGCGGATCAGTTCGCCGACGCCGTACGTGGTCGTGGCGCCCGGGTCGCGCAGGCCGTGCGGGACGAGGGAGAGGCCCGCGACCGCCGCCATCTCCACCACCGCCGTGTCCCGCGAACCGAGAAGCGCGAAGTGGGTGCCGACGAGTTCCCCTACCGGCCCTGTGGCGGGCAGCGCGACCAGCCGGCCCCCGGTCGAGGCGGCAAGGGCGGCGGCCGTGCCCTCGCCGCCGTCGACCAGGGGGATGAGGTCGACCTCGGCGTCCGGGACGACACGGCGTACACCGGCCGCGATGGCGTCGGCGGCGGCCCGGGCGGACAAGGACTCTTTGAAGCCGCTGGGGGCCACGGCGAAACGGGTCAGCATGGGGGTACTCCTTCAGGGGTGGGGGCGGGCTGTTCAGGGCTTGAGCACCGGTACGCCCAGCAGCGGCCACACCGCGAGCGCGAAGAGCAGGACGAGTGCGACGGTCAGCGGGGCCAGTACGCCGGACAGGCGCAGCAGGTCGCGTGGGGTGTAGGTCGGCGTGCCGGGGATCTCAGCGAAGAGCGTGACCGGTTTCGCGGAGGCCGGGAGCGTGTGGCAGAAGCCCGCCGCCGCGGTGGACGCCAGCGCGGCGGCCACGGGGTTGACCCCGGCGCCCACGGCCGCCGCGACGACCAGCGGGACGAGGACGGACGAGCGGGCCGAGCGGGACTGGAGTATGAGGTGTGCCGCCGTGCTGACCGCGACGACGAGCGCGAGGAAGAGCCATGGCTCCACGTCGACCGGAAGGCCGGCGACCAGCCACTTCGCCGCCCCCGAGTTCGCGAGCGCGACCCCCATCGCCATCGTCGCGGCCATGAAGAGGAGCAGCGACCAGGGCACGGTCTTGAGGGCGTCCTTGAGATGGACGGTCCCGAGCGCGGGCGAGGACGCGACGACCGCGCCGATCAGGGCGACTACCGCGGGGGGTACCTGGTGGAGCGGTTCGCTGCACCACAGGGCCACCACGGTGGCGAGCAGCAGCAGACAGCGCGACTCGGCGGACGACCAGGGGCCGGTGACCGGCTGCTCGCTGTGCCGCTGGATGTCATCGGCCGTGATCCGTACGGGACCTCGGCGGTCCGCGCGCCTGGTGGTCGTCAACAGCACTACTTCCGCGGCCAGATGGGAGGAGGCCACTGCCAACGGCAGGCCGAGCAGCAGCCATTGTGTGAAGCCGACCCGGTTGCCGGTCGCCTCCCACAGCACCGACACCGTGATCAGATGCGCTCCCGCGCCGATCAGGGTCGCCACCGCGGACAGAAGGATCACGGTCGGGAACAGCAGCGCCAGCATCACGACCAGTCGCTTCCGGTCGGCCAGCACCTTGGCGAGCGCGAGGAACACCGGCAGCGCGAGCGCCGCCCGGCCGGAGGTGGCGGGCACTGCGAAGGCCGTCACGACCAGCGCCGCCGTGGTCAGATGGGCCAACTGACGAACGCTGCGCGCCCCGCTCACCAGGAACGCCGCCGCCCGCCCCGCGAGTCCGGTCCGGGCCACCGCGGCGGCGAGTACGAAGGCGCAGATCAGCAGCCACACGGTCGGGTCTCCGAGGGTGCCGAAGAGCGTGTTGCTGCTGATCACCCCGGTCACCGTGAGGGCGAGTCCGGCGCCCAGGGCGATGTACGTGTCGTCGATGGGCGTACCGATCCAGGCGCAGGTCGCCAGGACGAAGACGGCGAGCGTCAGTCTGGCGTCACCGCCGAGCCCGGGGAAGTTGCCGGGCACGACCAGCAGGGCGCAGATGCTGAGGGCCACGCAGAGGGCGGCGGCTTGGCGTATTTGTGGGGAAGTCAGGCTCACGACATCCAGAGTTCACGCGCGCGGTGAGCCCTCAATGAGCCGTAGATGAAAGGAAGTTCACGCGGACGGGTCCGGCGTCACCCCGGCAGCCGGTACCCCATCCCGCGTACCGTCTCCACGCTTTGCGCCCCCAGCTTCTTGCGCAGCGCACGGACGTAGACGTCCACGATGTTGGACCCGGGGTCGAAGTCGTACCCCCACACATGGGACAGGATCTGCTCGCGCGAGAGCACCTGCCCGGGGTGCCGCAGGAACAGCTCGAGCAGCACGAACTCCCGTGCCGTCAGATCGACCGTCCGCTCTCCCGCGCGGGCCCTGCGGGTGCGCAGGTCCAGCGTGAGATCCCCGCCGCGCAGCATGGTCACCTCGGGCGCCCTGACCGCCGTACGCAGCCGCAGCCGCACCCGGGCGAGGAGTTCCTCGAAGCGGAACGGCTTGGTCATCCAGTCGTCGGCGCCGCCCTCCAGGCCGGCCACCGTGTCACGTACGGAGTCCCGGGCGGTCAGCACGATCACCGGGACCGTCACCCGGGCCTCGCGCAGTTCCCGCAGCACCGTGAAGCCGTCCCGTCCGGGCAGCCCGATGTCGAGGATCACCAGGTCGAATCCGCCGGTCAGCGCATACTCGTAGGCCGCGTCTCCGTCGCCGACGACGGTCGTGGTGAAACCGCCCGCGCGCAGGCCTTTCTCGACGAAGGAGGCGATGCGCTCCTCGTCCTCGACGATCAGGATGCGGTTCATCCGCGACACCCCGTCATGTGCGTTCCTCTTCCAGTACGAGTACGAAGGTGGCCCCGCCGCCCTCGGTGTCCCGGAGCTCCACCTGCCCGCGATGCCCCTCCGCGATGGCCCGGACGATCGACAGGCCGAGGCCGGCGCCGGAGCCGCGGGCGCCGCGCCGTGCGGTGCCACGGCGGAACCGTTCGAAGATCAGCTCGGTGTCCTGCGGCTGAACCCCGGGCCCCGAGTCGGCGACGTACAGCTCGATACGGGAGCCGTCGAGGCGCGAGCCGATGCGGACGGACTGGCCGGGAGCCGTGTGCTGTACGGCGTTCTGCGCGAGCTGGACCATCGCCTGGGTGATGCGCTGCGGGTCGAGGCGGACCTCCCCGTCGGCGACTTCGGCCAGCTCCCAGCGGCGCTCGCCGAGCGTGCGGGCCTTGACGAAGACGTCGGCGGTGAGTTCGCCGAGCTGCACGGGCTCGGGCGTGACGAAGTCGGGGCGCTCGGCCTTGGCGAGCAGCAGCAGGTCCTCGACGATGCGGCTCATCCGGTCCAGCTCGTCGGTGACCAGGCGTATGGTCTCCTCGCGCTCGGCCGGATCGTCGCCCATCAGCTCCAGGTGGCCGCGCACGATCGTGATCGGGGTGCGCAGCTCGTGGCCCGCGTCGTCGACGAACTCCCGCTGGGCGGCGAAGGCCCGCTCAAGCCGGTCCAGCATCGCGTTGAACGTCTCGGCGAGCGCCGCCACGTCGTCCCGGCCATGGACCGGAATACGCCGGGTGAGGTCCTGCTCGGTGAGTTGCGCGGCGGCGGTACGGACCAGGCGTACGGGCTTGAGGATACGCCCGGCCACCACCCAGCCGATGCCCGTCGTCATCACCAGCGCGACCCCGGAGATGGCCAGCAGGATACGGAAGACCTCGTTGGCGCGGGCCTGCTCGCGCCCGGGGTGGAAGGCGACGACGAAGGCGGCCTCGGGCTCGCCGCCGGGTCGGGCGACGGCGACCTTGGCCCAGCGGATCTCTCCGGAGGCGCGGTGCAGCGTACCGGTGGAGTCCGGGGAGTCGAAGATGCGGCGGCGGGCTTCCCGGTCGTCATGCAGGGGCCGGGGGACGTCGATCTCACGTGGCTGGGTGCGCTGTGCGGGGCCCTGGTCCGGCCGTCCGATCAGGCCGATCAGCTCCTCGTCGGGATCGGCGTACTGCCGCTCCAGGAAGACCTCCAGCAGCCGCTCGGGGTCGGTGAAGGGGCGACCGGTCTCCGGGTCCTTGCCCCGGGTCTCGAAGTTGGCGAACTCGCCGGTCTCCTGCGCGAGCAGTCGGCTGACCCGGTTGTCGACGTCGCGCAGCAGGATCGAGCGGGTGGTCATGGCCACCGCCGCGAAGGCGACCGCCGTCACGAGCAGCAGCCAGAGCAGGATGCGGACCCGGGCCGTGATCCACCGGCGTACGGGAACGGGCTCAGCCGTCGTCGCCGGCGCCGCCGTCGTCGTCGACGGGCCCGTCGTCGACGGGCCCGTCGTCATCTGCCGCGCCACCTGATCCGCCGCCACTCGTCCTGCTACCCGCTCCGTCGTCCGTCCTGCCCCCTGCTCCGCCGTCGTCGCTGTTGTCGTCGTCGGTCACCGGAGGCCGGGAGACGACCTCGTCACTGGGTGCCGGTTTCTTGGAGGGAGTCCGAGACGGCGAATCGCCCTTGTCGAGCTCCACCTTGGCGGGCACCTTGGGGGACTCCGGGCTGTCGGTCAGGGCGTAACTGGTCGCGGCGATCCCGAGCGGAATGGCCACGACGGCCGTGAGGGCTGCGATGCGATGAGAGAAGCTCATGGCTCAGATCCTGCGGGCGGAACCCGTCACCGAGGATGAGTCCAAGATGAGGAACTCTTCATCCAGCGGCCGGCAGACCCTCAGCTGTCCAGGCCGATGGCGAACGCGGCCTCCAGGTCATGCTGGGAGTACGTACGGAACGCCACATGCGTGTCCGTGGCCTCCACGCCCGGAATCTTGCTGATCTGCCCGGGGATGATGTCCGCCAGATCGTCATGGGCCTTCACCCGGACCATGGCGATCAGATCGTACGTACCGGTCACGGAGAAGACCTCACTGACGGAGTCCAGCGCCGCGATGGACTCGGCGATCTCAGGAATCCGGTCCACGCTGGTCTTGATGAGCACGATCGCGGTGATCACGGCTGGTTTTCTCCCTCGGTGGCCGTCGCTGGGGATTTCACTGTAGCCGTCCAGCGGTAGCGCACCCACGCGTAGCCGAAGCCGAACGAGAAGCCCAGGAGGTGGGCCAGATAGGCGACCCCCGGACCCCGTGTCTCACGGGTCGCCGCCAGCCACTGGAGGGACACCCAGAACGGCAGGACCACCCAGGCCGGGAACCGCAGCGGCAGGAAGAACAAGAACGGGAAGAGACTGGTCACCCGGGCTTTGGGGAACAGGTAAAGGAACGCGCCGAGGACCGCGGAGATCGCCCCGGAGGCGCCGACCAGGGTCTGTCCGGAGTCGGCGTGGGCGGCCGCGTAGCCGAGCAGGGCAAGGCAGCCGCAGCCCAGGTAGAAGAGGGCGTACGCAAGGTGGCCCATCCGCTCCTCGGCCATCGCACCGAAGACGAAGAGGAAGAGCATGTTGCCGAGGAGATGCAGCCAGCTGCCGTGCACGAAGAGCGCCGTGGCCGGGGTGAGGGCCGCGCGCGGTGCCCCGCTGAACAGCTCTACGGGCACTACACCCCAGCGCTCGAAATAGGCCCGCTGTGCGGAGAGGAGCTCGTCACCGGTGCCGTACACCGGGTTGAGCCCCGAGGCCGGGCCGACCAGGAAGATCAGACAGCACAGGGTGATCAGTGAGTGAGTCACCGGTGCGGACTGATTCCGGGCCGCCCGGACGAGGGTCGCACCCCAGTTGCCGATCATGACCAGATCATGACGTAACCGGACCAGACGGCACAGAGTGCCTCGCCGTTGCCCGGTGACGGGCGTCGACTACACGCCAGGCCGTAGGGTTACGAGCCAACAAGCTCCGGGGCTGCCCGGCGCGGCACGAAAACTTGAGGAAAGCGAGCGACTGCGACGATGACGGTTCCCCTGCCGACCGCCGAGACCCGGTGGCGCTGCACGCTCTGCGGCAATCTCACGCGCTTCGACGTGACCCGTTCGTCGAAGGTCGTGGAGTACGTGCACCTCGATCTGGCCGGTGAGCCGAAGGTCGAGGAGCGGGAGGTGGTCAGTGAGACCATCGAGTCGGTGCGCTGCCGCTGGTGCAATGCGGTGGATCAGGTGGAACTGGTGGACAGGCCGGGCGCCGGCTCCTGAGGGAGCGGGCCCCGTCGACGTATTGGGGTGACCGATGGTGGAGACCACAGGCGGGGAGCCGGTCGACGGCGCCGCTGAGGTGCTCGACCGTCCGATGCCCGACGGAGTGCGCCGCAGGGTTGTACAGATCGTCTCCGACGGCTTCGGCGGGCTGACGGTCGCCGAGCTGCCCGCTCAGCTGCGGCAGTACGCCCGCTTCACCCCGACCCGCCGCGCCAAGTTCGCGGGGAACGCCATGGCGGCGGCCCTGGAGACAGATCCGCTCTTCAGGCAGCGGATCAGCGAGCGGCTCAGAGAGGCCCAGCCGGAGCTCGCCGGCGCCCTCGACTCGGGCTCGCCGCCCCCGGCCGCGGATCCGCTCGATGTGGCGGCCGCGGCCTATGTGCTCCGGCCCACGGGCTGGGTGAAGCTGGTGACCGCCGCGGGTGAGGAGGCCCAGCGGGCGGACGCCGAGCGCGCCGACGAGGAGAACCGTGCCGAGCTGGAGCGGCTGCGCCAGGAACTCGCCGAGGCCCGCGGCCAGACCCGGGCCGAGACCGAACGGCTGCGCACGGAGCTGGAGTCGGCGAAGAAAGAGGCCGAATCGCTGCATCGCAAGCTGCGCTCGGCCCTCAGCGACGTCAAGCGTGGCGAGGCCGCCCTGCGGAAGGTGCGGGGCGAGATCGAGTCCGTACGGACCGAGGGGCAGGCCCAGGTGTCGGCCGCCGAGAGCGAGAGCCGGCGGCTCAAGGCGCGGCTCGGGGAGACCGAGGCCGCCCTGGAGGCCGCCCGCAGAGCGGCGCGGGAGGGCCGCAGCGTCGAGGACATGCGCGTACGGCTGCTGCTCGACACCGTGCTCGACGCGGCACAGGGGCTGAGGCGCGAGCTGGCTCTGCCGCCCGTGTCGGTGCGGCCCGCGGAGACGGTGGACGCCGTCGAACCGGGACGGATGACCCCGAAGGACATCGCGGCCCGCGCACTGTCCGAAAACGATCCCGCCATCCTCGACCAGCTGCTCGCGCTGCCGCAGGCGCATCTGGTCGTCGACGGCTACAACGTCACCAAGACCGGCTATCCCCAAATGCCCCTGGAGAAGCAGCGGTTGCGCCTCCTCGGCCAGCTCTCGCAGCTCGCCGCACAGACCGGCGCCGAGGTCACCTGCGTCTTCGACGGGGCCGAACTGGCCGCGCCGGTGCTGCTCGCGCCGCCGCGCGGTGTGCGGGTGCTGTTCTCCAAAGCGGGCGTCACCGCCGATGAGTTGATCCGCCAGCTGGTGCGTGCAGAGCCTCCCGGGCGGCCCGTCATCGTCGCCTCGACCGACCGCGAAGTGGCCGACGGAGTGGCCAAGGCGGGCGCGCGGCCGGTGGCTTCCGCGGTGCTCCTCAAGCGATTTTCGCGGGGTTGAGCCGGGCCCGTTCGGGGAAGGCGACCCGGCCGTCTCCAGCGCGGCAGAGCTTCTGGGGCGTACGCCCCATGAGGACCATAGATCCCAACCGCAACCTCTGTGCTGCTTGCCCGAATTGGCATGGTCTTCACGCAACGTAGTGTCAAGCGCGCATTACCGCATGTGAGTTCGGAGTAAAGAAAACGCTCGGTAGCCGAGATTTTTCCTGCAAGGATTTGATCTGATCACAGGAGGATCACTAGGGTCTGGCCTCGAACCCCCACTCGGGCGATCACTCATTGGGAGTGACGGTGGAGGGGCACCGCCAACCGGTGTTCTCGGTGGCGGCTGAGGTAATGAAGGAGCTCGCCCACGTGGCGTCCCACCGTCGACCTAAGCAGCCGAGCCGCACCCGCGTGACCGTGCTCACCACCGCTGCCGCTGCTGCCGTGGCCCTCACTTCGCAGGCGGCCAACGCCGCGCCCGGCGAGAAGCCGAGCAAGGACGAAGTCAAGTCCAAGGTCGACAAGCTCTACCACGACTCGGAGCTGGCCACCGACAAGTACAACGGGGCCAAGGAGAAGCAGGACAAGCTCGAGAAGGAGATCAGCGATCTCCAGGACCAGGTCGCACGCGGCCAGGGCGATCTCAACGAACTCCGGGACGGCCTCGGCCTGATGGCCAGCTCCCAGTACCGCTCGGGCGGCATCGACCCCTCCGTGCAGCTGTTCCTCTCCTCCGACCCGGACGACTACCTCGACAAGGCGTCCACGATGGACCAGCTGAGCTCTCAGCAGGTCGAGACGCTGAAGAAGGTCCAGGAGAAGCAGCGCACGCTCGCCCAGCAGCGCAAGGAAGCCGCCGAGAAGCTCAAGGACCTCGCCGACACCCGCAAGACCCTGGGCGAGAAGAAGAAGGAAATCCAGGGCAAGCTCGCCGACGCCCAGAAGCTCCTCAACACCCTGACCGCCCAGGAAAAGGCGGCTCTGGCCGCCGAGGAGCAGCGCGCCAGCCGCTCCGCCGGGGACCGCGTCGACCTCGGCAACGAGAAGCCGGCCTCCGGCCGCGGTGCCGCCGCCCTCGCCGCCGCCGAGACCCAGCTCGGCAAGCCGTACGTCTCCGGTGGCAGCGGCCCCAACTCCTACGACTGCTCCGGGCTGACCCAGTGGGCCTACGCCCAGGCGGGGGTGTCGATCACCCGGACCACGTACACGCAGGAGAACGACGGCACAAAGATCGGTCGCGGCGAGCTTGCGCCCGGCGACCTGGTCTTCTTCAACAACCTCGGGCACGTCGGCCTGTACGCGGGCAACGGCACGATCATTCACGCCCCGAAGCCGGGCGCCGTCGTCCGCTTCGAGTCGATGAGCACCATCGGCACCTTCCAGTTCGGCGTACGCGTCTGATTCTCTCGGGCGATACTGGGCCGCATGCGGATACTGGGCGCGGCCCGTATCGCCGCAGGGCTGGCACTGGCCCTGGTGGCGGCGGTCGGCTGCACCGGAAGCGATGACGGCGACGACGCCGGGCGTACGAATCCACCGGCGTCGTCCAGCGCGGCGAGCAAGGCCCCCAGCGCGACGCCCAGTCCGAGCCCTTCGCCGGCGAACCCCGTGTCGATCCCGGGGCTGATCGCGCGCAAGCACTCGGGCTCGGACCTGCGACTCGGCGCTGTGCGTGCACGGACCGATGCCTACACCAGCTACACGGTCACATACGAGGCGAACGGGCTCACCATCTCGGGCCTGATGAACATCCCCCGAGGCAAGGGACCGTTCCCGGCGCTGGTACTGGCCCACGGCTACATCGACCCGGCCGTCTACACCACTGGGCGCGGCCTCGCGCGGGAACAGGACCTGCTGGCCCGTAACGGCTACGTGGTCCTGCACACCGACTACCGCAACCACGCGGGCTCCGACAAGGACGCCGACAACGACGTGAACCTCCGCCTCGGCTACACCGAGGACGTCATCGGTGCCGTCATGGCGCTGCGCTCGTCCGGCCGGGCGGAGATCGACCCGGAGCGGATCGGCCTGCTCGGACGGTCGATGGGCGGCGGCGTCGTCTACAACACGCTGGTGGTGGCACCCGGCCTGGTCGACGCCGCGGTGGTCTTCGCGCCCGTGAGCTCACGTCCGGCCGAGAACCTCGACCACTTCCAGCGCCGTAACGGCGATCCGATCGTCGCCGAGATCGAGACGAAGCACGGCACCCCCAAGGAGAACCCGGAATTCTGGGAGCAGGTCTCGCCGCTCACCTACGTCGACCGGGTGACCGAGCCGCTGCTGCTGCACCACGGCACCGCCGACGACACCTGCCCGATCGCCTGGTCGGAGCGGACGGTGGCCGACTTCGAGGCGGCGGGCAAGAGCGTCGAGTTCGTGAAGTACGCCGGTGAAGGGCACACGTTCGCGCCCCGGTGGCCGGACTCGATGGACCGGACGATGGCGTTCTTCGAGCGGCACCTGCGCTGAGCGAGCGGCTCCTGAGCTGGGGCGCCACCCGTCCGAACGGGGGAATTCCGCTGCCTCCCACCGACCGCACGTCCCGCCGATGACCTGCGTCTGAGGCGGGCCGTCACGGTGCGTGCACGCCGAGGGCTTTGTTCGTTGTGTAGTCGCGCGGCTACTGTCTGGCGCGCTTCCCCCAACTCAGGGGGTTCCGTCAGCGGAAGGGAGAGCGGCTTCCCGTGGGGTCACATCGCCGTCCCGCACCATCCGGTCTCGACCGGGGCGCCCGCAGCGCCACCCTTTGCGTACTGTCCGCCGCGGCAGCGGCCGTCGGCCTCGTTCCCGCCGGCGCCGCACCGTCCGCACCGTCCGCGCCACAGGACGACGCACGCGCCGAGGTGGACCGGCTGTACGCGGAGGCCGAGCGGGCCACCGAAGCGCACAACAAGGCCGGCGAGCGCGCGGAGACCCTGCGCGAGAAGGTGACCACGGCCCAGGACCGCCTGGCCCGCCAGCAGGACCGCATCAACACCATGCGGGACGCGCTCGGCTCGCTCGCCGGGGCCCAGTACCGCTCGGGCGGCCTCGACCCCACCCTGGCGCTGATGTTCTCCGGCGACCCCGACGACTACCTCGACAAGGCAGCCGTACTCGACCGCATCGGCGCCCGCCAGGCCGGAGCGCTCAGGGACCTCCGCGGCGCCATGAGGCAGCTCTCCCAGGAACGCCAGGAAGCCACCCACGACCTCGCCGAGCTGGAGAAGAGCCGCGCGGCCGTGGCCCGCCACAAACGCACCGTCGAGCAGAAGCTCGCCAAAGCGCGGCGGCTCCTCAACGCGCTGCCGGACGAGGAGCGCGCCGCCTACGACCGGGCCTCCCGCTCCGGCCGCGTCCCCGACCTCGGCGGCGTCGTCCCGCCTTCCGCACGCGCGGCAGCCGCCGTCGCCGCGGCCAGCTCGGCCGTCGGCCGCCCGTACGTCTGGGGCGCCAACGGGCCCACCGGCTTCGACTGTTCGGGCCTCATGCAGTGGTCGTACGCGCAGGCCGGCGTCGGTCTGCCGCGCACCTCACAGGCCCAGGCGAACGCCGGACGCCAGGTGCCGCTCTCGCAGGCGCAGCCCGGCGACCTGGTCGCGTACCGCAGCGACGCCAGCCATATCGGGATGTACATGGGCAACGGACAGGTGGTCCACGCGCCCTACCCGGGCGCTCCCGTGCGCTACGACCCCGTCGGCATGATGCCGATCTCGTCCGTGACGCGCCCCTGACCACGCGCCGCCGGGCCCGTACGATCAGGACTTGTGGCTGGTCGTGGGCGTGCGCCGTGGTGGATGATCGGGCTGTTGCTGGCCGGTCTGGTGGCCTGCGGCTCCACGGACTCCGACCCCGCTGCCCCGGACGTCCAGCGGCTGCTCGACCGGCGGGCGAGGGCGGTGCTCGACGGCAACGGGAGCGCGTACGTCACGACGTGGGCGCCGAGCGGTCAACGGGCCGCCGCCCGCACCGAGTTCGAGCGGCTGCGAGCCCTGCCGCTGGAGTCCTGGTCCTACCGCGTGACCGGCTTCCACCGCTCCGGCGACCGCGCCACGGCCGAAGCGGACCTCCGCTACCGCATAGCCGGCTACGACAGGGCGCCCCTGGTGGCCGCCCGCACCCTGAGCCTGAGACGCGCCGACGGCCACTGGTACGTCGCCTCCGACCGACCCGCCGAGGACGCCAGCGAGCAGCTGTGGGAGCAGGGGGCCGTCGAGGTCGTACGCGGGACACACAGCCTCGTCCTCGGCGTGGGGCAGACGGCCGAAGCCCTGCGCGGTTACACCGAACTGGCCGACCGCGCGGTGCCCGCGGTGCGCGAGGCGTGGGGCGAGGAATGGTCGGGGCGGGTCGTCGTCCTCGTACCGAAGTCGCTGGAGGAGATGGCGGAGCTGCTCGGGGCGCCCGCGTCCGGATACCGGGGGATAGCGGCGGTCACCACCGGCGAGGCGGGCGGGGCGGAGAAGGCGCCCGCGGACCGGATCGTGGTCAACCCCGACGCGTACGCCGTCCTCGGCGCCTTCGGCCGGCAGGTCGTCCTCACCCATGAGACCACCCATGTCGCGACCCGCGCACAGACCACGGCGGCCACCCCCCTGTGGCTCTCGGAGGGCTACGCGGACTGGGTCGGCTACCGCGGTACCGGCCGCACCCCGGCACAGGTCGCCCCCGAACTGCGCAGCGCGGTGCACGAGGGGCGGATCCCCGGCGGGCTCCCGGCCGACAGGGACTTCGAGTTCGGCGGGGAGGCGGGCGAGCTGGCGCAGGCGTACGAGGCCGGCTGGATGGCCTGCCGGCTGATCGCCGAACGGTGGGGCGAGGTCCGCCTCGGCGAGTTCTACCGTGCGGTGGGCGCGCACGGGACGCGCGAGGGTGCGGTGGAGGCCGCGATGCGGGACGCGCTGGATACGACCCCGGAGAAGTTCACCGAGCAGTGGCGGGCGTACCTCAACTCTCAACTCGGCTGAATCAGCTGCCCGGTACGGGGCGGGGGCGCCTGGCCGGGCTCCGGAGCCGGCGGCGGGTACGAGACCGTATCGCGCCAGAGGCGTACCGCCGCGACGGCCGTCGCGGCGAGCAGCAGGCCGTTGCGTGCGAAGAGGAGGGTGATGCCGAGGGCGTCGCTGGCCACGACGTTGCCGAACCAGAGGGGGAACTCCAGCACCGTCGCGAAGGCCGCCGCAAGGAGCAGGACGGTCGGCAGCGTCATCCGGCTGTCGCGGAAGACCAGGCAGACGGCGGCGAGGCCGATCAGCCACACCAGGTACTGGGGACTGATCACCCGGCTGGTGACCGTGAACAGGAGCACGGCCACGAACGCGGCGTCCGCGAGAGTGTGCGGTGCGAATCGCCTGGCGCGAAGCCGCCACAGCAGGAGCCAGCCGAAGGCGAGCACGGTCAGCATGAGAGCCGCGGTGCTCACGACGCCGACGTACGGGCCGACGAACTCCACGGAGCCGTAGTTGAGCAGCACCTCGCCCTCCCAGCCGAAGTGCCGGGCGACGTGGAAGACGAGGGCACCGAGGGACTCGACCTCGGTGCCCCGGTCGCGCTGTGCGGTCAGGAACGCGAACGCGCCGGGCATCGTCACGGTGAACACCAGCACGATCGCCACGGCCGTCACCGCCGCGGCGGCCCAGGGCTTGCGCTTCGTGGTGCCCACCAGCAGCAGCACCGGCCACACCTTCAGGAGCGCGCCAAAGGCCGCGAGCGCCCCCAACAGCCGCGGCCGCCGCAGCCCGGCGACCAACGCCGCCACGGCGACGGCCGTCACCATCACGTCATAGCGGGCGTACACCGTCGGACCGAGCAGCGGGACACCCAGCGTCCACACCCAGGCGCCGCGCGGGCTCTGGCCGGGACGCCGGCCCGCGTATTGGAGCAGAGCGAGGACGCACAGGTCGGCGAGGCAGACGAGGACGAAGAACGCCGAGGGGTAGTCGAGGAAGGGCAGCAACGCGGGGGAGAGGATCGGGAGCGCGGCGGCGGGTGGATACTGCCAGGCCACGTCGCTCAGCGGGAAGGTGCCGTCGCGCAGGGTGTGATACCAGCCCTGGTAGATCCCCGAAACGTCGCTGGTGACGTCCGGACCCGGGAACACGACCACCTTGAAGACGAAGAGGAGCAGCAGGATTCTGGTCAGGGCCCAGACTGCGAGCAGCCCGTACGTCCCCGTCGCCCTCGCGCGCGCCATGGCCACCCAGTTCTCTTCGTGCGGATCCCGTGCATGGCCATGATGACGCGTTTTCGGCGGCGGGTACGCGGGGGCTGGGTGGGAGGGGTCCTTTCCCCAGGCCCGCCCCTTCCCGAAACTGGGGCTGCGCCCCAGGCCCCCGCCAGGGGGTGGGGGTGACGGTCGTGTCGCGGCTGCGGGTTCGTTGTGGCTTGTCGCGCAGTTCCCCGCGCCCCTGAAGGGGCGCTCCTGGAGCCGTCAGTCATCATGCTCACCAGCCCCGACGTGCCCGCGCTTGCCCACCGGCGGGAGGGGACGTGGGCCGGTGCGTCGTATGCCCGTCGCGTAGGTTCTGTCTCAGGAAACCCGCGCCCTGTGTGAGCCGGAGGGCCGTATGCCCACCCTGCGACGGGCTGACGCACCGGCCCGCGGCCCCGACCCACAGACCACCCAGGGGCGCGGGGCTGTGACATCAGCGGCTCCGCCGCGGGGCGCGAGCAACCACAACGCACCGGCAGTCGCCCATGAACCGAACCCACCACCCCCGCAGGCGCCCCGCCCAACCGCCGGAGGCAACCCGCTACTGTCGGTCCCGATGCACAAGACCCTCATCGTGACCAACGACTTCCCGCCCAGACCCGGCGGCATCCAGGCCTTCCTGCACAACATGGCCCTGCGCCTGGACCCCGACCAGCTCGTCGTCTACGCGTCCACGTGGAAACGCGGACGCGACGGCATCGAGGCAACCGCCGCCTTCGACGCCGAGCAGCCCTTCACCGTCGTACGCGACCGCACGACGATGCTGCTGCCGACGCCGGCCGTCACCCGGCGGGCCGCAGGGCTGCTGCGGGGACACGGCTGCACGTCGGTGTGGTTCGGCGCAGCGGCTCCGCTCGGCCTGATGGCGCCCGCACTCCGCAAGGCCGGTGCCGAGCGCCTTGTGGCCACCACGCACGGCCACGAGGCCGGCTGGGCACAGCTGCCCGCCTCGCGCCAACTCCTGCGCCGTATAGGCGAGTCCACGGACACGATCACCTATCTCGGCGAGTACACCCGTTCACGGATCGCCACCGCGCTGACGCCCGAGGCAGCAGGCCGTATGGTCCAACTGCCGCCCGGCGTCGACGAGAAGACCTTCCACCCGGATTCGGGCGGAGACGCCGTACGGGCCAGCCTCGGCCTCACCGACCGCCCGGTCGTCGTCTGCGTCTCGCGACTCGTCCCGCGCAAGGGCCAGGACACGCTCATCCTCGCGATGCCGCGCATCCTCGCGAGCGAGCCCGAGGCGGTCCTGCTGATCGTCGGCGGCGGACCGTACGAGAGGGAGCTGCGCAAGCTCGCGTACGAGACCGGGGTCGCCGACGCCGTGCACTTCACCGGCGCCGTGCCCTGGTCCGAACTCCCCGCCCACTACGGCGCGGGCGACGTCTTCGCCATGCCCTGCCGGACCCGCCGGGGCGGGCTCGACGTGGAGGGCCTGGGCATCGTCTACCTGGAGGCCTCCGCGACGGGCCTGCCGGTCGTCGCCGGCGACTCCGGCGGCGCGCCGGACGCGGTGCTGGACGGCGAAACGGGCTGGGTGGTCCGGGGCGGCTCCCCCGAGGCGGCAGCCGACCGCATCGTGACGCTCCTCGGCGACGCGGAACTCCGTCGCCGGATGGGGGAGCGGGGGCGGCAGTGGATCGAGGAGACGTGGCGCTGGGATCTGCTGGCGGAGAAATTGAGGACGTTGCTGTAGCGAGAGCCCTAGGCGGAACCGGAAAATCCGCACATGCTGCGCACATGACAGTAAAACTGATGCAGCATCAGCTGACAAGACGTCAGATCTTAGGGATGGTGGCCCTCCAGACCGCCGCCGCGTCCGGTCTCACCCGCATCGGTCTGCAGGCGGCGTCGGCCGCCGAACCGGCCGCCGTCGACCACGCTCCCGCCATCGTGATCGGCTCGGGCTACGGCGGTGCCGTCGCCGCCCTCCGCCTCGGTCAGGCAGGCATCCGCACGATCGTCCTCGAGATGGGCCGGCTGTGGAACACGCCGGGCTCCGACGGCAAGGTCTTCTGCTCCACGGCCGCCCCCGACCAGCGTTCCATGTGGTTCCGCACGCGCACCGAGGCGCCGCTCGCCACCTTCCTGTGGCTGGACCTCGTCAACAGGGACATCAGCCGGTACCCCGGGGTCCTGGACCGGGTGCGCTTCGCCAACATGTCCGTGTTCGCAGGCCGGGGCGTCGGGGGCGGTTCGCTCGTCAACGGCGGCATGGCGGTCACCCCGCTCCAGTCGTACTTCGCCGAGCAGTTCCCCACCGTGGACGTGAACGAGATGTACGGCACGTACTTCCCGCGCGCCCGGTCCGTGCTCGGCGTCAACAACGTCGACCCCGCCTGGTTCGAGTCGACCGAGTGGTACCAGTTCACGCGTGTGTCCCGCAAGCACGCTCAGAACACCGGCCTGCGGACCAGGTTCGTGCCGAACGTCTACGACTTCGGCTACATGCAGCGCGAGGCGGCCGGTACGGCGACCAGGTCGGCGCTCGCCCAGGAGGTGATCTACGGCAACAACCACGGCAAGCGCAGCCTGGACAAGACGTATCTGGCATCGGCGCTGGGGACGGGGAACGTGACCATCCACACGCTGGAGAAGGTGCGCCGGATCGACCGGGCCGCCGACGGCTCGTACGTCCTGACCGCCGACCGCATCGACGCCACCGGCACGGTCGTCGAGACCAAGCAGTACAGCTGCACGTACCTCTTCCTCGGCGGCGGCAGCCTCGGCACCACCGAACTCCTCGTCCGTGCACGGGAGACAGGGACGCTTCCCGCCCTGGACGCGAGCGTCGGCAGCGGCTGGGGGACCAACGGGAACGTGATGCTCGGGCGGGCCAACCATCTGTGGGACACCGTCGGGGCCAAACAGTCCACCATGCCCGTCATGGGCATCGACGACTGGGCCAACACCGCAAACCCCGTCTTCGCCGAGATCGCCCCGCTGCCCACCGGCCTCGAGCACTGGGTCAGCCTCTATCTGGCGATCACCAAGAACCCGCAGCGGGCGTCGTTCTCGTACGACAGCGGCACAGGCGGGGTGAGGCTGGGCTGGACGGCCGCCCAGAGCGCGGTCTCCGTCTCCATGGCCAAGAAGCTGTTCGACCGGATCAACTCCGCGAACTCGACGATCTACCGGTACGACCTGTTCGGCTCGTCCAACAAGGTCTTCGCCGACGACTTCACGTACCACCCGCTCGGCGGCTGTGTGCTGGGCAGGGCGACCGACAACTACGGCCGGGTGAAGGGGTACTCGAAGCTGTACGTCACCGACGGCTCGCTCGTTCCCGGGTCGATCGGAGTGAACCCGTTCGTGACGATCACCGCGCTCGCCGAACGGACCATGGCGCGGGTCCTCGCCGAGGACACCGCGCCATGAGTCCGGACACCGGGTGCTACTTCTGGTAGATCGCCTCGATCTCGTCCGCGTAGTCCTTCGCCACCACGTTCCGCTTGAGCTTCAGGGACGGCGTCAGGTGGCCCGAATCCTCCGTGAACTGGGAGGACAGAATGCGGAACTTCCGCACCGATTCCGCCTTCGACACCGCGGCGTTGCCGTCGTCGACCGCCGACTGGATGGTGGCCAGCAGGTCCGCGTCCTCGTGCAGTGACGCCGCGGTGGAACCCGCCGGCTTGCCGTGCTCGTCGGCCCAGCGGCCCAGGAACTCCTCGTCCAGGGTGATCAGCGCGCCCACGAACGGCCGCCCGTCGCCCACCACCATGCACTCCGCGACCAGCGCATGCGCACGGATACGGTCCTCGATCACGGCCGGAGCGACGTTCTTGCCGCCCGCGGTGACGATGATCTCCTTCTTGCGGCCGGTGATCCTCAGGTACCCGTCCTCGTCGAGCGTGCCTATGTCACCGGTGTGGAACCAGCCGTCGGTCAGCGCCTCTTCACTCGCGCCCGGGTTGTTCCAGTACTCCTTGAACAGGTGCTCGCCGTGCAGCAGCACCTCACCGTCGTCCGCGATGCGGATCACGGAGCCGGGCAGCGGCTGACCGACCGTACCGATCTTCTGCCGGTCCCAGGGGTTGAAGGCCGTGGCCGCGCAGGACTCGGTCAGTCCGTACCCCTCCAGGACCGTGAAGCCGATGCCGCGGAAGAAGTGTCCTAGCCGTTCGCCCAGCGGGGCGCCGCCGGAGATCGCGTACTCGCCCTTGCCGCCGAGCACCGCGCGCAGCTTGCTGTAGACGAGCTTGTCGAACGTCCTGTGCTTGATCTTCAGACCGAGCGACGGGCCCGACGGGGTGTCCAGGGCTTTGCTGTACGCGATCGCGGTGTCAGCCGCCTTGTCGAAGATCTTGCCCTTGCCGTCCGCCTGCGCCTTGGCCCGCGCCGAGTTGTAGACCTTCTCGAAGACCCGCGGCACACCGAGGATCAGCGTCGGCCGGAACGAGGCCAGTTCGTCCGTGAGGTTCTTGATGTCCGGGACGGTGCCCAGCTTGATCGGCGCCATCATCGGCGCGACCTGCACGAGCCGCCCGAAGACATGGGCGAGCGGCAGGAAGAGGAGGACCGAGCACTCGCCCGTACGGAACAGGGGCCGCAGCCGCTCCACGATGTTGCCGCACTCCGCGAAGAAACTGCGGTGGGTGAGCACACAGCCCTTGGGGCGGCCGGTGGTTCCGGAGGTGTAGACAATCGTCGCAGGGTCGTCCGCCTTGGCGCGCGAACTGCGCTCCTCGACCGTCTCGTCGGCGACGGCCTTGCCCGCGCGGCCCAACTCCTCGATGCCGCCCGCCTCGATCTGCCAGACGTGCTTCAGTTCGGGCAGCCGGTCGCGCACCGACTCGACGGACGCGGCGTGGGTGTCCAGCTCCACGATGCAGGCGGTCGCGCCCGAGTCACCGAGGATCCACTGCACCTGCTCCGGCGAACTCGTCTCGTACACCGGCACGGTGACCGCGCCCGCGCTCCAGATCGCGAAGTCCAGCAGCGTCCACTCGTAGCGCGTACGGGACATCAGGCCGACCCGGTCGCCGGGCTGCACCCCCGACGCGATCAGGCCCTTGGCGGCGGCCTGCACCTCGGCGAGGAACACGGTCGCGGTGACATCCGTCCAACTGCCGCCCACCTTGCGGGCGATGACCGCGACATCCGGATGCTGCGCGGCGTTTCTGCGGACGATGTCGGTCAGATTGCCGTCCGCAGGGACCTCGTACAAAGCCGGAAGGCTGAACTCGCGCAAGACTGCTGCTCCTCATAGGGCGCCGACGCCACGACCTCGTGTGTTGCGACGGAGCGGTCCAAGGCTCGGGCGGGTACTCGGGGAATCAGTTGTTGAAACCCTGAGCACACTGGACTGCCCGGACGTTACCCGCCAGTACCACTTCTACGACAGGGGGGTCCGGGGAGATGTTCCCTGCATCACAACGGCGTCACGCGTTCGGACGTTCTTCGACGAGCGTAGTCCAGTCTGCGGCCGATCCACGAAGTCACCGCAGGTCCGACCACGTCTACACACGTTTGCTCCACACGCTTACGCTTGATCGCCATGGCAGGCACACAGGGCGGCACCCCCAGGACGCGGATCCACGTCGTCAGCGACGTCCATGGAAACGCCCGTGACCTGGCAAGAGCCGGCACGGGCGCGGACGCCCTGATCTGTCTCGGGGACCTCGTGCTGTTCCTCGACTACGCCGACCACTCGCGCGGCATCTTCCCCGACCTGTTCGGCGCCGAGAACGCGGACCGCATCGTCGAGTTGCGCACCGCCCGCCGCTACGAGGAGGCGCGGGAGTTCGGAAACCGGCTCTGGGCCGGCGTCGACCGCGGCTCGGCCATCGAGAAGGCCGTACGCAAGCAGTACGCCGAGTTGTTCGCCGCGTTCCCCACGCCGACGTACGCCACGTACGGCAATGTCGACATGCCGGCCCTGTGGCCCGAGTACGCCGGACCCGGCACGACCGTGCTCGACGGCCAGCGCATCGAGATCGGCGGCTGGACCTTCGGCTTCGTCGGCGGCGGCCTTCGCTCGCCGATGCGGACGCCGTACGAGATCAGCGACGAGGAGTACGCGGCCAAGATCGAGGCCCTCGGCGAGGTCGACGTCCTCTGCACGCACATCCCGCCGGAGGTCCCCGAGCTCGTCTACGACACGGTGGCGCGGCGCTTCGAACGGGGCAGCCGGGCGCTGCTGGACGCGATCCGGCGGACCCGGCCGCGGTACTCCCTCTTCGGGCACGTTCACCAGCCGCTGGTGCGGCGGATGCGGCTCGGGGCGACCGAGTGCGTCAACGTCGGGCACTTCGCGGGATCGGGGAAGCCGTGGGTTCTGGAGTGGTGAGGGCTCCCGGCGACGGGTGGCCTGCTGTCACGCGGTAGCCTTCACGCTGCATACGCAGGTAAGCACCTAAAAAGCACCAAGAAGCACCCCTCTTGTCCGGACCGCAACTGGAGGAGCCACAGCGATGGCGGAACACACCAGCTCGAGTATCACGATCGAGGCGGCACCGGCCGACGTCATGGGGGTGATCGCCGACTTCGCACGCTATCCGGACTGGACCGGTGAGGTGAAGGAGGCGGAGGTGCTCGCCAGCGACGAGCAGGGCCGTGCCGAGCAGGTACGCCTCGTCATGGACGCCGGCGCCATCAAGGACGACCAGGTCCTGGCCTACACCTGGGCCGGTCCCCACGAGGTCTCCTGGACCCTCGTCAAGTCCCAGATGCTGAGGTCCCTCGACGGCTCGTACATCCTGAAGCCGGCCGGCTCGGGCGCCACCGAGGTCACGTACAAACTGACGGTGGACGTCAAGATCCCCATGCTCGGCATGATCAAGCGCAAGGCAGAAAAGGTCATCATCGACAGGGCACTGGCGGGCCTGAAGA
This sequence comes from Streptomyces sp. NPDC048825, assembly GCF_043198355.1. NCBI lineage: Bacteria > Bacillati > Actinomycetota > Actinomycetes > Kitasatosporales > Streptomycetaceae > Streptomyces > Streptomyces sp. NPDC048825. Next base: position 90,214 of record NZ_JBICUR010000004.1, read on the forward strand.
AGAGGGTGGAAACGGGTAAGTAGGCCGACTGTGGGCAATCGTTCCGCAGGGCGGAACGGGTGGGCACAGCCCACAAGTACCGGGTGCGGCCATAAGCAAGGCCGTACACCAAGCACCCCCGAGCGGAGCGCATGCGCACAGTCCTGATCACCGGCCCCGGCGGCTCCGGCCGCACAACGGTCGCCGCAGCCACGGCACTGCAAGCCGCCCGCCAGGGCACAAGAACCGTTCTCCTGAGCGCAGACCGCACAGACACCCCCGGCGCCGCCCTGGGCAAACCCACCGGCCCAACCCCCGCGGACGCGGAACCGTCCCTGACTACCTGGCGCCCCGACGCCGGCGAGGACTTCCGCGACGACCTCCTCGCCTTCCAGGAACGGGCCGCCTCCGCCCTGGACCTGCTGGGCGCCACCCGCCTGGAAGCGGAGGAACTCACCCCGCTCCCCGGCGCCGAGGAACTCGCCCTCCTGCGCGCCCTGCGCGACGCGGCGACGGCAGACACGTACGACCTGCTGATCGTCGACATGCCGCCCACCCCGAACGCACTCGCCCTCCTCGCGCTCCCGGAGCAACTGCGCCGCTACCTCAGCCGCCTGCTCCCCGCGGAGCGTCAGGCGGCGCGCGCCCTGCGCCCCGTACTCGGCCGTCTCGCCGGCGTCCCGATGCCCACGGACCGGCTGTACGACACGGCCGCCCGCTGGGACATCGAACTCGCGGCCGTGGAGGCGGTGTTGGCGGACCGGGCGACGACCGTACGCCTGGTCGCCGAGCCCGGCCCGGCCGGCACCGACGCCGTACGCACCGCCACCACCGGCCTCGCCCTGCGCGGACTGCGCCCCGACGCCCTGATCGCGAACCGCGTCCTGCCCGACGCGTCCCCCGATACCTGGCTGGCGGCCCTCGGAGCCCAGCAGCGCAAGGCGCTGGACGAGTGGCGGGGCACGTACGAGGTGTGTGAGGTGCCGCACCTCGGCCGTGATCCGCGCGGCACCGACGACCTCACGGCGCTGACCGTGCCCGCCGCGGGCCAGGCCCCGCGCCCGGTCGAGTGGACGATGACCGACAGCATCGCCGCCGACGGCGTGATCGTCTGGCACATCCCGCTGCCCGGTGCGGTACGGGACGACCTCGAGCTCATCCGGCGCGGCGACGAACTCGTCGTCACCGTCGGCCCGTTCCACCGCATCGTCCCGCTCCCGTCGGTCCTGCGCCGTTGCACCGTGCACGGTGCGGCCCTGCGCGCCGGCGAGCTGCGCATCCGTTTCGCACCGGACCCGGAGCTGTGGCCGCGGGGAACGTGACCGTGACCCCGGCACGTTGCTGAGTTGGCCGAGTACTTGCCCGTCCGGGATTCTGTGGCGCCGGACACGGTGAACGGCACATCCCCGTTCGGGTAACGTCGAGAGACACAGAGCCAATGCTTGGAGTCCGCCATGAGCGATGAGCGCCCCACGTCCGAGTCCGCGGAGGACGCGCTCGAAAAGCCGCACGGCAACGAGGTGCGAGCGACCGACGCCGACGCCTGGGCGACGGCGTGCGCGGAGGACCTGGCCGCGGAGAAGGCCCGCCGTCGCGCCCAGTACGGTTCGCCTCCGGGCTCGGCCGGCGAGGAGCTGCGCAAGTTCTTCGACACCGTCACCGACCGGCTGTCCGGACTGCAGTCGCCGCTGCTCGGTGCCGTGGCCGGCGGTGCCGCCCAGCAGATGGTGAACCAGGTCGTGCAGCAGGCCAAGGCCGCCGTCGAGCCGGTGATCGAGCGCAACCCCGACCTCTTCGACCACCTGGCAGCGGCCGGCAACGAGCTGCTCGCCGCGTACCGCTCCGCCGTCGAGTCGCAGGAGCGCCGCTGGACCCAGGACCGGCCCCCGAACCGGCCCGACGAGGACTCCGGTCCCGGGGAACACATCGACCTGGACTGAAGGCCCTCGGGTACGGTTGGCCGTAGCGGGGCTCGACCGAAACTGAGGGATTCATGGGACTCACCATCGGCGTCGACATCGGCGGCACGAAGATCGCGGCCGGCGTGGTCGACGAGGAAGGCAACATCCTCTCGACCCACAAGGTGCCGACTCCGGGCACGCCCGAGGCCATCGTGGACGCCATCGCCTCCGCCGTCGAGGGCGCCCGTGCCGGACACGAGATCGTCGGCGTGGGCATCGGCGCCGCAGGGTACGTCAACCGGCAGCGTTCCACGGTCTATTTCGCGCCGAACATCGACTGGCGCCAGGAGCCGCTGAAGGAGAAGGTCGAGGCACGCGTCAAGCTGCCGGTCGTCGTGGAGAACGACGCCAACGCGGCGGCCTGGGGCGAGTACAAGTTCGGCGCGGGCAAGGGCCATCGCAACGTCATCTGCATCACACTCGGCACCGGCCTGGGTGGCGGCATCATCATCGGCAACAAGCTCCGCCGCGGCCACTTCGGCGTCGCCGCCGAGTTCGGCCACATCCGGATGGTCCCCGACGGCATCCTCTGCGGCTGCGGCAGCCAGGGCTGCTGGGAGCAGTACGCCTCCGGCCGCGCCCTCGTCCGGTACGCGAAGCAGCGGGCCAACGCCACCCCCGAGAACGCGGAGATCCTCCTCTCGCTGGGCGACGGAACCCCCGAGGGAATCGAGGGCAAGCACATCTCGATGGCGGCAAGGCAAGGCGACCTGGTAGCCGTGGACTCCTACCGCGAACTGGCCCGCTGGGCAGGCGCAGGCCTGGCGGACCTCGCCTCACTCTTCGACCCCTCGGCCTTCATCGTGGGCGGCGGCCTCTCGGACGAGGGTGAGCTGGTCCTCGACCCCATCCGCAAGTCGTACAAGCGCTGGCTGGTAGGCGGAAACTGGCGCCCCGTGGCCGACGTAATCGCCGCAGAGCTCGGCAACAAGGCGGGTTTGGTGGGCGCGGCGGACCTGGCGAGGGAGCCGGACCCGATCATGTAGCACCCGCGTGCCCGCTCCGAAAGGGGCGTGGGGCTGTGTCGATATGCGGCGCCGCCGCGTGGGCGCGACAAGCCACGCACAGCTTGCACGCAAACCTAGAGCCCAGCCCCGCAAGGGGCGCGGGGAACTGCGCGACCAGCCACGAACAACCGTTAGTCGCCCACAATCCTCGCGCCCCGAGCTATTAGGCGCCCCCGACCCGCGGTCCCTACTTAAATTGACCGCATGACAACGCCGCTCCCAACCTCCCGTACCGAGCCGGACGGTTCGGCAGTCATCCGGGTGCTGAGCTACAACATCCGCTCCATGCGCGACGACACCGAGGCGTTGGCCCGAGTCATCCGCGCCTGCGCCCCCGACCTCGTACTGGTACAAGAAGCCCCCCGCTTCTTCCGCTGGCGCAAAAAGCTGGCCCGCCTTGCCGCCGCGTCGGGACAGGTGATCCTCTCCGGCGGGGCCACCGCTTCCGGCCCCGCCCTCCTCTCCTCGCTCCGAGCAACGGTGGAGCACACCGAGGACGTACTCCTGCCGCTCACACCCGGCCTTCACAGGCGGGGCTTCGCCACCGCGGTCGTACGGTTCGGGCGCGCCCGGCTGGGCGTGCTGAGCTGCCACCTCTCGCTGCAGAAGGACGAGCGGTACGAGCAGGGCGGCATGCTGCTCGACCGCCTGGCCGCGCCGGGGACGCCGTACGCGATCGCGGGCGGCGACCTGAACGAACGCCCGGGCGGCCGTACGTTCAAGCGTCTCGCCACCGAGTTCCAGGACTGCTGGGCGGTCGCTCCCTGGGGCGGCGAGTACACGTCCACGCCCGCCGAGCCGCATCAGCGGATCGACGCCCTCTTCGCCACCGAGGGCATCGAAGTCCTGGGCTGCGGCGTGCCCTTGGGGCTGCCGGGCATCACGGAAGCAGACTTGAGGGCGGCCACGGACCATCTGCCCGTACTGGCCGCCCTCAGAGTTCCCGCCGTCTAGGAGTGCGGGGCTGCGGGTCACACCACCGCGCCGCGCCCCGGATCCTCGTCGTCCTCGTCGTCCGGACGCATCCGCAGCACCAGCGTGCCGAAGCCGCCCACGAAGCCGCCGATGCCGAGCGTGGCCAGCCACCAGGTCATGTGCCAGCCGAGCAGAACGGCGAGCAGCAGCAGAAGCGGGCCGCCGAGCACGGCGAGCCAGGCGAACTTGGCCGTGGTGTCCGCGGCGGGCAGCGGGGGCGGCTCGGGCGGTACGAAGTGGCCCTCGTCGTCCGCGTCGAAGTCCTCCTCGGAGGGCTCCGGCGCCTTGTAGTCGCGCGGGCCGCCGACGCCGGGCGGGAAGGCGACGGAGCTGCCGAGCGGCTTCTCGGCGGCGGGCTTGTCGCCCACCTTCCTGTCGTCCCCCTTTTCGTCGGCCTTGTCGTCGGCCTTCTTGTCGGCCGCCGTATCGCCTTCGGAGCCCCTCGGCTTCTCCTTGGTGTCCCCGGGCCGCTCGGAGTCGGCTGTGTTCGCCTCGGTCGCGCCGTTCGTCTCCGACTCCAGGAGTGCCAGGTCCTCGACCGACTTGAAGGGCTTGGCGCCGGGCGGGTCCGGCGGTTCCTCGCCGTATCCGGCGACGATCGCAGCCCAGGCCGCGGCCTCGTCGAACGACGGGCCCTGCTCCTCGCCGGGCGGTGCGTCCTTCTCCTCGGGCTCGCGGTCCGCGTCGTGCTCAGCCACCAGTGGCCGTCCCTTCCTGCTGACCCACCTGACCTGCCTGACCTGTCTGGTCCATCCGAACCGCGTCGGTCTCCTTGCCGGCTTCGGGCGCCAGCCGCTCGACGAAGGCGAAGCTCTCCTCGAAAACACGGTCCGCGTCGTGGTCCAACGTCGCGACGTGGTAGCTCTGTTCCAGCACGATCTCCTGTACGTCCGTCGACGACACCCGGCTCAGCACACGCGCCGAGTCGGCCGGCGGGACCACATGGTCCTGGACGCTGTGCAGGAGCAGCAGAGGCTGCGTGACCTGCGGAAGCTCGCCGTCGACCAGCCGGAAGAAGTTCCGCAGCGAATGCGCCGCGTGCAGCGGGACCTTGTCGTAGCCGATCTCGACGCTGCCCTCCTTGGCGATGTCGCTGGCGATTCCCTTCGTCGTACGGACCACGTGGCGGGCCAGTGGAAGGGCGTACGCGGACAGCCCGTGCACCTTGTTCGCCGGGTTGACGACGACGATGCCGCTCACCGCGTCCCCGTGCTTCGCGGCCAGCCGCAGGGCCAGCGCGCCGCCCATGGAGAGGCCGCAGACGAAGACCCGGGAGCAGCGCACACGCAGGGCGCGCAGCTCACGGTCCACCTCCGCGTACCAGTCCTGCCAGCCGGTGAGCTGCATGTCCTCCCAGCGTGTGCCGTGGCCGGGCAACAGGGGCAGCGAGACGGTCAGACCGCGCTCGGCGAGATACTCCGCCCAGGGGCGCAGCGACTGCGGGGAACCCGTGAAGCCATGGCAGAGGAGGACACCGACCTCTCCGCCCTCGTGGCGGTACGGCTCGGCTCCAGGAAGGACCGGCACCTTCGGTCTCCTGTTCGTCTGAAGGGGTGTACAAAGGGACATACAAAGAGGCGTCTAAAAGGGGTGTTCATCCCACAGGGCGACAAGACGATCACCCTGGGACTTCGAGGTGTACTTCACCGTACGCGACGGCACTGACACCGACCAGGGCCGTCGGGTCCTTTGACGGTGCTCCGGGTTAGGGTCTGATCCACGGACACAGGAGGCACTCGGGTGATTTACGGCGCCATGAAGTTTTCCATCGGAGGGCCCCTGAAGCTCGCTTTCAGGCCCTGGGTGGAAGGCCTCGAGCACGTTCCGGCCGAAGGGCCCGCGATCCTGGCGAGTAATCACCTGTCGTTCTCCGACTCCTTCTTCCTGCCCGCCGTCCTCGACCGCAAGGTGACCTTCATCGCGAAGGCCGAGTACTTCACGACGCCCGGCATCAAGGGCCGTATGACAGCCGCCTTCTTCAAGGGCGTCGGCCAGCTCCCGGTGGACCGTTCCGGAGCCCGTGGCGCGGGCGAGGCGGCCATCAAGAGCGGCCTCGACGTGCTCGAGCGCGGCGAGCTGTTCGGCATCTATCCCGAGGGCACGCGCTCGCCCGACGGCCGCCTCTACCGGGGCAAGCCCGGCGGCCTCGCGCGCGTGGCGCTCGCCAGCGGGGCACCGGTCATTCCGGTCGCCATGATCGACACCGAGAAGATCCAGCCGCCCGGCAAGGTCGTCCCGAAGCTGATGCGCCCGGGGATCCGCATCGGGAAGCCGCTGGACTTCAGCCGGTACCAGGGCATGGAACACGACCGGTTCGTGCTGCGTGCCCTGACCGACGAGGTCATGTACGAAATCATGAAGCTCTCCGGCCAGGAGTACGTCGACATCTACGCGACCGCCGCCAAACGGCAGCTCGCGGAGGCGGCGAAAGCGGAGAAACAGGCGCAGAAGCAGGCCGACCAGGCGCGCAGAGAAGCCGAGAAGGCGGCCGAACGGGAAGCGGCCGAACGGGAAGCGGAGAAGGCGGCCGGGAAGGAACGATCCGGCCCCTAGGAGCGTCCGTCTGGGGTGGGGTGATCGTCAAACGTGGGGGCGGGGGACATGGCCAAGCGCGAGAGAGTCATGACGATGTCGGTCGAGCAGCCGCTGTGGCGCGCGCTCTCGGCCTACCGCGTACTGACGATGTGCTACGCGATCGGGCTCTTCGTCACCGCGTACGACGAGTTCCCCCGGCCGGAGGTGGCCATCGCCTTCCTCTCCGTGCTCTTCGTGTGGACGCTGGTGACGCTGCCCAAGGTGGCCGGCGAGGCAAGCTGCACCAAGCGGTTCCTGGCCGCCGACCTGACCGTCGCGCTCACCGGCATCCTGCTCACGCCGGTCGCGGACTCCCATGACCGGATCGTGGCCGGCGGGCCGACACTGCCGTCGATATGGACCGCGGGCGCCGTCCTGGCGTTCGCGGTCAAGGGCGGCTGGCGCTGGGCGGCCTTCGCGTCGACGCTCGTCGGCATCGCGAACGTCATCCAGCGCGGAACGCTCAGCCAGGACACGCTCCACAACGTACTGCTCGTCTGGGTCGCCTCCATCGCCATCGGATACGTCGTGGAGGTCGCCCGCGCCTCCGAGCGCACCCTCGCGCGGGCCCTGGAGATCGAGGCCACGACGCGGGAGCGTGAGCGGCTGGCCCGCGACATCCACGACAGCGTCCTCCAGGTCCTCGCGATGGTGCAACGCCGCGGCTCCACGCTCGGCGGCGAGGCTGCGGAACTGGGCCGTATGGCGGGCGAGCAGGAGGTCGCACTGCGCACGCTGGTCTCGGGCGGCCTGCCGGCGTCCCGAGTCTCGGAGGACGCGAGGCAGGGAGCCCTGGTGCGCGCGGTGGAAGTACCCGACGAGAACGACGGTTCCGGCGAGGACGACCCCCGCGACCTCCGCGCGCTGCTCACCCAGTACGCCACCGCGAAGGTCACTTTCTCCGAGCCCGGCGCCCCCGTCCTCCTGGCCCCCTCCGCGGCGAAGGAACTGGCAGCCGCCGTAGGCGCCGCCCTGGACAACGTCCACCGCCACGCAGGCGAGAACGCCCGAGCCTGGATCCTCGTCGAGGACGAACCGGACGCGGTGATCGTCACCGTCCGAGACGACGGCCCCGGCATCCCCGAGGGCCGCCTGGCCCAGGCCGAGGGCGAGGGCCGCATGGGCGTGGCCCTCTCGATCCGAGGCCGCCTGCGCGACATAGGCGGCACGGCAGAGGTGATCTCGATCGCGGGCCAGGGCACGGAGGTAGAGCTGAGGGTGCCGAAGGCGGGTCGGAGATGACGGAGTCCCGCAGGAGGCGCCCCTTTAGGGGCGCGGGGCTGTATCAATTTGCGGCTCCGCCGCGCGGGCGCGACCAGCCACAACGAACCCGCACCCGAGATGCGACCCAATGGGGGCCTGGGGGCGACCGCCTCCAGTTTCGGGAAGGGGCGGGGCTGGGGGAAAAGCAAGAACCACGGCGAAGCTGGAGCGGCGATGAGTGAGCAGCAGGACCCGATCAAGGTCATGGTCGTCGACGACCACCCCATGTGGCGGGACGCCGTCGCCCGCGACCTGGCCGAGGCCGGCCTCGACGTGATCGCCACGGCAGGCGACGGCGACCAGGCGGTACGCCGTGCCCACGCCACAGCCCCCGACGTGCTCGTACTCGACCTGAATCTCCCCGCCAAACCGGGCGTACAGGTCTGCAAGGAGCTGGTCGGGGCCAACCCGGCCCTGCGCGTCCTGGTCCTGTCCGCAAGCGGCGAACACGCCGACGTCCTGGAGGCGGTCAAGTCCGGAGCCACCGGCTACCTCCTGAAGTCGGCCTCCACGGAGGAGCTGATCGACGCGGTGCGCCGCACGGCCGTGGGCGACCCCGTCTTCACGCCCGGCCTCGCGGGCCTGGTCCTCGGCGAGTACCGCAGACTCGCCTCCGAGCCCGCCCCCGCCCCGGGCGCCGACGGACCCAAGGCCCCGCAGCTCACCGACCGCGAGACCGAGGTCCTGCGCCTGGTGGCCAAGGGCCTGAGCTACAAGCAGATCGCCGAACGCCTCGTCATCTCCCACCGCACCGTCCAGAACCACGTCCAGAACACCCTGGGCAAGCTCCAGCTCCACAACCGTGTGGAACTCGTCCGCTACGCGATAGAGCGCGGCCTCGACGACGAGTAGCCCGCAACCAACCGGAACCGAGTCAATCCAACAGTCGGCGACCCACCTTCGAGTGAATCCCGGTGATCAAGGTCCCCGCAATTCACCGGAATTGACCGTTCGCACCATGCCTAAGTGACCTGGATCACTATTAGCGTGACCTTCATCAGGCAACCGCGGCGAAGGGACATTTCCAATGCGGGTCGGAGTACTGACCGGAGGCGGCGACTGCCCCGGGCTCAACGCCGTCATCCGGGGCATCGTCCGTAAGGGCGTGCAGGAGTACGGCTACGACTTCACCGGCTTCAGGGACGGCTGGCGCGGTCCGCTGGAAGGCGACACCATTCAGCTCGACATCCCCGCCGTACGCGGCATCCTGCCCCGTGGCGGCACCATTCTCGGCTCCTCGCGCACCAACCCCCTCAAGGTGGACAACGGCATCCGCCGGATCAAGGAGAACCTCGAAAAGGAGGAGGTCGACGCCCTGATCGCGATCGGCGGAGAGGACACCCTCGGCGTCGCCGCGACCCTCTCCGACGACTACGGCATCCCCTGCGTCGGCGTACCCAAGACCATCGACAACGACCTCTCGGCCACCGACTACACCTTCGGCTTCGACACGGCCGTCAATATCGCCACGGAGGCCATCGACCGCCTCCACACCACAGCCGAGTCGCATATGCGTGTCCTCGTCGTCGAGGTCATGGGCCGGCATGCGGGCTGGATCGCCATCCATTCCGGACTGGCCGGCGGAGCCAACGTCATCCTCATCCCCGAGCAGCCCTTCGACGTCGACCAGGTCTGCGCCTGGGTCACCTCCCGCTTCAAGGCCTCGTACGCCCCGATCGTCGTCGTCTCCGAGGGTGCGAAGCCCAAGGACGGCGACATGGTGCTCAAGGACGGTTCGCTGGACGAGTTCGGGCATGTCCGGCTCTCCGGCGTCGGCGAATGGCTCTCCAAGGAGATCGAGAGGCGCACCGGCAAGGAGGCCCGTACGACGGTCCTCGGCCATGTCCAGCGCGGCGGCACCCCCAGCGCCTTCGACCGCTGGCTCGCCACCCGCTTCGGCCTGCACGCCATCGACGCGGTCCGCGAGGGCGACTTCGGCAAGATGGTCGCCCTGCGCGGCACCGACATCGTTCGCGTCCCGATCGCTCAGGCCACGGCCCAGCTGAAGACGGTGGACCCGAAGCTGTACAAGGAGGTCGGCGTGTTCTTCGGCTGAGGCCGCGTAACCGCACGTAAGCGACCTAAACAGCGGGGCGCCGCTCGGAGACCGTGCCGGTGCCCCGCAGCTGACTGATCAACTCCCGTACGACAGCGGTGCCGTTGAGCGACAGCACCGACTCCGGGTGGAACTGCACCCCGGCGAACCCTCTCGCGCGCAGCCCGTGCACCTCCCCGGTGTCGCTCCGGCTCACCTCGACACCGTGCGCGGCCAGCTCCGCCGCACGCTCGTCGTCGCAGTGCGCCACGAAGCTGTTGTAGAAGCCGACGGTCTCCGTCCGCCCGAAGAGGTCGATCTCCGTCTGCGCCCCCTGGTACGGGACTTCCTTCCGTACGATCTCCAGACCCAGCTCCGCCGCGATCAGCTCATGCCCGAGACAGACACCGAGCACACCGTGCCGGTGACCGGCGATCACCTCGGCGGTGAGCCCGCGCAGGAACGCCATCTTGGGGTCGGCGGTGTCCGAGGGGTCGCCCGGTCCGGGGCCCAGGACCAGCGGCCCCTCGTGCGCCAGAACCGCCTCCCGCAGGCCCGGCTCGTCGTACCGCCGCACGGACACCTCGAGCCCCGACGAACGCAGCAGATGCGCGAGCATCGCCGTGAAGGTGTCCTCCCCGTCGACGACCAGCGCATGGCCCTCCAAGTCAGCCGAACGCTCCTGCATCCGCAGCCAGAACGGCGCCAGTGAGGACCGCCGCCCGTCGAGCGCGGCCCGCACCCGCGGGTCCTCGGCCAGCCCCGGCCGTACCCGCTCCTCCGGCCGCCTTCCGGGACGTACCCCCAGCGCGGCCAGCACCCCCGCCGCCTTCGCATGCGTCTCGGCTACCTCGCTCGCCGGATCGGAGCCGCGTACGAGCGTGGCCCCGACCGGCACCCGCAGCTGTCCCCCCGCGTCGATGTCCGCGGTTCGGATCAGGATGGGGGAGTCGAGGATCTGGGCGCCGCCGGAATCACGGCCGACGAGCGCCAACGCCCCGGCGTAGTACCCGCGGCCACCCACCTCGTGCCGCTCGATCACCCGGCAGGCGTTCTGCACCGGCGACCCGGTGACGGTCGCCGCGAACATGGTCTCGCGCAGGACGTCGCGCACATCGAGCGACGACCGGCCCCGCAACTCGTACTCCGTGTGAGCGAGATGGGCCATCTCCTTCAGCCGCGGCCCGATGACGACCCCGCCCATGTCGCCGACCGTGCACATCATCTTGAGCTCCTCGTCGACGACCATCGACAGTTCCTCGATCTCCTTGCCGTCGGCGAGGAAGTCCAGGAGATCCTCGGGGGTCGGCCCTTCGGCCGGATAGCGATACGTCCCGCTGATCGGGTTCATCACGACGGTCCCGCCCGCCCGTCTCCCACCACCGCCCTCAACCGAGAGCGCTTCGCGCTCGCCCCTTCCACCTGACATGCGGACGTGCACCTCGGGACTCGCCCCGACAAGCGTCCGCTCCCCGGTGTGCACGACGAACGTCCAGTACGCACCCCGCTCACCCTCCAGCAGCCGCCGGAACAGCGCGAGCGCGTCGGCCCTGCCGAAGCCGGGGATCTGCCCCTCGTACGTACGCCGGATGACGAAGTTCGCGCCCTCGCCCCGCCCGATCTCCTCCCGCAGCACGCGCCCGACGATCTCCGCGTACTCCTCGTCGCCGACGTCGAAGCCACCGCCCGTCACCTTCACCTCGTGTGCGGGCAGCTGCGACAGGGCCTGGTCCAGGGGGAGTTCGTACGCCTCCTCGGGGGTCAGCACCGCGAGCGGCGTACCGTCGTCGCGGACGTCGAACCCGCGCTCGCGGATCTGGCGGAAGGGGATGAGGGCCAGGCCCACGTCGGGGATGTCGGCGAGCCGGTCGTACGTGGCGACCGGGCCGAGCAGGACTTCTACGGTGTCGTGGTCGATTCCGGGGGTACGGCGCCGCAGCAGTGCGAAAGGGCGGTCGTCGTGCAGGAGCCGGGCCAGGTGCATGGGTTCCTCTTCCCTCGTGATCGCCGGCGATCGATGCCGGTGACCGATGTCGTGATCGGGAGGAACGGCCCTGGTCGTGGAAACACTGAAGGCCGCCCCTCGGGCGGCCTTCGCGAAGTCTTGCGTACGCGCAGTCAGTGGGCCGCCGGGTGAGCGGTCCACCACCAGTTCTGGTTCTGGGTCTTGGTCGAGTGCGCGAACATGTGCGGCACCTTATCCCATACGGATCCCATGCCGGGGCCCGGTCGCGGGGCGCACGCCGTTCCGTCGTCGCTTTTGTCTCACCAGTCGAACCGGACGAAAATCGCTCGACACGACCCCGTAATGTTGACGAGGTGACCGTGAACGCTGATACCCAAGCCGTCGCCACCAAGGCGACCTGGCGAGACCTGCCCGCGGCGCAGCAGCCCGACTACCCCGATGCCGAGGCCCTGCGCGAAGTGATCGCCGAGCTGGCGAGCTATCCGCCCCTCGTCTTCGCGGGCGAGTGCGACCAGCTGCGCGCCCGGATGGGAGCTGTTGCCAGGGGCGAGGCCTTCCTGCTTCAGGGCGGCGACTGCGCCGAGGCCTTCGACGCGGTGTCGGCCGACCACATCCGCAACAAGTTGAAGACGTTGCTTCAGATGGGCGCCGTCCTCACGTACGCGGCCTCTGTGCCGGTCGTGAAGGTGGGCCGCATCGCCGGCCAGTACTCCAAGCCGCGCTCCAAGCCGACCGAGACCCGCGACGGCGTGACCCTGCCGACCTACCGCGGCGACTCGGTCAACGGCTTCGAGTTCACCGAGGCCGCCCGCATCCCGGACCCCGAGCGCCTGAAGCGGATGTACCACGCCTCCGCCTCCACACTGAACCTGGTCCGCGCCTTCACCACCGGCGGCTACGCCGACCTGCGCCAGGTGCACGCCTGGAACCAGGACTTCGTGAAGTCGTCCCCGTCCGGGCAGCGCTATGAGCAGCTGGCGCGCGAGATCGACCAGGCGCTGAACTTCATGCACGCCTGCGGGACCGACCCGGAGGAGTTCAAGACCGTCGAGTTCTACTCCTCGCACGAGGCACTGCTGCTCGACTACGAATCGGCGCTGACCAGGGTCGATTCACGTACGGGGCATCTGTACGACGTCTCCGGGCACATGGTGTGGATCGGTGAGCGCACCCGTCAGCTGGACGGCGCGCACATCGAGTTCGCCTCGAAGATCCGCAACCCGCTCGGGATCAAGCTGGGCCCGACGACGACGGCCGAGGACGCGCTGCAGTACATCGAGCGTCTCGACCCCGAGCGTGAGCCGGGCCGGCTGACCTTCATCGTCCGCATGGGCGCCGACAAGGTCCGCGACAAGCTGCCCGAGCTGGTCGAGAAGGTCACCGCCTCCGGCGCGACCGTCGCCTGGATCACCGACCCGATGCACGGCAACACCTACGAGGCGGCCTCCGGTCACAAGACCCGACGCTTCGACGACGTGCTGGACGAGGTCAAGGGCTTCTTCGAGGTCCACAAGGAGCTGGGCACGCACCCGGGCGGCATCCACGTGGAGCTCACCGGTGACGATGTCACCGAGTGCGTGGGCGGTGGCGACGAGATCTTCGTCGACGATCTGCACCAGCGTTACGAGACGGCCTGCGACCCGCGCCTGAACCGTAGCCAGTCCCTGGATCTGGCGTTCCTGGTGGCGGAGATGTACCGCGACCAGTAGCGGTTCGGTTGGTGCACAGACATGCGGTGGGGCGCGGATCACATACGATCCGCGCCCCACCGCACTTTTACGACGCGCGCCGGACGGGTAAGGTTAGGTTTGCCTCACCGATCAATCGGGATGGCGACCTGTCTATCCCGCTTCTGTCCCGTCGGGTGGTGAACCGCGTGTACGTCTGTAACTGCTTCGGGGTCACCGAGGCGCAGGTGAGGAAGCACGCGGAAGCGGGTGCGTGCACGCCACGCCAGATCGCCTCGGCCTGCAAGGCGGGCACCGACTGCGGTTCGTGTGTACGACGGATTCAGGCACTGTTGGGCCGAGGTGCGTGCCGTACTGAGGTGGCCGACCAGGCGCCGTCCGTGCTCGCCGAGCTGGCAGAGCTGGACGAAGCCGCTTAGGTGTGAAGCTGCGTAGGTGTGAAGCCGCTCAGCTGTCCGGCTGCTCGATGAGCTGGGCGATGTAGAGCGCCTCGCCGAGTTTCTCCACCAGTTCCAGCTGGGTGTCCAGGTAGTCGATGTGGTGCTCCTCGTCCGCGAGGATCGACTCGAAGATGTTCGCCGACGTGATGTCGCCCTTGTTCCGCATCACCTCGATGCCGCGCCTGAGGCGGTCGATCGCCTCGACCTCGACCTGCCGGTCCGCCTTGAACATCTCGGTGACCGTCTGCCCGACCCGGACATGGAACAGCCGCTGGTAGTTCGGCAGGCCCTCCAGGAAGAGGATCCGGTCGGTGAGCACCTCTGCGTGCTTCATCTCGTCGAACGACTCGGCCCGGGTGTACTTCGCGAGCTTTGTCCAGCCGAAGTTCTCCTGCATCTTCGCGTGCAGGAAGTACTGGTTGATCGCGGTCAGCTCGGCGGTCAACTGCTCGTTGAGGAATTCGATGACCTCGGGGTCGCCCTGCATTGCAGAGGCTCCTTCCGCGCGGGGGGACAGGCAGGATGCGCCGCATGATTCCACCGGCATCTGGGGCCGTCCAGTAAGTGCAGGCTTAGTAGCAGATGCCCGAATCGGGACAGGCCTGGTCATCTGCACCGTCTTTGGTCTGTCAGGATGGAGACATGGGTCAGCCGGTGGAGCGTGAATCTGGAGAAGCAGCGCAGTCGGAGCTTCCGCCGGGGCAGCGACTGCAGCGCGGCTGGCCGGTCACGCATTACGGGCCCGTCCCCAAGTTCCGGCCTGAGCGCTGGGAGTTCAGGGTTTTCGGAGCCACTGCCGACGGCGAGAAGCACTGCTGGAACCACGAGGAGTTCTCGGCTCTGCCATATACCACGGTCGTGGCCGATCTGCACTGCGTGACGAAGTTCAGCATGCTCGGCGCCGAATGGGGCGGCGTCCCGGCTCGTACGCTCCTGGAGATCGCCCCGCCCGCGCCCAGCGTCACGCATGTGATGGTCTGGGCGGAGTACGGCTTCAGCTCGAATCTCCGCCTCACCGACTTCGCCTCCGAGCGCACGATCTTCGCCACTCACAAGGACGGCGAACTCCTCACCGCGGAACACGGCTTCCCCCTGCGCCTGGTGGTGCCCCACCTGTACGCCTGGAAGGGCCCCAAGTGGGTCCGCGGCATCGAGTACATGACCGCCGACCGCCGCGGCTTCTGGGAGGAACGCGGCTACCACAACGTCGGCGACCCCTGGCGTGAACAGCGCTACTCGTACCAGGAGGAGCCGGGGGACGGCCCCGAGCTCTGAGTCTCCGAAATCTGAGTCTTCGAGCTCTGAGACCCCGAGCTCTGAGACTCAGCCGTCCCGGAGTTTCTTCAGTCGCTCCACGTCTGCCGCGTGGCCCTCCTTGCCGCCGGGCGTCTCGATGATCAGGGGTACGTCAGCGGTGGCGGGGTGGGTCATCAGGGCGCGGAAGGGGTCCTCGCCTATGTGGCCGGCGCCGATGTTGGCGTGGCGGTCCTTGTGGGCGCCTGCGATGTCCTGGGAGTCGTTGGCGTGGATCAGTTTCAGGCGGCCCTCGCCGATCGTGTCCACCAGCAGGTCGAGGGTCTGGTGCGTTCCGGTGGGGCCGGTGAGGTCGTGGCCCGCCGCGAAGATGTGGCAGGTGTCGAGGCAGACGCCGAGCTTCGGGTGGGCGTCGAGTGCCTCGAAGTACGGCCCGAAGTCCCAGGTCCTGGAGCACAGGGATGCGCCCTGGCCCGCGGTCGACTCGATCAGCAGGTCCGGGTCGTCGTCGTGGGTCAACTCGTCGAGCAGCGGCAGCAGATGATCGCGTACCTGCTTCAGCGCGACCGCACGTGTCCGACCGCCGGTCGCCGAACCGGTGTGTACGACGACTCCCCGCGCCCCGATCGCGCGCCCCCGCCGCAGTGAGTGCCGCAGCGACTCCACGGACCGCTCCAAGGTCACCTCGGTGTGCGAGCCGAGGTTGATCAGATAGGGCGCGTGGACGTAAGCGGGGATCGACCCCGCGGCGCAGGCCGCGCGGAACTCCTCGTCCTGCCGCGGATTCCCCGGTGGTGTCGCCCAGCCGCGCGGGTTGGCGACGAAGACCTGGACGGTCTCGGCGCCCAGATCACGTGCGTACGACAGGCCTACGGAGGCAAGGCCGCCGGACACGGGAACATGGCTGCCGACGGGGTTGCGGGACTGCGGAGTGCTCACCCACTCAGGGTGCCATGGGGGCCCGCGCGCCCCGTCGGCGCATGCCGATCAGCCCTGCCGACCTGCCGTCACTCGATCTCGATGGTGATCGTCGAGCCCTTCGGCGCCGTGTCTCCACCGGCCACCGACTGGCCCTTGACCGTGTCCCCGAAGAGCCCGAGGAAGCCGCGGTCCTCCTCGACCTTGAAGCCGGCGGCCTCCAGCTCCCCCTTGGCGTCGTCGACCTTGTCGCCCACCACGTCCGGGACCTCGATCTGCGGCGGGCCCTTGGAGATCGTCAGGGTGACGGTGTCGCCCTCGCTCAGCTGCCGGTCGGGGGACGGCGACTGCTCGGCGACCTGGCCGGCGTCGAACTCGGAGTTGATCTGCTGGGGTGCGATCTCGACCTTCAGACCCGCGTCCTGGAGCTCCTGCTGCGCGTCGGCGAGCTCGTCGCCCACGACCTCCGGCACATCCACCGGGCTGCCCTTGCTGACGGTGAGCGCGATCGCGGAGTCCGCGCGGCGTGTGGTGCCCGCACCCGGCTCCGTACGGATCACGAAGCCGAAGGGGACCTCCTCGCTGAAGTCCCTGGTGATCATGCCCGCCTTCAGGCCCTCGTCCTCCAGCCGCGCCTTGGCCTTGCCCAGCTTGAAGCCCTCCACATTCGGCACACGTACGGTCTCCGGACCCCTGGAGATCGTCAGCGACACCGGGTCGTTGTCACGGATCCGGGCGCCCGCCTCGGGATCGCTGCTGATGACCGTGCCGCGCTCGACGGTGTCGCTGTACTCGCGCTCGACCTTCCCCACATCGAGCCCGGCGCTCTCGAGCCGATCCGTGGCTTTCGCCTCGGTCATCGCGAGCAGCGGTGGGACCTTGGTGAACTGGCCGGAGTTGATGTACCAGACGCCCGCGCCGAGGCCGAGGGCCAGCAGCACGGCGGCGACGATCGCGAGTACGCCGCGCCGGGGGAGTGGGGTGCGGGTGCGGCGGCGCGATGGTGCGTTCGGAGGCGGGGTCGCCAGGATGCTCGTGTGCTGGAACCCGCGATCGCCGCCGTCCTCGTTCACGGGGAGCGGCCGCGGCATGGACAGCGAGCGCGGGATCACGCTCGTACGGTCCGCGCCGATGTCGTGGCCCTCGGTGAGCGCCTGCGGCGGCACCGCGTCCAGCTGCTCGGCGGTCAGCCCGCTGCGTGCGTCCCGGACCTGCGCGAGCAGGGCCACCGCGTCGTGCGGACGTACATCCGCGGTGCGCGCGGTCGCCGCCGCGACCAGTTCGTCGAGTTCGTAGGCCAGGCCCGGCACTTCCGCCGACGGCGGCGGGACGTCCTCGTGGAGGTGTTTGTAGAGCACCGCCGCGGGCGAGTCCGCGAGGTGCGGCCGGTCGCCGGTCAGCATCTCGTAGAGGACGATTCCGCAGGCGTACACGTCGACCCGTGGATCGGCCGTGCCGTGTTCTATCTGCTCCGGGGCCAGGTACGACACCGTGCCGAGCACGGACCCTGTCGTGTTCGTGACCGTGTCAACAGCCCGTACGAGGCCGAAATCGGCCACCTTGACCCGGCCGTCGTCCCCTATCAGGACGTTCTCCGGCTTCATGTCGCGGTGCACGAACCCGGCGCGGTGCGCGCCGCCGAGCGCGGCGAGCACCGGCTCCAGGATGTCGAGCGCCGCCCGCGGCTGCAGGGCCCCGCGCTCGCGCAGTACGTCCCTCAGGGTGCACCCGGCGACGTACTCCATGGCGAGATAGACGTACGGCCCGTCGGTCCCCTGGTCGAAAACCTGCACCACATTGGGGTGCGCAAGGCGGGCCACCGACTTGGCCTCGCGGATGAACCGCTCGACGAACGTGGCGTCCGCGGCCAGCGTCGGATGCATCACCTTGAGCGCGAGCACGCGGTCCAGGCGGGTGTCCACGGCCCTGTAGACCGTGGCCATCCCGCCGACCGCGATACGTGCGTCGATGCGGTAGCGGCCGTCGAGCACCTGACCGACCAACGGGTCCTGAAGGGTCGTATCCACGCAGGTGAGTCTACGAGCCGAGGCTGTCAACGCCGCGTGATCGGTGGAGATTCGGAGCCGGACTGCAGCCGAGCTGTGACGAGATCGCAGGTCAGACCGGGATCTACACCGAGAGGGGGCCATTGTCTCAGAGGCCGGTGATCGCGAGGGGAGCACTGCCTCTGGGGCCGGTGGCTGGATCGCGTCGCGTCTCCGCACGGGGCTGAGCCCCGTAAGGGAGCGAGGCTGTGACATTTGCGGCTCCGCGCGTGGCTCGACAAGCCACGGCGGGCCCGCAGCCGAGTTGCAACCCGGGGGTCTGGGGGCGCAGCCCCCAGTTTCGGGAAGGGGCGGGCTTGGGGAAAGAAACCCCCACTCGTTCAGAAAGCAGGCCGCTCCGGATCCAGCCGAGCCATCCCCTCCACAGGAGACGACGCCTCAGCGAAGTGCCGCCGAGGGATCCGCCCCGCAAGCCGAGCCAACCGCCCCGCCTCCACCGCATGCTTCATGGCCTCGGCCATCAAGACCGGCTCCTGAGCCCGAGTGACGGCAGACGCAAGCATCACACCGGCACACCCCAACTCCATGGCAAGGGCTGCATCGGACGCCGTACCGGCCCCCGCGTCCAAAATGACCGGCACGCGCGCGTGCTCCACGATCAACTGGAAGTTGTGCGGATTCCGAATCCCCAGTCCGGACCCGATCGGGGAGCCGAGCGGCATGATCGCCGCGCACCCCACATCCTCCAGCTTCCGAGCGAGAACGGGATCGTCGTTCGTATAGGGCAACACCGTGAACCCGTCATCGACGAGAGTCTCGGCCGCGTCGAGCAACTCGATCGGATCCGGCAGCAACGTGCGCTCGTCAGCGATGACCTCCAGCTTCACCAGCGAGGTGCCGAGCGCTTCGCGAGCGAGCCGAGCCGTCAGCACAGCCTCCCCGGCGGTGTAGCAGCCCGCCGTGTTCGGCAGCACACGAATACCGAGCCGATCGAGCACGGACAGCACCGAACCATGCACGGAAGCGTTTACGCGACGCATGGCGACCGTCGTCAGCTCCGTGCCGGACGCGACGAGCGAGCGCTCCAGCACATCGAGGCTGGGCGCCCCGCCGGTGCCCATGATGAGGCGGGACGCGAAGGACGTACCGCCGATGAGAAACGGGTCGTCGGCCATGGGTCAGCCTCCTTGGACGGCGGTGAGGACCTCGATGCGGTCTCCCTCGGAGAGGCGTGTGCTCGGCCACTGCGCGCGCGGGACGACGGTTTCGTTGAGCGCGGCGGCGACCCCGGAGGGCGCCGCGGTGAGGGTGGCGACCAGCGTGTCGAGGGCGGTGCCGGCGGCGATCTCCTGTCGCTCACCGTTGACGAAGACGTTCATGACGAAGACGTTCATACGGGCTGCTCCG
Organism: Streptomyces sp. NPDC048825; assembly: GCF_043198355.1. NCBI lineage: Bacteria > Bacillati > Actinomycetota > Actinomycetes > Kitasatosporales > Streptomycetaceae > Streptomyces > Streptomyces sp. NPDC048825. The sequence goes on from NZ_JBICUR010000004.1 coordinate 109,687, forward strand.
TGCGGGCCGTACTGAAGCGCCTGGGTGTGAACGGGCGGGCCTCCTCCGGGAGTTCACCGGTGGTCAGCAGGTGCGCCATGGCGTCGCCCGTGACGGGGGTGAGCAGGACGCCGTTGCGGTAGTGACCGGTGGCCAGGAGCAGGCCGTCCAGTTCTGTGGGGCCGAGCAGGGGCGCGTTGTCCGGGGAGCCGGGGCGCAGTCCCGCGCGGGTCTCGGTGAGCGGGAGTTCGGTGATGCCGGGGACCAGCTCGTGGGCGTCGCGCAGCAGTTCGTACACCCCGCCCGCAGTCACCGTCGTGTCCCAGCCCAGCTCCTCACTCGTCGCGCCGACGACCAGCTCACCGTTCTCGCGCGGCACCAGGTACACATGGCTGCCCCGGACGACGGCCCGCACGGTGCGGCTCAGGAACGGCGCGTACCGCTTCGGCACGGTCAGCCGCAGCACCTGGCCCTTCACCGGCCGTACGGGAGGCAGTACGGCGTCGGGAACGCCCGCGAGCCGCCCGCTGAGGCTGCCCCCGGCGAGGACGACCTGGCCCGCGGCCAGCTCGGTGCCGTCGGTGGTGACGACTCCGGCGGCCCGGTCCCGTACGACGCTGAGCCGCTCCGCCCAGACCCGGTGGAAGACCACTCCGGCCCGCTCGCACGCCGCGACCAGCGCCTTGGCGAGCCGCCGTGGATCGATCTGGTGGTCGCCGTCGACCCTGAGCCCTCCGCGCACGCCCGGCGCGAGCATCGGCTCCAGGCGCCGACACTCGCGCCCGCTCAGCCACTCCGACTCCAGGCCCGACTGGGTTTGCAGGGCGTGCAGTTCGCGCAGATGGGCGCGGTCGTCGGCGTCCAGCGCGACGGCCAGCGCGCCGCACTCGCGGTAGCCGAGGTCCAGGCCCGTCGCCTCGGTGAGCTCGGCGGCGAACTCCGGGTAGCGCCGGGCGGACGCCAGATTGAGGCCGAGCAGGGTCTGCTCGCCGTAGTGGAGCTCGGTGACGGCGGCCAGCATTCCGGCGGCCACCTGGGCCGCTCCGCCGCCGGGGTCGGGGTCCACGAGTGCGGTGGCGAAGCCGCGCTGCGCGGCACGCCAGGCGGTCACCAGGCCGATGATCCCGCCCCCGACGATCAGGACGTCGGATGTGTCGGATGTGCTTGACGACGCGTGCGATGCGAGCGATGTGCGCGACATGGGCGTCCAGCCCCTCCCTTCGCCGGCATGACCCGGATCAGGTTCGTACGGTCGGAGGCCGTCCCAGCCTCCCTCTCAGTCCGGTGCGTCCGGACTCCCGCGAGTGCTCTAGGTTGGCCACCCTAACTCTTCGTGTCACACCTCAGTAAGGGAGCCGCACGGCATGGCCGGTTCGCTCGACGGTCTCGTCCTCGCCCCCGTCGCGGACCAAGCCCCAGGTCAGGTCGGTACGCGCACCCGCTTCTCGTACCACGAGAAGGACGGCGAGATCTGGGCCGAGTACGCGGGCGGCGACGTCGTACGCGGCCACCTGGTGGGTACACGTGAGGGTGACCGCCTCGACTTCCGGTACGTGCAGCTGAAGCGGGACGGCAGCACCTCCTCGGGACACTGTCTGTCCCGAGTGGTCGAGCTTGCCGACGGGCGCGTACGCCTGGAGGAGACCTGGGAGTGGGAGTCGCAGACGGGCAGCGGGACGAGCGTGGTGGAACAGCTCGCCGACGACCGCTGACGACCGCTGACGGCCGTGCAAGACGTCATGACGGCTGTGCAGGACGTCACTGATCTCTCCCGCTGACTGACACAACGTCAGTTGACTATGGTGATCGCGTGAACGAGCAGACGCGGGAACGGAGCCGGGCAGCGCGACGACGTGTCGTGATCGTCGGCGCGGGCATGGCCGGCGTGCAGACCGCGGTCGCCCTGCGGGAACAGGGTTTCACCGGCACCGTGACGCTGATCGGCGCGGAGCCGCACCAGCCGTACGACCGCCCGCCGCTCTCCAAAGCAGTCCTGCTCGGCACGGCCGAGGGCTCCGCCTTCGACGTCGACTTCGAGGCCCTGGGCATCGAGCTGCGCCTGGGGCTCGAGGTGACCGGCGTACGTCCTATTGATCATGAACTCGACACGGCCATGGGGTCCGTTCCGTACGACGTCCTGGTCGTCGCCACGGGTGCGGAGCCCATGCGGTTGCCGGGCGCGGAGGGCGTACCGGGGGTGCATCTGCTGCGCACCCTGGACGACGCCGAGCGGTTGCGGCCCGTGCTCGCCCGGCAGCACGACATCGTGGTCGTCGGCGCGGGCTGGATCGGCGCCGAGTTCGCCACGGCGGCGCGCGAGGCCGGGTGCGCGGTGACCGTCGTCGAGGCCGCCGACCGGCCGCTCGCCGGCGCACTGCCCGCCGAGGTGGCCGCTCCCATGACCGCCTGGTACGCGGACAGCGGCGCATCGCTGCGCACCCACGCGCGCGTGGAGCACGTCGAACCCGGGGCGGTCGTGCTGGACGACGGCTCGCGGCTGCCCGCGGGGGCCGTCGTCGTGGGCATCGGGGCGCGGCCCGCCACCGCCTGGCTGACCGGTTCCGGGATCGAGCTGGGCGCCCATCGCGAGGTGGTCGCGGACGACCACCTGCGCACATCCGTCCCGGACGTGTACGCGGTCGGGGACTGCGCCTCCTTCCCTTCGCGCAGGTACGGCGAGCGTCTTCTGGTCCACCACTGGGACAACGCCCTCCAGGGCCCCCGTACGGTCGCGGCGAACATCATCGGCGAGACGCCCGCCGCCTACGACCCCGTGCCGTACTTCTGGTCCGAGCAGTTCGGCCGCTTCGTCCAGTACGCGGGGCACCACGCGCGCGCGGACGCCACGATATGGCGCGGCGACCCGACGGGCCCGGCCTGGTCGGTGTGCTGGCTCCGGGAGAACCGGCTGGTCGCCGTGCTCGCGGTGGGACGGCCCCGGGACCTGGCGCAGGGCCGCAAGCTGATCGAAGCCGGTGTCCCGATGAATCCGGAACTGTTGTCGGACCCCTCCCGGCCCTTGAAATCGGCGAAATCGGCGACCGCGTAGGGCGACAGGACGGGCCGCCGGGGTCCGGCGAACGGCCCAGGCGGGGCGGCCACGACTTCCGACTGTCAGTCCGGGATGGCACGCTTAATCCCGTGACCGAGATTGACGCAAAAATCGATGCTCTCGTCCCCGCCTGGCTCACCCTCCCCGACATCGCCGAACAGCTCGGCGTCGAGGTGACCCGTGTGCGGCAGCTGGTCAAGGAGGGCCAGCTCATCGCCGTACGCCGTGGTGAGAACCGAGCGCTGCACGTCCCCGCCGCCTTCATCGACGGGGACAAGGTCGTCAAGGGCCTGTCCGGAACCCTGACGCTCCTGAGGGACGACGGCTTCACGGACGAAGAGATGCTGGAGTGGCTCTTCACCCCCGACCCGAGCCTGCCCGGCACCCCCGCGCAGGCCCTCAGTGAGAACCGAGGTACGGAGGTGAAGCGCCGAGCCCAGGCGCTCGCCGTCTGACCTGAACACACCGTCGGCGTACGGGCCGTGCCCCGCACGGCAGGGTCCGTACGCCACCGACAACGGGGGATTTACGCATGCCCGAAACCATCGCACGCGCACAGCTCGCCGACGCCCGGGTCTACCTCTGCACGGACGCCCGAAAGCGCCAGGGCGACCTCGCCGGGTTCCTGGACGCGGTCCTCGCCGGCGGTGTCGACATCGTGCAGCTGCGCGACAAGGGCATGGAGGCCGCCGAGGAACTGGAGCACCTCCAGGTGTTCGCCGAGGCCTGCGCGCGGCACGGCAAGCTGCTCGCGGTGAACGACCGCGCGGACGTCGCCCATGCGGCGGACGCCGACGTGCTGCACCTGGGCCAGGGCGACCTGCCCGTCCCCGCCGCCCGCGCGATCCTCGGCGACAAGATCCTGATCGGCCGCTCCACACACGCCGATGCGGAGGCCGCATCCGCCGCCGTCGAGGACGGAGTGGACTACTTCTGTACGGGCCCCTGCTGGCCGACGCCCACCAAGCCGGGCCGCCATGCGCCGGGCCTGGACCTCGTTCGGTACACGGCCGCGCTCGGCACCGACCGTCCCTGGTTCGCCATCGGCGGCATCGACCTCGGCAACCTCGACGAGGTCCTCGAAGCGGGTGCCCGTCGCGTCGTCGTCGTACGGGCGATCACGGAGGCCGATGATCCGGGCGCGGCGGCCCGGGAGTTCGCGAAACGATTGCGTCACGGTTAGTTGTCCGAAGGGTGGACAAGTGGCCGACAAACCGGGCAATTTCCATCGTCCGGTTGGGGGACCGCCAGCCCCTGACTAACCTGCGGGTATGGCCCTAGGATCTGCGTCCACCAGGACTGACCGCGCACGCACTGTGCGTGACATGCTCGCCACAGGCAAGACGACGTACTCGTTCGAGTTCGCGGCGCCGAAGAGCCCGAAGGGCGAGCGGAACCTGTGGAACGCGCTCCGCCGTGTCGAGGCCGTCGCTCCCGACTTCGTGTCGGTGACGTACGGAGCGGGCGGCTCGACCCGCGCCGGCACGGTGAAGGAGACCGAGCAGATCGTCGCGGACACGACGCTCACCCCGGTCGCCCACCTCACCGCCGTGAACCACTCCATCGCCGAACTGCGCAACATCATCGGCCAGTACGCGGACGCCGGGATCCGGAACATCCTCGCCGTGCGCGGCGACCCGCCGGGCGACCCCATGGGCGACTGGATCCCGCATCCTCAGGGCCTGACCTACGCAGCCGAACTCGTCCGACTCATCAAGGAGTCGGGCGACTTCTGCGTGGGCGTCGCGGCCTTCCCCGAGATGCATCCGCGCTCTGCCGACTGGGACATGGACGTCGCGCATTTTGTCGGCAAATGCCGGGCCGGTGCCGACTACGCGATCACGCAGATGTTCTTCCATCCCGAGTCGTACCTGCGGCTACGTGACCGAGTCGACGCGGCCGGCTGCGAGACCCCGGTCATCCCCGAGGTCATGCCCGTGACCAGCGTGAAGATGCTGGAGCGGCTCCCGAAGCTCAGCAATGCCTCGTTCCCGGACGCCCTCAAAGAGCGGATCCTCACAGCCAAGGACGATCCGGCGGCTGTACGCTCCATTGGAATCGAGTTCGCTACGGAGTTCTGCGCGACGCTGCTGGCCGAGGGAGTCCCCGGACTGCACTTCATCACGTTGAACAACTCCACCGCGTCTTTGGAAATCTACGAAAATCTGGGGCTGCACCACCCACAGCAGGCCTAGACCGGACGCATCCTCGTACGACACACTGCGTAACGGTCATTGGGAGAGGGGCGTACATGGGCTGGACGGTCCTCTACATCGCGTTCGGCATCGTCGCGCTGTGGCTGCTCGGCGAGGTCCTGCTGCAGTACAAGGCGCGGCTGCGCTGGAGGCTGCTGGCCTTCGCGGGCTTCCTCGGCGTGGTGCTCGGCGTGCTCATCCCGTCCGTGCCGGTCATCGGCCTGGGCGCCGCCGCCTTCGCGGTCGGGCAGACATACGTCACGCTGTCGTTCCGCCGCGGCTTCGCGGCCGGCTGGGCCGTCGCAGGCCGCCCGAGCGCCAGCAAGCGGCGCCGCGGCGAGCCGGACCGGGATCCGACCCTCGAGGTCTCCGACCTCCAGGCGGCGGACAACGGAATGCGTCCGCGGGACAACTTCGGCCAGGGCGACGACCTCTACGGCCGCGAGGACTCCGTCTTCGGACAGCGGCCGGCGAGCTTCGGGGAGCACGCCGAGACGGCGGCCGAGTCCACCGCCGTCTACGAGCCGCAGCCCCTGCCGGACGACACGGGCAACTACGGCGTCTACAGCGACACCGCCTACGCCGCGGCCACCGACCCGTCCTACGCCGCGTCCGCCCAGTCCCCGGACGCCGGCCAGAACTACGGGTACGACGGATACTCCGGCTACGACCAGCAGCAGTACGGCTACGACAACGGCCAGCAGCAGTACGCCGCCTACTCCGACCCGTACCTCGGCACGCAGACGTACGGGGGCGCCTCGTACGACTCCTCCTACGACGCCTCGCAGCAGCAGTACGGGCAGCAGGGCTACGCCCAGGACCAGTACGCGGGCGGGAGCTACGGCGGCGGCGAGACCCCGCCGGGCGGCGTCTGGGTCCCGCAGCAGCGCTCCACCGACGATCCGTACGGCGGCGAACTCCCGCCGGAGCAGCAGCAATATCCGTACGAGGGCAACGGAAACGGAAACGGGTACGACGAGCAGTACCGGTTCTGACAACCGCCTTACTGCGAGCCCTGGAAGTCCGGTCCCTCCACGATCAGTCCCGCGACCAGCGCACCGGACATGCCCGCGTGCGCCAGTCCGCCGCCGGGGTGTGCCCAGCCGCCGACCGTGAACAGGGCCGGCAGGCGGGTGCTGTTGGACGGGTGCAGCAGACGTCCGCCCGCGGCGGCCAGCGCCGGGGGCGGAACCGCGCCGCCGTCCGCACCCGTCGCCTCCGCGATGTCCAGCGGCGTACGGACCTCGTGCCAGAGGAGGCGCTCGCGCAGGCCGGGTATCGCGCGCCCGGCGGCGGTGAGTACCCGCTCCACATCGTCCTCGGCCGGCGCCACGCCTGACGGCACCGTGACGCTCAGCGTGACCGCCTCGTGGTCGTCGTCCGGCACCAGCGCGGGATCGCCGGGGCGCATCACGGTCACTGTGGGCGCGGCCGGGAGCCCGGAGCCCGGAGAAGCCGTACGTGCCGGTCGGTCGCCGAACAACGCGTGCAACTCCGCCTCGCGATCCGCCGCGTGTACGACCGTCCGATGAGCCACCCCCTCCGGCCGCCCGCCGCGCAGCGCCAGGTGAACCGTCAGGCGGCTCGGCAGTCCCCGCTGGGGCGGCACTTCAGTGTCGCCGTGCAGCGCGGTCCCGGAGGTCAGCCCCTCCAGCATTCCGGGCGCCACGCCCGCGACCACGAAGTCCGCCTCCTCGATGGTGCCGTCGGCCAGTTCCAGCCCCGCCGCTCGACCGTCCTTCTCGACGATCCGCTCGACGGCCGTATCGAAGTGGAAGTCAACCCTGCGGGCCAGGCACCGCTCGTACACCGCCCGTGCCAACTCCCGTAGCCCACCGCGCACATACCACGTCCCGAAGGCGTGCTCCATGTACGGCAGCACGGTCGCGGCGGTCGGGGTGACGCGCGGGTCGAGGCCGTACGCGAGGGCCTGGCTCTCCAGGAGGGCCGCGAGCCGTGGGTCGCGCAGCTCCCAGGCGCCGACCTCCGCGAGTGTGGTGGCCACCCGGGTGCGCAGCAGACGGCGCTGCTTGACCGGCGGATAGGGGTCACGATCGGCGAGAACCTGCCAGTTGGGCCACAGGGGCTCTTCGAGCAGCGGTCGGCGCGTACGGTCCCAGGCCTCTCGCGCCCGCACCAGGAACTCGCCCCACCGCTCTCCCTCGCCCGCTCCCAGGGCCGCGTCCAGGGCCGAGACGACTCCCGCACGCGAGGCGTTGGGCAGGGCCACCTCCGTGCCGTCCGCGAAGACGTGGTGCGAGGCCGGGTCCACCTGGACCAGGTCGACGCACTTTTCCAGCGGCTCCTTGCCGGTCTTGACGAACAGATCGCGGTAGACCGCGGGCAGCGGCAACAGCCCCGGGCCCGTGTCGAAGACGAAGCCGTCACGCTCGACGACGCCCACCGACCCGCCGTACGTCGCCGCGCGCTCGTACACCACCACCCGGTGGCCCGCGACGGCCAGCCGGGCGGCGGCCGCCAGCGCGCCCATCCCGGCGCCGATCACCGCAATTCGTGCCATGCCAGGGACTGTATCGGCCGCTACTGACAACCCGGCCGCCACCGTCCGCTTGCCACCGCCTCGCACGCGCGGGCCCCGGATTCCCGCCAGGGGAAGCAGCGGGGGAGTAGCAGCGCGGACGCGTTCGTAACCAGTCGGCAACGGTGCGTTCTGGGCCTGAATGCGCAGGACTAGGTATCCGTACCTAGTCAGAGAGATGAGTACGCGCGCGGATGGGGCACGACCTGCGCGAACGAGAGAGTGGGGGCACGGAAAGGGGCGCGGCTCCGGCACTGCCGACACGGGGCGGCGGAACGGTGCAGCGCCCTTGGCCGCTCCTTCCGCCGAGAAGTCGGGCGGGAGTGAGGCACGGGGGACGCGGGGGGAGACCGAAACGGGGGATGCAACGGGGGACTACGGGGGAGCAAGAAGGGCGCCGGTCCGGCGTGGCCCGCGGGGGACGCGGCCATCTCGGGCCGGCGCTCGCTTTTCGGCCCCTGTGCTCCCGTGTGCTTCAGCGGTTGCCGCTCACCCGTCCCTGAAGCAGCCGCGACAGCGCCGCGTGGACGTCGTCCAGGGAGCGCTCCGGCTGGAAGGCCTGCCAGTCCAGGGCAGCTACCAGGACCATGCCCACCAGGGCCGCCGCCGTGAGCGGGACGTCGATCTCGTCGCTCAGCTCGCCGTTCGCGACGCCGTCGCGCAGAACTCCCTCGACCACCGCGACGGCCTCCTGCCTGACCACCATCAGGGTGGACTGCCAGGCCCGGTTCGTACGCCACAGCTCCGCCACGTACAGCTGTGTGAAGGCCGGATAGCGGTCGATGAAGACCAGCCCTGCCCGGATCATCGCGTCCAGGGCGTCGACCTTGCTGCCGCCCTCCTGAGCGGTCTTCTCCGCCGCCTCCCGGAGGGAGGCGGTGAGGAGTCGCACACCGTGCCGGAGCAGCTCTTCGAAGAGGACGGATTTACTCGCGAAGTTGTAGTAGACGGTGCCCTTCGCGACCCCGGCGCGCTCGGCGATCTCGTCCACGGTGGTGGCCGAGAAGCCCTGCTCCGCGATGAGCGTCACGGCCGCCTCGTAGAGCTTCTGCCGGGTCAGCTGTCTCCGGCTGCTGCCGCTGTCCACGGCCTTGCTGCTTTCCATGGCCCTGATTGTCACAGGCTCAGCTCCGGGTGCAGCCGGTCCAGGGTCCACACCTGCCTGCGGCGTGCGGCCACGGCGGTGAGCGCGAGGGCGCCCGCGGTGAAAGCCGTGAGGACCACGCATGCCTGCCAGACCGGTACGAGGCCGCCGCCCGTGATGAGCCTCCTGAGGGCGTCGACGACGTAACTCATCGGCATGAAGGGGTGGATCACGTTGAAGAAGGCCGGACTGGTCTGCACGGGGTACGTGCCGCCTGCCGACGTCAGCTGCAGCATCAGGAAGGCGAGGACGAGGATTCGGCCCGCCGCTCCGAAGCGCGCGTTCAGCCACTGCACGATCGCCGCGAAGCACGCCGTCACCAGGCAGAGGAACCCCACCGTCCCGGCGGCTCGCGCCATCTGAAGGCCTAGCCCCCAGTGCAGTACGGCCATCAGAGTGGCCGTCTGGAGCACGCCCAGGGCGGCCACCGGCAGCCAGCCCGCGAGCGCGATGCGCCAGGCGGAGGCGCCAGTCGCGAGTGCGCGCCGGTTGAGGGGCTGGATCACCATGTACGCCACCATCGCGCCCACCCACAAGGAGAGCGGGATGAAATACGGGGCGAATCCGGTGCCGTAATTGGGCGCCTTGTGCAGGTCCTTCGAAGCGAGCCGCACCGGATCCGCCATCACCTCGGTGCGTTGGTCGCGGTCCTTCTTGTCGTAGTCGGGGATCTTTCCGGCGCCGTCGTGCAGTCCGCCGGCGAGCTTCCCGGAGCCGTCGACGAGCTTGAACATGCCTCCTTCGAGGTCGATCGCCCCCGTCTTGAGGGCACCGACGCCGGTGTCGAGGTCGGCAGCGCCGGTCTTGGCCGTGCCGATTCCGGTGTGCAGGGTCTTCGCCCCCTTGGCGACCTGTCCGGCTCCCTTGTCGAGTGCGTTGATCTTGGTGACGGTGGTGGCGAGGTCCTCGGAGAGGTGCGGCGAGCGGTCGGCGAGCGTCTGCGCCTGCTTCTGGAGCGTGGCCAGGTGCCGGTCCAGCGCGTCCAGATCGCCGTCCTGGCCGGCCACCAGCGTGTTGACGTCGTCGGCGACCTTCGCCACGTCCGCGGCCGCGTCCTTCGCCTCCTTCAGCTGCGGGCAGGCGGCGTCGGGCAGCGGCGCGGTCTCGCAGCGCGCCTTGTAGACGCTGTTCAGCGTGTCGGAGGCCGTGCGGGCCGACTTGGCGGCGGTCGGGGCGGTCTTCACCAGCGTGTCGAGGCTGCGGCGGATGGCCGCGGCGGAGTCCGCGACCAGCCGTGCCGTGTCGCCGATCTCCTTCTCGTTGCCCTTCAGGAAGGGGCCCACCTTGTCCGCGACGCCGTTGACCTTGTCCGCGAGCGCCCGTGTCCCCTCCGAGACCTGCCGTGAGCCCTTCTCCAGGTCGCCGGCTCCCTTGTTGAGCTTCTTCAAGCCCGCGGAGAGCTTGCCGCTGCCCTTCTTGGCGTCCTTCAGCCCGTCGGCGAGATCCTTCGAGCCCTTCTTGGCCTTCCCGATGCCGCCCTTCAGCTGATCGGCTCCCTTGGCGGCCTTCACGGTCTGACCGTGGATGTCTGAGAACGAGATGAAGATCCTGTCGAGGAACGACCGTGACGTCTTCGTCGAGGCCGCCGTCCTTACCTCGCCGAAGACCGTCCTGGAGACCTGCCCGACGATGTAGTTGTTCGCGTCGTTCGTACGCACCTGGAGGGCGCCCGTCTCCGGGGAGTCGCCCGAACTGGAGGCGACGCGCTCACTGAAATCGGAGGGCATCGTCAGCGACAGGTAGTACGTGCCGTTCTCGACACCCATGCGCGCCTCGGCGGCGCTGACCTCGTGCCACTCGAAGGTGTCGCTCTTGTGCAGGCCCTTGGTGATGTCGTCGCCCGCCGCGATCTTCGTGCCGTCCGCCGTCGCTCCCTTGTCGTCGTTCACGAGGGCCACGGGGATGCGGTCGAGACGGCCGTACGGGTCCCAGAACGACCACAGGTACAGGGCGCCGTACAGCAGCGGCAGCAGCAGGAGCGAGGCCATCGCCGCGCGCGGGAGCTTCCCCCTGCCGAACCGCCTGAGCTCAAGCGCGGCCAGCTTCGGCGAGCGCATCGGCCGCCTCCTTGTCTCGGTCTTGTCGGTCTTGTTCGCCGTCCCCGTCGGAGGGCTCGTCGCGTTCCGCGTGGGCGGGCTCGTCGGTTTCCTCAGGGGTGGGCTCGTCGGCGGACCCGGTGGACACCGTGACGGCATCCTCGGGTGCCTCCCGGCACACCGCGAGGACGGTCGTCCCCGCTTCGGTGAGCGCACGCAACAGCGCCCAGACCTCGGCCCGTTCGGGCTCCGAGAGCTTCAGGTCGGTGTCGTCGACTCCGAGGAGGCGCGGGCGGCCGATCAGGGCCAGCGCCACGGAGAGCCGCAGTGCCTCGACCCGCTCCAGGTCGCGTACGGCGGTCCGGGAGCCCTTGGGCAGCGCTTCCCGGTCCAGCCCGGCGGCGTTCAGCGCGGCGTCGATCCGCAGCCGGGCCTCCGCCGCATGCTCGCTGCGGGGCCGTAGCAGCCCCCGTACGGAACCGCCGAACCGCCGCTGGAGCAGCGCCCGTTCGCGCAGGTGCTCGCCGACGGTCAGGGCGGGATCGAGGTCCGTGATCCCGGGCACATGCGCGAGCGCGCTGATCCTGCGGACGGCCGCCATCTGCTTCGGCAGGCGGAACGATCCGACCGCCGCGTGCCCCTCGGTGGGCTTCATGCGCCCGGTGAGCGAGAGCAGCAGGCATGTGCGCCCGGAGCCCGACGGCCCCTCGATCGCGATCAGTGAGCCGGGCTCCGCGTCGAGGCTCACTCCTTGGAACGCCCGGCCGCGAGGGCCCCTGAGGCCGAAGCCCTCAGCCGTGACGCCGAGGCCACGCGGTCCGTCGGAACCTTCCCCCACCACTTTCCGCACCCCTTCCCACAAGCTGGGAATTCTTTGAACTGACTGGTCAGTGCAAAAGATAGCCCGAACGCTAGATCGAAGCAAAAGGCCAGGTCAGAACGCGTTGTCAGTGGCATACCTCACGATGGGCACATACGGCACGACCTGACATGGCGATGCCGTCACACAGACGACAGGAGGTTCGTCATGGCCAGTTACCACGCAGCCGCCGCCCGCCGGCGCCGCGCCACCGGCCCTGCCCCCTCACTGACCGGCCCGGCGAGCGACGTGCACCCCGTGCTCCGCCGGGCCACGGCCCCGCCCGCCGCCCTCGACCTGCTCGCCCAGGCCCGCGCCGGACTCGACGAGGCGTCCCTGCTGGAAACGCCGAACGAGCGCTACGCGACGGCCCACCTCGCGGCCCTGCGCACCGCCGCCGCCGTGCTCGCCGCCCGGGGCCGCCCGGAGTCCACCCCGAGGCGCCGGGCGAAGATCCGGAGCGCCTGGGAAGTGCTCCCCGAGATCGCGCCCGAACTAACCGAGTGGAGCGCACTTTTCGCCTCCGGCGCCCGCCGCCGTGCCCGCGCGGAGGCAGGCATACAGGGCGCGGCCAGCAGCCGCGACGCCGACGACCTGCTGCGCGACGTGGCGATGTTCCTGCGCCTCGTCGAGCGCATGCTCGTCCTGCAGCCCGTACTTCCCCAGCCACGGCAGGACGCCGACCAGGAGGAACCGGAGGTACCGGAGGTACCGGATGCGGGATGAACGGCGCGGGAGCCCGATGGGCGAGGTCGCGTCCGCCCGGGGACGAGGCACGGTCGTCCGCCGCGCGAGACGGAGGGCCGGTCACGGGGCCGGAGGCAATAGGGTTGGCAGCGCCTGCACCTTCCCCTGGCCGCGCAGGTCCGGGGAAGACATCCCTATCGCTCCGCCGTAGCCGAGGCGGTGCCGCGCCGAGGAGTCAACTGCCGTGTCGGACCCGTCGCGCCCCCGCGCTTCTCTCCGTACCGCTGTGGTCTGGGACGTCCTGCAAGACGCCCTCGACCGCCGGGTCAAGGCCACCGGCCGGGAGTCGCTCGACGTGCTCGACACGGGAGGCGGCAGCGGCAAGTTCGCGGTGCCCGCCGCCCGCCTCGGCCACCGCGTCACCGTCGTGGACCCCAGCCCGAACGCGCTGTTCGCGCTGGAGCGCCGTGCCGCCGAGGCCGGCGTCGCCGACCGGGTCCAGGGCGTCCAGGGCGACGCCCACGGCCTCTTCGACGTCGTCGAGCGCGGCGGCTACGACGTGGTCCTGTGCCACGGCGTGCTCGAGTACGTGGACGACCCCGCCGAGGGCGTCGCCAACGCCGTGGCCGCGTTGCGCCCCGAGGGAGTCCTCAGCCTGCTCGCTTCGGGCCTGGGCGGCGCGGTGCTCGCGCGCGCCCTGGCCGGACACTTCACCGAGGCCCGGCAAGCACTCGGCGACCCGGACGGCCGGTGGGGCGAGGGCGATCCCGTGCCCCGGCGCTTCACCGCCGAGCAGCTCACCGCTCTCGTCGAGGGCGCCGGTCTGCGCGTGGGCGCGGTACACGGCGTACGGGTTTTCGCGGACCTCGTCCCCGGAGTCCTCGTCGACACCGAGCCGGGGGCTCTGGACGCCCTGCTCAAGCTGGAGGCCGCGGCGGCTGAGCTGCCCGCCTTCCACTCCGTGGCGACCCAGCTCCATGTGCTTGGCGAGACCTGGGAAGCCGCCGAGGCCTGAGCGGGCTCCCCTGCCCCGCCGCTGATCAGGAGCGCGGCGGCAGATGGAGTACGCCACAGCGCCCCCGATCGGGCGCTCGGAGCCGTATGATCGGAGGAGACCGTCCGGCATGACGGGCCGGTCGCTGGGGAATGCACGCTTCAGTGAACCGGGGTGCCATGGCGGAATCCGGTTGGCTAATTGGCGTAGAGGGGCGGGTTTCACGGGGGCGATTCCCTGCCTATCCTGAAGGGGACCCCCGGTCGCCCCGGCGACTGCACGATGAGGAGGACTCCGTGCCGCTCTCGGAGCACGAGCAGCGAATGCTCGAGCAGATGGAGCGAGCGCTGTACGCCGAAGATCCCAAGTTCGCGACAGCGCTTGAGGGAAGCGGGCTGCGTACGTACACCCGGCGACGGGTTTACCAGGCGGTCGTCGGCTTCCTGGTTGGTATCGCGCTCCTCATGGCCGGAATGGTCGCACAGCAGATTTGGGTCAGCGTGGTGGGATTCCTCGTCATGCTGGGCTGCGCGGTGCTCGCCGTCACCGGTTGGCGCAAAGCCCCCAAGCCGGGCGAGCAGCCCGCCGCGGGTGCCGGTGCGCCGAGCGCTCCACAAGGCCGCCGTCAGGGCCGGCAGCGGCGCTCCATGATGGACCGAATCGAGGAGCGCTGGCAGCGGCGCCGCGACGAACAAGGCCATTAGCCCCCGGGCGGAGAGCCAAAACAGCGCGCAAGGGGTGACCACCCAGCGGTGGCCGCCCCTTCGGCATGCCTGCGTGCACCTCCGGCGGAGGACCTGAGTTGCTGCCCGACAGGCTTGCTCAGGAGAGTTCGGTCACTTGCCCTCGCCCACGAGGCGTACGGCATGCCTCCGGCGTCGACCGCGGGCCGCGTCCGTGCAGTGCGGCGGCCTCCGCGGTCGTCGGCGCGCTCCGCCCACGCGACGCTCACCGGCCTCGCTCACGAGGCGTGCGGCACCGCACCTGACCGGCGTACGGCACTGAGCCTCGCTGACGTACGACGCCGCGCCTCACCGGGCGTTTCGGCCCCGCACCGGCGTACGGCACCTGCGCCTCCCTGAAGCACGGCACCCGCACCCACCGGCGTACGGCACCCGCACCCACCGGCGTACGGCACCCGCACCCACCGGCGTACGGCACCCGCACCCACCGGCGTACGACGGCCGCACCTCACCGGTACGACACCGGACATCATCGGTGTACGCACCACATCCCGCCGATACGACCGAGGGGGCGCCCACCCGACCGGGCAGGCGCCCCCTCCAAGGGCCGGGGTCAGGCCCCCTCAGCCGCTGCCCTCTCCCGCCGACGGCCGCCGGATCAGGCTCGTCAAGCGAGCCGTCGCCCGGGACTTGAGCGAGGCCCAGCTCGCCGAGACCGCCCACGCCACCCGTACAGCCGAGCGGGGCGCGAGCAGTGCTCTCAGGCGGGTGGCGGTGCTGACCGTGGCGCGCAGGCCGTCGGTCATCCTGCGGACGTCGTCGGACAGACCCGGCGTGGGCCGGGGCCGCGGCGCGTACAGGACCTGCTCCACGGCGTCCGCGATCCGGTGCACGGAGGTCGCGGTCGCCGGATCGAGTTGCCCGATCCGCACGATCCGGGCCGCCGCCTTGCGGGGCGTCTGGGACTCGTCCGGCGCGATACCGAAGTCCCAGGCCGTATCGGTCACTTCATGCCACGCGGCCAGCGTGTGAGCCGCCGCGTCGGCCTCGGTGCGGCCGTGCGTGCCGAGCCGTACGGCCCGTGCTCTCACCCGCCACATCATCGGCAGCAGTGGAATCGCGAGCACGGCAAGACCGCCCAGGACCCACAGCAGGATCTGGGGCCACGGCGGGCCGTCGTCCGTCGCCGCGATCGCCGCCTCAGGAGACTCGCTGCCGCAGGGCTCCTGCAGCCTCTTCTCCTCCGCCGTGCAGCTCTCGCTGGTCGACGGGGCGGACGAGGGAGCCCTTGGCGCGGCCTCCTGCGAAGTACCCGGCTCGGGGAGAGTGGTGCCCGGCGTGGTCGACCGGGTGTACTCCGGAACCGTGCCGCGGTTCGGCGTCGGCTCGAAGCGGGTCCAGCCCACGCCCTCGAAGTACAGCTCGGGCCAGGCGTGCGCGTCCCGCAGGCCCACGGACATCGTGCCGTCCGACTGGGGTGAGCCGGGTGTGAAGCCGACTGCGACACGGGCCGGTATGCCCAGCGTGCGGGCCATCGAGGCCATCGCGAAGGAGAAGTGGACGCAGAAGCCCTCCTTGTCCCTCAGGAAGCGCTCGATCGCCTGCGAACCGCTTCCGACCTGCACCTCCGTGTCGTACACGAAGCCGCCCTCCAGGGCGAACCAGTCCTGGAGCTTCACCGCGCGCTCGTAGTTGTTGTTCGAACCTGCCGTGACCTGCCGCGCCGTGTCGTACACCACCGGGGGCAGCGAGTCCGGCACGTCGGTGAACTCGCGCCGCAGCCACCCGGGCGGCTCCGGCGCGTCGGCGAGCTGCTCGGCGGTCGGCTGCACGATCAGGCTCTTGACGGAGTAGTCGAGCCCGCGCGTGGTCTGGCCGTGGTCGCCGACGAGCGTGCGCCCCACGGGCTCGTACCGCCACTTGCCGCTGATCCCCACCTGGCTGGCCGGGTACGGCATGGGCAGCCAGTCCTGCGCGTACCAGTCCGCCGCCGAGATCCTTGTCTCGACCTCGGTGCGCTGGACGTCGTCCCCGAGACCGGGCGGCGTCGGGAAGCTGCCCGGCACATCCGTGATGTTGCGCTTGGACGGCTTCCATGCCGTGCCGTCGAACTCGTCGAGTGAGACGATCCGCAGATAAAGGTCCTGTGTCTCCTCGGAGTTGGTGCTGTACGACATGACCTGGCGGTCCTCGTCCACGTTCAGACTGTCGCGGAGCGAGACCAGCGGGTTCACCGCCGAGATCGTGCCGCCGCCTCCGGAGCCCGAGCCGACACCCGTCCCCGTACCGTCCAGCAGGCCGCCGTCGAGGGACGGCAGGCCCAGCGGGACCACCAGGGCGATGCCGAGCGCGACGGCGCCTATACGCCGTCCCGTGCGGACCGGAGCGACCGCGCCCGGCGACGTGTCGGGACCCGGAGTACGGGGCGCGCCGCCGAAGACCCGGCCCCACTGCGAGAGCCGGTCACGGCCTTCTGCGAGCAGCAGGAGCAGATAACCGGCGGCTGCAAGCAGGAACCACAGCCATCCGGCGCCGCCGTCCGAGAGCCCGGCGGCGACCGAGTACAGCGCGAGCAGCGGCAGCCCGGCCGGGGCCGCGCTGCGCAGCGTCACCGCGAGGGCGTCCACCGCCAGCCCGATCGCCAGGACACCGCCGACCATCATCAGCCGGATGCCGTCGGACAGCGGCGCGGGAATCGCAAACCGCCCGACGTCCTCCCCGCCCGTCTGCAGCAGCACCCCGAAGTGTTCGAACACCTCGGGGCCGGGGATGATCCCGAGGATGGCCTGCTCGCGGGCGAACGTCAGCGTCAGCAGCGTCAGGGTCACCAGGGCCTGCGCCGCGATCGTCAGCGGCCGGGCCAGCGGGACCCGCCGGGCCGCCGCGCCCACACCGGTCTGTATCGCGAGCAGGAACGCCGCCTGGAGAAGCCAGGTCGCCGGAGTGACCAGCGGCAGCAGCGCGCACGCCGACAGCAGAGTCGCCGCCGCGGCGCACAGCGCCAGTCGCGCGCCCCCGCTCATGAGCGGCCTCCCGCCGCGCCCGTCGGCGTGACCTGATTGCGCTGCCGGTCCGCTTCCCGCCAAAGATCGGCGAGATCCGTACCCGGCGGCACGGTCACAGCGGTCCAGCCCGCCTCCCGCAGCATCCGAAGCTGCTCCTCGCTGTCCTCGTGGGCCTCACCCTGCACCCACGAGTCACTGTCCAGCAGGAAGGCGACCGCCCCGCCGCTGCGCTGCCGCATCTTGGCGAGCACCGTCGCCTGCTCCTCGTCGAGGTCGCCGAGAAAAGCCACCAGAAGTCCTTCGTTCCCCCCGCGCAGCACGTCGTAGGCCGGGGACAGGCCCGTACCGTCGGAGTGGTCGATCACCGCCAGGGTGTCCATCATCAGACCCGCCGCGTCCGCCGACTCCTGGTTGGCGCCCGCGAACCCGTCGGCCCCCTCGCCGGGCACCGAATTGCCGGTGTCCGTCAACAGCCGTACCGAAAAGCCGCGTTCGAGCATGTGCACCAGCGTGGACGCCGCGCCAGACACGGCCCACTCGAAGGCCGAGTCCGGGCCCGCGCCCTCGAAAGCGATGCCCCGGGTGTCGAGGAGCACCGTGCAGCGGGCTCGCTGCGGCTGCTCCTCGCGGCGCACCATCAGCTCGCCGTAGCGCGCGGTCGAGCGCCAGTGGACCCGGCGCAGATCGTCGCCGTAGCGGTACCCGCGCGGGATCACGTCGTCCTCGCCGGCCAGGGCCAGCGAGCGGTTCCGCCCGTCGCCGTACCCCTTGGCCTCGCCGGTCAGCCGCACCGGCGGCAGCGGCTCCACGCGGGGGATGACCGTCAGGGTGTCGTACGTCGAGAAGGAGCGGGTCAGCTCGCACATCCCGAACGGGTCGCTGAGCCGCAGCTGGAGCGGGCCGAGCGGATAACGGCCCCGCAGGTCGGAGCGCACGCGGTACGACACCTCGCGCCGGCCGCCCGCCTCCATCCGGTCCAGTACGAACCGGGGCCGCGGCCCCAGCACGTACGGGACCCGGTCCTGGAGCATCAGCAGCCCCGTGGGCAGCCGCGAGACATTGTCCATCCGCAGATGGACCCTGGCCTCGGACCCCGCGGGCACGCGCCCGGGCGAAAGCCGGCGGCTGCCCGCCACCCGGTAGCGCGTGCGGTACAGCACGGCCGCACACACCAGCGGCAGCACGGCCAGCAGCAGTCCGACCCGGAGCAGATCGCTCTGCCCCAGGACGTATGCGCACACCGCGGCCGCCACGCCCGCCGCCAAGAAGGACCGCCCGCGCGTGGTGAGCCCGGCGAGTGCCGTACGCAGCCCGCCCTTGTCCTCCTCGGTCTGCGCCGCCGGCATGCCCCCGGTGGTCATCACAGCCTCCGGGGCGGCTGCTGGCGGAACTCCGGAGCCGCCCGGCCCATCGTCAGACCGCTCTGCGACACAGGCGCCGCGGGCACAGGTGTGCGCTGCAGGATCTCCAGCACGACCTGCTCGGCCGTACGGCGGTTCAGCTGGGCCTGCGCGGTCGGCAGCAGACGGTGGGCGAGGACCGCCACCGCGAGCGCCTGGATGTCGTCCGGCAGTGCGTAGTCCCGGCCGCTGAGCGCCGCGGACGCCTTGGCCGCACGCAGCAGGTGCAGTGTCGCGCGCGGGGAGGCGCCCAGTCTCAGGTCGGGGTGGGTGCGGGTGGCGGCGACCAGGTCCACCGCGTAACGCCGCACCGGGTCGGCGACATGGACCGTGCGGACCGCGTCTATGAGCTTCACGACGTCGTGAGCGTGCGCCACAGGCTGGAGGTCGTCCAGCGGCGAGACACCGCCGTGGACGTCCAGCATCTCCAGCTCGGCCTCCGCGCTGGGATAGCCGATGGAGACACGGGCCATGAAGCGGTCGCGCTGCGCCTCCGGCAGCGGATAGGTGCCCTCCATCTCGACCGGGTTCTGGGTGGCCACCACCATGAAGGGGCTGGGCAGCTCGTAGGTATGCCCGTCGATGGTGACCTGACGTTCCTCCATGGACTCCAGGAGCGCGGACTGCGTCTTGGGCGACGCGCGGTTGATCTCGTCGCCGATCACGATCTGCGCGAAGATCGCGCCCGGCTTGAACTCGAATTCGCTGCGCTGCTGATCCCAGATGGACACCCCGGTGATGTCCGAGGGCAGCAGGTCCGGCGTGAACTGAATACGCCGCACCGAGCAGTCGATGGACCGCGCCAGTGCTTTGGCCAGCATGGTCTTGCCGACGCCGGGAACATCCTCGATCAGAAGATGTCCCTCGGCGAGCAGTACGGTCAGCGAAAGCCGTACGACCTCAGGCTTGCCCTCGATCACTCCCTCCACCGAACTGCGGACTCGCTCCACAGTGGTGGTCAGATCCGTAAGGCTCGCTCGATCGTCATAGGTCGTCACCCGGCCCTCCTCGGCCCGTTCTTTCTACGGGCCGACGCTCACGACGCGAACCGGCCCACCTCGAACACGGACACCACGCGTGAAAAGTTCCGCGTGACGCCACACCCGCATTCTTGTTGCCGTTACCGGTTCGTGTCACTCGCCTGTGGACAACTGGCTGTGATATGTCGGGGCTTGCGGCCTTTGGGTGGGGTCAGGTGGGGTCAATCTCACGCAGGAGTCCCGTTTTCACATCGAACACAAAACCACGTACGTCGTCGGTGTGGACAAGGAACGGAGAAGTGCGCACTCGTTGCATGGACTGCCGTACGTCCTGTTCGACGTCCCGGAAGGCCTCCACCGCCCAGGCGGGGCGCTGGCCGACCTCCATCTCCAGGTCGTGCCGGAAGTCCTCGGTGAGGGATTCCAGACCGCAGCCGGTGTGGTGGATGAGCACGACGCTGCGGGTGCCGAGCGCTCGCTGGCTGATGGTGAGGGAGCGGATCACGTCGTCGGTGACGACGCCGCCCGCGTTACGGATCGTGTGGCAGTCGCCCAGCTCCAGGCCGAGCGCGTCGTGCAGGTCCAGACGGGCGTCCATGCAGGCCACGACCGCGACCTGCAGCACCGGGCGGGCATCCATGCCCGGGTCGCTGAACGCGGCGGCGTACCGCTCGTTGGCCTCGACGAGACGGTCGGTGACGGTGCCGCCGCCGGTTATGGCGTCTTCGGGTTCGGGGGGAGCGGATGCGGAAGTCGTCATACCCATGACGGTAATCGTCACAGTCCGTACATGCCTGCTGTGAGAGGGGACAAAGAACATCAACAAGCGTTGTTGTGAGCTAACCCACATGGCGGCTGCGAAGCTGCCCGTAAGGGTGGTTCTCCGCGGCGTGCCGCGTCGGTGGCGGCGAGGTTCCGCGACGCGCAGGGCGGCTGATTGACCGCGTCACACGGTGGACTAAAGTGACGCGAACTGGGAGGCGAGAGTCTCCCAACTGGACTGTTGTCCCCCGGAGGACCCGGCGCCTTGCCGGAATCTCCCCGCGTGCGCGGCGCGTACGTACGGCTCGGCCTCCTCCCGCTCCCGGTCGACGACGCTTCCGGCGCCGGCAGGCCTTCCCCTTCACCGAGCGAGAGGGGACCCGGTGGTACGTACGCCACGCCGGACTTGAGAGGGCCCAGATCAAATGGGGCGCGAAGCGCATTCGAACAAGGGTGGTGGCGGGCGACGGGAGGGACAACGACATGTCCCGGTGATGCTCCAGCGGTGCCTGAACCTGTTGGCCCCGGCGCTGGAGGCGCCCGGAGCGGTCGTCGTCGACTGCACCCTCGGCCTCGGCGGCCACAGCGAGGCCCTGCTCGCCCGGTTCTCTCAGGCCCGCCTCGTCGCCCTGGACCGCGACAAGGAGGCGTTGCGCCTCTCCGGAGAGCGGCTCGCCCCTTTCGGTGACCGGGCCACCCTGGTGCACGCCGTCTACGACGAACTCCCGGACGTACTCGACCGGCTCGGGCTCCCGCGCGTCCAGGGTGTCCTCTTCGACCTCGGTGTCTCCTCCATGCAGCTCGACGAGGCCGACCGCGGGTTCGCGTACGCCCAGGACGCCCCGCTCGACATGCGTATGGACCAGTCGACCGGCGTGAGCGCGGCCGAGGTGCTCAACACGTACCCGCCGGGCGAACTCGTCCGGATCCTGAGGCTGTACGGCGAGGAGAAGCAGGCCAAGCGGATCGTGTCCGCGATCGTGCGTGAGCGCGAGAAGGAGCCCTTCACCAACAGCGCGCGTCTCGTCGAGCTGATCCGGAACGCGCTGCCACAGGCCGCCAAGCGCACCGGGGGCAACCCGGCCAAGCGGACCTTCCAGGCACTGCGTATCGAGGTCAACGGCGAACTCACCGTCCTGGAGAGGGCGATTCCCGCGGCCGTGAAGGCGCTTGCCGTCGGGGGCCGGATCGCCGTCCTGTCGTATCACTCGCTGGAGGACCGGCTGGTCAAGCAGGTGTTCGCGGCCGGTGCCGCCACCACCGCGCCGGCCGGTCTGCCGGTGGTGCCCGAGCGCTATCAGCCCCGGCTGAAGCTGCTGACGCGCGGTGCGGAGCTGCCAACGGAGGAAGAGATCGCTCAGAACCGGCGTGCTGCACCGGCGCGGCTGCGCGGGGCACAGCGCATCAGGGAGTCCATGGAATGAGGGGCGTGAGGCACAAGAAGGGGGCGGGTGAGTGAGTAGGAAACCCGAACTGAGGGGGCGGGCCGCCCGGCTCGCCCGGCTCATCCCGTCCGGTTCAGGACAGGCAGCCCGTACCCCCTTCGTCCTGCTCGTGGTGCTCCTCCTGGGCGGCGGCCTCATCGGGCTGCTGGTGTTGAACTCCGCTCTGAGTGAAGGGGCGTTCAAGCTCGACGACCTCCAGGACGACACGAAGAGCCTCACCGACGAGGAGCAGGCGCTCCAGCGTGACGTGGACGCCTACTCCGCCCCCGACGCCCTCCAGCGCCGCGCCCGCGAGCTGGGCATGGTCCCCGGCGGCGACCCCGCCTTCCTCAACCCCGACGGGACAGTGCGAGGGGTTCCTGAAGCCGCCCAGCAGTCCTCGGTGCGCGTCCCCTTGGTGCTGTCGCCCGAGACGCTCGATTCCGCGAGGAAGCCGAAGCCGACTTCGAAGCCGACGCCCACGCCCACGCCGAAGTCGACACCCACCCCGAAGCCCACGCCCACCGCGAGCCGCGCCCCCTCCCCGAAAGCCAAGCCCCCCACCCCGCCCACGCAGCCCCCTACGACCCCCGGCAGGTGACGGAAGTGTCCGACAAGGAACCCCCGCGCCGCCGCGTGCCGTCGCCCGCCAGGCCCGTACGCCCCGCCAGTCGGCGCCAGGGGCCTGGTCGGCGCCCGGGGTCCGGTGCCCGCCCCGCGGGCCGCCCGGCCGCGGCCCGCGCGGGGCGCTCACCCCGGCCGCGCATGATCCGTCTGGGCAGCCCCCGCCCCCGGCTGCGCCTGGTCAGCCTCGCCCTGACGCTGGTGATGATCGCCTTCGTGGTGCGGCTGCTCCAGGTGCAGGCGGTCGACGCGAGCGTGTACTCGGCCAAGGCCGAACAGAACCGGTACCTGAGCCGCACGCTGACGGCCGAACGCGGCGGGATCACCGACCGCAACGGCGTCGAGCTGGCAGCCAGTGTGGACGCGAACGACATCACGGCCGACCCCACGATGTTCACGCGGAAGGCGACGAAGGTCGACGACGCCCCAGAGCAGGCCGCCGCGCTGCTCGGCCCGATCCTCGGCAAGGAACCCGCCGAGCTCGCCGAGAAGCTCCGGACGAAGGGCACCCAGTACGTCCTGCTGGCCCGTCGCCAGACCCCGCAGGTCTGGACGCAGATCAACGACCTGAAGACGACGCTCGCCGAGAAGGCCCAGAAGGACAGGACGGCCGTGAACGTGCTCGCGGGCGTCTTCCAGGAGCCCAGCAGCAAGCGGGTCTATCCGAACGGCGACCTCGGCGCCGGGATACTGGGCTGGGTCAACGCCGACGGCAAGGGCGGCGGCGGTATCGAGCAACAGCTGAACGAGGAACTGTCAGGCAAGGACGGCAAGATCCGCTACGCCCAGGCCGGTGGCCACCGGGTCCCGACCGCGGGCAGTACCGAAACGCCCGCCGTGGCCGGTTCCGAGGTCGAGCTGACCATCGACCGCGACATTCAGTGGGCCGCGCAGAACGCCATCACCGAGCAGGTGAAGGAGTCCAAGGCGGACCGCGGCTACGTGATCGTGCAGGACAACAAGACCGGTGAGGTCCTCGCGATGGCCAACTCGCCCGGCTTCGACCCGAACGACCTCTCACAGGCCGGCTCGGCGGCGCTCGGCAACGCGGCCCTCCAGGACGCCTACGAACCCGGCTCCACCGCGAAGGTCATGTCGATGGCGGCCGTCCTGGAGGAGAACGTCGCCACGCCCTCGACCCATGTCACGGTGCCCAACAGGCTGCACCGCGGCGACCGGCTCTTCCAGGACGACATCAACCACCCGACCTGGTATCTGACGCTCAACGGCGTCCTCGCCAAGTCCAGCAACATCGGCACCATCCTGGCGACCGGCCAGCTCGGCAAGACGCAGCAGAAGGCCAACCAGGTCCTCTACTCGTATCTGCGCAAGTTCGGTATCGGCAGCCCCACCGGGCTCGGCTTCCCGGGCGAGACGGACGGCATCCTGGCGCCCGCCGAGAAGTGGTCGACCTCGCAGCAGTACACGATTCCTTTCGGCCAGGGCGTGTCGATCAACGCGATGCAGGCGGCCTCCGTCTACTCGACGATCGCGAACGGAGGCGTACGCGTCGAGCCGACCCTCGTACGAGGCACCAAGGGAGCGGACGGCCGCTTCACGCCGGCCCCAAAGCCCCAGAAGACAAGGGTCGTGAGCGAGAAGACGGCGAAGACACTGGCGCAGATGCTGGAGTCGGTCGTGGACGACGAGGAGGGCACCGGCACCAAGGCCCGTATCCCCGGCTACCGCGTCGCGGGGAAGACGGGCACCGCCAACCGGGTGGATCCGGCCACCGGCCGCTACCGCGGCTACACGTCGTCGTTCGCCGGCTTCGCACCCGCCGACAACCCCCGGGTGACCGTGTACTGCGCGATCCAGAACGCCACCAAGGGCAGCTACTTCGGCGGCCAGATCTGCGGGCCCGTCTACAAGGAGGTCCTGGAGTTCGCCCTCAAGACCCTCCAGGTGCCGCCCACCGGAGACGCGCCCGCCCGACTTCCGGTCACCTTCACACCCTGACCAGCGCCGGACACGTCCGGTCACCCGGAACACCCATCAGGAACCAATACGTGACAACGAACACTCCCGACCCGGGGAAACATCCGGAGCCCCGCCCCTCGCTTCGCCCAGCCGGGGGCGCGCCCGGTACGCTCACCGCCGTGCCACACGCTGATCAGTCCCAAATCACCCAGAAGGGCGTTCCTGTGACATTTCCGGGGCCGCCGCGACCGGTTCAGGTCTCCGCCACAGACCTGGCGGACCTCGCCGATCAGCTGGGTGTCACCGCCCCCGCTGCGGCCGAGGTCACGGGCATCACCCACGACTCCCGGGCCGTGCGCCCGGGCGACCTCTACGCCGCCCTGCCCGGCGCCCGGCTGCACGGCGCCGACTTCGTGACGCAGGCCGCGGGCCTGGGTGCGGTGGCGGTGCTCACGGACCCGACCGGTGCCGAGCGCGCCGCCGAGACGGGCCTTCCGGTCCTCGTCGTCGACGATCCGCGCGGACGGATGGGCGAGCTGGCGGCCACGATCTACGGCCACCCCGGCCGCGATCTCCTCCAGATCGGCATCACCGGCACCTCGGGCAAGACCACGACGGCGTACCTCATCGAGGGCGGCCTCAAGACGGTCCGCAGCACCGGACTCATCGGCACCGTCGAAACGCGCATCGGCGACGAGCGCATCAAGTCGGAGCGGACGACTCCCGAGGCCACCGACCTCCAGGCGCTGTTCGCGGTGATGCGCGAGCGCGGCGTGGACGCGGTCGCCATGGAGGTCTCCAGCCACGCGCTGGTCCTCGGCCGGGTCGACGGCTGTGTCTTCGACATCGCGGTCTTCACCAACCTCAGCCCGGAACACATGGAGTTCCACTCCGACATGGAGGACTACTTCCGGGCCAAGGCGCAGCTGTTCACGCCGAAACGCAGCAGGTTCGGCGTAGTCAACTTTGATGACGAGTACGGGCGGAGGCTCGTCAAGGAAGCCACCGTCCCTGTGGTGACGTTTTCCGCCGAGGGACACCCGGACGCCGACTGGCGCGCCGAGGATGTCGAGGTGGGTCCGCTGGACTCGACGTTCGTAGCGATCGGCCCCAAGGGGGAGCGGATCAGCGCCAAGTCGCCGCTCGCGGGCCCCTTCAACGTCGCCAACACCCTCGCCGCGATCGTCGCCCTGGCCGCCGCAGGGCTCGACGCCCAGACCGCGGCCGACGGCATCGCGGCCGTACCGGGTGTGCCGGGCCGCCTGGAACGCGTGGACGCCGGTCAGCCGTACCTGGCGGTCGTCGACTACGCCCACAAGACGGACGCCGTGGAGTCGGTGCTGCGCGCACTCCGCAAGGTCACCGAGGGCAAGCTGCACATCGTGCTCGGCTGCGGCGGAGACCGCGACAAGTCCAAGCGGATGCCGATGGGCGCCGCCGCGGCCCGCCTCGCCGACACAGCCGTACTGACGTCGGACAACCCCCGCTCAGAGGACCCCCTCGCGATCCTCGCCACCATGCTCGCGGGTGCCGCCGACGTGCCGGCGCACGAGCGCGGCGAGGTCGCGGTCTTCGAGGACCGGGCCGCCGCGATCGCCGCTGCCGTCGCCCGCGCCGAGCCGGGCGACACCGTGCTGGTCGCGGGCAAGGGCCATGAGCAGGGCCAGGACATCGCCGGAGTGGTCCGTCCCTTCGACGACCGCCAGGTGCTTCGCGAAGCTATCCAGAAGACCCAGGGATGAACTTGTGATCGCCCTCTCTCTCGCCGAGATCGCCTCAGTCGTCGGCGGGCAGACGTACGACATACCGGATCCGTCGGTCCAGATCACCGGACCGGTCGTCAGGGACTCCCGTGAAGTGGAGCCAGGCAGCCTGTTCGTCGCCTTCGTGGGCGAGCGCGTGGACGGTCACGACTTCGCCGCACAGGTCGTCGCCGAGGGCGCCGCCGCCGTACTGGCGTCCCGGGCCGTCGGCGTGCCCTCGATCGTCGTGGACGACGTCCAGGCGGCCCTGGGAGCCCTCGCCCGCCATGTCGTCCAGCGGCTCGGCGCGACCCTCGTGGCCCTCACCGGCTCCGCCGGCAAGACCAGCACCAAGGACCTGATCGCGCAGGTACTCCGGCGCAAGGCGCCGACCGTCTTCACACCGGGCTCGCTCAACAACGAGATCGGGCTGCCGCTCACCGCGCTCAGCGCCACCGAGGAGACGAAGTTCCTCGTCCTGGAGATGGGCGCCCGCGGTATCGGCCACATCCGCTACCTCGCGGAACTGACCCCGCCGAAGATCGGCCTCGTCCTGAACGTCGGCACCGCCCACATCGGCGAGTTCGGCGGGCGGGAGCAGATCGCCCAGGCTAAGGGCGAGTTGGTGGAAGCGCTCCCCGAAGAGGGCGCCGCGATTCTCAACGCCGACGATCCCCTCGTACGCGCCATGGCATCCCGTACGAAGGCACGCGTGCTCCTCTTCGGAGAGTCCGGCGAAGCGGACGTACGGGCCGAGAACGTGCGGCTCACGGAGAACGGGCAGCCCGCGTTCAGGCTTCACACACCCTCCGGTGCAAGCGATGTGACCATGCGCCTGTACGGTGAGCACCACGTGTCGAACGCGCTCGCCGCGGCCGCCGTCGCCCATGAGCTGGGCATGTCCGCAGACGAGATCGCCGTCGCGCTCTCCGAGGCGGGCTCCCTCTCCCGCTGGCGGATGGAGGTCACCGAGCGCCCGGACGGCGTGACGGTCGTCAACGACGCCTACAACGCGAACCCCGAATCCATGCGGGCGGCTCTGCGCGCGCTGGCTGCCATGGGCGGAGCCTCACGGGCAAGGGGGGGCCGGACCTGGGCGGTGCTCGGCAAGATGGCCGAGCTCGGGGACGAGGCGCTCGCCGAGCACGACGCGGTCGGACGGCTCGCCGTCCGGCTCAACGTCAGCAAGCTCGTCGCGGTCGGGGGCAGGGAAGCGTCCTGGCTCCAACTGGGCGCATATAACGAGGGTTCGTGGGGTGAGGAGTCGGTGCACGTGTCCGACGCACAGGCGGCTGTCGACCTGTTGCGCAATGAGCTGCGCCCGGGGGACGTCGTGCTCGTGAAGGCGTCCAGATCTGTGGGTCTCGAGTGGGTGGCCCAGGCGTTGCTCGAGGGTGCCGAGGGTGAGGTCGCCGCCCGATGATGAACCAGATCCTGTTCTCGGGAGTCATCGGCCTCTTCCTGACTCTCGTGGGCACTCCTCTGCTGATCAAACTCCTTGCCCGCAAGGGCTACGGCCAGTACATCCGCGACGACGGCCCGCGCGAGCACCACGCCAAGCGCGGTACGCCGACCATGGGCGGCATCGCCTTCATCCTGGCCACGATCATCGCGTACTTCCTCAGCAAAGTGATCACCGGCAAGCCGCCGACGTTCTCCGGGCTGCTGGTCCTCGGGCTGATGGGCGGCATGGGCCTGGTCGGTTTCCTCGACGACTACATCAAGATCGTCAAGCGGAGGTCGCTCGGCCTGCGGGCCAAGGCCAAGATGGCCGGCCAGCTGATCGTCGGCATCAGCTTCGCCGTGCTCTCGCTGCAGTTCGCGGACAGCCGGGGCCAGACGCCGGCCTCCACGAAGCTCTCCTTCGTGCAGGACTTCGGCTGGACCATCGGCCCAGTGCTGTTCGTGGTCTGGGCGCTGTTCATGATCCTCGCCATGTCGAACGGCGTGAACCTCACCGACGGTCTGGACGGCCTCGCCACCGGCGCCTCCGTCATGGTCTTCGGCGCGTACACGTTCATCGGCGTCTGGCAGTTCCAGGAGTCCTGCGCCAACGGGGAGACGCTGACCAACCCGACCGCCTGCTTCGAAGTACGCGATCCACTCGACCTCGCGGTCGTCGCCTCGGCACTGATGGGCGCCTGCTTCGGCTTCCTGTGGTGGAACACCTCACCCGCCAAGATCTTCATGGGCGACACCGGCTCGCTGGCGCTCGGCGGCGCGCTCGCCGGACTCGCCATCTGCTCCCGCACCGAGCTGCTGCTCGCGCTGCTCGGCGGTCTCTTCGTCCTGATCACCATGTCGGTCGTCATCCAGGTCGGCTCCTTCCGGCTGACCGGGAAGCGCGTCTTCCGCATGGCCCCGCTCCAGCACCACTTCGAACTCAAGGGGTGGTCCGAAGTCCTTGTCGTGGTCCGCTTCTGGATCATCCAGGGCATGTGCGTGATCGTGGGTCTGGGTCTCTTCTACGCAGGGTGGGCAGCCGACAAGTGACCACTTGGCAGGGCCGGAACATCACCGTCGCCGGCCTCGGCGTGAGCGGCATCAGCGCCGCCCGCGCCCTGGCCGGCCTCGGCGCGTCCGTCACGGTCGTCGACGGGGGCTCCTCCCCGGCGCACCGGGAGCGGGCCGACTCCCTTGAGGGAGAAGGCATTTCGGTACGTCTTGGGGACGCCGAGACCCTCCCCGAGGGCACCGACCTCGTGGTCACCTCGCCGGGCTGGAAGCCCACCTCGCCGCTCTTCGCCGCAGCCGCGAAGGCGGGCGTGGACGTCGTCGGCGACGTGGAGATCGCCTGGCTTCTGCGTGGCCCGGACGCGGCGCCCTGGCTCGCCGTCACGGGCACCAACGGCAAGACCACCACCACGCAGATGCTCGCGTCGATCCTGAGCGCCGCGGGCCTGCGTACGGCCGCCGTGGGCAACATCGGCACGCCGATCATCGATGTCGTGCTGAGCGCGGAACCGTATGACGTCCTCGCCGTCGAACTCTCCAGCTACCAGCTGCACTGGGCGCCCTCCCTGCGCGCCCACTCCGCCGTCGTGCTCAACATCGCGCCCGACCACCTCGACTGGCACGGCTCCATGGAGGCGTACGCCGCCGACAAGGGCCGTATCTACGAGGGCAATCGGGTCGCCTGCGTCTACAACGTCGCGGACAAGGCCACCGAGGACCTGGTGCGCGCGGCGGACGTCGAGGAGGGCTGCCGGGCGGTCGGCTTCACGCTGGGTACGCCCGGGCCGTCCCAACTCGGCGTCGTGGAGGGCCTGCTGGTCGACCGCGCCTTCGTCGAGGACCGGCACAAGCAGGCCCAGGAACTCGCGGAGGTCGGCGACGTCCAGCCGCCGGCCCCGCACAACATCGCCAACGCCCTCGCGGCGGCGGCCCTCGCGCGCGCCTACGGGGTGCCCGCAGCGGCCGTACGAGACGGTCTGCGGGCGTTCCGTCCGGACGCGCACCGCATCCAGCACATCGCCGACGTCGGCGAGGTCGCCTACATCGACGACTCCAAGGCCACCAACACGCATGCCGCGGAGGCCTCTTTGGCGGCATACGAGTCGATTGTGTGGATCGCGGGAGGGCTGGCCAAGGGAGCGACCTTCGACGAGCTGGTCGCCAAGTCGGCAAAGCGACTTCGGGGCGTCGTCCTGTTCGGTGCCGACCGGGCCCTGATCCGGCAGGCGCTGGCGCGACACGCGCCCGAAGTACCGGTCGTCGACCTCGACCGGACCGACACTGGGGCGATGCTCGAGGCCGTCCAGGAGGCGACGCGGCTCGCCCGCGCGGGAGACACGGTGCTCATGGCTCCCGCCTGTGCCTCCATGGACATGTTCACCAACTACAACCAGCGCGGCGACATGTTCGCGGAGGCCGTCCGCGAACTCGGCGCCGCCAGCGCCTGACTCGGCTGCTGCCGCGCCGGGAGGCGCCCCGGTACCTCTGGGAGGGACGCGTGACGCCATCGTGGCCGGTGCATCGTGGGCCGCTGGGCCGTGCCGATGTCCGGTAACCGCACCGGCCGGCCCTCCGCCCCGCGTGCCACCGGGCGCCCCGCGGTCTCCAGCCCGTCGGGTGACAACCCCGTGCGCCGTCTCTACACGAGTGCGCGCCGTGCCTGGGACCGGCCGCTGACCGCGTACTACCTGATCCTCGGCAGCAGCATGCTGATCACCGTGCTGGGGATCGTGATGGTGTACTCGGCCTCCCAGATCACGGCGCTGCAACTGTCGCTGCCGGGGACGTACTTCTTCCGGAAGCAGTTCCTGGCGGCCGTGCTGGGCACCGTACTGCTGCTGCTCGCCTCACGGATGCCGTCCAAGCTGCACCGCGCGCTGGCGTATCCGATGCTCCTGGGCTCGGTCTTCCTGATGGTCCTGGTGCAGATCCCGGGGATAGGGGTGGCGGTGAACGGCAACCAGAACTGGATCTCCATCGGCGGCCCGTTCCAGCTCCAGCCCAGCGAGTTCGGCAAGCTGGCGCTCGTCCTGTGGGGCGCCGATCTGCTCGCCCGCAAACAGGACAAGCGGCTGCTGACCCAGTGGAAGCACATGCTGGTGCCGCTCGTGCCGGTGGCCTTCATGCTGCTCGGACTGATCATGCTCGGCGGCGACATGGGCACGGCGATCATCCTCACCGCGATCCTGTTCGGGCTGCTCTGGCTGGCCGGAGCCCCGACGCGGCTCTTCGCGGGTGTCCTGGCCATCGCCGGGACGATCGGCCTGATGCTGATCACGACCAGCCCGAACCGTATGGCGCGGCTGGCCTGCATCGGCGCCACCGAGCCCGGACCGAACGACACCTGCTGGCAGGCCGTGCACGGAATCTACGCCCTCGCCTCCGGCGGAATCTTCGGATCCGGCCTCGGTGCTAGCGTGGAGAAATGGGGCCAACTCCCCGAAGCACACACCGACTTCATCTTCGCCGTCACCGGTGAGGAACTGGGCCTGGCGGGGACGCTGTCGGTACTCGCCCTCTTCGCGGCTCTAGGCTATGCGGGTATCCGCGTGGCCGGACGCACGGAGGACCCCTTCGTGAGGTACGCCGCGGGAGGCGTGACCACCTGGATCACGGCCCAGGCCGTGATCAACATCGGTGCGGTGCTCGGTCTGCTGCCGATCGCCGGAGTCCCGCTCCCGCTGTTCTCCTACGGGGGTTCCGCTTTGCTGCCGACCATGTTCGCCATCGGGCTCCTGATCGCCTTCGCGCGGGAGGATCCCGCTGCGCGGGCGGCGCTTGCGATGCGGCAACCACGCTTTGGTAGAAAGCGGGCTGGAGGTTCCGGAACCAGTCGGAGACCTCGGAGCTGGAACACGATGCGACGGCGCGCCTCGGCGCGTTCGTCCGGAGAGCGGTGAATTTCGGTGCATGTCGTACTCGCCGGTGGAGGGACCGCCGGCCACATCGAGCCCGCGCTCGCCCTCGCGGACGCCCTGCGCAGGCAGGACCCGACCGTGGGCATCACGGCCCTGGGCACGGAGCGCGGACTCGAGACCCGGCTCGTACCCGAGCGGGGCTATGAACTCGCGCTGATCCCCGCCGTCCCGCTGCCCCGCAAGCCCACCCCCGAGCTGATCACCGTCCCCGGGCGGCTGCGCGGCACGATCAAGGCGGCCGAGCAGATCCTGGAGCGCACCAAGGCCGACGCCGTCGTCGGCTTCGGCGGCTATGTCGCCCTGCCCGGCTACCTCGCGGCCAAGCGCCTCGGCGTCCCGATCGTCATCCACGAGGCCAACGCGCGGCCCGGCCTGGCCAACAAGATCGGTTCGCGGTACGCGGCTCAGGTCGCCGTGTCCACTCCGGACAGCAAGCTCCGCGGCGCCCGCTACATCGGCATCCCGCTGCGCCGCACCATCGCCACCCTCGACCGTGCCGCCGTACGCCCCGAGGCCCGCGCCGCCTTCGGTCTCGACCCCGCCCTGCCGACCCTGCTGGTCTCCGGCGGCTCGCAGGGCGCCCGCCGCCTCAACGAGGTGGTCCAGCAGGTCGCCCCCTACCTCCAGCAGGCCGGCATCCAGGTCCTGCACGCGGTCGGCCCCAAGAACGAACTGCCGCACGTCCAGCAGATGCCGGGGATGCCCCCGTACATCCCGGTACCGTACGTGGACCGGATGGATCTCGCGTACGCCGCGGCCGACATGATGCTCTGCCGGGCGGGCGCGATGACCGTCGCCGAACTCGCCGCGGTCGGACTGCCCGCCGCGTACGTCCCGCTGCCGATCGGCAACGGCGAACAGCGGCTGAACGCCCAGCCGGTGGTCAAGGCGGGCGGCGGACTCCTCGTCGATGACGCGGAACTGACACCCCAGTGGGTCCAGGCCAACGTCCTGCCCGTGCTCGCGGATCCGCACCGGCTGTTCGAGATGTCCCGCGCCGCCTCGGAGTTCGGCCGCCGGGACGCCGACGAACTGCTCGTCGGGATGGTGTACGAGGCGATCGCGTCACGCCGTTAGCGCGTGGCAGAAGGCAGGGGAGCGTGGCCGGACCGACGACCGCAGAGCGAGGCGAACGACAGCGGCCTCAGTCCGGCCCACCCCGGCCGCCCCGCCTCAGGAGGCTGCCCCGGCCTCGTACGCTCCTCGTGCTGCTCGTCTGCGTCGTGCTCCTTGCCGTGGGCGGCGTCTGGGTGCTCTACGGCTCGCAATGGCTGCGGGTGGAGCGCGTATCGGCTTCGGGGATGCGCGTCCTGACGGACGAGCAGGTGCTCGCGGCGGCGGACGTTCCGGTCGGGTCGCCGTTGATTTCCATCGACACCGAGGCGATTGAGGCAAGACTGCGTCAGAAATTGCCCCGAATTGACTCGGTTGATGTCATCCGTTCCTGGCCCGACGAAATCGGGCTGAAAGTGAAAGAACGCACTCCGGTTCTGATGGTGAAAAAAGGTGGAAACTTCGTAGAAGTGGACGCCAAGGGGGTGCGGTACGCAACGGTTTCGCGCGCCCCGAAGGGCGTGCCGGAACTGAAATTGACGGTGCTTCAGTCCTCCTCCGGAACCTCTCAGTCCGCGAGCCTGAGACGCTTCGGGACGGGCCGGCTGGTGCGTGAGGCGGTGCGCGTCGCGGGCGCGCTTCCGGCCGCCGTCGCGCGCGAGACCCGTACGGTCAAGGTCCGTTCGTACGACTCCATCTCGCTTGAGTTGAGCGGAAACCGGACCGTCGCGTGGGGCAGTGCCGAGAAGGGCCGCGCGAAGGCCAGAACACTCACCGCTCTCATGAAAGCCGCATCCGAGGCACGGCACTTCGATGTCAGCGTCCCCACCGCCCCTGCGTCATCAGGGAGTTGACGCACATACGCGCAGGCCAGCACCCTGGTTGGGCAGTGCTACGGCTGATCACATAGGGTGAAAAGAAAAACGGGAGGTTCGGCGTGTTCGTTGAACGTGCGCCACTTGTCGACTTAGTGTCCTGTTCGGAAGAGTCCAGGGAACAGACACACTGGTAACCCTAAACTTCAGCGTTAGGGTTCGGGTCGGCGTTCGGACCGTCCCATTCGGCATCAGTCGTCGGATCGCGCGACCACGCGAGGCGACGACACGTAACTCGAGGCGAGAGGCCTTCGACGTGGCAGCACCGCAGAACTACCTCGCAGTCATCAAAGTCATCGGTGTCGGCGGCGGTGGTGTCAATGCCATCAACCGGATGATCGAGGTCGGTCTCAAGGGCGTCGAGTTCATCGCCATCAACACCGACGCGCAAGCTCTGTTGATGAGCGACGCCGACGTCAAGCTCGACGTCGGCCGTGAACTCACCCGCGGACTCGGCGCCGGAGCCAACCCGGCCGTCGGCCGCAAGGCCGCCGAGGACCACCGCGAGGAGATCGAGGAGGTCCTCAAGGGGGCCGACATGGTCTTCGTGACAGCCGGTGAAGGCGGCGGCACCGGCACCGGCGGCGCGCCCGTCGTGGCCAACATCGCCCGTTCCCTCGGCGCCCTCACCATCGGTGTGGTCACCCGCCCGTTCACATTCGAGGGCCGGCGCCGCGCCAACCAGGCGGAGGACGGCATCGCCGAGCTCCGCGAAGAGGTCGACACCCTCATCGTCATCCCGAACGACCGGCTGCTGTCCATCTCGGACCGCCAGGTCAGCGTGCTCGACGCCTTCAAGTCCGCCGACCAGGTGCTGCTCTCCGGTGTTCAGGGCATCACCGACCTCATCACCACCCCTGGTCTCATCAACCTCGACTTCGCCGACGTCAAGTCCGTGATGTCCGAAGCGGGTTCGGCGCTCATGGGCATCGGCTCTGCCCGCGGTGACGACCGTGCGGTGGCCGCCGCCGAGATGGCGATCTCCTCGCCGCTCCTGGAAGCCTCCATCGACGGCGCCCGAGGCGTCCTGCTCTCCATCTCCGGCGGCTCCGACCTCGGCCTGTTCGAGATCAACGAGGCCGCCCAGCTGGTGAGCGAGGCCGCACACCCCGAGGCCAACATCATCTTCGGCGCGGTGATCGACGACGCGCTGGGCGACGAGGTCCGGGTCACCGTCATCGCGGCCGGCTTCGACGGCGGACAGCCCCCGTCCAAGCGGGACAACGTCCTCGGCTCCTCCGCCAAGCGCGAGGAGTCCACGCCGGTACGGCCCTCCGAGAGCCGCCCGTCCTTCGGCTCGCTCGGCAGCGTCACACCGCGCGAGGAGACGCCGGAACCCGCCCCCGAGCCGGTGAACGAACTGCCGGTCTCCCCGCCGGTCCCGCCGTCGCGGACCTACTCCGACAGTGCGGCCGAAGAGCTGGACGTGCCGGACTTCCTCAAGTGATAGGACAACGCTCCGAAACGAGCACAGCGGGCGGCGCGCATTTCGCCTTCACCGACCGGTGGGGCGGGGTGAGCGCCGTTCCGTACGAGGAGCTCAACCTCGGCGGAGCGGTCGGCGACGACCCCGACGCCGTACGCACCAATCGTGAACTGGCCGCGAAGTCACTCGGCCTCGACCCGGCCCGGGTCGTCTGGATGAACCAGGTGCACGGGCCGGAGGTGGCAGTGGTCGACGAACCCTGGGGAGACCGTCCCGTGCCGGAGGTCGATGCCGTCGTCACCACCCGCCGCTCTCTCGCCCTCGCCGTCCTCACCGCCGACTGCACGCCCGTCCTGCTCGCCGACCCGGTCGCCGAAGTCGTGGCCGCCGCTCACGCGGGACGACCAGGCATGGTCGCCGGGGTCGTGCCCGCAGCCGTCTCGGCGATGGTCGAACTCGGTGCGGAGCCGGGTCGGATCGTCGCCCGCACCGGCCCCGCCGTCTGCGGCCGCTGCTACGAAGTGCCGGAGGCAATGCGCGCCGAGGTCGCCGCCGTCGAGCCGGCTGCGTACGCCGAGACCAGTTGGGGCACCCCGGCGGTCGACGTGACCGCGGGAGTGCACGCACAGCTGGAGCGGCTCGGAGTGCGCGACTGGGAGCAGTCCCCGGTATGCACGCTCGAATCGGGCGACCACTTCTCGTACCGCCGCGATCGCACCACCGGTCGGCTCGCGGGCTATGTGTGGCTGGACTGATGGGGCATGACGGACCGTAAGGCGCAACTCGCCAGAAACCTCGCACAAGTTGAAGAACGCATCACGGCGGCCTGTGTGGCCGCAGGCCGCAAGCGCGAAGAGGTGACCCTGATCGTGGTCACCAAGACCTACCCCGCGAGCGATGTGCGGATCCTGTCGGAGCTCGGTGTACGTCACGTCGCCGAGAACCGGGACCAGGACGCGGCGCCCAAGGCCGCCGAGTGCTCGAATCTGCCCCTCACCTGGCACTTCGTCGGTCAGTTGCAGACCAACAAGGTGCGTTCCGTGGTCGGTTATGCGGGAATTGTGCAGTCGATCGACCGGTCCCGGCTCGTTACGGCTCTGTCGAAGGAAGCGGTACGCGCCGGGCGCGAGGTGGGCTGCCTCATCCAGGTCGCGCTCGACGCGGACGAGAGCGGCCGGGGGGTGCGCGGGGGCGTAGGGCCGGACGGAGTCGAAGAGTTGGGCGAGCTTGTCGCCAAGGCTCCGGGGTTGCGACTTGACGGACTGATGACCGTCGCTCCGCTCACCGGACCGTACGCGGGGCGTGAACAGGCGGCGTTCGAGCGGCTGATGGATTTGTCGACTGACCTGCGCAGGGCTCATCCGGCTGCGAACATGGTCTCGGCAGGGATGAGTTCGGACCTCGAACAGGCCGTGGCGGCCGGAGCGACACATGTACGCGTCGGCACCGCGGTACTCGGCGTCCGTCCTGGGCTCGGGTAACGTCGCCAAGAAGTCGGACCACAGCAGAAAATATGGTCATTACCGCCGAAAGCGGGCATAACGACCTCGTGGATCGCGGGCACTTGGCAATAGTCAGCCGATCCACCACAGAGCGGAGGACTCAGAGCAATGGCCGGCGCGA
Source organism: Streptomyces sp. NPDC048825 (assembly GCF_043198355.1). Classification (NCBI taxonomy): domain Bacteria; kingdom Bacillati; phylum Actinomycetota; class Actinomycetes; order Kitasatosporales; family Streptomycetaceae; genus Streptomyces; species Streptomyces sp. NPDC048825. The sequence goes on from NZ_JBICUR010000004.1 coordinate 146,061, forward strand.
TGCGCAAGATGGCGGTCTACCTCGGCCTCGTGGAGGACGATGGGTACGACGGCAGGGGTTTCGACCCCGACGACGACTTCGAGCCCGAGCTTGATCCGGAGCCTGAGCGGGACCGCCGGCGGCACGAGCCGCCGCATCAGTCGCACCAGTCGCATCAGTCCCAAAGGGACGAATCGGTACGAGTGGTGCAACCACCGGTGCAGCGTGATCCCGTGTCACATTCCGCTTCGCTATCGGCGGAATCCGGGCGTCCGGCACGAATCGCCCCCGTGGCGTCCATCACACAAGAACGTCAAAGCCTGGAGAAGAACGCACCGGTGATCATGCCCAAGGTCGTGTCGGAACGAGAGCCGTACCGGATCACCACACTGCACCCTCGGACCTATAACGAGGCCCGTACCATCGGGGAACACTTCCGTGAAGGCACCCCGGTGATCATGAACTTGACCGAGATGGATGACACCGATGCCAAGCGACTTGTCGACTTTGCCGCCGGTTTGGTGTTTGGTCTTCATGGGAGTATCGAGCGGGTGACGCAGAAGGTGTTCCTGTTGTCGCCTGCTAACGTCGATGTCACGGCGGAGGACAAGGCTCGCATCGCAGAGGGCGGGTTCTTCAACCAGAGCTGAGACGCAGGACCGGACAGAGTACGGAATCAGGGGAGAGGGAAGCGCGGATCATGAGCGTGGTCTTGGATGTTGTCTACATCGCGCTGATGTGTTTCCTCATCGTGCTGATCTTCCGGCTTGTCATGGACTACGTCTTCCAGTTCGCCCGCTCATGGCAACCCGGCAAGCCGATGGTGGTCGTTCTGGAGGCCACCTACACTGTCACGGATCCACCGCTCAAGCTTCTGCGGCGGTTCATCCCGCCGCTGCGTCTCGGGGGCGTGGCGCTCGACCTGTCCTTCTTCGTACTGATGATCATCGTCTACATCCTGATCTCCGTTGTGAGCCGGCTGTGAACGATACGGTCTTGCCGAACGCCGACGATGCCGACGACTACGTTGAGGTGAAGAGATGCCGTTGACCCCCGAGGACGTGCGGAATAAGCAGTTCACGACCGTCCGCCTCCGAGAAGGCTATGACGAGGACGAGGTCGATGCCTTCCTCGACGAGGTCGAAGCCGAACTGACCCGCCTGCTCCGCGAGAACGAGGACCTGCGCGCCAAGCTGGCCGCCGCCACGCGTGCCGCCGCGCAGAACCAGCAGCAGGGCATGCGCAAGCCGCCCGAACCCCAGGATCAGGGGCAACAGCAGGGGCCGCCGCAGGGCATGCGCGGTCCGGGTGGTCCCGTACCCGCCGGCATATCGGGCCCGCCGCAGCAGCAGATGGGTGGCCCCATGGGGGGTCCGCCCGCGCTGCCGAGCGGTGCACCGCAGCTGCCCGCAGGCCCCAGCGGGCAGGGCGGTCCGCAGGGCCCCGGTCAGATGGGTCAGGGGCCTGGTCAGATGGGTCAGGGCCCCATGGGCCAGGGTCCCGGCCAGATGCAGGGGCAGCTGCCGCAGCAGATGGGCGGCCCGATGGGTGGTCCCATGGGTGGCCCGATGGGCGGTCCCCCGCAGCAGATGGGCGGCCACGGCCAGGGAGGTCCCGGTGGCGACAGCGCGGCCCGCGTGCTCTCGCTGGCTCAGCAGACCGCCGACCAGGCGATCGCCGAGGCGCGTTCCGAGGCCAACAAGATCGTCGGTGAGGCCCGCAGCCGTGCCGAGGGTCTGGAGCGGGACGCCCGTGCCAAGGCGGACGCCCTGGAGCGGGACGCGCAGGAGAAGCACCGCGTCGCGATGGGCTCCCTGGAGTCCGCTCGCGCCACGCTGGAGCGCAAGGTCGAGGACCTGCGCGGCTTCGAGCGCGAGTACCGTACGCGGCTGAAGTCCTACCTCGAGTCCCAGCTGCGTCAGCTGGAGACCCAGGCGGACGACTCGCTGGCTCCGCCGCGTCAGCCTGCGACCGCCTCGCTGCCGTCGTCGCCGTCCATGGCGCCGGCCGGTGCGAGCGCGCCGTCCTACGGCGGCAACCAGTCGATGGGTGGCCCGGCCCCCGCTGCTCCGTCCTATGGCGGCCAGCAGCAGATGTCGCCGGCCATGACCCAGCCGATGGCGCCGGTGCGGCCGCAGGGCCCGTCGCCGATGGGCCAGGCTCCCTCGCCGATGCGTGGGTTTCTGATTGACGAGGACGACAACTGACGGCCTCTAATACGCCTTAGGCGTCGGCAGCGTTCAGGGCGAGGCCCCCGGATTTCCGGGGGCCTCGCCCTTTTGTCGCGCTTTTGTGCTGACCTGGCGAGCGTCTGTACGTGGGTACGCAACGCCGAAGGCCCGGGCCCACCGAGGAAGTTCGGTGGGCCCGGGCCTCTGTGCGCGCCGTGCGTGCCTACGCCTTGCGGAGGCGGAACGTCAGCGACAGCGACTCGTCCGTGAACGGGGTGCCGTAGGTGTCGTCCGCCTCGCCGGAGCCGCTGTGCTCATTCGAGAAGGCCGTGGCGAGGACCTCGTCCGCGATGAGGCCGGAGTGCTCGGTGAGGGCCGCGGTGACCTTCGGGTCCGTGGAGGTCCAGCGCAGGGCGATGCGGTCGGCCACGTCGAGGCCGCTGTTCTTGCGGGCCTCCTGGATCAGGCGGATCGCGTCACGGGCCAGGCCCGCCTGGCGCAGTTCCTCGGTGATCTCCAGGTCCAGGGCGACCGTCGCGCCGGAGTCCGAGGCGACGGACCAGCCCTCGCGCGGGGTCTCCGTGATGATGACCTCGTCCGGGGCGAGCGTCACGGTCTCGCCGTCGACCTCCACCGAGGCCGTGCCCTCGCGCAGGGCCAGGGACAGCGCGGCCGCGTCCGCGTTGGCGACGGCCTTGGCCACGTCCTGGACGCGCTTGCCGAACCGCTTGCCCAGCGCTCGGAAGTTGGCCTTGGCGGTCGTGTCGACCAGCGAGCCGCCCACCTCGCTCAGCGACGCCAGCGAGGAGACGTTCAGCTCCTCCGTGATCTGCGCGTGCAGTTCGGGGTCGAGCGCTTCGAACCCGCTCGCCGCGACCAGCGCGCGCGACAGCGGCTGACGCGTCTTCACGCCCGACTCCGCGCGCGTGGCACGGCCCAGCTCCACAAGACGGCGTACGAGCACCATCTGCTTCGACAACTCCGGATCGATGACGGACAGATCCGCCTCCGGCCAGGACGACAGATGTACGGACTCGGGGGCGCCCGGCGCCACCGGCACCACCAGGTCCTGCCAGACCCGCTCGGTGATGAACGGAGTCAGCGGGGCCATCAGGCGCGTGACCGTCTCGACGACCTCGTGCAGGGTGCGCAGTGCCGCCTTGTCGCCCTGCCAGAAGCGGCGACGGGAGCGGCGTACGTACCAGTTGGACAGGTCGTCGACGAACGCCGACAGGAGCTTTCCGGCGCGCTGGGTGTCGTACGCCTCCAGGGACTGGGTCACCTGGTCGGTGAGTGCGTGGAGTTCGGAAAGGAGCCAGCGGTCCAAAACCGGGCGGTCGGCCGGAGCCGGGTCGGCCTCGCTGGGCGCCCAGTCGGACGTACGGGCGTACAGCGCCTGGAAGGCGACCGTGTTCCAGTACGTCAGGAGCGTCTTGCGGACGACCTCCTGGATCGTGCCGTGACCGACGCGGCGGGCCGCCCAGGGGGAGCCGCCGGCCGCCATGAACCAGCGGACCGCGTCCGCCCCGTGCTGGTCCATCAGCGGGATCGGCGGAAGCATGTTGCCCAGGTGCTTGGACATCTTGCGGCCGTCCTCGGCGAGGATGTGGCCCAGGCAGACCACGTTCTCGTAGCTGGACTTGTCGAAGACCAGCGTGCCGACGGCCATCAGCGTGTAGAACCAGCCGCGGGTCTGGTCGATGGCCTCGCAGATGAACTGCGCCGGGTAACGGGCCTCGAAGAGATCCTTGTTCTTGTACGGGTAGCCCCACTGCGCGAACGGCATCGAGCCCGAGTCGTACCAGGCGTCGATGACCTCCGGCACGCGTGTGGCCGGCTGTCCGCAGCCGCTCTGCGGGCAGGCGAAGGTGACCTCGTCGATGAACGGGCGGTGCGGGTCGAGGTTCGACTGGTCCGTACCGGTCAGCTCGGTCAGCTCGGCCCGGGAGCCCACGCAAGTGAGGTGGTCGTCCTCGCAGCGCCAGACGGGCAGCGGCGTGCCCCAGTAGCGGTTGCGGGACAGGGCCCAGTCGATGTTGTTGTTCAGCCAGTCGCCGTAGCGGCCGTGCTTGACCGTCTCAGGGAACCAGTTGGTCTTCTCGTTCTCCTGGAGGAGGCGGTCCTTGACGGCCGTGGTGCGGATGTACCAGGACGGCTGCGCGTAGTAGAGGAGCGCGGTGTGGCAGCGCCAGCAGTGCGGGTAGCTGTGCTCGTACGGGATGTGCCGGAAGAGCCGGCCGCGGGCCTCGAGGTCGGCGACGAGCTTTTCGTCCGCCTTCTTGAAGAAGACGCCGCCTACAAGGGGGACGTCCTCCTCGAACGTGCCGTCCGGACGGACCGGGTTCACTACCGGCAGCCCGTAGGCACGGCACACCTTGAGGTCGTCCTCACCGAAAGCGGGGGACTGGTGGACCAGACCCGTACCGTCCTCGGTGGTGACGTATTCGGCGTTCACCACGAAGTGGGCCTGTTCCCCTGCGGGGAACTCAACGAGCTCGAACGGACGTTGATAGGTCCAGCGCTCCATCTCGGCGCCGGTGAACGTCTGGCCGGTTGGCTCCCAGCCCTCGCCGAGGGCCTTCTCCACGAGGGGCTGCGCGACGACGAGGTTCTCTGTGCCGTTCGTCGCAACCACGTAGGTCACCTCGGGGTGCGCGGCGACGGCCGTGTTGGAGACCAGCGTCCAGGGCGTCGTCGTCCAGACCAGGAGCGCGGCCTCGCCCGCGAGGGGACCGGAGGTGAGCGGGAAACGTACGAACACCGAGGGATCGACGACCGTCTCGTAGCCCTGCGCCAGCTCGTGGTCCGACAGGCCCGTGCCGCAGCGCGGACACCAGGGAGCCACGCGGTGGTCCTGGACCAGCAGGCCCTTGTTGAAGATCTCCTTGAGCGACCACCAGACCGACTCGACATACTCCGGGTCCATCGTGCGGTACGGGTCGCTGAGGTCGGTCCAGTACCCCATGCGGGTCGTGAGCTCTTCGAAGGCGTCGGTGTGGCGGGTCACGGACTCCCGGCACTTGGCGTTGAACTCGGCGATGCCGTACGCCTCGATGTCCTTCTTGCCGTTGAAGCCGAGCTCCTTCTCCACCGCCAGCTCCACCGGCAGGCCGTGGCAGTCCCAGCCGGCCTTGCGGCCCACGTGGTAGCCGCGCATGGTGCGGAAGCGGGGGAAGACGTCCTTGAAGACGCGGGCTTCGATGTGGTGGGTGCCCGGCATGCCGTTGGCCGTGGGGGGGCCCTCGTAGAACACCCACTCAGGGCGGCCCTCGGACTGCTCCAGGCTCTTGGCGAAGATCTTCTGCTCACGCCAGAAGTCGAGCACTGCGTGCTCAAGGGCGGGCAGGTCGACCTGGGCGGGCACCTGGCGGTACTGCGTCGGTTTCATCGGCGAGCTTCCTCCGGCGGACTTTCTGCCTTCCGTCGGAGGGACGAGAGTCGTGTTGCCACCTACGCCGTGTGCGGCGCGCTCCCGCGGTACCACCCTCCTTGGCTCTCCGGTGCTCTGTGTGCTCCGGCGAGCCCCCTCATTGGGGTCGCGATGCCGGGTCTACTCGCCGCTGATGGGGCGCTGCGGCTTTCTTCCGGCGGCTCCGGGGTGATCTTCACGTCGCGCTCGCCCCCGGGCTCGCACCGTCTCCGGGTCGCTCATGGCTGCGTACGTCGCTACTCGTCCCCATCCACGCTTTTCGCTCCGCCCAGTGTACGGCGCCGGACAGACAGCGGCCGACCGGTTTTCTGGGACCCGTGGGCAGGGGCTCACAGGGCGTGAGGGGAGGCGCACGGACTGACCCGAATGGCCAGGGTCCGGGGTTCGGGTCCTGGTACGGCCGACTCGGCGGATTACCTGGCGGGGAGCTGGGCACAACGCTTGCAGGCTCGCCACGTGGCACCTGAGAGGCGGGTGAATCGGGCAGCGTGCCCCGTTGCCGCGGGTCAGAAGTCGATTTATCGTCCCAGCACGATTCGCGAACAAGATCACAATATGTGAAGGGGCCGCAGCCATGGTGGCGAAGAAGACGGCCGTACCGCAGTCGGCGTCCAGGAGAACCACGGGGGCGGCAGGCGGTGCCGGAGCGGCGGCCAAGGATGTGAACGGCAAGAAGAGCACGCGGGGTGCCGCGAAGACGGCTCGTTCGGGAGCCGGCGCTTCGAAGAGGGCGGCTTCGAAGGCGGCGGCTGCAGGGGCGGCCGCCGCTCCCGACCCTGCCGGGGCGAAAGCGGGCGCTTCGAAGAGGGCGACTGCCAGGGAGAGCGCTACGGGGACGGCTCGTACGAAGAAGTCCGCTACGAAAACGGGCGCTACGAAAACGGGCGCTACGGGCGCTACGAAAACGGGCGCTACGAAGACGGCCGCTACCGAAGAGGCCGCTGGGCAGACGGCGGCTACGAAGTCGGCCGGTGAGAAAGCGGCCACCAAGGAGGCGGCATCGGAGGTGGCCACCAAGAAGGGGGCCACCAAGAAGGCCGTCGCCGGAGAGGCAGTCACCAAGAAGGCAGCGGCAGAGGAGGGCGCCCCCAAGGGGGCATCGGACAAGAAGGCTGCAGTCAAGAAGACCGCGCTGAAGAAGACCACCGGAGTGGCCACCGAGGCCGCGGCCGGGAAGACCGGCGGCAAGGAGGGCACCGACAAGGGTGCCGCCGTTAAGAAGCGCAGCGTCACGCGCACACGTACGGCCAAGAAGACGGTCGCCTCCGCGGCCGAGGGTGCGGCCGAGGCCGCGAAGACGACGGGAGCCACGACGGTGGTTGCTAAGAAGACTCCTGGTACGGCCACGGCGGCGGGCAAGGCCACCGCGGTTCCCAAGGCGCGGCTCGCCGCTGCGGAGCCCGGCGAACTCGCCGTACGCCCCGGTGAGGACCCCTGGACCTCGGAAGAGGTCGCTGAGGCACGTGCGGAGCTGCTCGCGGAGGTGGTGCGACTGGGCGCCGAGATCACGAACTCCGAGGAGTCCCTGGCGGGCCTGATGCGCGACTCCGGCGATGGCGCCGGCGACGATCAGGCGGACACCGGCACCAAGAACATCACGCGTGAGCACGAGATGGCGCTCGCGGCCAACGCCCGGGAGATGCTGGAGCAGAGCGAGCGCGCCCTGGAGCGCCTGGACGCGGGCACGTACGGCCTCTGCGAGAACTGCGGCAATCCCATCGGCAAGGCACGTATGCAGGCCTTCCCGCGCGCCACCCTGTGCGTCGAGTGCAAGCAGAAGACGGAACGCCGCTACTGAGAGCCCGGTGCGCCCAAGGAGCTCCTGGGGGCGGGTGGCCGTGACGTACTCTCGTCCTCAGTCAGGCACCTAGGTTGAGGGACACACGTGGCAGAGGCGGAGCGCATCATCGGTACGCCGGATATCCCGGAGGCGGCTGGGGCCGAGCCGGAGCACACCGACAAGAGCGCGGCGTCGGGCGAGCGGTCCGACTCCCCGGGAGCGCGAGAGCCGGCCGAGCCGTCCGGATCCGGCTCCGGTTCCGAGGAGAAGGCGCGGCAGGCCGAGCGGCCCAGGGGCAAGCGCCGGATCGCCGTGCTGTTCACGGTTGCCGCCCTGGCGTACGCCCTGGACCTGGTCAGCAAGATCATTGTGGTCGCGAAGCTGGAGCACCATGAGCCGATCGAGATCATCGGGGACTGGCTGAGGTTCGAGGCGATCCGCAACGCGGGCGCGGCCTTCGGCTTCGGCGAGGCCTTCACCGTGATCTTCACGGTGATCGCGACGGCCGTGATCGTGGTGATCGCCCGCCTCGCGCGCAAGCTCTACAGCCTGCCCTGGGCGATCGCGCTCGGCCTGCTCCTCGGCGGCGCGCTGGGCAACCTCACCGACCGGATCTTCCGTTCGCCGGGCGTCTTCGAGGGCGCGGTCGTCGACTTCATCGCCCCCAAGGGCTTCGCGGTCTTCAACCTCGCGGACTCGGCGATCGTCTGCGGCGGCATCCTGATCGTGCTGCTGTCGTTCCGCGGCCTTGACCCGGACGGCACTGTCCACAAGAACTGAGCCCGCAGGATTGAGCGCGCCCCCGTGGCCCGTGCTCACTCGCCGACGGCGCTGTCGGTCACGTCCGGCATACTCGTCGGGTGAGCACAGTTCCCGAGATCCGTACCCTGCCCGTGCCCGACGGCCTGGAGGGCGAGCGCGTCGACGCCGCCATTTCACGCATGTTCGGCTTCTCCCGTACCAAGGCGGCGGAACTGGCCGCGGCAGGCAAGGTGCTGGTCGACGGCACGGTGGTCGGCAAGTCCGAGCGGGTGCAGGGCGGTGCGTGGCTGGAGGTCGAGATGCCGCAGGCGCCCGCGCCCGTGCAGATCGTCGCCGAGCCCGTCGAGGGCATGGAGATCGTGCACGACGACGCGGACGTGGTGGTGATCGTCAAGCCCGTCGGGGTCGCCGCGCACCCCAGCCCCGGCTGGTCGGGCCCCACGGTGATCGGCGGGCTCGCGGCTGCCGGGTACCGCATCTCGACCTCGGGCGCCGCCGAGCGCCAGGGCATCGTGCACCGCCTGGACGTGGGCACATCGGGGCTGATGGTGGTGGCCAAGTCGGAGTACGCGTACACGTCGCTCAAGCGCCAGTTCAAGGAGCGCACGGTCGACAAGCGCTACCACGCGCTGGTGCAGGGGCACCCGGATCCGACCAGCGGCACGATTGACGCTCCCATCGGCCGGCATCCGACCCACGACTACAAGTGGGCGGTCACGGCCGAGGGCAAGCCCTCCGTGACGCATTACGACCTGGTCGAGGCGTTCCGCGCGGCTTCGTTGCTCGACATCAAGCTGGAGACCGGGCGCACGCATCAGATCCGCGTCCACATGGCGGCCCACCGGCATCCGTGCGTGGGCGACCTGACGTACGGCGCGGACCCGACCCTCGCCAAGCGGCTCGGGCTGACCCGGCAGTGGCTGCACGCCGTGCGGCTCGGCTTCGAGCACCCCGGGGACGGGCAGTGGGCCGAGTTCGCCTGCGACTACCCCGCGGACCTGCAGCAGGCGCTGGACCAGGTGCGGGAGGAGACTTACGCATGAGCGCGTCGTACGCGGTGAGGGTGGCCGAGGACCCCGCCGACCGCGAGGCCTGCTTTGCGGTGCGCAAGGAGGTCTTCGTCAGCGAGCAGCAGGTCCCCGAGGACCTGGAGTACGACGCGTACGACGCCGACGCTGTGCATGTCCTCGCCGTCCGCGAGGACGGGGTGCCGATCGGGGCGGGGCGTCTGCTCTGCGGCGCGGCGGCGGTTGCCAAGACCGGGGGTGACCCGGGTGTCGGGTCCCTGGGGCGGCTCGCCGTACTGAAGTCCGCACGCGGGCTCGGTGTTGGCATCGCGCTCGTTCAGGGCATCGAGGACGCGGCACGCGCGCGTGGGCTGACGGCGGTCGATCTGCACGCGCAGACGCATGCGCTGGGGTTCTATGAGCGGCTGGGGTATGTGGCGTATGGACCGGAGTATCTCGAAGCGGGGATTCCTCATCAGGCGATGAGGCGCTCTCTTCAGCCTCTTTAGCCGGCCTGCGTAGCGTCGCCTGCCGCTGTGGCCGAGGCTTCGTAGGATCGATCTCATGGCGCGCAACGTGGTGATCAGTGGTGGCGGCACGGGGATCGGACTCGCGGCGGCTCGGGCCTTCGCAGCGGACGGGGATCAGGTACTGCTGCTCGGGCGCCGGGCTGAGGTGCTTGAGAAGGCCGAGGTGCCGGGGGCGCTCACGTACGCCGCCGATCTGAGTGAGGTCGAAGGGGTGCGTGGGGTCGAGCGGTTCGTGGCTGCCGAACTGGGCACCGTCGACGTACTCGTCCACAGCGCGGGTGGCGCCGGGTATCTGGAGCCGAAGGCCGGCAGCGATGATCCGTTGGTGATCGCCGCGCACAACTGGACGCTCAACTTCCGGCTCAACACGTTGACCGCGGCGCTGCTCACCGAGGCGCTGCGGGACCGGCTTGCGTCGCCCGGTGGGCGGCTGCTGTTTCTCAGCTCGATCGCTGCTTACCGGGGGTCCGGGAGCGGGCCGTATGCCGCGTCCAAGGCCGCTCTGCACCCGTACGCCTTTGATCTGGCACGGCAGTTGGGGTCGCGAGGCGTCACCGTGAACGTGGTGGCGCCCGGCTATGTCGAGGACACCGGGTTCTTCGGGGAGGCCATGGATGACGCGCGGCGCGAGCGGTTGATCGCGGAGACTTCGACCGGGCGCGCCGGGACGCCTGGTGACGTCGCCGCCACGCTCCATTGGCTGGCCTCAGCGGCTGCCGGCCATATCACTGCTCAGGTCATCCAGGTCAACGGTGGCGCGGAACGTAGCCACTGAGGCTTTGCGGGTGGGTTCGGGTGCGGGTGCGGGTGCGGGTGCGGGTGCGGGTGCGTTGTGGTTGCTCGCGCCCCGCGGCGGAGCCGCTGATGTCACAGCCCCGCGCCCCTGGGTGGTCTGTGGGTCGGGGCCGTGGGCCGGTGCGTCAGCCCGTCGCAGGGTGGGCATACGGCCCTCCGGCTCACACAAGGCGCAGTGACCTGAGACAGAACCTACGCGACGGGCATACGACGCACCGGCCCACGTCCCCTCCCGCCGGTGGGCAAGTGCGGGCACGTTGTGGGTGCGGCTCTTGAGCACCCCTCGCTATGGGGCGCGGTCTGTTCGTGGTGGGGCGTGGATGCGGCCTCGGTTTGTGCGCGGGGCCGAACCGTCCGGTTGGGAGCCTGGGGGCAGGATTGCGTCGGCTGTGTTGACTCGGGGGAGTGCGTAGGGGTGGTGTTCGGTCAGCCAGCGGAGGAGGTGTTCGCGGACCGTTACGCGAACTGTCCACAGGTCGTCGGGGTCCTTGGCGGTTACCAGGGCGCGCAGCTCCATGGTGGTGGGGGTCGAGTCGGTGACGGTCAGGTCGTAGTGGCGGCCGTCCCAGGCCGGGCACTCGCGCAGGATGTCGCGGAGCCGTTCGCGCATCCCCTCCAGGGGCGCGCTGTGGTCGACGTGCAGGAAGACCGTGCCGGTCATCTGGACGCCGCCGCGGGACCAGTTCTCGAAGGGCTTGGACGTGAAGTACGAGACCGGCATGGTGATCCGGCGCTCGTCCCAGGTGCGTACGGTCAGGAACGTCAGCGTGATCTCGTCGACCGTGCCCCATTCACCGTCCACCACCACAACGTCGCCGAGCCGCACCATGTCGCCGAAGGCGATCTGCAGCCCCGCGAAGAGATTGCTGAGCGTGGACTGCGCGGCGACACCGGCGACGATGCCGAGGATGCCCGCCGAAGCAAGCAGCGAGGCTCCGGCCGCCCGCATCGCGGGGAAGGTGAACAGCATCGCGGCGATCGCCACTACGCCGACGATCGCCGTGACCACGCGCATGATCAGTGACACCTGGGTCCGCACACGGCGGAGCCGGGCCGGATCGCGGTGGGCGGACGCGTAACGGGCGTACGACGTCTCGACGATCGCCGCCGCGATCCGCACCATCAGCCAGGCGGTGAACCCGATGAGTACCAGTGTCAGGGTCTGGCCGACCACGGAGGAGTGGGACGGGAAGATCCGCGCCTGGTCGTACGAGCCTCTCAGGAAGGCCGTGAGCAGCACGACCTGGAAGGGGATGCGGGCGCGGCGCAGCAGGCCCCACAGCGGGGTCTCGCTGTGCCGTTCGTCGATGCGTCGCATCATCTGGTCCACGGCCCAGCCGATCACCAGGGTGAGGACGACGGAGCCGCCGACAACGATCAGCGGGCGCAGTACGTTCTCCATGCCCTCGACGGTAACCGGCTCCGGCCCGCCATGGACATGCAGGCCCCGTCCCAGTCCCCGTTTCAGTCCCAGTCCCAGTCCCGGTCCGGCGCCGTTGTCGGTGGCGGCTGGCACGATGGGCTCATGGACATCATGCTCTTCCACTCGACCTACGGGCTGCGGCCCGCGGTGCGCGACGCGGCGGACCGGTTGCGCGCGGCGGGCCACGAGGTGTGGACGCCCGACCTCTTCGAGGGACGGACCTTCGAGACCGTCGAGGAGGGCATGGCCTTCAAGGACGAGATAGGCAAGGACGAGCTGCTCAAGCGCGCGGTCCTGGCCGCCGCGCCCTACTCGGAGCGAGGTCTCGTCTACGCCGGGTTCTCCTTCGGCGCCGCGACCGCCCAGACTCTGGCACTCGGCGACGAGAAGGCGCGTGGGCTCCTGCTGCTGCACGGCACCTCGGACATTGCGGAGAACGCGTCGGTGGACGAGCTGCCGGTCCAGTTGCATGTCGCGGAGCCGGACCCCTTCGAGCCCGACGACTGGCTGACCGCCTGGTACCTCCGGATGGGCAGGGCGGGCGCCGAGGTGGAGGTCTACAGATACGCGGGGGCCGGTCACCTCTACACGGATCCCGGCTTGCCGGACTACGACAAGGAGGCGGCCGAGGCCACCTGGCGGGTGGCGCTCGGCTTCCTCGACAGCCTCTGAGCGAGAGGAGAAGGGATCAGTTCACGGGCGCGTACACCCGCTCGACCTTCTGGGTGCCGTTGCGCGTTCGGTACGAACGGGCCCAGGACGCTGTTGCGTTGGTGCTTGTGCGGTCGGAGAGGACGTAGTAATCCATCTGCGCGCGCTCGGCGGTGAGGTCCAGTACGCCGTAGCCGTGCCGGTCGGTGTCGACCCAGTGGACATGCCGGTTGGCGGCGCGGATCACCGGTGCGGCCACCGCCGAGACGGTGCCTTCGGGGACGTTGACCAGGTCGTCCAGGTTGTCGGAGGTGACGGAGGTGACGACGAACTCGGTGGCGGCGGAGGGGGACAGGGGGTACGTACCGGCATTGAGCGGAACGTCGTTGGCCCAGGCCATATGGATGTCGCCGGTGAGGAAGACGGTGTTGCGGATGGCGTTGTTCCGAAGATGCGCGAGCAGTTCGCGGCGATCGTCGGTGTAGCCGTCCCACTGGTCGGTGTTGAGGGCGAGGCCCTCCTGCGGCAGGCCCAGCAGCTTGGCGAGCGGTTTCAGGATCTCGCCGGAGAGCGAGCCGATGGCGAACGGCGAGATCATCACCGAGTTGCCGACCAGCCGCCAGGTCGTGTCGGACGCCGCCAACCCCGCCTTCAGCCAGTCGAGTTGGGCCCTGCCCGTGAGCGTACGGTTCGGATCGTCGACGCCGCCGTTGCCGACCGCCACCTGCTGCGAACGGAAGGACCGCAGGTCGAGCAGCGAAAGATCGGCCAGCTTGCCGAAGCGCAGCCGGCGATAGGTCGTGCCCTCGATCGCAGGGCGGACCGGCATCCACTCGAAGTAGGCCTGCTTGGCGGCCGCTTGGCGGGCCGAATAGGTGCCCTCCGCGCCCTCGGTGTGGTTCTCGGCGCCGCCCGACCACGCGTCGTTGGCGATTTCGTGGTCGTCCCAGATGGCGATGACGGGGGCTGCCTGATGCAGGGACTGAAGGTCGGGGTCGGACTTGTAACGGCCGTGCCGTGTGCGGTAGTCGGCGAGCGTGAGGATCTCGTGGGCGGGAGCGTGCGGGCGTACGACGGTGCCACGCGTCCCGTACTCACCCGTGCCGTACTCGTAGATGTAGTCGCCCAGATGCAGCCAGGCGTCCAGGTCGCCGCGTGCGGCCAGGTGCCGGTACGCCGAGAAGTGGCCGGCCTCCCAGTTGGCGCAGGACACCACGCCGAAGCGCATGCCGGGCACGGCCGCGTCGGTGGCCGGGGCGGTGCTGGTGCGGGCGGCCGGGGAGTCGGTGCCGCCGCTGGAGAAGCGGAACCAGTAGGCGGTGGCGGGCTTCAGACCGCGTATGTCCGCCTTGACGGTGTGGTCGGAGGCGGCGGACGCGGTGGTGGAGCCCTTGGCGACGACGTTCATGAACGCCTTGTCCAGGGCGACGGTCCAGCTCACCTCGATGTCCGGGCCGAGCCCGGAGCCGGGCACGGCCTCCGGCGTGGGCGTCACCCGGGTCCACAGCAGGATGCCGTCGGGCAGCGGGTCACCTGAGGCGACACCGTGCAGGAACGCGGGGGCCTCGGCGGCGGCCCGGGCGGGTATCGCGGCGGCGAGAGGGCCCGCGAGCGCGGCGGTCGCGGCTGCCGCCTTGACGACCGTACGGCGGCGCGGGGCGGGCGAGTTGGGGGATTTGAGGGAATTGGGGCTGGTGTGGGATCTGATGCGACTGGTCACAGGCGCTCAGATTACTGATCAGTACATGGCGAGAGCGGGCGAACTCGGAAAGTTCGCCCGCTCTTTGACGCGGGTTCGCTCAGGACCTGAGCGCTTTCTGTCGGCTCAGGCTGCCAGTGCCTTGTTGATGGCCGCCTGGAAGTCGGCGACGGTCATCGGCGTGTTCTTGCCGTCGGAGCCGGTGAGCTTCTTGCCGTCCATCTCCAGCGTCGGCGTGCCTGTGACACCGCTGTCGTCGAACTTCTTCGACATGAGCAGCGCCCACTTGTCGTAGGTGCCGTTCTCCACCGCCGTCTGGAACTTCTTGTTGCCCTTCAGCGCGTCGACGGTGTCGGCCGCCTCGATCAGGTACGAGTCGTCCTTGAACTTGTCCTGGCTCTCCTCGGGGTGGTACTTCGCCGAGTAGAGAGCGGCCTTGTACTCCAGGAAGGCGTCCGTGCTCACGTTCAGGGCGGCGCCCATCGCGCTGAGCGCGTTCTTGGAGCCTTCGCCCCGGGTGCTGTCGTCGATGAACGTGGCGCCGATGAACTGGACCTTGTACGTCCCGTCCTCGATGCCCTTGTCGACCGTCGAGCCGACCGCCTGCTCGAACTGGGCACAGACCGGGCAGCGCGGGTCCTCGTACATCTCCAGGGTCTTCTTGGCGCTGCTCTTGCCGATGACGACGGTCGTGCCGTTCTCGCCGGTCGTGTGGGCCGGCTTGACGAGCTTGTCGTCCTGCGCGGCCTCCCAGTAGCCGGGCTTGTTGCCCTGGACGACGGCGTAACTGATGCCGCCGGCTGCCGCGAGGACACCGACGACGGAGCAGGCGACGATGATCTGCCGCTTGGCCTTGTCCCGCTTGGCCTGGCGCTCGCGCTCGGCGCGCAGTCGCTCACGGGCCGCCATCTTGGCCGACTGGCTGTTCCTCTTGCTCATGATTGTTTTCTCCGTGTGAAGGCATGGGGAAGTGGACTGTTGTGCTCAGCCGTTGTTCACGCCGTTGAGGCGGGAACAAGCGAGCACGGCGGTCCACGCCGTCCCAGGGAGTGCACGAAGAAGTGGCTGCGAGGCGCGCTCGTACGACGCGCGGGGCGCGGCATCCGGTGTACCGGCGCCGGCCGCACGGTCACTGTGGCGACGGCGACCAGCAGCGGCCGGAAGGTGGACGCGACGGCCGCGCACAGGACTTGGGCCAGGGCCCGCTCGCCGCGCCGCAGCCAGACGGCCGCGAGGAGGCCGACGCAGAGGTGTGCGGCGAGCAGCAGCCAGGCGGCGGCCGGATCGGCGTTGGCGAAGAATGCGGCGGCACTGTCGCCGTCATTAGTCACCCGTGCCAGCGGAGTGCCGACATCGCCGGCGCACAGGAAGTCGAGGCCGACCGACCGCAGTGGGCCTGCCACCGGGCCGCCCGCCTTGCCGTAACAGGCGTGCTGGCCCGCTGTGAACAACGTGTCGGCGGCCAGCTCCAGCGGGATCAGCAGGGCGGCGATCCGCCCGAAGCCGCGCTCGTGGCCTGCCATCGCGTACGTGATGACGAAGACGGCGGCGGTGAGCGCGGCCACGGTGGCCAGCGGCAGCGGGGCCCGGGACAGCAGCACGTGCGACGCGACGGACAGTGTCACGACGAGCGCCGTGAACAGTGCCGCGCGTACGGCTCTCAGCTGGGTCCCGGACATGTCCATAGCAGTGGAGAGTGTGTCACGTACTCCTGTAAGGGAGCGCTAAAAGCTCCCTGTGCGTGAGGGCGCGGTGACCGGTCTACAGCCCCGGAATCCGTCCGTTGCGGAACAGGTCCACGAAGATCTGGTGGTCGGCGCGTGCCCGTGCGCCGTACGCGTGGGCGAAGTCCACCAGGAGGTCGCCGAAGCCGGACTCGTCCGCCGCGATCGCCGCGTCGATGGCCCGCTCCGTGGAGAACGGCACCAGCTCGGAGTGGCCGCTCTCGTCGTCCGCCGCCGCGTGCATGGTGGCCGTGGCACGCCCCAGGTCGGCGACGACCGCCGCAATCTCCTCCGGGTCGTCGATGTCGCCCCAGTCCAGGTCCACCGCGTACGGCGAGACCTCGGCGACGAGCTGGCCCGCGCCGTCCAGCTCGGTCCAGCCGAGCCACGGGTCGGCGTGCGCCTGGAGGGCGCGCTGTGAGATCACCGTGCGGTGGCCCTCATGCTGGAAGTACTCGCGGATGGCCGGGTCCGTGATGTGCCGGGAGACGGCCGGGGTCTGGGCCTGCTTGATGTAGATCACCACATCGTTCTCCAGGGCGTCGGTGGCGCCCTCCAGAAGGATGTTGTACGAGGGGAGACCGGCCGAACCGATGCCGATGCCGCGGCGGCCCACGACGTCCTTCACGCGGTACGAGTCCGGGCGGGCCAGGGATGCCTCCGGCAGCGTCTCCAGATAACCGTCGAAGGCCGCGAGCACCTTGTAGCGCGTGGCCGCGTCCAGCTCGATGGAGCCGCCGCCCGGCGCGAAGCGGCGCTCGAAGTCGCGGATCTCCGTCATCGACTCGAGCAGCCCGAAGCGGGTCAGCGAGCGGGCGTCACGCAGCGCGTCCAGGAGCGGGCCCTGGGCGGTGTCCAGCGTGAAGGGAGGCACCTCGTCGCTCTTGGCGCCTGTCGCGAGCGCGTGGATCCGGTCGCGGTACGAGGCCGCGTAGATCCGCACCAGCTCGGTGATCTGCTCGTCGCTGAGCGCCTTCGCGTACCCGATCAGCGCCACGGAGGCCGCGAGGCGCTTGAGGTCCCAGGTGAAGGGGCCGACGTACGCCTCGTCGAAGTCGTTGACGTTGAAGATCAGGCGGCCCTGGGAATCCATGTACGAACCGAAGTTCTCGGCGTGCAGGTCGCCGTGGATCCACACGCGCGAGGTGCGCTCGTCGAGGTACGGCCCACTGAGAATCCTCCCAGCACCCCGCCCGGCGTTCTCCTGCTCCAGGTCGTGGTAGAAGAGGCACGCCGTGCCGCGGTAGAAGGCGAACGCCGAGGCCGCCATTTTGCGGAACTTCACGCGGAATGCGGCCGGGTCGGCGGCCAGCAACTCGCCGAAGGCGGTGTCGAAGACGGCGAGGATCTGTTCGCCGCGTTGCTCGGCGCTGAGCTGCGGATCCGACATCGCGGGGTGCCTCCAGGTGCAGGGTGATGCATGACAAGTGGGACGGAAATCGCCCGTCCTCTTCCAACGGACGAAGGTACGCGGGAGTGCCCGTTCTCCGCATGTGAACGTACGCGGGGCATCCCGCCCGTCGCCCGACCACCACCCCTCATCGAGGCGCTTCGCGCCACAGTGTTCCACTCAAATTGTCAGTGCCGAGGCATAGACTTCGACGCTGACCCCAGACTGTCCGCAGCCTGTCGGATCCCCGTCGACGCCCGTTCTTCTTGGAGGCCGAAACCGTGTCAAAGCCGCCGTTCACGCACCTGCACGTCCACACCCAGTACTCGCTGCTGGACGGTGCCGCGCGGCTGAAGGACATGTTCGACGCGTGCAACGAGATGGGCATGACGCACATCGCCATGTCCGACCACGGCAACCTGCACGGGGCGTACGACTTCTTCCACTCCGCCAAGAAGGCCGGGGTCACGCCGATCATCGGCATCGAGGCGTATGTGGCGCCGGAGTCGCGGCGCAACAAGCGGAAGATCCAGTGGGGCCAGCCGCACCAGAAGCGCGACGACGTGTCCGGCTCCGGTGGCTACACGCACAAGACGATCTGGGCGGCGAACAAGACCGGCCTGCACAACCTGTTCAAGCTGTCCTCGGACGCGTATGCGGAGGGCTGGCTGCAGAAGTGGCCGCGGATGGACAAGGAGACCATCTCCCAGTGGTCGGAGGGGCTCATCGCCTCCACCGGGTGTCCTTCGGGGGAGTTGCAGACCCGGTTGCGGCTCGGCCAGTTCGACGAGGCGCTGAAGGCGGCCGCGGAGTACCAGGACATCTTCGGCAAGGACCGGTACTTCCTGGAGCTGATGGACCACGGCATCGAGATCGAGCGGCGGGTCAGGGACGGGCTGCTGGAGATCGGCAAGAAGCTGGGCATTCCGCCGCTGGTGACCAACGACTCGCACTACACGTATGCGCACGAGGCGGCCGCTCACGATGCCCTGTTGTGCATTCAGACCGGTAAGAACGTCTCGGATCCGGACCGCTTCAAGTTCGACGGCACCGGCTACTACCTGAAGACGACGGACGAGATGTACGCCATCGACTCCTCGGACGCCTGGCAGCAGGGATGCGCCAACACGCTGCTGGTGGCCGAGCAGGTCGACACCACCGGGATGTTCGAGTCGCGGAACCTGATGCCGAAGTTCGACATCCCGGAGGGCTACACCGAGGTCACCTGGTTCCAGGAGGAGGTGCGCCGCGGCATGGAGCGCCGCTTTCCCGGCGGCATCCCGGAGGACCGGCAGAAGCAGGCCGAGTACGAGATGGACGTCATCATCCAGATGGGGTTCCCGGGCTACTTCCTCGTCGTCGCCGACTTCATCATGTGGGCCAAGAAGCAGGGCATCGCGGTGGGTCCGGGCCGTGGTTCCGCGGCCGGTTCGATCGTCGCGTACGCCATGGGCATCACCGACCTCGACCCGATCCCGCACGGTCTGATCTTCGAGCGGTTCCTCAACCCCGAGCGTGTCTCGATGCCCGATGTC
The DNA here is from genome assembly GCF_043198355.1 of Streptomyces sp. NPDC048825. Lineage (NCBI taxonomy): Bacteria > Bacillati > Actinomycetota > Actinomycetes > Kitasatosporales > Streptomycetaceae > Streptomyces > Streptomyces sp. NPDC048825. The sequence goes on from NZ_JBICUR010000004.1 coordinate 164,937, forward strand.
GACATCGACTTCGACGAGCGTCGGCGCGTCGAGGTGATCCGATACGTGACGGAGAAGTACGGCGCCGACAAGGTCGCCATGATCGGCACCTACGGCAAGATCAAGGCGAAGAACGCGATCAAGGATGCCGCACGCGTGCTGGGCTACCCGTACGCGATGGGCGACCGGCTCACCAAGGCGATGCCCGCCGACGTCCTCGGCAAGGGCATCGACCTGAACGGCATCACCGACCCCTCGCACCCCCGCTACAGCGAGGCCGGCGAGATCCGCGGGATGTACGAGAACGAACCGGACGTGAAGAAGGTCATCGACACCGCGAAGGGCGTCGAGGGACTCGTCCGGCAGATGGGTGTGCACGCGGCCGGCGTGATCATGTCCAGCGAGCCCATCGTCGACCACGCCCCGATCTGGGTGCGGCACACCGACGGCGTGACCATCACACAGTGGGACTACCCCCAGTGCGAGTCGCTCGGCCTGCTGAAGATGGACTTCCTGGGCCTGCGCAACCTCACGATCATGGACGACGCCATCAAGATGGTGAAGGCCAACAAGGGCATCGACCTGGAGATGCTCGCCCTCCCGCTGGACGATCCCAAGACCTTCGAACTGCTCTGCCGCGGTGACACCCTCGGCGTGTTCCAGTTCGACGGCGGCCCGATGCGCTCGCTGCTCCGCCAGATGCAGCCCGACAACTTCGAGGACATCTCCGCCGTCTCGGCCCTCTACCGGCCGGGCCCGATGGGCATGAACTCGCACATCAACTACGCGGAGCGCAAGAACGGCCGCCAGGAGATCACACCGATCCACAAGGAGCTGGAAGAGCCCCTCGAAGAGGTGCTCGCCGTCACCTACGGCCTGATCGTGTACCAGGAGCAGGTGCAGAAGGCAGCCCAGATCATCGCCGGCTACTCGCTCGGCGAGGCCGACATCCTGCGCCGCGTGATGGGCAAGAAGAAGCCCGAGGAGCTGGCGAAGAACTTCGTCCTCTTCCAGGAGGGCGCCCGGAAGAAGGGCTACAGCGACGAGGCGATCCAGGCCCTGTGGGACGTGCTGGTCCCCTTCGCCGGCTACGCGTTCAACAAGGCCCACTCCGCCGCGTACGGACTCGTCTCGTACTGGACCGCGTACCTGAAGGCGAACTACCCCGCCGAGTACATGGCCGCGCTGCTCACCTCGGTCAAGGACGACAAGGACAAGTCGGCCGTCTACCTCAACGAATGCCGGCGCATGGGCATCAAGGTGCTCCCGCCGAACGTCAACGAGTCGATGTCCAACTTCGCCGCCCAGGGCGACGACGTGATCCTCTTCGGCCTCTCGGCCGTCCGCAACGTCGGCACGAACGTCGTGGAGTCGATCATCCGCTCGCGCAAGGCCAAGGGAAAGTACGCCTCCTTCCCCGACTACCTCGACAAGGTCGAGGCCGTCGTCTGCAACAAGCGCACCACCGAATCGCTGATCAAGGCGGGCGCCTTCGACACCATGGGCCACACCCGCAAGGGGCTGACCGCCCAGTTCGAGCCGATGATCGACAACGTGGTGGCGGTCAAACGCAAGGAGGCCGAGGGCCAGTTCGACCTCTTCGGCGGCATGGGCGAGGAGGAGAGCAGCGAGCCCGGCTTCGGTCTGGACGTCAGCTTCACCGACGACGAGTGGGACAAGGCCTACCTGCTCGCCCAGGAGCGGGAGATGCTCGGCCTGTACGTCTCCGACCACCCGCTGTTCGGCCTGGAACACGTGCTGTCGGACAAGGCCGACGCGGGCATCGCCCAGCTCACCGGCGGCGACTTCGGCGACGGGGCGGTCGTCACCATCGGCGGCATCATCTCCGGCCTCCAGCGCAAGATGACCAAGCAGGGCAACGCCTGGGCCATCGCCACCGTCGAGGACCTGGCCGGCTCTCTGGAGTGCATGTTCTTCCCCGCCACCTACCAGCTGGTGTCGACCCAACTCGTCGAGGACGCCGTGGTGTTCGTCAAGGGACGCCTCGACAAACGCGAGGACGTACCCCGCCTCGTCGCCATGGAACTCCAGGTCCCGGATCTGTCGAACGCGGGCACCAACGCCCCCGTCATCCTCACGATCCCGGCTCTGAAGGTCACCCCGCCCATGGTCAGCCGGCTCGGCGAGATCCTCAGCCATCACAAGGGCGACAGCGAGGTACGCATCAAGCTCCAGGGCCCGCGCAAGACGACGGTCCTGCGGCTCGACCGGCACCGGGTGAAGCCGGACCCGGCGCTCTTCGGGGACTTGAAGGTACTGCTCGGCCCGTCCTGCCTGGCCGGCTGAGCAGGCGCGTACTGAAACGACGTACGCAGGAAATACCGCGTACGGAAAACGACGAGGGGCACGCCCGATCAATCCGGGTGCGCCCCTCTCGTGCTGTGCAGCCCCCTAGTTGTGGCCGAACTTCTTCTGCCGCTTGCCGCCGCCGGAGACGAACTGGGCGGAACCCGGCGCGGATTCTGTCTGATCGGCGGCGGACGCCAACTCCTCGGCTCCGCGCCGGGCTTGATCCTGTGCGCCGCGCTGGTGCGGGCCGCTCTGCTTGCGGTTCTTGTTCTTGGCCATGGTGATCTGCCTCCTGTGGGGGTACCTAGGGGTCAGGACCGGGATCAGATTCACATAGGCGCAGAAGCCGCGCATGTCGGAGAATTACCGTGCGTAATAAGGTCTGTCGGAGAGTGAAGTTCCGATACGCCACGCCGAAGATCGAGTTCCGGCCGTTAACCTCCGCGCAGTCGGGCAGACTCGAAGGAAGCCCGAAGCAAACCTCCCGGAAAGAGGGTGGATCGCGTGGACCGCTGCATCGTCCTGGTGGACGCCGGGTATCTGCTCGGGGCCGCCGCCAGTCTCCTCGCCGGGGAGCCTTCGAGGTCCCGGATCACCGTCGACCACACTGCCCTGATCCAGGGGTTGCGCGAGCGCGCCGAGTCCGACACGGAACGGCCCCTGTTGCGCATCTACTGGTTCGACGGCGCCCCCGACCGCGTACCGCAGCCAGAGCACCGCAGGCTGCGTGTGATGCCCCGGGTGACCGTACGTCTGGGAGCGCTTACCCGCAGTGACGGGCGGTGGGCGCAGAAGGGCGTCGACGCCGCCATGCATGCCGAGCTCACCGAGCTGGCGCGCAACCGGGCCTGCTCCGACGTGGTTCTGGTGACCGGTGACGGGGATCTGCTGCCGGGCATGATGGCCGCCAAAGAGCACGGGGTCGCCGTACACCTGTGGGCGGTGCAGGCTGCCGACGGCGACTACAACCAGTCCGAGGACCTCGTCGCGGAGGCCGACGAGCGCCGCGTACTGGACCGGACATGGATCACCAAGGCCGTACGGGCCAAGGAGTTCGGCGGGATCTGCGCGCCGCCGCCCGCGCCGCGGCCCGAGATCGCCGCGATCCTCTCCGCGCCGCTGCCCGAGTCCGCGCTGTCCTCCGGGAGCGAGCGGGGCGCGCGGGAGCGGCAGCACCCGCAGTCGGCGCCGAGTGAGAACGGCACTCAGGAGCGGGTGCCGGCCGCGAAGGGGGTGCCGACGCCGAAGGATCTGGCGGCGTTGCGAGCGCCCGGTGCACAGGCCGCCCAGCATCCCGCGAACGCGACGCTGCGGTGGTCGTCCGACAAGGGGTGGGTGGACCGGCCCGGCGCCGCCGAGTCCGCGGACGCCGCCGCGTTGCCGACGCTCGCGCAGCTGACCACGGCCGAGCAGCGGTGGGCCGACCGTGAGGAGGACATCACGACGGTGGGCGGGGATCCGTACGAGGTCGGTCAGGTGTTCGCCCGGCGCTGGATGGAGCGGCTGTCCGACCCGGCGCATCTGCAGAAGCTGTCCACGATGTATCCGCGGGTACCGCACCGGATCGACGGCGAGCTGCTGCGGTACGCGGCGCGGTTCGGGCTGCTCGCGCACAAGGACGACCAGATCGACGAGCATGACCGGTACGCGATCCGGGCGGGGTTCTGGCGTGAGATCGATGTACGGACGGCTGCGGAGCACGCTCCCGCTGGGGAATGAAGCGCCTAGTACCTCGGGGGCTCTGTTCGTAGGCGGCTGCGGGTTTGTTGTGGCTGGTCGCGCAGTTCCCCGCGCCCCTTACGGGGCGCGGAGCACGCGCCCGCGGAGGAGTGAAGCGGCGGGCGCTGCGGTGTCCCGGTTTCGACCCCGATGGTGCCCCGAGCGCGATGCGGCGCCCGCGACCCCGTAGGCTCGTCCCTCGTGAGTACGCGCACCGCACAGACAGCCCCGAACGGGCACGGTGGGGATGTCGTGTGCGCGGTGCGAGATCTGACCAAGACCTATCCGGCGGTGCGCGGACGGCGCGGAGCACCCGGGACACCCGAGGTGCGGGCCACCGACGGCGTACGGATCGACATCCGGCGCGGCGAGATCTTCGGGTTGCTCGGGCCCAACGGTGCCGGGAAGTCCACCCTCGTACGGCAGCTGACCGGACTGATGCGCCCCGATCGCGGCAGCGTCGAGATCCTCGGGCACGACGTCGTGCGCCATCCCGAGCGGGCGGCGCGAATCCTCGCGTACCTGGGACAGGAGTCGACCGCGCTCGACGAACTGACGGTGTCGCTCGCCGCGGAGACCACCGGGCGGCTGCGCGGGCTCGATGTGCGCAGCGCGCGGGCCGAGCGGGACACCGTCCTCGAGGAGCTGGGTCTCACCGCCCTCGCCTCGCGGCCGCTGCGGAAACTGTCCGGCGGGCAGCGGCGGCTCGCCTGCTTCGCCGCCACTCTTGTGGGTGAACGGCCGCTGCTCGTACTCGACGAGCCGACCGCCGGCATGGACCCGATCGCCCGTCGCGCCGTCTGGGGCGCCGTCGACCGGCGCCGGGCCGAGAACGGCACGACGGTTCTCCTGGTCACCCACAACGTCATCGAGGCCGAGACGGTTCTCGACCGTGTCGCCGTGATGGACCAGGGCCGTGTCATCGCCTGCGACACCCCCTCCGGGCTGAAGGAGCAGGTCGCGGGCGAGGTGCGCCTCGAACTCGTCTGGCGCGAGCGTGCGCCTCTCGACGTTCCCGAGGTCGCCGCGCTGCGCGACCGCGCCGTCGAGTCCGGCCGCCGCTGGGCGCTGCGCCTTGCCCCGGAGGAGGCCCGCGCGGCCGTCGCCGCCGTCACCGGCGGGGCCGCGTTCGCCGCCCTGGACGACTTCACGCTCGCCACACCGAGCCTCGAAGACGTGTATCTGGCGCTGGGCGGGAGCGCCGGCAATGTACGGGGGTTGGTCAAGGCGTGAGTGTTCGGGCCGCTCTGGCCGTACGGAACAGGACGACTGCTGAAGCGAACAGGAGCCGCTCGACGTGAGTGTCGTACCCGCCGAGGTCCTGCCGGGCCGTGCCCTCCCCGTCGAGGACGCCGTCGCGGAACAAGCCGCCGAGCTCGGACCGCGTGCCCGGCTGTGGCCTGCGCTTTGCGCTGTCTACCGGGCGCAGCTGTCCCGGGCGCGGGTCGCTCGGATTCCGCTGCTGTTCGTGGCCACCTTCCAGTCGATCGGGATCATGGTCCTGATGCGCGGGGTGGTGGACGGCGGGGGAGAGGCGCGGGCCGTGGTGGCGGGCTCGTCGGTGCTCGTCCTCGCGTTCGTCGCGCTGAATCTGCTCGCTCAGTACTTCGGGCAGTTGCGTGCGAGTGGTGGGCTCGACCACTACGCGACGTTGCCGGTGCCGCCGGCGGCGGTGGTGCTGGGTGCCGCGGGTGCGTACGCCTCCTTCACCGTGCCGGGGACTGTGGTCACCGCCGTCTTCGGGTGCGTGCTGTTCGGCCTGCCGATGGCTCATCTGTGGATCCTCGCCGCCGTGATCCCGCTCGCGGGCGCGGCGCTCGCCGGGCTCGGAGCCGCGCTCGGGCTGCTGGCGCCGCGGCCCGAACTGGCCACGTTGCTCGGGCAGTTGGGGATGTCGGCGGCTCTGCTGCTCGGGGTGCTGCCGGCGGAACGGCTGCCCACGGTCGTCCAGTACGCGCGTGATCTGCTGCCGTCCACGTACGGGGTCGAGGCCTTCGGGCTGACCTTTGGGGCGCATCCCGACTGGGGGGTCGTCGTACTCGACCTCGCCGTGTGTGCGGGGGTCGGGGTCGTCTCGCTGGCGGTTGCGACCTGGGCTTATCGTCGGGCTGCCGTCCGATGACGCGGTTGACGGGCGAGCCTGGCACGATGTCAGGGTGACCGCACCGCTTACTCCGCCCCAGCCGCCGCATCGTCCTTCTCCGGATCAGCAGCCTCCGGAGTACCAGTCTCCGCACCCTGCCTGGCAGGCGTCGCCGCCCGCCGCCGCTGGTGCGGGCGGATCCGTCGGTTATCAGGAGGACGGTCCCGGGATGAAGACGGAACTGCGGGAAGCCGGTGTCATCGCGCTGGCGATGGCGCTCGGTGGGTTGTTGCTCGGGGTGCTGTGGTGGTGGCTGGCACCTGAGGTGCCGTTGGTCTCGGACTCGTCCGCGGTCTATCTCAAGGACACGGAGGGGGAGCAGGCCATCGGGGTGGACGGGACGTTCACTCTGCTCGCGCTCGGGTTCGGGCTGGTGAGTGCGCTGGTCGTGTTCGTGCTGCGGCGACGTGGTGGGATTCCGATCGTTGTCGCGCTCACGGTCGGGGGTGTGGTCGGTTCGTTGCTTGCCTGGCGGCTGGGGATATGGCTGGGGCCCACGCAGGATGTGGCGGCCCATGCGCGGGAGGTCGGGCGGGGGGTCACGTTCGCTGCGCCGCTGGAGCTTGGGGCGAAGGGGGCGTTGCTGGCGTGGTCTTTGGGGGCGCTGGTCGTTCATCTGGGGCTGACGGCGTTGTTCGGGCCACGGGATCCTGAGCCGGATCCTTGTGCGCAGAGCCCGTACGGGGCGCCTCCGGCGTAGGGCGCGGTTCCTTGCGGGGCGGGCGCCACGGTTCTTCACCCCGCCGCCCCTACCCCCTACCCTCCCCACTCTCGGCTTCACTCGAGCGGGGGACCCATCATCCTGGGGCTCCGCCCCGGACCCCGCTGGGGCTCCGCCCCGGACCCCCATCGGCCTAGCGGCCTCGTCCCCCAGGCTCCCCCAGCTACCGCTGGGAGGTGCCCCCAGGCGGGCGGCTTGTGGCTGGCCTTCGCTGAATGGTGCAGGTGAGTGCAGGTGGGCGGTCGGTCCGCCTCAGCGGTACCTACCGCCCACCGTTTCCCCTACGCGGGCCTATGCCCATGATTCGAGCGGCCCTTCTTCATGCGCCACTTGCGTTTGCGTGTTTTCTTCGACATGTTCTCGGTTTAGCCGAGAGTGCGGCATTCGTCGAGAGGTCACGTGCGGGCGATCGGTGCCGAGATCGCTTCCGTCTGCTTGGTCAGGTCGTTCGGGGAGAGTTCGACCTCCAGGCCGCGGCGGCCTGCCGAGACACAGATCGTGGGGTGGGCCGAGGCCGAGGCGTCGAGGACCGTGCGGAGCTTCTTGCGCTGGCCCAGGGGGGAGATGCCGCCGCGGACGTAGCCCGTCGTGCGCTCCGCAGCCGCCGGGTCGGCCATCGTGGCGCGTTTGCCGCCCACTGCTGCCGCCAGGGCCTTCAGGTCGAGGGAGCCTGCCACGGGGACCACGGCCACTGTGAGCTCGCCGTCGACGTCCGCCACCAGGGTCTTGAAGACGCGGTCGGGGGAGACGTTCATCGCCTCGGCGGCCTCCTCGCCGTACGACGGGTGGGAGGGGTCGTGCTCGTAGGCGTGGACCGTGTACGCGACACCCGCCGCCGTGAGGGCCACCGTCGCGGGCGTCCCCCCGGACTGCTGCTGTTTCTTCGACTTCTTCGCCATGGGCCTTCATCATCCCAGACGGCCGAACGCGGCCGCCCCCGCCCGGAACGGTGCCCGGGGCGGGGGCGGTTCGCGACTGCCTCTCCAGTCAGAGGCCGGCTTCGGTCAGCAGGTCGCCCACGGGGTCTCGAAGGTCCCCTGCCCGGAGACCTTGATCAGCCCCTTGTAGTCCACGTCGCACCGGTAGCTCACGGTCCAGGTGGTGTTGGCCCGCTCACCCGTGCTGATGCTCTTCGTCGGCCCCCACCTGCCGCCACCGTTGGTGGTTCGGTATCCGAGCTGCGCGCTGATCTTGCCGCCGCCGCTCTTCGTGTAGAAGACCTCGATGCGGCTGGGGCTCGTGTTCAGGGAAATGCAGAGCTGCCCGTTGCTCAGACGCGTGCACTCGACCCTGGCCTGGATTCCCGCGTCCTTGGTCTCGGACGCGTGAGCAGGCGCGATCATGAGCGTAGAACCGGCCGCCACACAGGCGGCGACGGTCACGATGCTCCGACGACTCATCTGGTTGTTCCCCCTTGCTGGTGGTCATGGCCACGGTCATGGCCAGCGCGGTGATCATAAGGACGGTGATCACGGGGTTTCCATCGATTTCAGGGCGCCTGGGTGGCTGATTTCGCACCCACTGACTCAGCAGATCTCCCTGATTCCGCCGATCGCCTCAGTTGAGGCTCGTCGGACTGCGCGTGAGCTCCGACGCGGGCAGTGAGGGCAGGTTACGGATGATCGCCGTCTCCGCGCGCAGCAGTTTCAGCTCCTCGCGCAGGCGTGACGCCGTGTCCGGTGCCTGGAGCAGGCGCTGTTTCGCCGGGACGTCCAGCATCGCCGCCGCCGCTACCAGGTAGGAGACGACGGACGGCTCGTCCGGCAGCTCGCCCCCGGTCGACAGGGACCGTTCGCGCGCCCCGGCCAGCCGCTTCTGGTACTGGCGGAAGGCCCGCAGTACTCCCTCGGCGAGCGCCCCGGCCTCCTCGCCCGGGTCCTCCTCCAGCTCTTCCAGCTCGGCCGTCAGGAACGCGCCGGACGCGTCCACAGAGAGCAGCCGTACGCGCCTCGTCCCGGTGGCCAGCACCTCGAAGCTGCCGTCGGCCCGCTCCCGGATGGTCGCCGCGTCCGCGATACAGCCCACCTTGTGGAAGGCCTGCGCGGGATCGTCGCCGAAACCTGCCGTGGGCCCCCGCTCCGGTACGGCCGTCAGGTCCGGCAGCCCCGGCGCGCTCGGCGCGACCTCGTGGCCGTCGCGGATGGCGACGACGGCGAACCGGCGGGGTTCGTCCTCGGGAGTCTTCAGGAGCTCGCGCATCATGGCGCGATAGCGCTCCTCGAAGACGTTCAGGGGCAGCACGAGGCCCGGGAACAGCACCGTGTTCAGGGGGAAGAGGGGGAGCCGGACGGTGGTCACGACGCAAAAGCCTAATGGTCGCCGGGGTGGGCGGGTTCGCCGTGGTCACTCAGCGGACGCGCGGGCGCCGCTCTCCGCAGCTTGAACGGCGTGCGAGCGGCCACTTCCAGCCGTACGCCGTCCCGGAGTTCGAGAAACTGCCCGAGTGGGTCGTCCGAGATCCGGTCCCAGGGGAACGAGGTGGCGTACGGCCCGATCCGGCGCAGTTCAGCCAGCGCGTCCTCCCAGCGTTCGAGCCGGACCAGCACGTACGTGAGCAGGTTGCGGACCTGGGCGGGCCACGGGTCAGCGGGCGCGTACTCCTGCGACAGGGCGATCGCCAGATCGGCCGCCGCGTCCAGGCGCTCGCGCGGCACCGCGCACCTGCCGCTCTCCTCGGTCAGATACGCGAAGGCCGCGCGCACCGGCAGCGCCTGGACGAGGGAGCCCGGCAGCGCGTCCTGCGCGGCCCGCTCGGCGAAGTCGAAGCACTCGCGGTGCGAGCCGTACCAGGCCGCGGAAAGGTACTGGAGGGCGGACACATGGCAGCCGTAGTGGTGCGGGGAGCGGCGTACGGCCTCCGACCACAGCTGTTCGAACTCGGTGTGCGGCGCGTTCGTGCCCCGGGCGTGGTCCAGCGCGATCCGCCATGGCACCGGATCGCGCGGGTCGGCCTCGGCGGCCGTGGTAATCAACGGCGTGACCTGGCGCAGCAGTTCGGCACGGGCCGGCGACTCCCAGCCCTGGCACACCGCCAGCTCGGCCTTGACGAGCAGCGCGTCGGGATCGTGCGGGGCCGCGTACCGCCAGAGCGCGAACCACTCGGGGCGGGAGCGCGCGAAAGCGGCCAGGCGCGTGGCGTACCGGTCGCGGTCCTCCCACTCGGCGGCCTCCCGGGTAGTGGCCAGCAGCTTGGCCGCGGCCTCGTACTCGCCCCGGCCCGCGGCGACCAGCGCAGGCGCGAGCCGCTCGTCAGGGGCGTCGAGCAGCACCTCGTCGTCGCCGGGCAGACCGGCGGCGAGCGGGGAGGTGTTCCGTGCCATCCGGGCGGTACGGATGAACGCGCGTAGCAGTGCCATTGGGGCACCTCCCTCTGCGCCTGAGCCGGCGCCGCTCTCGCGGACCGGGTGCTCGCCGTCGTGGTTGCTCAATTGATGATTGCTGTGGGAAGACAGCTGAAACGACCCAAGGGTTGCATGTGTTCGGGCAGCGGTTCAGCCCCGGCGCAGGAGCCGTGTCGCGCCCGCTGCCACCGCTGATGCCAGGATCCAGCCGAGGAGGATCACCGCCGCGGCCAGCCACTGCCAGCCCCCGTGCAGCTGCCAGTAGCCCGCCTGGCCGAGGTCGATGACGGGCAGGAGCAGGTCCAGGGCGAAGAGGGAGGGGTTCCAGGGCGGATGCTCGCCCGTCTTGATCGGCGGATGGTTGGCATGGCGGAAGGCGAGCGAGGTCGCCGCCCACAGGACCGCCATCCATAGGGCGGCCCGTCCCGGCCGGTACCCGTAGGCGACCGTCCAGTCCTGTACGTACCCCCAGAGCCTGGCCGCGAGCGGCAGGAACTCGCGGCGGTGGCGCTGCTTGGCGAGCAGCACGTCGCGCGCGTCCTCGTCCTCGCCGCCGTCGCGCAGCACGGCCGCCAGCCGCTCGTACGGCTCCGGGCTGTACTCGGGGGTCGCCGCGGCCACCCACTCCAGGCGCCGGGCCAGCGGGAACGGGCCGCGCGGTACGAGGTTCTCGTACTGGAAGCCGCCCATCTGCAGCTGGCCCGCGCCCGGCCAACTGCCAGCCGCGTCCATGAGGTTGACGACCCGGGCGCCGGACAGCACGACCCGCCCGCGCCGCGGCCGTTCCCCGAGGAAGCGCAGCTCGGGTACCTGTACGCGGCGCAGCGATATCTCCTGGTCGTCCCTGAGGACGAAGCGGGCCTGCTCGAGGTCCACCGCGTCCCCGAACCGCCCGTCGTCCAGACGGATCCCGCCCTCGCACGCGAAGCGCTGCACCCGCGTTCCGCGTGCCGGAGTCCGGCCGCTGGTCTGCAGCGGATTGCCGACGCCCGCGGGCGTCATATAGAGCGTGCGCTCGACGGTCAGTTGCGGGGCGTTCAGCGCCAGCCGGTCGTGCGGGTTCTTCAGCCGGCTGCCGCGCAGACTGAGCGAGACGCCCACCGTGGCGCCGCGCAGGCTCAACTCCCCGTCGGACTCCAGCATTTCGGCCTGCAGGTCCTGACCTACGGTCATCCCGTCGCCGGTGATGGAGCGGCCGTGCCGGTCCCGGTGGACCACGGCCTGGTTGAGCAGCAGATCCGTGCCGATCTGCGCGTCCGTGAGGCGTACGCCGTGGTGGAAGCGGCAGCGAGGCAGATGCAGATCGCCCTCGGTGTGCAGCCGGGCCGCCTCCAGACGCGGCACCGAGCAGGCGACCAGGCGCACGGTCGTGAACCGGGCTTCCGGCAGCAGGAGTTCCTTCTCGAAACGGCAGCCCTTCATCTCGACGTACGGGACGATCGTGCCGCCCGCGAGATCGAGTACGCCGGTGATCTGGATGCCGGTCAGCTTCAGGGACGAGACGCGGCCGTCCAGCGCGGGCGGCCCGTTCAGCAACAGCATGGCCACGACGCGGGCCCGCACACTGCGCTCCGGGCCCCATGGACGGCCGCCGTGCGGATCGTCCGCGGTGGGGTCCCCGGTGCGCAGGTCGTACATGCTGCCGTTGCGGAACGCCTGCCACATTCCCCGCTCGGCGGTGGTGAGATCGCCCGGCGGATCCACGTCCCGGACCCCGTTCCGGATGCCGGCACCCTCGGCCACGGTTTCCCTGCTTCCTCTGCTACTCGTGCCACTCAGCGTTCGTACAGCTGTTCATGTGATGCCCGCTGAGTGACCGTATGAACGCACAGAGTGAAGGTGGTCTGCCGGTACGGGCTTCGTATCAGCGATTGATACAGCCGTCCGGCGTCCGATCCGCGTCTGAGAGAATTGGCTTCGTGATCTCTCGAATCGATCTGCGCGGCGACGCCCTCCCCGAGGGTCCTGCCCTGCGCGACCTGCTGCCCCGAGCCGACTTCGACGTCTCGGCCGCCCTGGAGAAGGTGCGTCCGATCTGCGAGGCCGTGCACCATCGGGGCGACGCGGCGCTGATCGATTTCGCCGAGAAGTTCGACGGCGTACGGCTGGAGTCGGTGCGGGTTCCGGCCGAGGCTTTGGCCACGGCTCTCGAACAACTGGACCCGGCCGTGCGCGCGGCCCTGGAGGAGTCCATCCGCCGCGCCCGGCTCGTCCACCGCGAGCAGCGCCGCACCACGCACACCACGCAGGTCGTGCCCGGCGGCTCGGTCACCGAGAAGTGGGTACCCGTCGACCGGGTCGGGCTGTACGCGCCCGGCGGGCGGTCCGTGTACCCGTCGACCGTGATCATGAATGTGGTCCCGGCGCAGGAGGCCGGCGTCGAGTCGATCGCGCTCGCCTCTCCTGCCCAGTCGGACTTCGGGGGCCTGCCGCACCCGACGATCCTGGCCGCCTGCGCGCTGCTCGGCGTCGATGAGGTGTACGCGGCCGGTGGTGCGACCGCCGTCGCGATGTTCGCGTACGGCACCGAGTCCTGCGCCCCGGCGCCGATGGTCATGGGCCCTGGCAACATCTGGGTCGCCGCCGCCAAGCGCTATTTCGCGGGCAAGATCGGCATCGACGCCGAGGCGGGTCCCACCGAGATCGCGATCCTCGCGGACGACACCGCCGACCCGGTGCACGTCGCAGCCGACCTGATCAGCCAGGCCGAGCACGACCCGCTCGCGGCGGCCGTCCTCGTCACGGACTCCGTGGCGCTGGCCGATGCCGTCGAGAAGGAGCTTCAGCCGCAGGTCGCGGCCACCAAGCACATCGAGGACCGGATCACCCCGGCGCTCGCGGGCCGGCAGTCCGCGATCGTGCTGGTCTCCGGTGTGGACGAAGGCCTGCGGGTCGTGAACGCGTACGGTGCGGAGCACCTTGAGATCCAGACGGCCGACGCCACCTCGGTGGCCGACCGCGTGACGAACGCGGGCGCGATCTTCATCGGCCCCTGGGCGCCCGTGTCGCTGGGCGACTACGCGGCGGGCTCCAACCACGTCCTGCCGACCGGCGGCTGTGCCTGCCACTCCTCGGGGCTCAGCGTCCAGTCCTTCCTGCGCGGCATCCACATCGTCGACTACACGCGCGATGCGCTGGCGGAGGTGGCGCACCACGTGGTGACGCTCGCCGAGGCCGAGGACCTGCCGGCGCACGGTGCGGCCATCAAGGCACGCTTCGACTGGAAGGTGCCGAGCAAGTGAGTTCCTTCGGCATTGACGATCTCCCCGTACGCGACGAACTGCGCGGCAAGTCCCCTTACGGCGCGCCCCAACTCGACGTTCCCGTACGCCTGAACACCAACGAGAACCCGTACGCGCTGCCCGAACCGCTCGTCGAGCGGATCGCCGAGCGGGTGCGCGAGGCTGCCCGGAACCTCAACCGCTACCCCGACCGGGACGCGGTGGAGCTGCGCACCGAACTGGCCAAGTACCTGACGGACACCGGTAAGTACGCGGTCGGCCTCGAGAACGTATGGGCGGCCAACGGCTCGAACGAAGTCATCCAGCAGCTGCTGCAGACCTTCGGCGGGCCGGGTCGTACGGCGATCGGCTTCGAGCCCTCGTACTCGATGCACGGCCTGATCGCGCGCGGCACGGGGACGGGCTGGATCTCCGGACCGCGGGGCGACGACTTCACGGTCGACCTCGTGGCCGCCGAGCAGGCGATCGCCGAGCACCGGCCGGACATCGTCTTCATCACGACCCCCAACAACCCCACGGGCAACGCGGTTCCGCCCGAGACGGTCATCGCGCTGTACGAGGCCGCGCAGGCGGCGAAGCCGTCCATGGTGGTCGTGGACGAGGCGTACATCGAGTTCAGCCACGGCGACTCGCTGCTGCCGCTGCTCGAAGGCCGGCCGTATCTGGTCGTCTCGCGGACCATGTCGAAGGCGTTCGGCGCGGCCGGGCTGCGCCTCGGCTATCTCGCCGCGCACCCCTCGGTGGTGGACGCCGTCCAGCTCGTACGCCTGCCGTATCACCTGTCGGCGGTCACCCAGGCGACCGCGCTGGCCGCACTGGAGCACACCGACACGCTGCTGGGATATGTGGAGCAGCTGAAGGCCGAGCGGGACCGGCTGGTCGCCGAGTTGCGCGCGATCGGCTACGAAGTGACCGAGTCCGACGCCAACTTCGTGCAGTTCGGGCGGTTCGCCGACGCCCATGAGGTCTGGCAGAAGATCCTCGACCGGGGCGTCCTGGTCCGGGACAACGGCGTGCCGGGGTGGCTGCGGGTCAGCGCCGGTACGCCCGAAGAGAACGACGCGTTCCTCGATGCGGTGCGCGAACTGAAGAAGGAGCAGAACGCATGAGCCGCGTAGGCCGTGTCGAACGGAACACCAAGGAGACGTCCGTCGTCGTTGAGATCGACCTCGACGGCAGCGGAAAGGTCGATGTGTCGACCGGGGTCGGCTTCTACGACCACATGCTCGACCAGCTCGGCCGTCACGGCCTGTTCGACCTGACCGTGAAGACCGAGGGCGACCTGCACATCGACTCGCACCACACCATCGAGGACACGGCTCTGGCGCTGGGCGCGGCCTTCAAACAGGCACTCGGCGACAAGGTGGGGATCTATCGGTTCGGCAACTGCACCGTGCCGCTGGACGAGTCGCTGGCCCAGGTGACCGTCGACCTCTCCGGCCGCCCCTACCTCGTGCACACGGAGCCCGAGAAGATGGCGCCGATGATCGGCGAGTACGACACCACGATGACGCGGCACATCCTGGAGTCCTTCGTCGCCCAGGCGCAGATCGCGCTGCACGTGCACGTGCCCTACGGGCGCAATGCGCACCACATCGTGGAGTGCCAGTTCAAGGCGCTGGCGCGGGCGCTGCGTTACGCCTCCGAGCGTGACCCGCGGGCCGCCGGCATCCTTCCGTCCACGAAGGGCGCGCTGTAAAGCCATGAACGGTCTGTCCACCGTACTGATCGTCGTCGGACTCTTCCTGGTCGGCGGCATCATCTCCTTCGCCAAGCAGCAGATGCCGAAGAGCCTCATCGTGCTGCTCTCCATCGGTGCCGCGATGTGTCTCGTGGCGGGGATCCTCCGGCTGGAGGTATGGAATTGAGCACCCCTTCAAAACGAGTAGTCGTCTTTGACTACGGCTTTGGGAACGTACGGTCCGCCGAACGCGCTCTCGCGCGCGCGGGTGCCGACGTCGAGATAACCCGCGACTTCGACAAGGCCATGAACGCGGACGGGCTGATGGTGCCGGGAGTCGGCGCCTTCGCCTCCTGTATGCAGGGACTCACGGAAGCCCGCGGCAACTGGATCATCGATCGCCGGCTGTCGGGCGGGCGCCCGGTGATGGGCATCTGCGTCGGTATGCAGATCCTCTTCGCGCGCGGCATCGAGCACGGCGTGGAGACCGAGGGCCTGGACGAGTGGCCCGGCTCGGTCGAGCCGCTCCAGGCCGACATCGTGCCGCACATGGGCTGGAACACCGTGACGGCACCGGCCGGTTCGGAGCTGTTCGCGGGCCTGGACGCCGACGCCCGCTTCTACTTCGTGCACTCCTACGCCGTCCACGACTGGTCCATGGAGACCGCGAACGCGGCGATGCGGGCGCCCGTGGTGACCTGGTCGACGCACGGCAAGCCCTTCGTGGCTGCCGTGGAGAACGGCGCACTGTGGGCGACGCAGTTCCACCCCGAGAAGTCCGGCGACGCCGGAGCGCAGCTGCTGAAGAACTGGATCGGAACCCTCTGATGACGTCGAATCCCTCTGGGAAGCTCGAACTCCTCCCCGCCGTCGACGTCCGTGACGGCCAGGCGGTCCGTCTGGTGCACGGCGAGTCCGGTACGGAGACCTCGTACGGCTCTCCTCTGGACGCCGCTCTCGCCTGGCAGCGGGCGGGTGCCGAGTGGCTGCACCTGGTGGACCTGGACGCGGCGTTCGGGACTGGCGACAACCGTGAGCTGATCGCCGAGGTCGCGAAGGCGATGGACATCAAGGTGGAGCTGTCCGGCGGCATCCGTGACGACGCCTCGCTGGCCGCCGCGCTGGCCACCGGCTGCACGCGCGTGAACCTGGGCACGGCCGCACTGGAGACCCCCGAGTGGGTCGCCAAGGCCATCGCCGAGCACGGCGACAAGATCGCGGTCGGTCTCGACGTACGCGGTACGACGCTGCGCGGTCGCGGCTGGACCCGTGACGGCGGCGACCTGTACGAAACGCTGGAGCGCCTCAACAAGGAGGGCTGCGCGCGGTACGTGGTGACGGACATCGCCAAGGACGGCACGCTGCAGGGCCCGAACCTGGAGCTGCTGCGCAACGTGTGCGCGGCGACGGACCGCCCGGTGGTGGCCTCCGGCGGGGTGTCCTCGCTGGACGACCTCCGGGCCATCGCCGAGCTCGTACCCCTCGGTGTCGAGGGCTCCATCGTCGGGAAGGCCCTGTACGCGAAGGCGTTCACCCTGGAAGAGGCCTTGGAGGCGGTAGCCAAGTGAGCGACGTACGACGCGTCGTGACCGGCGCGCCCTGGGAGGAGAACTTCGGGTACTCACGAGCGGTGGAGCTGCCGAACGGCCTGGTGCTCGTCTCCGGCTGCACGTCCATCGTGGACGGCCAGATCGCCGGAGGCGACCCTTACGAGCAGACGATCAACTCCTTCAAGGTCGCGTTCGCCGCGCTGGAGCAACTGGGTCTCGGCCGCGGCGACGTCGTGCGTACGCGCATGTACATCACCCACGCCCGGGACGTGGACGACATCGGACGTGCTCACAAGGAGCTGTTCGACTCCGTCAGGCCCGCCGCATCCATGATCATCGTCTCCGGCTTCGTGGACCCCAGCCTGGTCGTCGAGGTCGAGGTGGAGGCGTTCCGCCCCGGCGGAGAACACGGAGAGCCCACAGCATGACCCTCGCCGTACGAGTCATCCCCTGCCTGGACGTCGACAACGGCCGGGTCGTCAAGGGCGTCAACTTCCAGAACCTGCGCGACGCGGGCGACCCCGTCGAGATGGCGAAGGTGTACGACGCCGAGGGCGCCGACGAGCTGACGTTCCTGGACATCACGGCCTCGTCGGGCAACCGCGAGACGACGTACGACGTGGTGCGGCGCACGGCGGAGCAGGTGTTCATTCCGCTGACGGTCGGCGGCGGGGTCCGTACCACCGAGGACGTCGACAAGCTGTTGCGGGCCGGGGCGGACAAGGTGGGCGTGAACACTGCCGCGATCGCCCGGCCCGACCTCATCCGCGAGATCGCCGAACGCTTCGGACGGCAGGTGCTGGTCCTCTCGGTCGACGCGCGGCGGACCGAGAGCGGTTCCTTCGAAGTGACGACCCATGGCGGCCGGCGCGGCACCGGCATCGACGCCGTCGAATGGGCGCACCGGGCGGCCGAGTTGGGTGCGGGCGAGATCCTGCTCAACTCGATGGACGCGGACGGCACGAAGGACGGCTACGACATCGAGATGATCGAGGCGGTACGCAAGCACGTCACCGTCCCGCTGATCGCCAGCGGCGGCGCCGGGCGGCTCGCCGACTTCCCGCCGGCGATCACGGCAGGCGCGGACGCCGTACTCGCCGCGTCCGTCTTCCACTTCGGTGACCTGCGGATCGGCCAGGTGAAGGAGACGCTGCGGGGGGCGGGGCTTCCGGTTCGCTAGGTCCTGTCGTGGAACTCCAGTCGTCCGCCCCTCGGGGCACCGCTCGTCAGTCCTCGAACGCCGACGCCAGCACGTTCCGTTCGAGGCCCAAGGCGCTCTCGGTGAAGCGGGCGATGGTACGGCGGACATCCACGATTCCCTGGTTCACGCCGATCGAGGAGTGGACGATGACGCCGTCCAGGGCCGTGAGCAACTGCCAGGCGAGGGCGTCCGGGTCGTGCGGCGTGAAGCGTTCCTCGCGTACGCCCCGCTCCAGGATCGCGGCCAGGCGGCTGTGGGTGACGCGCATGGCGTGGTCCACGGCCGCGTGGACCCTCGGCTTGCGGGCCGCCATGTACCAGGCGTCGAGCCACACCGTCTTGTGCGGCTCCGGGCTCTCCGAGACCCAGACGCGCAGCATGTGACGCAGTCCCTCCACCGCGTCGCCGAGCTCCTCGACCTCCTGGAACGTGCGCTCGAAGTCGGTGGTGACGGCGTGGGTGAACGCCTCCGCCTCCAGCGCCTCCACGGCGTCGAAGTAGTGGTGGACCAGGCCCGGCGCACAGCCGAGCCGGGCGGCGACGCCGCGATACGTCACGGCCGCGAGCCCTTCCTCCAGTGCGACCGCCGCGGCTGCCTCGATGATCTCCTGTCGCCGCTCGGCGGGTGCCAGACGTCGGCTCCTGGCGGTGGGCTGCGGTGCGCTCATGAAGGTCTTCCTACGTCAGCCGGTACGGCTCGTGCAAACTCCAGGTTACTTTTATTGGCTTCCAGCCCAATAGCTATTGACCGGTCTCGCCGCCCGTGGTCGACTCCTGCCGTCCGTATCTGTTGGCCTCATGGCCAATAACTCGTGGCCAACAACTTCTGGGCGGTGGTACCCATGGACCCTCAGCCGGTTCTGACACCCGCGTCGGCGGCAGGCCCGCCCGGCTCGGACGCCTCCGGCGGGCCGGGCGGCTCCGGCGGCTCGGGTGGCGACCTGCCCGGCCGCGTCGAGGTGCGCGGCATCGACCACATTCCCGACGCGGAGCGCCACGGGCGTCCGCGTGAGCTCTTCTGGGTGTGGTTCGCCGCGAACATCACGTACCTCTACTTCGTGCTCGGCGGTGTCGTGCTGCTGCTCGGGCTGACCTTGTGGCAGTCCGTGCTGGTGCTCGTCGTGGGCAACCTGTACTGGGTGGGCGTGGGCACCCTCGCCGTCAGCGGACCGCCGTCCGGCACGCCCAGCGTCGTCGTGACCCGCGCGATGTACGGCGTACGCGGGAACCGGCCGCTCAGCGCGGGCATCGGCTGGCTCGTCGCGATCGCGTACGAGGCCGTCAACCTCGCTCTGGGCTCGCTCGCCGGGTTCGCGCTGGCCGACCATATGGGGCTGACCGTCTCGGGCCCGGTCAAGGTGATCGTGCTGCTCGTCACCGCCGCCGTGACCTTCGCCGTGAGCATCTTCGGCCACGCGACGATCGTGCGGCTCAGCCCGTATTTCACCGCCGTACTCGCCACCGTGATGGTGCTGCTGGCGGTGTTCGTCCTGGGTGAGGCGGACACCGGCTACGTCCCGGAGGCCCCGCTGCACGGTGCGGACCTGTGGGCCACGCTCTCGATCGGCGTCGCGATCATCGCGGCCGTGCCGCTGTCCTGGGCCAACGGCGCCGACTACGCGCGCTATCTGCCCCGCACAGTGTCGCTGCGCCGGGTCCTCGGCCACACGGCGCTCGGCGCTTTCCTGCCCGCCGTGGTGCTGGGCGTGCTCGGCGTCCTCGCCGGTACGCGCATCGACATGGGCGACCCGCAGGGCAACCTCGCCGAGATCGTGCCCGGCTGGTTCTATCCGGTGTTTCTGTTCGTCATCGTCTTCAGTTCGATCACGAACAACATCCTCACCGCCTACTCCTCCGGCCTGTGCCTCCAGTCGATGGGGCTGCGAGTGAGCCGGGCGCGCTCCGTGTTTCTCGACGCCGCGCTCAGCATGGCGATCGCCTCGTACGCCCTGTTCGTCCACGACTTCACCGACACACTCAGCCGACTCCTCGAGATGACCGTGGTCGTGCTCGCTCCCTCCATGGCGCTGTACGTCGCCGACATCGTGCTGCGCCGCAACCGCTACGACGGTGTGGCCCTGCACGACGAGTCGCGGGCCGGCCGCTTCTGGTACCGCGGCGGGTTCAATGTCGCCGGCGTGGCCGCGCTCGCGACGGGTACGGCCGTCTCCGTGCTGTGCGTGAACACCTCCGACTTCCAGGGGCCGCTGTCCCGGGCGCTGGCGGGCAGCGACGTGAGCTTCGTGGTCGGGCCGGTGCTCACCGTGGCGGTGTACGCGGCGCTGTGGCGCTGGAGCGAGCGCGCCGCGGAAGCTCAGGAGGCCGGCCGTGGCTGAGCCCAGGCTTCTGACCGCCGACGACCTCGACGACCTGGCTCTCGGCTGCGCCGTCTACGGAACCGGTGGCGGCGGTGACGTCTCGGGCGAGCTGCTGGCCGCCTCCGTGGCCCTGCGGACGTACGGCGACGTCCCCCTCGTACCGATGGCGGACCTGCCGCCGGACGGACTGATCCTCCCGCTGTCGATGATCGGCGCGCCCACGGTCGCCCTGGAGATGCCGGGCAGCGGCAGGGAGGCACATGCGGCCCGCGCCGAGGTCGAGCGGCTGACCGGGCGGCGCGTCGTCGCGGTGATGGCCGCGGAGATCGGCGGCGCCAACGGCGTGGCACCGGTCGGCTGGGCGGCACAGCTCGGGCTGCCCCTGCTCGACGCGGACGGGATGGGCCGCGCCTTCCCCGAGTTGCAGATGGTGTCCATGCACGTCGCTGGTCTGAAGCCCGATGTCGTCGTCCTCGTCGACGCGCTCGGCAACACGGCTGCCCTGCGGCCGGTCGACGCTGTGTGGGCCGAGCGATGGGGACGCGCTCTGTGCGTCGCCTCGGGCTCGTCGGCGCTCATGGCCGACCATCTGCTGACGCCCGCCGACCGGGACGCGGTCGTCCACGGATCGGTGTCCCGGGCCCTGGAGGTGGGCCGGTTACTGCGCACCGCCGAGGAACCCATGGATGCCCTCGTCGCCGCCCTCGGCGCCCGGCGGCTGGTGACCGGTGTGATCGAGGATGTGGACCGGGACACCGACGAGGGTTTCGTACGCGGGAGTGTGACCGTCTCCGGGCGCGGCGCCGATCACGAGCGGGACCTGCGCATCGAGCTGCAGAACGAAAACCTGGTGGCGCTGGAGGGGGACGCGGTCCTCGCCGGCGTCCCGGACCTGATCACGGTCTGCGACACCCGGACGGGCATACCGATCGCCACCGAGTCCCTGCGCTTCGGCCAGCGGGTCACGGTGATCACCTGGCCGTGCGACCCGCTGTGGCGCACCCCGCGCGGCCTGGAGATCGCGGGCCCGGCGGCCTTCGGATACGAGCATCCCTACGTGCCGGTGGAGTGGGCCGGGCTGCTGATGGAAGAAGGCCGCCGATGACCCGCCGCCCATCACCCCGGCTGCGGATCGGCATCGATGTGGGCGGCACCAACACGGACGCCGTGGCGCTCGACGCGGGCGACCGGCTCGTCGCCCGGGCCAAGCGGCCGACCACGGACGACGTCACCGGCGGCATGCGGGCCGCGCTCGAGGCGGTCCTGGCGGCGCTGGGGGAGCGGGCCCGGGACGTACGCGCCGTCATGCTCGGCACGACCCACGCCACCAACGCCGTCGTCGAGCGCCGCAACCTCGCGAAGGTCGGCGTCGTACGCGTCTCCGGGCCGGTCGCCGACGCGGTTCCGCCGCTCGCCGCCTGGCCGTCCGACCTGGCCGGGAAGGTTGTGGCCGGGGTCGCCCGGGTCGGCGGCGGCCATCTGATCGACGGACACCCGGTGGCCCCGCTGGGCGTCGAGGCCGTCAAGCGCTTCCTGGGGGACGTCGCGGGGCGGGCCGAGGCGATCGCCGTGACCGCGGTCTTCGGCCCGGTCCACCCCGAGCACGAACTGCGCGTCGCCGAGCTCGTACGGGCCGAACTCGGTCCAGGCGTCCGTACGTCGATGGGTCACCAGGTCGGTGCGCTCGGCCTGCTCGCGCGGGAGAACTCGACCGTCCTCAACGCGGCGCTGGGCCCGGCGATCGGGGTGGTCACAACAGCTCTCGCCCGGGTCGTCGCCGACCACGGCCTCGACGCCGCCGCCTACTTCGCGCAGAACGACGGCACGCTGATGGAGGCCGCCCACGCCGACCGCTTCCCCGTGCTCACCATCGGATCCGGGCCGTCGAACTCCCTGCGCGGCGCCGCACTGCTGACCGGCCGCGGCGACGCCATCGTCGCCGACGTCGGGGGCACCACGACCGACCTCGGCGTCCTCGTCGACGGCTTCGCGCGGGAGAGCGCCGCCGGGTGCGTCATCGGGGGCGTACAGACGAACCTGTCCATGCCCGACGTGCTGTCCATCGCGTACGGCGGCGGCACCGTCGTCCACGACACCCGCACCGGACCCGACTCCGTCGACCGGGCCATCACCACGCGTGCCCTGGTGTTCGGCGGCGACACGCCGACGCTCAGCGACGCGGCGGCCCTCGCCGGACGGATCGCTCTCGGCGACCGCGACCGCATCGCCGGTCACCTGGAGACCCGCTTCGGCGCCCGTCTCAAGACGTCACTGGAGGACTTCGACACCGAACTCGCCCACGCCGTGAGCCTGGTCTCCCACGGCCGCCGCGACCAGCCCGTCATCGCCGTCGGAGGAGCGGCCGGTCTGATCCCCGACACGGTCGGCGGGCATCCCGTCGAACGGCCCCACCACGCCGACGTCGCCAACGCGGTCGGCGCGGCCATCGCCCTCGTCGGCGGCGAGCACGAGACCGTCGTCCCGGCCGGCCCCGGCCGCCGGGAAGCCCTCCAGGAGGCCCGCGCGACGGCCGTCGAGCGCGCGATCGCGAGGGGCGCGGACCCCGACGACGTCTCCGTCGTCCGCATCAGCGAGGTCCCTCTCAGCTACGGCGGGCGCCGGTTGATCAGGGCGACGGTGAAGGCGGTCGGGCGGCTCGTGGATCCTGATGAGGTTGCTCGATAAATACGAAGGAAAACTTGCGCAACTTCTATTGCGCAACTTTTCCTTTGTATCTACCGTGAGGTCATGGCAGACAAGGAGAACCGTCGGATCACGGACCTGGGCACGCTGAAGGCGTTCGCCCATCCGCTGCGCATGAAGCTCTACCGAAGCCTGACCGTGGCCCGGGTCGCCACCGCCTCGCAGCTGGCGGAGCAGGTCGACGAGGCGGTCTCGCTGGTCAGTTACCACCTGCGCAAGCTCGCGGAGCACGGGCTGATCGAGGAGGCCGAACCCCAGAGCGGGGACGGCCGGGAACGCTGGTGGCAGCCCGCCTCGGACGGGGTGAGCATCCGTGACGAGGACTTCCGCGACGCGCCGGAGAAGGCCGCGGCCCATTCCGCGGCCAGTCGGCTCTTCTTCGAGCAGCGCAATGAGATGTACCGGCGCTACCTCGACGAACGCCATGCCTGGGGGCCCGAGTGGAACCGTGCCGTCTCGGACTCCGAGTCGACGCTGCGGCTGACGGCTGATGAACTCTCCCGGCTCACCGAGGAGTTGCTCGCCGTCGTCAACAAGTACGACGAGAAGGGCCGCGCCGACGAAGCGGCCGGCGGCACGGCAGGGCGCGAGAACGTCGCGCTGCACCTGTACGGATTCCCGTTCCGCCCCTGAGAGTCCGCCGCCATGACCGGCACCTCCGCGATACCCGCCGCCGAGCCCACCGGAAATCCCTCCGAGCGCCCCGCCCACCGCGACCCCAACGTCCTGCGATGGCTGGGCGCGTACGCCTCGTCGGCGATCGGGGACAACGTCTACTACATCGCGCTGTCCTGGGCGTCCGTACAGGCCGGAACCCCTTCCCAGGCCGGCCTCGTGATGGCCGTGAGCGCCGCGCCGCGCGCCCTGCTGATGCTGGGCGGGGGAGTACTCGCCGACCGCTTCGGGCCGCGCCGCGTCCTGATCGTCTCCGACGCCGCACGCTGCGCGGCCGTCCTCACGGTCACCACGCTCCTGCTGGTGAGCAGCCCCGGGCTGTGGCTGCTGGCCCTGCTCGCGGTCGTCTTCGGCACGCTCGACGCCGTGCTCATGCCCGCCCTGGGCGCCCTCCCGGCCCGTATCACCGCACGCGGCCAACTCGCCCGCGTCCAGGGCATGCGCGGCATGGCAAGCCGCCTCGCCAACATCGTGGGGGCGCCGCTGGGCGGCCTGGGCGTCACCCTCGGGGGCGCCGCGGCGGCATTCGGAGTGGCGGCACTCCTGTTCGCGGCGTCACTGCCACTGGTGATGGCCGTACGCATGGGGCGACCGGCCACGGAAGGAAAACCGGCGGGACGCGCAGCCTGGGACAAGCCTGCCGAGGAGATGCCTGCCGCCCGTGCCGAGCCCGTCGGCGAGGCGCGCGCCGACCGCCCCGCGCGCGGGGAACTCCGCGCGGGCCTCCGCTACATCCGCCGCCACCCTGTCCTCGGCCGGCTCATCCTCGTCATGGCTCTCAGCGAGCTGGGCTTCGTCGGGCCCCTG
The DNA here is from genome assembly GCF_043198355.1 of Streptomyces sp. NPDC048825. Classification (NCBI taxonomy): domain Bacteria; kingdom Bacillati; phylum Actinomycetota; class Actinomycetes; order Kitasatosporales; family Streptomycetaceae; genus Streptomyces; species Streptomyces sp. NPDC048825. The sequence continues at coordinate 189,326 of NZ_JBICUR010000004.1, forward strand.
AACGTCGGCCTGACCCTGCTCGCGGACGACCGCGACTGGGGTGCCCCTGGGATGGGATGGGTGCTGGCGGGCTTCGGCGTCGGGGCGGGAGCGGCATCCACGCTGCTGACCGTGCGGGGGCGAGTGCCGCGCGCGGGGCTCGTACTGTCGGTGACGATTTCCCTCGGCGCCGTCGCGATCGGCGGGCTCGCGTACGTTCCGGGGGTCGCCGCCGCCGTCGCCGTGGCGCTCGGCATCGGCCTGCTCGCCGGGCTCAGCGGTGCCCTGTGCGGGGCGCTGACCCAGACCGAGTCGGACCCGGCGTACCTCGGCCGGGTGACCTCCGTCTCGACCCTCTTCAGCCTCGGCCTCGCCCCGCTCACCTTCCCGCTGACCGGCGCAGCGATCGGCCTCTGGGGCACGGCCCCCGTCTTCACCGCCAGCGCGGCGCTCTGCGGCCTGGGCGGCATCTACGGCCTGTGCACCCGACCCGTGCGCCGCGCCGAACTCCCGGGCTAGTGCCGCCTCGGCAACGCCTGTCCGGCCGACGCCGGTCTCACGGCCACGGATCGGTGAACGACCGACCGGGGACCGGCTTGACGATGAGGGCGATGGAGGTGAAGAAGTTGACCTGTCCGATGGCGATGGTCAAGGTCAGGAGCGCCTTCTCGTCGTAGTGCTCGGACACTTGGGCGTACAGCTCGTCGGACACCCGCTCGCCGTGTGCGGACGGCTGGAGCACGGCTTCCACCAGAGCCAGCGCGGCACGCTCGGCCCCGGTGAAATACGGTGCGTCCTGCCAGGAAGCCACCGCGGTGATCCGCTCTTCCGATTCCCCGGCCTTGCGCAGGAAGCCCGTGTGCAGGACGGTCAAGTAGGTGTTGCCGACGATCTGGCCGGCGCGCAGCTGGACCAGACTGATCGTGGTCCGCGGTATCGATCGGTTGCCGGTGGCCTTGAACAGCGCCGCCGACACCTCCGCCAGCTCGGGGACGAGCTCCTGGGGATCCTGGGACATCCGCGGATGCATCGGTACCTCCGCAGTGATCGAACGTGCTTCCATCGTGGCCTTCCCTTCGGGCTTCACGTTGCCGTCACTGCTCCGACGGATCACAGCGGAGGAATGTGACCGATGGACAGAAATTCCGACAGGCAGGCGAGCCGTGCAGGGGCTTGGCAACCGTCCTTCTCGGCGAGGCCCGCCCGCACCCAGTCGGACAGCCTTTTCCGGCAGGCCGTAAGCGCGTACTCGACCGATCGCCAGGAGTGCTGCCACCGCGACAGCGCTCGCGGGAGCACTCGCGACCGGTCCGGAATGCTCCTCGCCGCCCGGCATACCGCAGGCGGCGCGACGGCCACGGAGACCGGCACGCCGCCGCCCAGCGCAATCTGTTCAACCGCATGATCGGCCGGCTCCACCACTGCCTCCAGAAGCGCACACTGTTCGATGAGAGCACGGCCTTCCCCACCGAACTCGCAGTCGCCGCTTGACTGTTAACGGCCTGAGGTGTCTGGTGCGGCGCTAAATCCCCAGCTGCTTCGTCTCGTGCAGCTTCGCGATCGCGTCCTTGTCGCCGTCCAGTTCGACGTCGGCCGCGTTCTGGCGGCCGTACGTGAACATCAGCAGCTCGGAGGGCTCGCCGGTCACTGTCACCACCGGGGCGCCGCGGTGGGCCACCGCCGTCTGGCCGTCGGGGCGGCGGAGGACCAGGCCGGTGGGGACGCCGCGGCCCACGAGGCGGGCCGTTCGTTCCAGGCGGGACCAGAGGGCGTCCTGGAAGACGGGGTCGAGTTCGCGCGGGGTCCAGTCCGGCTGTGCGCGCCGTACGTCCTCGGTGTGGACGTAGAACTCGACCGTGTTCGCCGCCTCGTCGATCTGCTTGAGGGAGAAGGGCGAGAAGCGGGGCGGGCCGGTACGGATCAGCTGGACCAGTTCCTCGTACGGCTTCTCGGCGAACTCCGCCATCACCCGGTCCAGGCGCGGCGCGAGCTGCTTGATCAGGGTGCCGCCGGCGGCGTCCGGGCGGCGCTCGCGCACCACCACGTGGGCGGCGAGATCCCGGGTGTTCCAGCCCTCGCACAGGGTAGGGGCATCCGGGCCCGAGGCTTCCAACAGGTCGGCGAGGAGAAGTCGTTCACGCTTTGCATGGGTCGACATGTCTGCCAGCCTACGACCGGGCTCGCGGTCCGGACAGTGGACGCCCGCCGGACGGCCCGTACCGGCGCGGCACAATGGCTTCCATGACCCGCACGCCCCCGCCCGCCCGTCACCCCAGTCGCCTGGATCCCGCCATCGCCGCGCGCCTCAAGCGCAGCGCCGACGGGCTCGTCCCCGCGATCGCCCAGCAGTACGACACCGGGGAGGTGCTGATGCTGGGCTGGATGAACGACGAGGCGCTGCACCGCACGCTGACCACGGGCCGCTGCACCTACTGGTCGCGCAGCCGCCAGGAGTACTGGGTCAAGGGCGACACCTCCGGGCACGTCCAGTACGTCAAGTCCGTCGCCCTCGACTGCGACGCCGACACCGTACTGGTGAAGGTCGACCAGGTGGGCGCCGCCTGCCACACGGGCGCCCGCACCTGCTTCGAGGCCGATGTCATCAAGGACGCCGTGTCCGGCGAGGACGCCGTGTCCGACGTACCGCCCCTCGGTCAGTAAGGTCAGCGGCCATGGACCTCGAGACGTTCCGCAAGCTGGCCACCGACCGGCGTGTCATCCCCGTCAGCCGCACGCTCCTCGCGGACGGCGACACCCCCGTCGCGCTCTACCGCAAGCTCGCCGCCGAGCGCCCCGGCACCTTCCTGCTGGAGTCCGCGGAGAACGGCCGCTCCTGGTCTCGCTACTCCTTCGTGGGCGTACGCTCGGCCGCGACTCTCACCGAGCGCGGCGGGCAGGCGCACTGGCTCGGCACCCCGCCCGTCGGCGTCCCCGTCGACGGCGACCCGCTGGCCGCCCTGCGCGCCACCGTCGAGGCGCTGCACACCCCGCACGACCTCGTCCACGACAGCGGACTGCCCCCGTTCACCGGCGGCATGGTCGGCTACCTCGGCTACGACATCGTCCGCCGCCTGGAGAAGATCGGCCCCGGCGAGCGCGACGACCTGAAGCTGCCCGAGCTGACCATGCTGCTCACCAGCGACCTCGCGGTCCTCGACCACTGGAACGGCACGGTCCTGCTGATCGCCAACGCGATCAACCACAACGACCTCGACACGGGTGTCGACGAGGCGTACGCGGATGCCGTTGCCCGCCTCGACGCCATGGAAGCCGACCTCTCGCGCGCCGTCTCCCAGCCCCCGGCCGCGCTCCCGCCCTCCGAACTCCCCGAGTACACCGCGCTGTGGGGCGGCCCCGACTTCCAGATCGCCGTCGAGGACATCAAGGAGCGCATCCGGGCCGGCGAGGCCTTCCAGGTCGTGCCCTCCCAGCGCTTCGAAACCCCTTGTACGGCAAGCGCGCTGGACGTCTACCGGGTACTGCGGGCCACCAACCCCTCGCCGTACATGTACCTCTTCCGCTTCGACGACTTCGACGTCGTGGGCTCCTCCCCGGAGGCCCTCGTCAAGGTCGAGGACGGGCACGCGATGGTGCACCCCATCGCCGGTACGCGGCCGCGCGGCGCGACCCCGCAGGAGGACCAGGCTCTCGCCGACGAACTCCTCGCCGACCCCAAGGAACGCGCCGAGCACCTGATGCTCGTCGACCTCGGGCGCAACGACCTCGGCCGCGTCTGCGAACCGGGCTCCGTCGAGGTCGTCGACTTCATGTCCATCGAGCGCTACTCGCACGTCATGCACATCGTGTCGACGGTGACCGGCAAGGTCGCACAGGGCCGTACCGCCTTCGACGTCCTGACCGCCTGCTTCCCCGCGGGCACCCTCTCCGGCGCCCCCAAGCCCCGCGCGATGCAGATCATCGACGAACTGGAGCCGAGCCGCCGCGGCGTGTACGGCGGCTGCGTCGGCTACCTCGACTTCGCGGGCGACTCCGACACCGCCATCGCCATCCGTACGGCCCTGCTGCGGGACGGCACGGCATATGTGCAGGCCGGCGCCGGAATCGTCGCCGACTCGAACCCCGTGGCCGAGGACGACGAGTGCCGCAACAAGGCGGCGGCGGTACTGAGGGCGGTGCACACGGCCAACCGGCTCGGCCTGCAGACCGACCGCTAGGGACGCATCTCACGTGAACCCGGTTGACCCTTTGCCCGGGCTTCAAGCGATAGTGGGGTACGTGACTGCTGTACCTCAGCCCCGATACGAAGCGGCCGGACACGCCCGGTCCGGCCGCCGAAGCCTTGCCATCGCCCTGCTGTGCGGCGCGCTCGGCGCGGCCGTGGCGCTGCTCGCCTCGCGCCAGGGCTGGTCGGAGGGCACCGCGACGGTGGCCGGCGGCGACTTCCCGCTGAGCGCCACGGGCAGCGACGTCACGGGCGTGCCCGCGGCCCTCGCCATAGTGGGCCTGGCCGCCCTCGTCGCCGTCTTCGCCGTACGCCGCGCCGGGCGCTTCCTGGTCGCCGGGCTCCTCGCGCTCTCCGGCGCGGGCACCGTGGCCGCGGCCCTCCTCGGCGCCTCCGACAGCTCCGCACTCGACGACAAGGCCGCGCAGGCCTCCGGTGACACCGCCGCGACCGTCGACTCCATGAGCCATACCGCGTGGCCGTACGTGGCCGCCGCGGGCGGAGTGCTGCTCCTGCTCGCGGGACTGCTCGCGCTGCGCTACGGAAGGCTGTGGCCGGCCATGTCGGGCCGTTACGAACGGGACGGCACCCCCAGGCCCCGTAAGCCCAGGCCCGCCGCCGACCCGGACCGGCCCGAGGAGATGTGGAAGGCGCTGGACCGCGGCGAGGACCCGACCGGCGCGTAAGCGCTCCGCTGGGTCGCGCGGTTTCAAGCTGCGGTTCGTTGTGGCTTGTCGCGCCCGCGCGGCGGAGCCGCACATTGACCAGCCCCCTCCTGCTGAAGGGGCGCGGGGAGTGTGTCAGGCACCCCCCGATCAACGTGCACGCACGCGTGCGTGACAATGGCTTCGAGCGTCCGACTCACTCAGGCGACTCGCACAGGCACACACAGCCACACACGCAATCAGCAACGAGGAGCAAGTCATGGCGGGCAACCACCACGGTCACACCCCGGCCGCCTGGACCGGTGTCATCATCGCCTTCATCGGTTTCTGCGTCGCGGGTGCCTTCATGGTGCTGGCCAACCCGCTTGGCTTCTGGGCCGGCTTGGTGATCGTCGTCCTCGGCGGCGTGGTCGGTATGGCCATGAGCGCGGCGGGCCTCGGCCAGCCGAAGTCCACGCACCAGCCGCACAAGGTGGCCTCCGACAGCTGATCCTCGCCCATGGCATCGAGGAAGGCGGTCCCGGCTTCCCTCGCCGGGGCCGCCTTTTCCCGTGCTTTTTCCTGTGCGCGGTGTGCTGCTGTCGAGGCAGAATGCGTTGAGTGGACACCGAAAGCCAGAGGGTGACGTCCCCGCCCGGATCCGTGGTGCGGCGGCTGGCCGTGCCCGGCGGTGTACTCGCGGCCGTCGCCGGGGCCTTCGTGTACGTCGCCGCCGTGGATCCGAACGAACCAGGGCACTACCCAGCCTGTCCGCTGTTCCAGTACACGGGCGTGTACTGCCCCGGCTGCGGCGGACTGCGCAGCGCGTATGCCTTCGCGCACGGGGACCTCGCGGTGGCGTTTCAAGCAAACGCGGTCGCGGTCGTGGCGTACTTCGTGTTCGCGGTGCTGTGGACGCTCTGGGTGGTCCGCTCGGTCCGGGGCCGCCCGCTGCATGTCGACCTGCGGACCGTTCATCTGTGGGGGATAGGGGCGTTGCTGTTCGTCTTCACCGTTGTCCGGAACCTGCCGTTCGGTGGCTGGCTTCATCCTTGATCCACTGGCAAATGTCCAGGTAGTGGGACCGACGTCAACCGGATGCGAGGGCAACGCCCTCCTGCGGATACCATCGCAGTGACCATCGGTTTCGTCTGATGCGGGCGACGCTCGACTCAACCGCAGCTCGACAGCTTGAACCGTCCACCGTCAGGAAGGGGGCCGCTCGCGTGAGTGTGCTCGACGAGATCATCGACGGAGTCCGTGCCGACCTCGCGGAGCGGCAGGCACACGTCAGCCTCGACGAGCTCAAAGAGCGTGCGGCGAAGGCTCCTGCGGCCAAGGACGGCGTAGCCGCCCTGCGTGGTGAAGGCGTCAAGGTCATCTGCGAGGTGAAGCGTTCGAGCCCGTCCAAGGGCGCGCTCGCCGCGATCGCCGACCCGGCGGGGCTCGCGGCGGACTACGAGGCGGGCGGCGCGGCGGTGATCTCGGTACTGACCGAGCAGCGGCGCTTCGGAGGTTCGCTGGCGGACCTGGAGGCCGTACGCGCCCGGGTGGACATCCCGGTCCTGCGCAAGGACTTCATCGTCACGTCGTACCAGCTGTGGGAGGCGCGGGCGTACGGCGCGGATCTGGTCCTGCTGATCGTCGCGGCCCTCGACCAGGCCGCCCTGGAGTCCCTCATCGAGCGCGCCGAGTCCATCGGGCTCACCCCGCTCGTCGAGGTGCACGACGAGGACGAGGTCGAGCGGGCGGTGGCCGCCGGAGCGAAGGTCATCGGCGTGAACGCGCGCGACCTGAAGACCCTGAAGGTCGACCGCACGACCTTCGACCGCGTCGCCCCCGACGTCCCCGACACCATCATCAAGGTCGCCGAGTCCGGCGTCCGCGGCCCCCACGACCTCATCGCCTACGCCAACGCCGGCGCCGACGCGGTCCTGGTGGGCGAGTCCCTGGTCACCGGCCGCGACCCGAAGGCAGCGGTCTCCGACCTGGTGGCAGCGGGCGCCCACCCGGCCCTGCGCCACGGACGGGGCTGACCCACGGATGTACGCCGACCGCGCCCTCACCGCCACCCGTCCGGGCTCTCGCCCCGACGGCGGTCCGGCGTGCGCACGGTCGGCTGCCGCGGCCCCCTCGGCGCCGCGGGACCCCTACGCCCGCCTCGCCCGCGGCTGCCGTCCGCGAGGATGCCGGGCGCCCGCGCGCCGGGTGCACGGGCGCCGGGTGCGGTACGTGATCGGGGATGAGCCGGGGCAGGTCAACGGGATGCGATGGCGTCGGCGCCTCGCGCCTTCGCCGCCGGCAGGTGTCCGCATGACTCGATGGGCACTTCTGACGGCGCACGCGCGCACACCGTGACCGTCATCCGACCTGCAACCGGGGCCCACGCCCCTGTGAGGTAACCGCATGCCCAGCGAGTTCTTCATCCCTGACCCGGAGGGTCAGATTCCCAGCGCCGAAGGGTACTTCGGCGCGTTCGGCGGCAAGTTCATCCCGGAGGCGCTGGTCGCCGCCGTGGACGAGGTCGCCGTGGAGTACGACAAGGCGAAGGCCGATCCGGAGTTCGCACGCGAGCTGGACGATCTGCTCGTCAACTACACCGGACGTCCGAGCGCACTGACCGAGGTGCCCCGGTTCGCCGAACACGCCGGTGGCGCCCGGATCTTCCTCAAGCGGGAAGACCTGAACCACACCGGCTCGCACAAGATCAACAACGTGCTCGGCCAGGCCCTGCTCACCAAGCGCATGGGCAAGACCCGCGTCATCGCCGAGACCGGAGCCGGCCAGCACGGCGTCGCGACCGCCACCGCCTGCGCCCTCTTCGGCCTCGAGTGCACCATCTACATGGGCGAGATCGACACCCAGCGGCAGGCCCTCAACGTCGCCCGTATGCGCATGCTCGGCGCCGAGGTCATCGCCGTGAAGTCGGGCTCCCGGACCCTCAAGGACGCCATCAACGAGGCGTTCCGCGACTGGGTCGCCAACGTCGAGCACACCCACTACCTGTTCGGGACCGTGGCAGGTCCGCATCCCTTCCCCGCCATGGTGCGCGACTTCCACCGGGTGATCGGCGTCGAGGCCCGGCGCCAGCTCCTGGAGCGCGCCGGACGGCTCCCCGACGCCGCCATCGCCTGCGTCGGCGGCGGCTCCAACGCCATCGGCCTGTTCCACGCGTTCATCCCCGACACGGACGTACGCCTCATCGGCTGCGAACCGGCCGGCCACGGCATCGAGACAGGCGAGCACGCGGCCACCCTCACCGCCGGTGAGCCGGGCATCCTGCACGGTTCGAGGAGTTACGTACTGCAGGACGAGGAAGGCCAGATCACCGAGCCGTACTCGATCTCGGCCGGCCTCGACTACCCGGGCATCGGCCCCGAGCACTCGTACCTCAAGGACAGCGGCCGCGGCGAGTACCGGGCCGTCACCGACGACGCGGCGATGCAGGCCCTGCGCCTGCTGTCGCGCACGGAGGGCATCATCCCGGCCATCGAGAGCGCGCACGCGCTCGCCGGTGCACTGGAGGTGGGCCAGGAGCTGGGCAAGGACGGGCTGATCATCGTCAACCTGTCCGGGCGCGGCGACAAGGACATGGACACGGCGGCCCGTTACTTCGGCCTGTACGACAAGGGCGCCGACGCCGTCGTCGCCGCGGATGCCGACAGTGACACCGCCGAGATCGAGGGGGACGCCAAGTGAGCGGCAACATCCAGCTGTTGAGCGACACCCTCGCGGCAGCGAAGGCGGAGGGCAGGTCCGCCCTCATCGCGTACCTCCCGGCCGGCTTCCCGAGCGTCGACGGCGGGATCGCTGCCATCAAGGCCGTCTTCGAGGGCGGCGCCGATGTCGTCGAGGTGGGCCTGCCGCACAGTGACCCCGTCCTCGACGGCCCGGTCATCCAGACCGCCGACGACATCGCCCTGCGCGGCGGAGTCAGGATCGCGGACGTGATGCGCACGGTCCGCGAGGCGTACGAGGCGACCGGGAAGCCGGTGCTCGTGATGACGTACTGGAATCCGATCGACCGCTACGGCGTCGAGCGCTTCACCGCCGAGCTGGCGGCGGCCGGCGGCGCAGGCTGCATCCTGCCCGACCTTCCCGTGCAGGAGTCGGCCCTCTGGAGGGAGCACGCCGAGAAGCACGGCCTCGCGACCGTCTTCGTCGTCGCGCCCAGCAGCAAGGACGCCCGGCTCGCCGACATCACCGCGGCGGGCTCCGGATTCGTGTACGCGGCCTCCCTGATGGGCGTCACCGGCACCCGCGAGTCGGTGGGTACGCAGGCGCAGGACCTCGTACGACGCACCAAGGCCACCACCGAGCTGCCGGTCTGCGTCGGACTCGGTGTTTCCAACGCCGGACAGGCCGCCGAGGTCGCCGGCTTCGCCGACGGCGTCATCGTCGGCTCGGCCTTCGTCAAGCGCATGCTGGACGCGCCGGACGAGGCGGCGGGCCTGGAGGCCGTACGCACACTCGCCGCGGACCTCGCGAAGGGCGTCCGGGGGACGGTGTGACGGGCGGTCCGGCCGGCCGCCGAACTCCGCGTACGTAACGGATAATCCGCTCACTCGTACGGGTGGACCTGGGACCGGGGAGGCGCTCGTTGCCTCCCCGGTTCGTTCTGCCACATGTGAGCGAGAAGAACCGTGAAGGAAAGCGCACCGCCCGCGAGCGGCTGGCAGTCGAGCGAGAGAAGCAGAAGGCCGGGGAGAAGCGCCGCCGTGTGCTGATCGTGAGTTCCACCGTGGTCTGCGTACTGGCACTGGCGGGGGTGATCGGTGCCCTGGCCGCGAACGCGGGCAACGGCAAGGTGGATACGGCGGGGCCGGTCAGGGCACCCTCCGGGGCGAACGGCGACGAGAGTCCGGCCATCCCCGTCGGCAAGGAGAGCGCGAGATCAACGCTCACCGTGTGGGAGGACTTCCGCTGCCCGGCCTGCAAGAGCTTCGAGGACGCGTACCGCTCGACGATCCATGAGCTGACGGACTCCGGCCAGTTGAAGGTCGAGTACCACCTCGCCACGCTGATCGACGGGAACATGGGCGGCAGCGGCTCCCTGCGCGCCGCCAATGCCGCCGCATGCGCTCAGAACGCCGGGAAGTTCCCCGCGTACCACGACGTGCTGTTCCAGAACCAGCCTCCGGAGACGAGCGACGAGTTCGCCGACAACGGCAAGCTGATCGAGCTGGCGGGCAAGGTCGACGGACTCGACACCCCCACGTATCGGAAGTGCGTCGAGGACGGTACGCACAACAGCTGGATCGCCAAGTCCAACAAGGCCTTCCAGAGCGGCGGCTTTCAGGGCACCCCGACCGTGCTGCTGAACGGCGAGAACATTTACCAGGACCGGGCGATGACCCCCGCGAAGCTGAAGCGGATGGTCGAGGAATCGGACAAGTCGTAGCGTCGGTGAGGAATTTGGGGCCGAGGCCCGTGGCCCGTTATGGAGCCGTAGCCCGGGCGGGTTGCCGCACTTCCCGCCCGGCAGGGTAGCGTCGACCCTGCCATGGAACTTGCCTATATCCCCAGCCCGTCGCGCGGAGTGTACGAACTCGGCGGCGTCATTCCGCTGCGCGCCTATGCGTTCTGCATCATCATCGGCGTCTTTCTGGCCGTCTGGCTAGGAAACAAACGGTGGATCGCCCGCGGGGGCCGGTCCGGCACCGTGGCCGACATCGCCGTGTGGGCGGTGCCGTTCGGTCTCGTCGGCGGCCGGCTGTACCACGTCGTCACGGACTACCAGCTGTACTTCAGCGAGGGCGAGGACTGGGTCGACGCCTTCAAGATCTGGGAGGGCGGCCTCGGTATCTGGGGCGCCATCGCGATGGGCGGTCTGGGAGCTTGGATCGGCTGCCGTCGCCGCGGGATCCCGCTGCCCGCCTGGGCCGACGCCGTCGCCCCGGGCATCGCTCTCGCGCAGGCCGTCGGCCGCTGGGGCAACTGGTTCAACCAGGAACTGTACGGGCGGGCCACGGAGCTGCCCTGGGCGGTGAAGATCACGTCCTCGGACGACGGGCGCATTCCTGGCACGTACCACCCGACCTTCCTCTACGAGTCGCTGTGGTGCATCGGCGTCGCACTGCTCGTCATCTGGGCCGACCGGCGCTTCAAGCTCGGGCACGGCCGGGCGTTCGCCCTGTACGTCGCCGCGTACTGCGCGGGCCGGTTCTGGATCGAGTACATGCGCGTCGACGAGGCCCATGAATTCCTCGGCCTGCGTCTGAACAACTGGACCGCGATCGTGGTCTTCCTCCTCGCCGTCCTGTACATGGTGCTGTCGGCCAAGCGGCGCCCGGGACGGGAAGAGGTCGTGGAGCCGGCGGCTGTCGGCGACGGTCCGGCGGGCGAGGCCGAGGCCTCACGCGAGGAGTCTGAGAAGGACTCCAAGGAGTCCAAGACGGCCGACACCGCGGAATCCGGTGACTCCTCCGATGCGAAGTCCGATGTGAAGGACGAGGCCGAGTCGGCGAAGAAGACCTGACCTCGGCTTGTACGTCGAAGGGGGCGCCCCAGTGCTTGGGGCGCCCCCTTCGTCATGAGGTATGCCCCCCTCGGGGCGTACCGATCTCGGCGCTGTACGGCATCGACCCAGCCGCGCAGGACGCGGCGACCGTGCCGAGTACGGCGATATGCGTCATGAGCAGAGCCTCACGCAGCCTGGATGCGCGCAAAGGCGCAGGTAAGTACGGCCTTCCTTGCTGGCGGAGCGGAAATTTCCGGCGTATTTTCGATGCTGTCAAGAAATGGAATGAGTCCAATAAAGCTTCTTGGGGGACCTGACGTGGCGATCATCGAGACCGAAGCGAGCCTGCACGAAGCGCACCGCGACAACCACACCCACCGGGATGTCAACGGTGGCTGGCTGCGTCCCGCGGTCTTCGGCGCGATGGACGGTCTCGTCTCCAACCTGGCGCTGATGACGGGTGTGGCGGGCGGGGCCGTCTCCCACCAGACGGTCGTTCTCACCGGCCTCGCGGGACTCGCCGCCGGCGCTTTCTCCATGGCGGCCGGCGAGTACACCTCCGTCGCCTCGCAGCGCGAGCTCGTGGAGGCCGAACTCGAAGTGGAGCGCCGGGAGTTGCGCAAGCACCCCAAGGATGAGGAGCGAGAGCTCGCCCAGCTGTACGAAGGCCGGGGCGTCACCCCCGCACTCGCCCGCGAGGTGGCCCGGCAGCTGTCGAAGGACCCCGAGCAGGCCCTGGAGATCCATGCACGCGAGGAGCTGGGAATCGACCCCGGTGACCTTCCCTCGCCGACCGTGGCCGCCGCCTCCTCCTTCGCCTCGTTCGCGCTGGGCGCCCTGCTGCCGGTAATCCCGTATCTGCTGGGCGCGACCGCGCTGTGGCCGGCCGTGCTGCTGGCGCTGCTCGGGCTCTTCGCGTGCGGGGCTGTCGTGGCCAGGGTGACCGCTCGGTCCTGGTGGTACAGCGGGCTGCGGCAGCTCGCCCTGGGCGGTGCCGCGGCGGGTGTGACGTACGCCCTGGGCAGTCTGTTCGGTGCGGCCGTATGATGGATCGGCTGAGGGTTCTATGCATGGGACTGCATAAGTAGCTGTTACTCAGCGGTTTCGATTCCTTAACCACTGGGCATGAGCCGTAAGCGCTGCGGGCAATGAGGCCTGCTGTGCACCAGCGCGGTGGGCGACGTTGCCCGCCGCGTGCCCGGACCGACGGGCATGGATCTGTCCCCGTTGGTCCCCTTATTCCACCGCCACGAGCGGTACCCCCACCGCGACCTGCGGTGTCCGCATGTTGGAACGCGGTATCCGGTTCCCGAGAACCGCTCCATCATGTAACCTGCACGAAATTTTGATCTCAGCAGAGGGCCAACGTCGTCCCTCGGCAATCTGCATATGCCACATGACGACGACGGGAGAGCCGATGCGTACGCCGCGCCAGCCGTCCCAGCATTCCGAGAACGGCCAGAACTGGTCGTTCATGGATGCTCGCCCTGCTGCGCAGGGTATGTACGACCCCCGCAACGAGCACGACGCCTGTGGCGTCGGCTTTGTGGCGACCCTCACCGGCGAGGCGAGCCATGCGCTGGTCGAGCAGGCGCTGACCGTCCTGCGCAACCTGGAACACCGCGGTGCCACCGGTTCCGAGCCCGACTCGGGTGACGGGGCGGGCATCCTGTCCCAGGTGCCCGACGGCTTCTTCCGTGAGGTGGCCGGATTCGAGCTGCCCGAGGCCGGTGCATACGCGGTCGGTATCGCTTTCCTGCCCGAGCAGGACGCGGCCGACGCCGTGGCGCGGATCGACGCGATCGCCGCCGACGAGGGCCTGACCGTCCTCGGCTGGCGCGAGGTCCCGGTCGCCCCCGAACTGCTGGGCGCCACCGCCCGCTCCACGATGCCCGCCTTCCGGCAGATCTTCGTGAGCGACGGCGTCAGCAAGGGCATCGACCTCGACCGCAAGGCCTTTGTGCTGCGCAAGCGCGCCGAGCGTGAGGCCGACGTGTACTTCCCGTCGCTCTCCGCGCGCACCATCGTCTACAAGGGCATGCTCACCACCGGTCAGCTGGAGCCCTTCTTCCCGGACCTGTCCGACCGCCGCTTCGCCTCCGCGATCGCGCTCGTGCACTCCCGGTTCTCCACCAACACCTTCCCGAGCTGGCCGCTCGCGCACCCGTACCGCTTCGTCGCGCACAACGGCGAGATCAACACGGTCATGGGCAACCGCAACTGGATGCGCGCCCGCGAGTCCCAGCTGGTCTCCGACCTGTTCGGCCCGCAGGAGAACCTGGACCGGGTCTTCCCGATCTGTACGCCGGAGGCCTCCGACTCGGCGTCCTTCGACGAGGTCCTGGAGCTGCTCCACCTCGGCGGCCGTTCGCTGCCGCACTCCGTGCTGATGATGATCCCGGAGGCGTGGGAGAACCACGACTCCATGGACCCGGCCCGGCGTGCCTTCTACCAGTTCCACTCCACGATGATGGAGCCCTGGGACGGCCCGGCCTGTGTCACGTTCACCGACGGCATCCAGGTCGGCGCGGTCCTCGACCGCAACGGGCTGCGCCCCGGCCGCTACTGGGTCACCGACGACGGCCTCGTCGTCCTCGGCTCCGAGGTCGGCGTCCTCGACATCGAGCCGGCCAAGGTCGTCCGCAAGGGCCGGCTGCAGCCCGGCCGGATGTTCCTCGTGGACACCGCCGAGCACCGCATCATCGAGGACGACGAGATCAAGGCCGAGCTCGCCGCCGAGAACCCGTACGCGGAGTGGCTGGAAGCCGGCGAGATCGAGCTCTCCGACCTGCCCGAGCGCGAGCACATCGTGCACACCCACGCCTCGGTCACCCGCCGCCAGCAGACCTTCGGCTACACCGAGGAGGAGCTGCGCGTCCTCCTCGCGCCGATGGCCAAGGCCGGTGCGGAGCCGATCGGTTCGATGGGTACGGACTCGCCGATCGCGGCCCTGTCCGACCGCCCCCGTCTCCTCTTCGACTACTTCACCCAGCTGTTCGCGCAGGTCACCAACCCGCCGCTGGACGCCATCCGCGAGGAGCTCGTCACCTCGCTGCGTTCGTCCCTCGGGCCCGCGGGCAACCTCCTGGAGCCGACCGCCGCGTCGTGCCGCAGTGTCACGCTGCCCTTCCCGGTGATCGACAACGACGAGCTGGCCAAGCTCATCCACATCAACGCCGACGGCGACATGCCGGGCATGAAGGCCGCGACGCTGTCGGGTCTCTACCGGGTCGGCGGTGGCGGCGACGCCCTCGCGGCCCGTATCGAGGAGATCTGCACCGAGGCCGACGCCGCCATAGAGAACGGCGCCCGCCTGATCGTCCTCTCGGACCGCCACTCCGACGCCGAGCACGCGCCGATCCCGTCGCTGCTGCTCACCGCGGCCGTCCACCACCACCTGATCCGTACGAAGCAGCGCACCCAGGTGGGCCTGCTCGTCGAGGCCGGTGACGTCCGCGAGGTCCACCACGTGGCCCTGCTCATCGGCTACGGCGCCGCGGCCGTGAACCCGTACCTGGCGATGGAGTCCGTCGAGGACCTCGTCCGCGCAGGGACGTTCCTGCCCGGTATCGAGCCCGAGAAGGCCATCCGCAACCTGATATACGCCCTGGGCAAGGGCGTTCTGAAGGTCATGTCCAAGATGGGCATCTCGACCGTCGCCTCCTACCGCGGCGCCCAGGTCTTCGAGGCCGTCGGCCTCGACCAGGCCTTCGTCGAGAAGTACTTCAACGGCACCGCCACCAAGATCGGCGGCGTCGGCATCGACGTCATCGCCAAGGAGGTCGCCGCCCGCCACGCCAAGGCGTACCCGGCGAGCGGCATCGCGCCCGCGCACCGCGCCCTCGACATAGGCGGCGAGTACCAGTGGCGCCGCGAGGGCGAGCCGCACCTGTTCGACCCGGAGACGGTCTTCCGCCTCCAGCACTCCACGCGCAGCGGCAGCTACGACATCTTCAAGAAGTACACGGACCGCGTGAACGAGCAGTCCGAGCGGCTGATGACGCTGCGCGGCATGTTCGGCTTCAAGTCGGACCGCCAGCCGATCTCCATCGACGAGGTCGAGCCGGTCAGCGAGATCGTCAGGCGCTTCTCCACCGGCGCCATGTCGTACGGCTCCATCTCGAAGGAAGCGCACGAGACGCTCGCCATCGCGATGAACCAGCTGGGCGGCAAGTCCAACACCGGTGAGGGCGGCGAGGACGCGGACCGGCTGTACGACCCGGCGCGCCGTTCGTCGATCAAGCAGGTCGCCTCCGGCCGCTTCGGTGTGACGTCGGAGTACCTGGTCAACGCGGACGACATCCAGATCAAGATGGCCCAGGGCGCCAAGCCCGGCGAGGGCGGCCAACTGCCCGGCCACAAGGTCTACCCGTGGGTGGCCAAGACCCGGCACAGCACCCCCGGTGTCGGCCTCATCTCCCCGCCGCCGCACCACGACATCTACTCCATCGAGGACCTGGCCCAGCTGATCCACGACCTGAAGAACGCGAACCCGCAGGCGCGGATTCACGTGAAGCTGGTGTCGGAGGTCGGTGTCGGCACGGTCGCGGCCGGTGTGTCGAAGGCGCACGCGGACGTCGTCCTCATCTCCGGCCACGACGGTGGTACGGGCGCCTCGCCGCTGACGTCGCTCAAGCACGCCGGTGGACCCTGGGAACTGGGCCTCGCCGAGACCCAGCAGACGCTGCTGCTGAACGGCCTGCGCGACCGCATCGTCGTGCAGACCGACGGTCAGCTCAAGACCGGCCGTGACGTCGTCATCGCCGCGCTGCTCGGCGCCGAGGAGTTCGGTTTCGCGACCGCGCCGCTCGTCGTGTCCGGCTGCGTGATGATGCGTGTCTGCCACCTGGACACATGCCCGGTCGGTATCGCCACGCAGAACCCGACGCTGCGGGACCGGTTCACGGGCAAGGCCGAGTACGTCGTGAACTTCTTCCAGTTCATCGCCGAGGAGGTCCGTGAGCTCCTCGCCGAGCTGGGCTTCCGCTCCATCGAGGAGGCCGTCGGCCACGCCGAGGCGCTCGACGTCACGCGTGCCATCGACCACTGGAAGGCGCAGGGCCTGGACCTGGAGCCGCTGTTCCACGTGCCCGAGCTGCCCGAGGGCGCGGTGCGCCACCAGGTCATCGCGCAGGACCACGGCCTGGAGAAGGCGCTCGACAACGAGCTGATCAAGCTCTCCGCCGACGCCCTGGCCGCGGCCGGTGCGACCGACGCCCAGCCGGTCCGCGCCCAGGTCGCGATCCGCAACATCAACCGCACGGTCGGCACCATGCTCGGCCACGAGGTGACGAAGAAGTTCGGTGGCGCGGGCCTGCCCGACGACACCATCGACATCACCTTCACGGGTTCGGCGGGCCAGTCCTTCGGCGCCTTCCTGCCGCGCGGTGTCACGCTGCGCCTGGAGGGCGACGCCAACGACTACGTCGGCAAGGGTCTGTCCGGCGGCCGGGTGATCGTGCGTCCCGACCGGGGTGCCGACCACCTCGCCGAGTTCTCCACGATCGCGGGCAACACGATCGCGTACGGTGCGACCGGCGGCGAGCTGTTCCTCCGCGGCCGTAGCGGCGAGCGGTTCTGCGTGCGCAACTCCGGCGCGACGGTCGTGTCCGAGGGTGTGGGCGACCACGGTTGCGAGTACATGACCGGAGGTCACGCGGTGGTCCTCGGCGAGACGGGCCGCAACTTCGCGGCCGGTATGTCGGGCGGCATCGCCTACGTCATCGACCTGAACCGCGACAACGTGAACGTCGGCAACGTCGGCGCCATCGAGAAGCTGGACGACACCGACAAGCAGTGGCTGCACGACGTGGTGCGCCGGCACGCGGAGGAGACCGGCTCCACGGTCGCCGGGAAGCTCCTCGCCGAGTGGTCCGAGTCGGTGGACCGCTTCAGCAAGATCATCCCCAGTACGTACAAGGCAGTGCTCGCCGCCAAGGACGCCGCCGAGCGAGCCGGGCTCTCCGAGTCCGAGATCACCGAGAAGATGATGGAGGCGGCGACCAATGGCTGATCCGAAGGGCTTTCTGAACCACGGCCGCGAGGTCGCCAGGACCCGTCCTGTCGAGGAGCGCGTCAGGGACTGGAACGAGGTCTACGTCCCCGGCTCGCTGCTGCCGATCATCTCCAAGCAGGCCTCGCGCTGCATGGACTGCGGTATCCCGTTCTGCCACAACGGCTGTCCGCTGGGGAACCTGATCCCCGAGTGGAACGACTACGCGTACCGCGAGGACTGGTCGGCGGCGTCGGAGCGGCTGCACGCCACGAACAACTTCCCGGAGTTCACCGGGCGGCTGTGCCCGGCCCCGTGCGAGTCGGCCTGCGTCCTCGGCATCAACCAGCCCGCCGTGACCATCAAGAACGTCGAAGTCTCGATCATCGACAAGGCATGGGACAGCGGCGATGTCGCCCCGCAGGCGCCGGAGCGGCTGTCCGGCAAGACGGTCGCGGTCGTCGGCTCGGGCCCGGCGGGCCTGGCGGCGGCTCAGCAGCTGACGCGGGCCGGCCACACGGTGGCGGTGTACGAGCGAGCGGACCGCATCGGCGGCCTCCTGCGCTACGGCATCCCCGAGTTCAAGATGGAGAAGCGGCACATCAACCGCCGTATCGAGCAGATGCGCGCGGAGGGCACCCGCTTCCGTACGGGCATCGAGATCGGGCGCGACATGAAGGCGACGGATCTGCGCAAGCGGTACGACGCCGTGGTCATCGCGGCCGGATCGACCGTCTCGCGTGACCTCCCTGTCCCCGGGCGTGAGCTGAACGGCATCCACTTCGCGATGGAGTACCTGCCGCTGGCCAACAAGGTGCAGGAGGGTGACTACGTGTCGCCTCCGATCACCGCCGAGGGCAAGCACGTCGTGGTCATCGGTGGCGGTGACACCGGTGCCGACTGTGTGGGCACGGCCCACCGCCAGGGCGCGGCCTCCGTCACGCAGCTGGAGATCATGCCGCGGCCGGGCGACGAGCGGAACGCCGGGCAGCCCTGGCCGACGTTCCCCATGCTCTACAAGGTCACCTCCGCGCACGAGGAGGGCGGCGAGCGTGTCTACTCCGTCTCGACGACCCACTTCGAGGGTGACGAGGACGGCAACGTGCAGTGGCTGCACCTTGTCGAGGTCGAGTTCGTGGACGGCAAGCTGAACCAGAAGCCGGGTACGGAGCGGAAGATTCCGGCTCAGCTGGTCACGCTTGCGATGGGCTTCACCGGGATCGACCAGGAGAACGGGATGGTCTCGCAGTTCGGCCTGGACCTCGACGAGCGGGGCAATGTCGCCCGTGACCGTGACTTCCAGACGAGCGTTCCGGGTGTGTTCGTGGCCGGTGACGCCGGGCGCGGCCAGTCGCTGATCGTCTGGGCCATCGCGGAGGGCCGCTCGGCCGCCCGCGGGGTCGACCGCTTCCTCACGGGCGCGAGCGACCTCCCGGCCCCCATCCGCCCGACGGACCGCGCACTCGCGGTCTGACACCCCCCGAAACGTCCCGTACAAAGGCGTACGGAACACACAACGCCCGCCCCTTGTCCCCGACCGGACGCTGGGCGGGCGTTGTGGTGTTCCGCCCCCGCGAAAACCCCGCAGTCGCCCGACCGGCTACTTGGACACCCGGAACGTTTCTCCATACATCGCCCACTCCAGCGGAGTCTCGAGGGCAAGATTCCCGTCGTACAGGAAACGCCGCTGTGCCGTATCGATACGGCTCGTGTCGCGATGGGACTTCCGGGACTTCATCGCCGCGCGGCGGATGTCCAGGAAGATGTCGAGGTACGCCTTCTCCTTGCCGCCCTCCGCAGGCGTGTTCGCCTCGGAAACGGCGCGCTCACGCAGACCGTAGAAACCCTTCGGACCAATGCCGGGACCGTGCATGACCATGGCGTCGTAGTAGATGAACTGACCGAGCGTACCGAGACCGTCGAGCTTGGCGAGCCGCACCGCGGGCTCGAAGTAGATACGGTCACGCACCTCGTTCTGGGCCTCGCGGAACGCCGCCACTTCCGCCTCCTTCTTCCAGGCAGCCGTGAAGCCGGGATCCAGGCCCTCATGGGAGTCCGTTCCGTCCACCTTGCGCAGAGCGGGCAGATAGCGCGCGAGCCCGTTGTCCGGGTGCTCCTTCGTGTAGCGCTCGACGAGGACGAGGAGATCGTGCGTGCCGGTGCAGAAGCCGACAATGCCCGCGGTGTAGCCCTGACCGTCGCCGATGTCCTCGATATAGCCGTACTGGTCGCGCCAGTTCAGCGTGGAGTTCTCCGCACTCGCCACGAGCTTGTTGGCGAGTTCCTTCTTCTGAGGTGCCGCAAGCCCGGGCGGCAGATCCGCGATCAGCGCATCCTCGGCCGCCCGCCCGGTCGGCTGCGAAGCTGACGGCTTTGCCCCGGAGCCGGAGCCGTCCGACTCCGTCTCCCCGGGCGTGAAGAAGTAGACCGTGGCCGTGACAAAGACGGGCAACGCAGCGAATAGCAGGCAACCAGCACGCTTCATGGCGCTCAGAGTACGTTCTGCCGCAAGTGGACTTGGCGAGTGGTTCCCCGAGCTACGCTCAGCTGGTCAGAGCATGACCGGAAGGAGCCGTTTTGGCCGGGATCAGCCTCAGAAAGGTGGAGGAGACGGCGCCCGCGCTGGTCTCCCTCTACAAGAGCGCGGGGGCGAGCCTCGCCGAGCACGGGCTGAGCGGACAGCGGGCCGCCGTCTATCTCGTCGTCGACTACTCGGGTTCGATGAAGCCGTACTACAAGGACGGCAGCGTACAGGCGCTCGCCGACCGCGTGCTGGGCCTCTCGGCGCACTTCGACGACGACGGGACCGTACCCGTGGTGTTCTTCTCCACGGACATCGACGCGGTGACGGACATCGCGCTCGATGACCACCAGGGCCGTATCGAACGGATCGTCGCGGGCCTCGGCCACATGGGCAAGACCAGCTACCACCTGGCCATGGACGCGGTCATCGACCACTACCTGGACAGCGGTTCCAAGGACCCGGCCCTGGTCGTCTTCCAGACCGACGGCGGCCCGATCAACAAGCTCGCCGCCGAGCGGTACCTGTGCAAGGCCGCGAAACTCCCCCTCTTCTGGCAGTTCATCGGCTTCGGCGACCCGACGAGCAAGCAGTTCGACTTCCTCCGCAAGCTCGACGAGCTGGCGGTGCCGGGTAAGCGGATCGTCGACAACGCCGGCTTCTTCCACGCAGGTTCGGATCCGCGACGGGTCTCCGACCGTGAGTTGTACGACCGTCTGGTGGCCGAGTTCCCGCAGTGGCTGTCGGCGGCCCGGGCCCGGGGGATCGTTCACTGACAGACCGCTCGCGACCCCGTTGGATTTGTGTGATCGTCGTGTCACTCTGGGAGGATCTGCGGCGAGAGGCGGCATATGGGCGCGCGATCGGCGGACCGGCACGGTACGGGCGGGAGGCCGGTGCAGACGGGCAAGGGCGAGCGGCTGGCGGACTGGGCCGACGGGCGGCTCGGGGTCTACGGGCTTGCCAAGGCCCAGATGCGCAAGGTGTTCCCGGACCACCCGTCCTTCATGCTGGGTGAGATCTGCCTCTACACCTTCCTCATCCTGATCATCACGGGCGTCTACCTCACGCTGTTCTTCGAACCGAGCAGCGCGGAGACCGTCTACCACGGCTCGTACGAGCCCCTGAACGGCATCATCATGACCAGGGCGTACGAGTCCACACTCGACATCAGCTTCGACGTACGCGGCGGACTCCTCATCCGCCAGATCCACCACTGGGCGGCGGTCGTGTTCGTCGCCGGGATGCTGATCCACATGATGCGGGTGTTCTTCACCGGCGCGTTCCGCAAGCCGCGCGAGCTGAACTGGCTGTTCGGCTGGACGCTGCTGTTCCTCGGCATCATCACCGGGCTGACCGGCTACTCGCTCCCCGACGACCTGCTCTCCGGCACCGGCCTGCGCTTCGCCCAGGGCGCGATCCTGTCGGTACCGGTCGTGGGGACGTATCTCTCCTTCTTCCTCTTCGGCGGAGAGTTCCCGGGGGACGACATCATCTCCCGGCTGTACCCGATCCACATCCTGCTGCTGCCCGGGATCATGCTCGGCCTCGTGGTCGCCCATCTGATCCTGGTCTTCTACCACAAGCACACGCAGTTCCCCGGGCCCGGACGCGACCAGAAGTCCGTGGTCGGAATGCCCTTCCTGCCGGTCTACATGGCCAAGGCGGGCGGCTTCTTCTTCCTGGTCTTCGGTGCGCTTTCGGTGATGGGCGCGGTCGCGACCATCAATCCCGTGTGGGCCTTCGGTCCCTACCGGGCCGACCTGGTCACCACCGGCGCCCAGCCCGACTGGTACCTCGGCTTTTCCGAGGGACTGATCCGGGTGATGCCGGGATGGGAGATCAACGCCTTCGGCCACACCCTGGCGCTCGGCGTCTTCATCCCCTTCTCCCTCTTCCCGCTGATCATGCTGGCGATCGGCGTGTACCCGTTCATCGAGGCCTGGATCACCGGCGACAAACGCGAGCACCACGTCCTGGACCGCCCGCGCAACCAGCCCACGCGCACCGGCCTCGGCGTGGCCTGGCTGAGTCTGTACGGGGTGCTGCTGATCGGCGGAGGCAACGACATCGTGGCCACGCGCTTCCATCTGTCGATCAACGTGATCACGTGGGCCGTACGGATCGGCTTCTTCGTGGTGCCCGTCCTCGCCTTCATCATCACCAGACGGATCTGCATGGGGCTGCAACGCCGCGACCGGGACAAGGTGCTGCACGGCAGGGAGTCCGGCACCATCAAGCGGCTGCCGAACGGCGAGTTCATCGAGGTGCACGAGCCGATCTCGCAGGCCCAGCGGTTCACCCTCACTCAGCACGAGCAGGCCCCGCCGTACGAGGTGGGTCCGACTGTCGACGCGAACGGCGTCGTCCGGAAGGTCAGACCCACGGAGCGGCTGCGCGCCCGGCTCGCCCGCGTCATGTACGGGCCGGGCACGCACATCCCCAAACCGACCCCCGAGGAGTACCGGGAACTCACGAGCGGCGACCACCACCACTGAGCCCGCTGCCGAGCACCACGGCCCGGCACTCGCCCGGGCTGCCCCAGGCGGTTCGCAGGGCGCGTGCCTTGGTCAGCCACAGGGACAGGTCGTACTCCGCGGTGTAGCCGATCGCGCCATGCAGTTGCAGTGCCGTGCGCGCCGTGGCGTACGCCGCCTCGCACGCCGTGACCTTGGCCGCGGCGACATCGGCCGGGTCCATCGACAGGGCGGCGCCGAAGACGAGCGGGCGCGCGAACTCCAACGCGAGCTTCGCGTCGGCCAGTTGATGCTTGACCGCCTGGAACGAGCCTATGGGCACGCCGAACTGGGTGCGCTGCTTGACGTACGCGACCGTTCTGTCGAGGAGGGTGAGACCCACCCCCAGGGCTTGGGCGGCGGTGGCGAGCCGGGCCCAGGTGCGGGCGCGGGGAAGGGGCGGGTTCCTGGCGAGGAGTTCACCGCCGGAGCCGAGGCGGGTGAGGCGGCGGGCCGGGTCCAGGGACGTACGCACCGGGCCGTGCCCGGGGGCCAGTCGCAGTTCCTCGCCGTCGACCGCGAGGAGGACCGTGGCCACGTCACCGTCCAGGGCGTACGAGCCCTCCGGCGCCAACGTCGCGATCACCTCGCCGGACGCCAGCGCGGGGAGCAGCCGCTTGGCCGCCTCCGGCTCGGTGAGCAGCACGGCCGCCGCCACCGTCTCCACCAGCGGCCCCGGCACCGCGTGCCGCCCCAGCTCCACGAAGGCCACGGCCAGTTCGACGGGCAGCGGCCCGACTCCCTCGTACGCCTCGGGAACCGCGAGCGCGAAGACTCCAGCCTCGGCGATACGGGTCCACAGCGCGCGCCCGGCCGTGGGGTCCCCGGCGCTCCAGGACCGAATGGCCGACGGGGTGTCCGCGGCCGTCAGCAGCGCGTCCAGCGAGCGGGCGAAGGCCTGCTGCTCGTCGTCGAGGAGGAAGCGCATCAGCGGCGTCCCTTCGGCAGGCCGAGGAGGCGCTCGGCGATGATGTCGCGCTGGATCTCGTTGGTGCCGGCGTAGACGGGACCGGCGAGCGAGAAGACGTAGCCCTCGCACCAGTCGGTGTCCGCCGGCTCCCCCTCCGCGCCCAGCAGATCGAGCGCCGTCTCGTGCAGGGCGATGTCGTACTCGGACCAGAAGACCTTGTTCAGGCTGGACTCGGGGCCGAGGGGCTCGCCCTGGAGGAAGCGGGAGGCGTGGGCGTATGTGAAGAGCTGATACGCGCGGGCGCCGATCACTGCGTCGGCCACGCGGTCGCGCAGGGCCGTGTCGGCAGGGTCGCCGTGCGCCCGCCACAGGTCGACGAGCCGGTCGGCAGCGGCGAGGAAACGGCCGGGGGAGCGGAGGGTCAGCCCGCGTTCGTTGCCCGCTGTCGACATGGCGACCCGCCAGCCCTGGCCGGGCTCGCCGATCACGTCCTCGTCCGGCACGAAGACCTCGTCCAGGAAGACTTCCGCGAAGGCCGGCTTTCCGTCGAGGCGGCCTATGGGGCGGACGGTGACGCCTGGCGCGCGCAGGTCGAACATCACGTACGTGAGCCCCTGGTGGGGTTTCGGGGTGTCGGGCTCACTGCGGAACAGGCCGAACGCGCGGTCGGCGAACGCGGCTCGCGACGACCACGTCTTCTGCCCGCTCAAGCACCAGCCCCCGTCTGTGCGCACCGCCCTGGACCTGAGCGAGGCCAGGTCCGAACCGGCCTCGGGCTCGGACCACGCCTGCGCCCAGATCACCTCGCCGGATGCCATGGGCGGCAGGATCCGGGCGCGCTGCTCCTCGGTGCCGTGGTCGAAGAGGGTGGGGGCGAGGAGGCTGATGCCGTTCTGGCTGACGCGGCCGGGGGCGCCCGCCGCGTAGTACTCCTCCTCGAAGATCAGCCACTTGAGGATGTCGACGCCCCGGCCGCCGTACGCGACCGGCCAGGACACCACCGACCAGCGGTCCGCGGCCAGGTCGGCCTCCCACGCGCGGTGCGCTGCGAAGCCCTCCTCGGTCTCCAGGGAGGGGAGGGGTGCGGGCGGTACGTGCGCGGCGAGCCAGGCGCGGGCTTCGGCGCGCAACGCCTCGTCGGCGGGGGAGTGGTTCAGGTCCACGGTCACCTTCCTCGGAGTTCCTCGGAGTCCATCGAGGCTCCTCGAAGCGAAAACGGGCTTCCCTAACAAGTGTTTGGTAGGTTAGCGTGGCTTCATGACAGACGTCGAGGGTCCGGCGTACGTGCCCGGGCACGGGCTGCTGAAGGGGCGTACGGCCGTCATCACGGCTGCCGCGGGCGCGGGGATAGGCGGGGCCACGGCACGCCGGTTTCTGGAGGAAGGTGCGCGCGTACTGATCAGCGACGCGCACGCGCGGCGGCTGAAGGAGTACGAGGGGGAGCTGGCAGCCGAGTTCGAGGGGGTTGCGGCGCTCGCCTGTGATGTCACCGACGAGGCTCAGGTGCAGGCGCTGTTCGACGCCGCCCAGCGGCTGCACGGGCGGCTCGACATCGTGGTCAACAACGCGGGTCTCGGCGGGACCTCGGACCTCGTCGACATGACGGACGAGCAGTGGTCGAGGGTGCTCGACGTGACGCTGAACGGGACCTTCCGGTGCATACGCGCCGCCTTGAGGGCCTTCCGCGAGGGTGGGCACGGCGGCGTGATCGTGAACAACGCGTCCGTCGTCGGCTGGCGTGCCCAGGCCGGCCAGGCGCACTACGCCGCCGCGAAGGCGGGCGTGATGGCGCTGACCCGGTGCGCTGCCATGGAGGCGGCCGAGTACGGAGTGCGGGTGAACGCGGTGTCGCCCAGCCTCGCCATGCACCCGCACCTCGTGAAGGTCACCAGCCCCGAACTGCTGGAGGAGCTCACCGAACGCGAGGCCTTCGGGCGGTACGCCGAGCCCTGGGAGGTGGCCAACGTGATCGTGTTCCTCGCGTCCGGCTACTCCTCGTACATGACCGGCGAGGTCGTCTCCGTCAGCAGCCAGCACGCCTAGGACGACAATGGAACCGTGCCTACGAAGAAGAAGCCCCAGGTGACCGCCTCGCCCGCCAGACGCAGTGAACTTCTCGGCACCGCCGCAGAGGTCTTCGCCGAGCAGGGCTACAACGCCACCACCGTCCGCAAGATCGCCGACCACGCGGGCATGCTCGCGGGCAGTCTCTACTACCACTTCGACTCCAAGGAGTCGATGCTGGAGGAGATCCTGCGGACGTTCCTGGACGAGCTGTGGGACGGGTACGACACCGTCCTGGATGCCGAGCTGGGGCCCCGGGAGACGCTTGAGGCCCTGGTCGTCGAGTCCTTCCGGGAGATCGACCGGCATCGCGCTGCCGTCGCCATCTACCAGAAGGAGTCCAAGCACCTGGCAACACAGGAGCGCTTCACGTTCCTCGCCGACTCGCAGCGCAAGTTCGAGAAGGCATGGCTGAGCACGCTGGAGCGGGGGGTGGCCGCCGAGGTCTTCCGGGAGGACCTCGACATACGGCTCACCTACCGGTTCGTGCGCGACACGGTGTGGGTCGCCGCGTCCTGGTACCGGCCCGGCGGACAGCATGGCCCCGAGGAGATCGCCCGGCAATACCTGTCGATGGTGCTGGACGGGATCGCAGTACGTACGTAACCGAACTGGATCGACATCGCACTGGATCACCTGGATCGACTTGATTTGACTGGGGAGTTGTCATGGCCGAGGCCTACATCGTCGAAGCGGTCCGTACGCCCGTCGGGCGGCGCAAAGGGGGCCTGAGCGGGGTGCATCCCGCCGACCTGGGCGCGCATGTGCTGAAGGCTCTGGTCGCGCGCTGCGGAGTCGACCCGGCCGCCGTCGAGGACGTCGTCTTCGGCTGCCTGGACACCGTGGGGCCGCAGGCCGGTGACATCGCGCGGACGTGCTGGCTGGCGGCGGGGCTGCCCGAGGAGGTGCCGGGGGTGACGGTCGACCGGCAGTGCGGTTCGTCGCAGCAGGCCGTGCACTTCGCCGCGCAGGGTGTGCTGTCAGGCACGCAGGACTTGGTCGTGGCCGGCGGGGTCCAGAACATGACGCAGGTCCCCATCGGCTTCGCCTCCGGGCGGGCCACCGAGCCGCTGGGGCTCACGGAAGGGCCGTTCGCGGGGAGCGAGGGGTGGCGAGCGCGGTACGGGGACCAGCCGGTGAACCAGTTCGTCGGCGCCGAGATGATCGCCGCCAAGTGGGGGATCAGCCGCCTCGACCAGGAGGAGTTCGCGCTGCGGTCCCATCAGCGGGCGATCGGGGCGATCGACGAGGGCCGCTTCGAGCGCGAGACCGTGGCCTACGGCGACGTCACGGTCGACGAGGGGCCGCGCCGGGACACCTCACTGGAGAAGATGGCGGGCCTGAAGCCGGTCATCGACGGCGGCACCATCACCGCCGCCTGCTCCTCCCAGGTCTCCGACGGCGCCGCCGCGATGCTGCTGGCCTCCGAGCGGGCGGTACGCGAACACGGCCTGACGCCCCGGGCGCGCGTGCACCACCTCTCCGTACGCGGCGAGGACCCGATCCGCATGCTCACGGCTCCGATCCCGGCCACGGCACACGCCCTGAAGAAGACCGGCCTGACCATCGACGACATCGACCTCGTGGAGATCAACGAGGCTTTCGCTCCGGTCGTCCTGGCCTGGCTGAAGGAGACGGGCGCGGATCCGGCGAAGGTGAACGTCAACGGGGGCGCGATCGCCCTCGGGCACCCCCTGGGTGCCACAGGCGTCAAGCTGATGACGACACTGCTGCATGAACTGGAGCGCACGGGAGGCCGGTTCGGCCTGCAGACGATGTGCGAGGGGGGCGGTCAGGCGAACGTGACGATCATCGAGCGGCTCTGACGTCCGCCGGGCACCTCAGCCGTTGGCGGCAGCCAGTTCCTGGAGCACGCGCTCGGCATCGGCCATCGCGCGTTCCACCAGTTCCGCGCACGACGGCAGGTCGTCGATCACTCCCGCCACCTGGCCGGAGGCCATCACCCCCAGGTCCGTGCGTCCCTCGACCATCGACGCGCGCAGCAGCATCGGTGTGTTCGCGGCGAGCAGGACCTGGCTCCAGGACAGGTTCTTGCCGTGCTTCATGGCGAGACCGTCGCGGATCATTGCGGGCCAGGTGAGGCCGGAGAGCTTGCGGAAGCCGGCGGCTCGGCGCAGTGCCTGGGTGAAGGATCTCGTGCGGCTCGCTCCCTCGAGGGAGCTGACCAAGTCCGTGCGGAGCATGCGGTGGGGCAGACCGTCCACTGCCCTCGTCACCGTTACGTCCTTGACCGTCGCCGCCAGGTACCTGGCCTTCACCGCGTCCGGGACCGTGGAGTCCGAGGTGAGCAGGAAGCGGGTGCCCATCGCGATGCCCGCCGCGCCGTATGCGAGCGCCGCGACCAGGCCCCGGCCGTCGAAGAAGCCGCCCGCCGCCACGACGGGTATCTCCACCGCGTCCACGACCTGTGGCAACAGCACCGTCGTCGCCACCTCGCCCGTGTGCCCGCCGCCCTCGCCGCCCTGCACGATCACCGCGTCCGCGCCCCACGCCGCGACCTTCTCGGCATGGCGTCGGGCCCCGACGGACGGGATGACGACAACACCCGCGTCCTTGAGTTCGGCGATCAGCTCGCGGGAGGGCGCGAGCGCGAAGGAGGCCACCTTCACGCCCTCGTCGATGATGATCCGCACCCGTTCACGGGCATCGCCCGCGTCCGCCCGCAGGTTCACGCCGAACGGCGCGTCCGTACGGGACTTCACCTCCCGGACGGCCCCCCGCAGCTCTTCCACGGTCATCGTCGCGGAGGCCAGGATCCCCAGAGCGCCCGCGTTCGCGGAGGCGGAGACCAGTCGGGGGCCCGCGACCCAGCCCATACCGGTCTGCACGATCGGATGGCGTACCCCGACGAGTTTCGTCAGCGCGGTCTCCATCAGGTCCTGA
The DNA here is from genome assembly GCF_043198355.1 of Streptomyces sp. NPDC048825. Classification (NCBI taxonomy): domain Bacteria; kingdom Bacillati; phylum Actinomycetota; class Actinomycetes; order Kitasatosporales; family Streptomycetaceae; genus Streptomyces; species Streptomyces sp. NPDC048825. The sequence continues at coordinate 217,499 of NZ_JBICUR010000004.1, forward strand.
CCTCACGGTTGCGCAGCCCCTGCGGGTCGAGCACCTCGCGTATCAATTCCAGCTCCTCCGTGGCCGGTTCGCGTGTGTACGGCACATCCTCGGGAACCGTCAGCCCGAAGCCCGTCGCCTCCCTGACCTCCTCGACCGTCACCCCCGGATGGAGCGAGGCGAGCCGCATCGAGCGGTCCGGGGTCGCGAAGTCGAACACCCCGAGGTTGGAGACGACCCGGGGGATGCGGTGGTAACGGCTCGCCGTGGGACCGGCCGCCGCGGCGCTGTCGTAACCCACCCCGCAGACCATGTCGACCTTCTCGACGAAGACCCGGGTGGAGTGCCGGGGGACCCAGTAACTGACCGGATTGTTCAGGGTGTTGACCGGCGCGCCCCGCACCCCGAGAAGCTGCCGTGCGGGCCGTTTCCAGTCGCCTATGCAGGAGATGTTCTGGTTGCCGAACCGGTCGATCTGGCTCGCGCCCATCATCACGTGGCGTCGGCCGCCGGTGACCATCGTGAGGTGCTGCCGGTACGGCAGCCAGCCCTCCACAGTGCCGTCCGGGCCGACCAGCATCGCCTCGCCGTCGGTGAGGAGCAGGTCGGGGGCGAAGGTCAGCCTGGCGAGCCGGGCGCCGACGGACGGGACGGCGCCCATGGGGCTGGCCAGCACCTCGCCGTTGTCCCGCCACGCCTCGGCACAGGCGATCACGCAGTACTCGGCTCGCGTCACGTCGCTCAGTACCTCGCTCATCGCCGCTCCTTGTCCGAGGTGGCCGAGGCGTCAGAGGCGTCAGAGGCGTGCGGCTCGTTCCCGGTGTGCCAGGCCTGTACGGCGGACTGGTAGTCCTTCTCGCCTCCGTGCAGGAACCGCTCGGTGAACTCCGGCCAGGGCGTGGTCGCGTACAGCCGCTGGAAGCCCTCGTCCCGGTCGTAGTCGGGCGCGCAGGACGTGAAGTGCGCCCCGCTCGGCGCCTCCACCACGCCGGTCACGCTGTGCCGCTTGATCAGCAGGGTCTGAGGGGCGGCCTCCTTCGTCAGCTCGGCCGTGTCGACGATGCGCTCGCAGGAGACATACGCGGTGTCGGCCGCCTCGCAGAACAGGTCGTCGAAGTACGGATCCGGGCCCAGATACTGCCCGTTGCCGAAGCGGTCCGCGCGGTTCACATGGACCAGCGCGGCGTCCATGCGCAGGGCGGGCATGGCGACGAAGGTCTCCTGGAGTCCCGTAGCCGCGTCCTCGTACGGTGAAGTGACCGTCCGCAGCCCGGGGTTGGCCCTTATCACGTCCGAGCCGAGGCCGGCCCGTACCGGTATGAAGGGCAGCCGGTTCGCGGCGGCATGCAGGCCCCACATGAACATCGCCTCGTCGATCTCCATCAGTTCGAGAGCACCGCTCTCGCGCGCTGAGCGATAGTGCGGCTCGAGCGGGATCGAGTCGAGGGTCGCGAAGGCGGCGACCAGTTTCCGTATCCGCCCGGCGGCCGCGAGCATGCCTACGTCCGGGCCGCCGTACGAGACGACGGTGAGATCGGTGACCCCGGAACCGAGCAGTGCTCTCACCAGGGCCATCGGCTTGCGGCGTGACCCCCAGCCTCCGATGCCGATCGTCATCCCGCTCTCCAGACGGCCGACGACCTCATCCGCCGACATGGTCTTGTCACTCACCGGTCCTCCTCTCCAGATGCGTCATGGCCGAATGTGCTCCGGACCCGGTCCGCCACCCCGCTGAGGCCCGCCTCGAAGGTGAAGCCCTGCTCGAAGCGGTAGCTCCGGCGCACGTCGACGGGGTCGATGCCGTTGATGGCGGCCTTGGCGAGCCGGATCAGCTGCCCGTCCTTGGCCGCGATCTCCCGCGCCAACTCCAAGGCGGCGTCCAGGACTTCGGCACGCGGCACGACCCGCCACACCGAACCGTGCGCGTGCAGCTCGGCCGCCGTGGCCGTACGCGAGGTGTAGTACAGCGCGCGCATCAGGTGCTGCGGCACGAGGCGGGCAAGATGCGTGGCCGCCCCCAGCGCGCCCCGGTCCAGCTCGGGCAGCCCGAACGTGGCGTCGTCGCTCGCCACGATCGCGTCCGCGTTCCCCACAAGCCCGATGCCGCCGCCCAGGCAGAAGCCCCGCACGGCCGCCACGACGGGCACCTCGCATTCGTACACCGCAGCGAACGCCTCCGCGCAGCCGCGGTTGGCGCCTATCAGCGCACCATGGCCCGTCGCGCCACGCCCACCGTCCTGCTGCCGCGCATACTCCCGCCGGTCCTGCTCCCGCTGTATCTCCTTGATGTCGACGCCCGCGTTGAACCCCCGCCCCTCGGCGGTCAGCACGACACAGCGGATCTCGGGGTCGCGGCCCGCCGTGCGCACGGCGTCGGCCAGGTCGAACCAGCCTTGCACCGGAAGCGCGTTCACGGGCGGGAAGTCGACCGTGACTACGGAAATCCCCTTTTCCGGGGACGAGGTGGAGACACCCATGGACGCATCAGCTACCTTTCCACCAAACATTTGTTAGGTACGATCTGATGTGAAGGTAACAGCGAATGCCGACCAGCGGGAGGCCCTGTGGATAACCGGCAGGACAAGCGACTCGTGGTGGTCACCGGCGGAACCCGCGGCGTCGGCGCCGGGATCGCTCGGGCGTTCAGCGAGGCGGGTGCCGAGGTCGTGGCCTGCGCCCGCAGACCACCCGAAGTGCCGGTCGAAGGCGTCGAGTTCATGCCGCTCGACGTGCGTGACCCGGCTGCCGTACGCGCCTTCTTCGATGCGCTGCCCCGGCTCGACGTCCTGGTCAACAACGCGGGCGGCGCCCCGTATCGGCTGCTCGCCGACGCGGACGCCGAGCGGCACGCTCGCGTGATCGAGCTCAACCTCACCGCACCGCTGACCGTGTCCCTGGCGGCCTACGAGCACCTCAGACGCGCCCGGGGCTCGGTCGTGATGATCGGCAGCGTCAGCGGGACCCGGCCCTCTCCCGGTTCTGCGGCCTACGGTGCGGCCAAGGCGGGCCTGGAGAACCTGGCCCGGTCGATGGCTGTGGAATGGGCGCCGGACGTCCGCGTCAACACGCTGGTCGTCGGGATGGTCCGTACCGAACTGTCCTCTCTCCACTACGGGGACGAGGAGGGCATCGCCGCCGTGTCCCGCACGGTCCCGCTCGGCCGCCTCGCCGCGCCCTCCGACATCGGCGAGGCGGCCGTGTTCCTCGCCTCGGACGCCGCCGCGTACATCACCGGGGCCAGCCTGCTCGTGCATGGCGGGGGAGAGCGGCCCGCCTTCCTGGACGCTGCGACCGTCAACAAGGAGAAGTGACATGACCGGAATCTGTGACGGCCGGGTCGTGATCGTCACCGGTGCGGGCCGGGGCCTCGGCCGGGCGCACGCCCTCGCGTACGCGGCCGAGGGGGCTCGGGTCGTCGTCAACGACCTCGGTGTCGGCCTCGACGGTTCGCCCGGGCCCGACAGCCCGGCCGCGCTTGTCGTCGAGGAGATTCACGCGGCCGGCGGCGAGGCCGTCGCGCACGGCGGGGACGTCGCCACGCGAGCGGGCGCCGAGTCGCTGATCGCGGCGGCACTCGACGCGTTCGGGCGGCTCGACACGCTCGTCAACAACGCCGGGTTTCTGCGCGACCGGATGCTTGTGAACCTCGACGAGGATGACTGGGACGCCGTTATGCGCGTCCATCTGAAGGGGCACTTTCTGCCGCTTCAGCAGGCCGCTGTGTACTGGCGGGCGGAGGCGAAGGCGGGGCGTACGCCTGTGGCGCGTGTCGTGAACACCAGCTCCGGGGCGGGGCTGTTGGGGTCGGTCGGGCAGGGCAACTACAGCGCGGCGAAAGCGGGCATAGTTGGGCTCACGCTGGTGGCCGCCGCCGAGATGGGGCGCTATGGAGTGCAGGTGAACGCGATCGCGCCGGCCGCGCGGACGCGTATGACCGAGCGGGCCTTCGCCGACGCGATGGCCGCGCCGGCGCCCGGCGGCGGCTTCGACGTGATGGCGCCCGAAAACGTCTCGCCGCTTGTCGTCTGGCTCGGATCAGCCGCAACTACGGGGGTCACTGGGCGGGTCTTCGAGGCCGAGGGCGGGCGGATTACCGTCATGGAGGGGTGGCGGGCCGGGCCGAGCGCGGACAAGGGTGCCCGGTGGACGCCGTCTGAGGCAGGGGATACGGCGCTCAAGTTGCTCGCGGATGCGGAGGCGCCGGGGGCGGTGTACGGCGCCGCCCGCTAGGGCTTCCGCCGGTTGTTCGTAAGGTGCGGATTCGTTGTGGTTGCTCGCGCAGTTCCCCGCGCCCCTGGGTGGGTGGTGGCTGCGGGTCCGTTGTGGCGCAGGCTTTTGCTTTTAGGGGCGCGGGGCTGTGACATCAGCGGCTCCGCCGCGGGGCGCGACCAGCCACGACGCACCCGCAGCCGCGACACGACTGTCACTCCCCACCCCCTGGCGGGGGCCTGGGGCGCAGCCCCAGTTTCGGGAAGGGGCGGGCCTGGGGAAAGAACCTTTCCCCCCACCCACCCGCGTCCTCAGATCCGGCGCGGCAGCGTCGACGCCAGGAGTGTCCGTACGCGGTCGTCCCGTATGTGCTCGACCGCCTCCTCGGCAGTCGTGCGCGGCGTGCTGTCGGGCTTCGACTCGGCGAGCAATCGCTCCAGCGCGGCGATCGCGCGCGGGTCCTGACGGACCGCAAGGCCGCGTGCCGCCTCCGCCACCACCTCCGGATCCGGGTCGTCGAGAAGCGCGGCGAGCGCGTCCCGCAGCGCGGGGGTGTCCGTGTCGAGTACGGCCAGTGCCGTTGTCGCCCAGTTGCGTACGTCCCTGTCCGCGTCCCCCGCCAGGGCGACGAGCCGCGCGACGCCCTCCGCGTGCGAGGCGGGGACCAGCCCGCACAGGGCCACGGCGACGGCGCGTCGTACGCCGGTGTCCTGGTGGCCGGTGTGCCGGAGGATCTCCGGGAGGGCGGTGGGGTCCTGGTGCTGCCCGAGCGCCGCGACGACGGTTCGCAACGTCAGCGGCTCCTCGGCCTCGCGTGCCAACTCCCGCAGCAGCGGCACGCTTTGGGCCGCATAGGGACGTACGGCTGACTCGTCCTGAGCCGGCCTGCCCTCCGTCCCCAACCGCCCCAGCACATCCGCCCCGAACGCCTGCCGCAGTGGATTCGTTCTGTCGCCGCACCACATGGCCGCCGCCCGGAACGTCTCCTCGTCGCCACGTCGGGCGAGCGCGGTCACCGACTCGGTCCAGTCGTCGTTGTCGGGGTCGCCGCAGCGCAGGGCGCGGGCGGCGAGTTCCGGGGCGGGCGCAGCGATGCCCAGGGACGTCTCCAGGAGGGTGACGATGGCCGCGTGGCCCGTCTGCTGGTCGTTGCCCGAGCTCGGGCGGCCGTCCTTCAGCAGCTGGACCTCGACGGTCACGCCGCCGTCCTCCGGGAAACGGTGGGTGACGTACTCATGGCCGGGCCCGTGCGTGCGCTCCAGGCCTGCCCGGAGCTCCGCCTCCACGTTCACGTTCAGCCAGCGCCGGGCCTCGGTCAGCGCCTCGGACCGGGCCCGCGCCCCGTGCACGAGCAGGGCGCGTACGCAGCCCGGGGAGCCGCGGCGTGCGACCGTGACCAGCGGGGGCTCGCCGGTGGGGCCCGGACGGTTCGGGTCTGCGCCGTTCGCGAGCAGCTCGGCCACCACGGGTGCGTGGCCGCGCTGAACAGCCCAGGTCAGGGCCGTGAACCCGCCCTCCTCCACCCGATCCGGCCGCGCCCCGGCCGCCAGTAGGGCGCGTACGACCTCCGTGTGCCCGCCGCACGCCGCCCCGCACAGCGGCGAGTCGGTGCCCGCGCTGAGGCGGTCCGGTGCCGCTCCGGCCGCCAGGAGGAGGCGTACGACACCGGGGTCGTCCGTCATGGCCGCCAGGTACAGGGCCGTCTGGCCGTCCTCGTCCACCGATTCCGGACTCGCGCCCGCGCGCAGCTGCCGTACGACCGCGTCCTGGTCGGCCTCGTACACGGCGGTGAACAGACCGGCCGCCGGGTCTTGCGTGTTCATCCTTCGACCTTCGCCCGTCAGGTGCGTGCGGGGCAAAGCATTTCGCCGTGAATTACGTGACGTTGCCCGTATGTCGCACTCGGCTAGGTATCGCACTCCAGCACCGTGCGGCACAGGGCGCAGCGGGCCCGCACCCGGCCCCGTACCGGTACCCGGATCCGTTGATGGCAGGTCGGGCAGGGGAACGACACGCGCAGCGGGCCATGGGTGTCGGGGATGAAGTCGTACGGGACTCCGACGGGACGGCCGTGGTGGTCCTGGGCGTGGCGGCGGTCCTTGGCGTAGCGGCGGCGGCCTGCCCAGCCGGCCGCGGTCAGCGGGGGCTGCTGCTCGTCGTGGCGGGCCCGCGCCATGCCCTTCGTGTACGCCGTGTACGCCTGCGGGCTGGTGAACCACGTCGAGGGATCCTCGGCGAAAATCAGGGACCGCTTGGCGAGGACGTATCCGAACTCCTCCGGAGTCAGATAGCCGAGCTTCTGCGACGAGGCGCCGTCCTCGCGGAACGCGTCGAGCAGCAGCCACCCCGCGCCCAGATACGTCGTCGCGGTGTCCGTGAGGATCTCGTTGTCCCGCGTGCCCGGGAACGACAGGTCCAGACGGTGCAGGTACACGTGCATGATCTCGTGTGCGAGGGCGGCGCCGATGTCCCTGCGGTGGGTGCGGAAGCGGTCGTTCAGCTCGATGAAGTACTCGGGGCCCGCGGCGAGTTCGACGTTCGCCGCATGGTGCATCTCGCGGAAGCTGACGATCATGCGGGCGTCCGGCAGCCGGAAGTGCTGGACCAGCTCGCGGGCCACGCGCTGAGTGCCCAGGTACAGATCGTCATGATCGGCGAAGGCCACGTCGGCGGGGGCCACGCTGGTGTCGAAGGTGTGGATGGTGTCGTAAGAGAGCCGCTTGTACAGCGCGGTGATCGCCGCCCGCACCGTGTCCAGGTGCGGGTAGCCATGCTCGACGGGACCGCCGTTCGCCACGCCCGCACCCCCCAAGAGGCCCTGACCCACATCCACGATAAGCCGTCGGCGACTGCGGGTGGGGGTCGAGGGTCCTCGGTCCGAGCCGTAGGGTGAACGCTCATGACCACCAGCAACAACGGAACCGGCGATGTGGACCCGGCCGTCCGCGCCGAGCTCGCCCGGCTGCGCGACAGCATCGACAACATCGACGCCGCCGTCGTCCACATGCTCGCCGAACGCTTCAAGTGCACCCAGCAGGTCGGCCACCTCAAGGCCGCCCACCAGCTGCCGCCCGCCGACCCGGCCCGCGAGGCCCACCAGATCGCCCGGCTGCGCCGGCTCGCGGAGAACGCCAAGCTCGACCCCGCGTTCGCCGAGAAGCTCCTCAATTTCATCATCGCCGAGGTCATCCGGCACCACGAGAGCATCGCCGACAACAAGAACAGCCACAACACAACCAGCAACAACACAGACAGCGACAACACAGACAGCGTTAAGCAACAGCAGTCACAGCCGTAGCCCGCGCGTCCTCAGCCGTCCCGACGCCAACTGCGTTTCCGGCAACGGTGTTTCTACCGGCTGACCCATTTCTCGCGCTTTTGTCCGCGCACCCCCTCGGCCTCGGGGCCGAAATAAGGCATCCTGCGCGGAGCACTCCTTGTCAGAATGTGAGTACTCCCTGTCAGCCGGTTCGGGCACGATTCTGGTTGTCCAGAGCGAGGGGACTTCGTGCGATGCCGTCGGATGCCAAGATCCTCATCGTCGACGACCATGAGGAAACGCTCTACGCGCTGGAAAGCGCCCTGGCCCCGCTCGGCTACCGGCTGGCGCGGGCCACCAGCGGCGACGACGCCCTCAAGGAAGTCCTGCGCGGCCAGGTCGGCCTGCTCGTCCTCGATGTGCGCATGCCCGACGTCAACGGCTTCGACGTCGTCCGCTACCTGCGCCGCCTGGAACAGACTCAGCACATCCCCGTCATCCTCGTCACCGGTTTCGGCCCGGACGCCGAACTCACCACCACCGCTTTCCGGCTCGGCGTCGCCGACCTCGTGATGAAACCCATAGACCCCTGGGCCCTGCGCACCAAGGTGCGTTATCTGTACGACGCCCACCAGCGCTATCTGCGGATGAGACAGGAGGTACGCGAACTCCGGGAGCTGGTAAAGGAGTTACCGCCTCCGAACCAGACCCTCGAACCCGACCCGCGCCTCGACACCCACGTACCGCCACAGCGGCCGATCCTCCGCAAGCACGACCAGACCGCGTAGGACGCCGTACGAGCACGAGGACCGCGCCCGTACGGCGCAGCCGACCGGAACCAGACCTCACCTGCGCTGCGCCCCGTCCATCAGGCAGCATGTCCCCATGTCCGTACTGACGCGCGCCGAAGCGCAGACCCGTGCCCGGCTTCTCGACGTCCAGCGCTACCAGATCGAACTCGACCTGACGCGCGGCGACGAGCTCTTCGACTCCCGCTCCGTCATCCACTTCACGGTACGGAGCGATCTGGAGGCCGTGGACACCTTCGTCGAGCTCAAGCCCGCCGAGCTGCGCAAGGCCGCCCTCGACGGACACCTGCTCGACCTGGACACCCTGGACGAGAACCGGCTGCCCCTGAAGGACCTCACCCCGGGCGAGCACGAACTGCACATCGACGCCGTCATGCGCTACTCGCGCACCGGCGAGGGCATGCACCGCTTCACCGACCCCACCGACGGCGAAACGTACCTCTACACCCAGCTGTTCATGGACGACGTCCAGCGGGTCTTCGCCGCCTTCGACCAGCCCGACCTCAAAGCCGTCTTCGAACTGTCGATAAAGGCCCCCGAAGACTGGACCGTCCTCGCCAACGGCATCACCGAGCACCAGGGCGACGGCCTGTGGAAGGCGGCCCCCACCCCGCTGATCTCCACCTACCTCGTCGCCGTCGCCGCCGGCCCCTGGTACTCGGTACGCACCGAACACCGCGGCCTGCCCTTCGGCATCCACTGCCGCCGCTCGCTGGCCCCTTACCTGGACGCCGACGCCGACGAACTCCTCGCCATCACCCGCGGCTGCTTCGACCGCTACCACGAGAAGTTCGAGGAGCCCTACCCCTTCGACTCCTACGACCAGGCCTTCGTCCCCGAGTTCAACGCCGGCGCCATGGAGAACCCGGGCCTGGTCACCTTCCGCGACGAGTACGTCTTCCGCTCCGCCGTCACCGACACCGAACGGCAGACCCGCGCCGTGACCATCGCCCACGAAATGGCCCATATGTGGTTCGGCGACCTCGTCACCCTGCGCTGGTGGGACGACATCTGGCTGAACGAGTCGTTCGCCGAGTACATGGGCGTCCAGACCCTCATGGAAGCCACCCTTGGGGGGTCTGGGGGGACTCCCCCCAGAAAGTGGGGCAGCCGGCCCTGGACCGACTTCGGCGTCACCCGCAAACCCTGGGGCTACGAAGCCGACCAGCGGCCCTCCACCCACCCCGTCGCCCCCGACCCCGAAGCCGTCCCCGACACCGCCTCCGCGCTCCTCAACTTCGACGGCATCTCCTACGCCAAGGGCGCCTCCGCGCTGCGCCAACTCGTCGCCTGGCTCGGCGAGAAGGACTTCCTCGCCGGCATCAACACCCACTTCGCCCGGCACAAGTTCGCCAACGCCACCCTTGCCGACTTCATCGAATCCCTCGCCGACGGCACCGAGCGCGACGTCCACGCCTGGGCCGACTCCTGGCTGCGCACCACCGGAGTCGACACCCTCACCCCGAAGATCGGCCCCACCGACAACGGCATCTGCACCCTGACCATCGCGCAGGACGGCAGCCGCCCCCACCGCATCGCCGTCGGCCTCTACGACCGCGACCTCGGCGACGAGGGGCGACTGAGCCTGCGCGAACGCCTCGAAATCGACGTCCCGCAGACCGAGCCGGCCCACCCCATTGGCAAACGCCCCGCCCTGCTTCTCCTCAACGACGCCGACCTCTCCTACGCCAAGATCCGATTCGACCCCGACTCCTTCGCGACCGTACGCGCCGAACTGTCCGCCCTCCCCGACCCGCTGACCCGCGCCGTCGTCTGGAACGCCCTGCGCGACTGCGTACGCGACGGCGAACTCGCCCCCACCGCCTACCTCGAGGCCGCCCGCACCCACCTGCCGCACGAGAGGGACCTAGCCCTCGTCCAGGGTGTCCTCGCCTTCGCCACGACCCAGGTCGCCGACCGCTACCTGCCCGCCCCCGACCGGCCCGCCGCCCTCACCACCCTCACCTCCCTGTGCCGCGACCTGATCCGCCGCACCGAGGACGGCTCCCACCCGGGACTGCGCCTGACCGCCGTACGCCACTTCATCGACGCCGCCGCCCAACCGGACACGATCACCGCCTGGCTCTCGGAAGGCACCGTCCCCGGCGGCCCCGAACTCGACCCCGAACTGCGCTGGCGCATCCTCGGCCGCCTCTCCGTACTCGGCGCCATCGACGACGCCGTCATCGAGGCCGAACTCGTCCAGGACCCCAGCGCCACCGGCCAGGAAGGCGCCGCTCGCTGCCACGCCGCCCTCCCCGACCCCGAAGCCAAGCGCCAGGCCTGGGAGGCCATGTTCACCACCGACAACCTCTCCAACTACCTGTTCACCGCCACAGCCAAGGGCTTCTGGCAACCCGAACAGACGGACCTGGTACGGGACTACGTCCCGCGCTACTTCAAGCAGGCCCCGGCAGTTGCAGCCCGCCGCGGCCCCGCGATCGCAGAGGCAGCGGGCCGCTGGGCGTTCCCGGTGTACGCGGTCTCACCGGAGACACTCCGGCTGGGCAAGAAGTGCCTGACCAAGGCCAACCCGACACCGGCGCTGCACCGCAAGCTGGTGGACCAACTGGATGACATGGAGCGAGCTTTGAGGGTGAGGGAGGCGTAACGGCACCCTCGTGAGCAGGGCCGGGGGTGCGCCCCTTCAGGGGCGCGGGTCTGTGACATTTGCGGCTCCGCCGCGTGGGCGCGAGCAACCGCAACGGACCCGCAACCGAAAAACCGCCCGAATCCCCCGAGCTCCGTACCTGCCTAACCCGCGGAGCGGACCCGTACCCCCATTCGGGTAACGATCGTTGAGCCTCCGGGCGCGCAGCCCAACCCCCGCGCCCCAATCCCGCGCCCCGGAGGACGACCATGAGCCCGCTCGCAACAGGCCCCGCATCGGGCCTCGCCTCAGGCCCCCAAGGCCCCGCCGCCCTACGCCCGTTGCTCACAACGGTCCTCGACGCGCTGCGCACCGGCGCCGCCGAAAGAAGAGGCCCACTCCCCACCGGCGGCCCCGACACAGTCGCCGCACGCATACGCACCGTCCTGGGCGACCCCCTGCCCCAACACGGCGACCCGGACGCATTCCGCACCCTCGTCCACGCCTTCGCCGCAGGCGCCGCCGACCCCGCCGACCCCCTGTGTACCGCGCACCTCCACTGCCCGCCCCTCGCCGTGGCCACCGCCGCCGACCTCGCCGCCTCGGCCCTCAACCCATCCCTCGACTCCTGGGACCAGGCCCCCGCCGCCTCCGCGCTGGAAGCCCTGGTCACGGCAGCGCTCGCCAAGGAGGTGTACGGCAGACCGGCCGACGCCCTCGTCACCACCGGCGGCACCGAGTCCAACCAGCTCGCCCTCCTCCTCGCCCGTGAACTGGACGGCACCGTCCAACTCGTCTGCGCGGAGAACGCCCACCACTCCCTGCGCCGCGCCACCTGGCTCCTGGGCCTCCCCGAACCCATCACCGTCCCGGCGCCCGGAGGCACGCTCGACCCCACCACCCTCGACGAAACCCTCACCAGGCTGCCGGGTCCACTGATCGTCGCCGCCACCGCCGGCACCACCGACGCCGGACTCATCGACCCGCTGCCCGCCATCGCCGACGTCTGCCACACCCACGCGGCCCGCCTGCACATCGATGCCGCCTACGGCGGGGGCCTCCTCTTCAGCGACCGCCACCGCAGCAGACTCGACGGACTCGCCCGCGCCCACACCGTCGCCCTCGACCTGCACAAACTCGGCTGGCAGCCCATCGCCGCAGGCCTGATCGCCGTCAAGGACCCGGACGACCTCCGCGTACTGGAACACCACGCCGACTACCTCAACGCCGACGACGACACCGAGGCCGGCCTCCCCGACCTCCTCGGCCGCTCCCTGCGTACGACCCGACGCCCCGACGTCCTCAAGATCGCCGTCACCCTCAAATCCCTCGGCCGCGAAGGACTCGGCGCACTCGTCGACCAAGTCTGCGCCCGCGCCCGCGAGTTCGCCCACCTCGTCGCGGCACACCCCGGCTTCGAGCTCTACGCACCGCCCAGCATCAGCACCGTCCTCTTCCGGCCCACCCATTGGTCGGACGACGCCGTCGCCGACGTACGCCGCACCCTCCTCACCCAGGGCCACGCCGTCCTCGGCCGCGCCCGCCCCGACGGCCGCCTCTGGCTCAAGGCCACCCTGCTCAACCCGCACACCACAGCCGGCGACCTTGCCGCACTCCTGAAACTGGTGGAAGGACACACCCCCCGATGATCCCGACGCCCCGCCGCGCACCCCGCGAACCCGAAGCACCCCGCGACCTGGTCGGCATCGGCATCGGCCCCTTCAACCTCTCCCTGGCCGCCCTCGCCCACCCCCTCACGGAACTCGACACCGCCTTCTACGACCAACGCCCCGCCTTCGACTGGCACCCCGGCCTCCTCATCGACGGCGCCACCCTCCAAGTCCCCTTCCTCGCCGACCTGGTCACCCTCGCCGACCCCGTGAGCCCCTGGTCCTTCCTCAACTACCTCCGCAGCCGCGACCGCCTCTTCCCCTTCTACTTCGCCGAGCGTTTCCACATCCACCGCGCCGAATACGCCGCGTACTGCCGCTGGGTCAGCGACCACCTGCCCGGACTCCACTTCGGCCACCAGATCGACGCCGTCCGCTGGAACCCCGGGCGCGATCTCTTCGAAATCGACTTCACCCGACGGCTCGACCCCGACGGCGAAGGCGGCGAAGGCGGGGCAGCACACGGCCGTACGTACGCCAAGAACCTCGTCCTCGGCATCGGCACCGCCCCCCACGTCCCCGAACCGCTCCGCCCCCTCGTCGAAGCCCCCGGCGTCCCCGTCATCCACGCCGCCGACTACCTCGAACACCGCGAGCGGCTCCTCACCGCGGAACACATCACCGTCATCGGCTCAGGACAGTCCGGCGCCGAGGTCTACCTCGACCTCCTCCGCCACCGCCCAGCCGGCCGCGAAAAGATCCACTGGCTCGCCCGAACCGAGGCGTTCGCCCCCATGGAGTACTCCAAACTCGGCCTCGAACACTTCACCCCCGACTACACGCGCTACTTCCACGCCCTGCCCGAACCGGTACGCGACCGGCTCGTCCCCGCCCAATGGCAGCTCCACAAAGGCATCGACTCCGACACCATCGCGGCCATCCACGACGAGCTCTACCAGCGCACCCTCCACGGCGGCTGGCCCGACACCGTCCTCACCCCCGGCGTCCACGTCCGCACCGCAGGGCGTATCGCCAGGACGGCCATCGAGCTCCACCTCGAACACGTCCAGCAGGGCACCCGCACCCGCCTCACCACCGACGCCGTCGTCCTCGCCACCGGCTACCGCGAACGACCCCTCGACCCACTCCTCGCCGGACTCGACCCCTACGTGAGCCGCGACGGCGCCGGACGCCCCCACATCGACGACCAGTACCGCCTCACCCTCGACCCCGCCGTCACGGGCGCCCTCTACGTCCAGAACGCCGAACTCCACACCCACGGCGTCGGCACCCCCGACCTCGGCCTCGCCGCCTGGCGCAGCGCCACCATCCTCAAATCCCTCACCGGCAAGGACCCTTATCCACTGCCGCGGCGCACGGCCTTCACCACCTTCGGCCTCCAAGGCAGGCGTGAAGAGAGGCCTGGCGAGAGGATTGAAGGCGGGATCACGGGAAAACGGGGGCACCGTCCCGCGTCAGCTTCCAGCCCACCGAAGCGAACTCCTTCGGGTCCAGCGTGCCCTTCTGAGTCACCCACTCCGCGATCCGCGTACGGATCTCCGTCGACTCGGACCACACTTCCGTAGCCGCTGCCACATGCGGGAACGCGCCACCGCCGTTGGCCCGGTAGTTGTTCACCGCGAACACGAACTCTTGCGCGTCATCCAGCGCCGCACCCTCGTAGGAGAGGTTCTTGATCCGCGAGCCGGCCGCCTGCGCGACATCGATCTCGTAGGTCAGCCCCGATACGTAGTCGTAGTTGTAGTCCGGGCGGCCACCCGCATTGGTCAGCTTCTCCACATCGGCGGGTGCGCCCGCCGCCGTCTGCACGAAATACTCCGCCGAATACTCCAGATACGCCCGCACCTGCGCACCCGTCATCACCTTCGCGACCAGCGTGTTGTCGTACACATACAGACTCGACAGGCCCCGGATGGTCACATCGCCGGCCGGGATCGCAGAGGTACGGGAGAAGGGCGACGCCTGCGCGATCACCGGCAGCGAGGCGTACTCCGAGCCCGCCAGCGCCGCCTTGACCACGTCCTCCTGGACCTTCGTGATCAAGTCGATGATCGGCGCGTCCTTGTAACGGGCCTCGACCGTCGTCAGCGTCTCGGTCGCCGTCCCGACCACCTGATTCACATACGCCACCACGACGTCATGGTCGTCCTTCAGCAGCCTCGTGATCTCCGGATCGTCGGCGACCGAATTCGAGTTCATCACCGAGGCCGTCACGGACTCGACCACCCATCGCCCCCGCTTGAAGACCAGCTCGAAATCGAAGAGAGACAACCGCTCCGCATACGCCAACGGCTCCGACAGCACCACGGTTTTCCCGGTCTTCTCGTTGGTGACCTTCAGCTCGGGAATCTCCACATGCGCATGCCCCACGAGAATCGCGTCGATACCGGGCACCTGCTGCGCCACCAACGCCGCCGAGTTCTCGACATACGGCAACTGATCACCGTACGAAGACGTCCCCGACGACCCACTGTGCGCCGAAACGACCACCACGTCGGCACCCATCGACCGCAGCTTCGGAACCCACTTCGCCGCCTGCTCTTCAAGACCCGGGAACGTCAGCCTCCCCTGCACATACGCCTTGTCCCAGATCGCGATCCCCGGATTCGTCAGCCCCAGCACCGCCACCTTCACCGGCGGCAGACCCGGCACACGGAACGTCTTGAAGAAGTACGGCGGGAAAGCCGGCCGCAGCGTCTTCGCATCCAGCGCATTCGCACCCAGCAGCGGAAAGTCGCACTGCTCCTCGAACTTCCGCAATGTCTCGATGCCGTAATTGAACTCATGATTGCCGAGCGCCACCGCGTCGTACCCGATCGCGTTCATCGCCTGCGCCATCGGATGCACGGGCCCGCCCTCGGCCGTGATCGGATCGACCTTCGCGTAGTAGTACGTCAGCGGAGTGCCCTGGATCGTGTCGCCCGCGTCCAGAAGCAGGGTGTTGCGGCGGCCCTTCTCCGCACGGATCTGGTTCACCAGGGTCGAAATACGGGCCAGGCCCTGCGCGTTGCCCGCCGAGTCGGTGTACTCCGCGTCCTTGAAGTAGTCCCAGTTGAAGACATGGCCGTGCAGATCCGTCGTGCCCATGACCGTCAACGCATACCGCTTCACCGGCTTCCCGCCCTTCTTCGTCGCCGCAGCCTCCGCAGCCCGTGCGGCCGGAGCCGCGACCGCACCGGTGAGCGCCACCCCCGCCCCGGTCACGGCGGACTTCTTCAGGAACTTCCGGCGGTTCAACGGCATGTCTCGTAACTCCTAGGGGGAACTGGCCACCTGTACGCGTGGTCAACAACGCGCGTAGATTCTGACCCGGTCATGACCAGCAGCAACAGACCCCTCAGGTTTCGATCTGATGACCGGCCAGTCCCAGAACCGGGCCACCGATGACAGAGTGGGACGTATGACCACAGCCGCAGAGGAACCCCGACCCGCAACCCCTTACGGCACACCGGAGGCACCCCGCATCGCCGTCCGAGGCGAAGCCCACCTCGAAGTCGACCCCGAAATCGCCCGCATCGGCGTCACCGTGATGGCCCGCGGCACCGACCGCCGCTCCGCCCTCGACGACCTCACCCGCCGCAACGCCACCGCACTCGACCTGATCAAGACATATGGTCAGGCCGTCGAGCACCTGGAAACCGGCGCCTTCTCCATCAGCCCCGAACTCACCAAACACGGACGCGGGGAACGCATCCGCGCCTACCACGGCCGCGTCCACACCACCGCCGAGCTCACCGACTTCACCGCTCTCGGCGAACTGACAACACGGTTGGCGGACCTGGACCTCACCCGCGTCGACGGGCCCTTCTGGGCGCTGCGCCCCAATTCACCCGCCCACCGCCAGGCCCGTCAGCAAGCGGTACGCGAAGCCGTCCAACGCGCCCGCGAATACGCCGAAGCACTCGGTACGACACTCGCGGCGCTGGTCGAACTCGCCGACATCGGCGCGGAAAACGGCGAGCGTTACGCAACGGTGGCCTCGGGCCGCGCACGCAGCGCCGCCTTCGTCGCAGCCGCCGAAGACTCCACCGCCGCACCCCTCGACCTCGAACCCCAACGCCAACATGTCTACGCCCATGTCAATGCCCGCTTTACGATGGCGCCGCCGGAGCTCTGATAACCGGCTCAAATGCTCATCGGAGCGCCCCGGCGCACAATTCAACACTTGTCAATAGTCCTTCACGCAAAGGTCGTTGAGTAGTCATGCACGGCCAATTCCCTACCCACCGGTAAGCCCTAGGCTCGAAACCATGCGCCGAGCAAAGATCGTCTGCACACTGGGCCCCGCCACAGACTCGTACGACCAGATCAAAGCACTGGTTGAAGCCGGAATGGACGTAGCCCGCTTCAACCTCAGTCACGGCACCTACGCCGACCACGAGGAGCGCTACCAGCGCGTGCGAAAGGCCTCCGACGAGACCGGCCGCAGCGTCGGAATCCTCGCCGACCTTCAAGGCCCGAAGATCCGACTCGGCCGCTTCAGCGAAGGCCCCGTACTCCTTGAACGCGGAGACACCTTCACCATCACCGTCGAAGACGGCGTCCAGGGCGACCGCCAGACCTGCGGCACCACGTACGACGGACTCGCCACCGACGTCACCACCGGCGAACGCATCCTCGTCGACGACGGGAAGGTCTGCCTCGAAGTCACCGCCGTCGACGGTCCCCGCGTCCACACCACCGTCGTCGAAGGCGGCATGGTCTCCGACAACAAGGGGCTGAACCTCCCCGGCGTCGCCGTCTCCGTCCCCGCTCTCTCCAAGAAGGACGAGGCCGACCTCCGCTGGGCCCTGCGCACCGGCTTCGACGTCATCGCCCTGTCCTTCGTCCGCAGCGGACGCGACATCCAGGACGTCCACCGGATCATGGACGAGGAGGGGCGCCGCCTCCCCGTCATCGCCAAGGTCGAAAAGCCCCAAGCCGTCGACAACATTGACGACATCGTCGCCGCCTTCGACGCGATCATGGTCGCCCGAGGCGACCTGGGCGTGGAAATGCCGCTGGAGCAGGTCCCGATCGTCCAGAAGCGCGCGATCAAGCTGGCCAAGCGGAACGCCAAGCCGGTCATCGTCGCCACCCAGATGCTCGACTCGATGATCGACAACTCCCGACCGACCCGCGCGGAGGCTTCCGACGTCGCCAACGCCGTCATCGACGGCACGGACGCGGTGATGCTCTCGGGCGAGACAAGCGTCGGCAAGTACCCGATCGAGACGGTCAGCACGATGTCCCGCATCGTCGAAGCGGCCGAGGAGGACATCCTCGCGAAGGGCCTGCCACCCCTGACCGAACGCAGCAAGCCCCGCACCCAGGGCGGTGCCGTCGCCCGCGCGGCAGCCGAAATGGGCGACTTCCTGGGCGCAAAGTTCCTGGTCGCCTTCACGCAGAGCGGAGACACGGTCCGCCGCTTGTCCCGCTACCGTTCCCCGATCCCCCTCCTGGCCTTCACCCCCGACCCCGCCACCCGCTCCCAGTTGAACCTCACCTGGGGCGTCGAAACCTTCCTCGGCCCCCACGTCGACTCCACCGACGCAATGGTCGACCAGGTCGACGAACAGCTCCTGAAGATCGGCCGCTGCCAGAAGGGCGACATCGTCGTGATCACGGCCGGGTCACCGCCAGGCGTCTCGGGCTCGACGAACCTGGTCCGGGTGCATCACATTGGCGAGGACGACGCGCCCAAGTAGTGGGGTGCAGCAAAAAGCGGATGTTCACGACAACGTGAGCATCCGCTTCATGATTGTGACCTTGGAATCTAAGGAAAAGTGCCCCGGGTCGGACTCGAACCGACACTGTATGGGTTTTGAATCCATTGCCTGCTGCCAATTGGGCTACCGGGGCCCAGTGAATCGAAGGTTTACCCCGACCCGCTGCCCGTCCACCATACCGCAGCTGGGTACCCTCTTGGAAAGCAGTACCTCTGCCCTGAACAAGGAGCCCCCGTGACCGCCCCCGAGTCGCCCCAGCCCGTAGACGCGCCCGACGACGACAAGTCGCACGTGCCTCCGCTGACGACCCGTGTCGTCATCGCTGAGGACGAGGCGCTGATTCGTCTCGACCTCAAGGAGATGCTCGAGGAGGAGGGCTACTCCGTGGTGGGGGAGGCGGGCGATGGCGAGCAGGCCGTCGAGCTGGCGCGCGAGCACCGTCCGGATCTGGTGATCCTCGATGTGAAGATGCCGAAGCTGGATGGGATCTCCGCCGCCGAGAAGATCGCTGAGGAATCCATCGCCCCCGTGCTGATGCTGACCGCCTTCTCGCAGCGCGATCTCGTCGAGCGGGCCCGTGACGCCGGTGCGATGGCGTATCTCGTGAAGCCGTTCAGTAAGAGTGATGTGGTTCCGGCGATTGAGATGGCTGTCTCGCGCTTCACGGAGTTGAAGCAGTTGGAGAAGGAGATCGCCGATCTGACGCAGCGTCTGGAGACGCGTAAGTTGGTGGATCGTGCGAAGTCGGTTTTGCAGACGGAGTATGGGCTGACCGAGCCGGCGGCCTTCCGGTGGATTCAGAAGACGTCGATGGATCGTCGGATGTCGATGCAGCAGGTTGCTGAGGCGGTTATTCAGGACGCGGAGGAGAAGAAGGCCGCGAAGGACTGAGGCTCGCGCACGCATATACGTGCATACGAAGAGGCCCGCGCCCCCTGCGAGGGGGTGCGGGCCTCTTCGTACGAGGTGAGGAGCTCAGTCCTCGCCGAGGTATGCCTTGCGTACGGATTCGTCGTGCAGGAGGTTCTGTCCGGTGCCGGAAAGGACGATGTTGCCGACTTCCATGACGTGTCCGTGGTCAGCCAGTGACAGTGCCGCCTGGGCGTTCTGTTCGACCAGGAGGATGGTCGTGCCCTGGGATTTGAGTTCGGCGATGGTGGCCATGATCTTCTGCATCATGATCGGCGAGAGGCCCATGGAGGGTTCGTCGAGCATGAGGAGTTTGGGCTGTGACATCAGGGCGCGGCCCATGGCGAGCATCTGCTGTTCGCCGCCGGAGAGGGTTCCGGCGGCTTGCTTACGGCGTTCTCCGAGGATGGGGAAGAGGTCGTAGGCGCGCTGGATGTCCTTTTCGACGCCTGCTTTGTCGTCGCGGAGGAAGGCGCCGAGCCGCAGATTGTCCTCGATGGTCATGCGCGGGAAGATGTGCCGCCCCTCGGGGGAGTGGGCGAGTCCCAGCGAGACGATCTGGTGGGCCGGGGTCTTCTTCAGCGATTTGCCGCCGAATTTGATCTGGCCGCTCAGCGGCTTCAGCAGTCCCGACAGGGTGCGCAGTGTCGTGGTCTTGCCGGCTCCGTTGGTGCCGATGAGGGTGACGACTTCGCCGGCTTCGACCTTGAAGGAGATGCCTTTGACGGCTTCGATTTTGCCGTAGGCGACTCGGAGTTCGTCGACTTCGAGGAGGGCGGTCATCGGTCGTTCTCCTTGCGGGGCGCGGCGTCCGTCTGGGTGGCGGCGTTGGCCTCGGCGGCTTCGACTTCCGCTACTTCTTTGGCGCCGGGGGCGTCTTCGAAGGGTTCTCCGAGGTAGGCGGCGATGACGCGTTCGTCGCCTTGGACGACTTCGCTGCTGCCTTCGACGAGTTTTTCACCCTGTACGAGGACTGCGACGCGGTCGCAGAGATTGAAGATGAAGCGCATGTCGTGCTCGATGACGAGTACGGCGATGCCCATGTCCCGGATGGCGAAGACGAGTTCTTCGGTCGCCCGGGTCTCCTGCGGGTTCATGCCGGCAGTCGGCTCGTCGAGCAGCAGCAGGCCGGGCTCGCTGGCCAGCGCCCGCGCGATCTCCAGCTTGCGCTGTTCGCCGTACGGGAGGTTGCGGGCGAGGTGTTCCGCCTTCTTGTCGAGGCCGATGAACTTGAGCAGTTCCATGGCCCGTTCGCGGGAGGCGGCTTCGGCTTTGTGGAAGCCGGGGCCGCGGAGCAGCGCGGACCACAGCCCTTCCTTCGTACGGGTGTGGCGGCCGACGAGTACGTTTTCCAGAACTGTCATGTTGGCGAAGAGCCGGATGTTCTGGAATGTACGGGCGATTCCGGCGGCGGTGACCTTGAAGGATTTGGCCGGCAGGACGGTGCCTTTGTAGCGGACCTCTCCCTCGGTGGGGATGTAGAGGCCGGTGAGGCAGTTGAAGAAAGTGGTTTTGCCGGCGCCGTTGGGGCCGATGAGGCCGACGATTTCGCCGCTGTTGACGGTGAGGTCGACGTTGCGTACGGCGGTGAGGCCGCCGAAGCGCATGGTGACGCCGCGTGCGTCGAGGACGGTCTGGCCGGGCGTGGGTGCGGCCGGTGTGGTGTCCTTGGTGGTGGTGTCGGTTGTCATGGTGGTCAGGCCCCTGCCTTGCTGAGGACTGTGGGCGCTTCCGCTTCTTCGTGGAATTCGAGCTGACGGCGCCGGTTCGGGATGAGGCCTTCCGGACGGAAGCGCATCAGCAGGACGAGCGCGAGGCCGAAGGCGAAGAGCTGGTAGTCGCCGAGGAATTGGAGCTTGGCGGGGATCAGGTAGAGGAGTGCGGCGCCGACGAGGGGTCCGCTGATGGTGCCCATTCCGCCGAGGACGACTGCGGCGAGGAGGAATGCCGAGTTCGGTGGTACGACGTGGGCGAATTGGTATTGCTCGGGTGTCACGGTGTAGGTGACGTGGGCCTGGACGGTGCCGGCGAGGCCGGCGAGTGCGGCGCCGAGGGCGAAGGCGATGAGTTTGACGCGGAAGCCGTTGATGCCCATGGCGAGGGCGGCGGTTTCGTCTTCGCGGATGGCGATCCAGGCGCGGCCGATGCGGGAGTCGCCGCTGCGTCGGAAGACGATGACGACGATGAGGGTGATGAGGAGCATCAGCAGGAAGTAGTTGGCGAAGCGGGCGATGGTGAACCCGGCGATGCTGTGTTCCTGGCCGAAGTCGAAGCCGAAGATGTTGAGGTTCGGGATCGACGAGATGCCGTTGGAGCCGTTGGTGATGTCCGGGCCCGAGGTGCCGTCGGCGTTGAGGACGGCGATGCGGAAGATCTCACCGAAGCCGAGGGTGACGATGGCGAGGTAGTCGCCGCGCAGGCGCAGGGTGGGGGCGCCGATGAGGACGCCGAAGACCATGGCGACTGCCGCGCCGAGGAGGGCGGAGGCCCAGAACGGCAGGTGGATGTCGAAGGGCGAGGAGGGCGAGCCGGAGACCATGGCCCCGGTGTAGGCGCCGACGCCGAGGAAGGCGACGTATCCGAGGTCGAGGAGCCCTGCCATGCCGACGACGATGTTCAGGCCGAGGGCGACGGTCGCGAAGATCAGGATGTAGACACCGATGGTCGCGTACTGGTCGTCGGACTGGGTGAAGGGGAAGGCCGCGGCGGCGACGAAGGCGCCGATCATCGTGACGTTGCGGTGCTTGGCGGTGATCGCGGAGACCCTGGCGACCAGTCCTGCCTTGGTGACGGCGGCGAAGCCGAAGCCGACGGTGATCATGAAGCCGACGAAGAGTTCGTCGTATTCGGTGCCGATGCCGTAGGTGAAGACGGTCAGGCCGAGGGCGAGCGCCGCGACGATGATGAGGATTTCGGCGTACGCGGGGAGCTTGCGGGCCGGGGTCACCTCGCTGGAGGCGAAGGCCGATTTGAAGACCGTCAGCTTGTTGCGGGTGTCGTGGCGGAACTGCTCCCAGTCGGTGTCATCGGGGTCGGCCGGTTCGGTTACGGGCCGTTCGAAGGGCAGGGAGAGGGCGCCGAGGAGGGTCGCGAGGGTCACGATGGCGACGACCCAGCCGCCGGGTTCGAGGTTGGCGAGGCCGCCGAGGTTGACGCTGATCGCGATGATCGTGAACCAGGCGGTCGCGAAGGCGGCGAGTGCGGCCAGTTTGATCGCGCTGTCGGCTGATCCGGGGGTGAGCCAGCGCAGGCCCTTCACTCCGTAGGAGGCGAGGCCGAAGAGTGCGGTGAGGGCGCCGGCGATGAGGACGAGGACCTGGAGGCCGCCGGGGTAGCCATAGACGGTGAGGTCACCGGGGAACGCGTCGGTCCAGGTCCAGGCGAGGAACGTGGACACGACGGTGAGGATGCCGCCGCCGGTGGCGAGGGCGCGGCCCAGGTTTTCGGGGATGCCGATGAGGCCGCTGGGCTTGCCCTTGGCCGGGGTGCTCGGCGTCTGGGGTGCAGTGGTCTGTGTGGTCATCGGTGTCACGCCCTGTCCGCCACGCGCTCACCCATCAGGCCTTGTGGCCTGAAGAGGAGAACGAGGATGAGAAGTACGAAGGCCCAGACGTTGGCCCAGGACTGGCCGCCGAGTTGCGACATGCCGGGGACGTCGGCGATGTAGGCGGTGGCCATGGTTTCGGCGATGCCGAGGACGAGGCCGCCGATCATGGCTCCGTAGATGTTGCCGATGCCGCCGAGGACGGCGGCGGTGAAGGCCTTGAGGCCGAGGATGAAGCCCATGCGGAACTGGACCTGGCCGTACTTGAGGCCGTACGCGACGGCTCCGACGGCGGCGAACACGGCGCCGAGGGCGAAGGCGACCACGATGATGCGGTCGGTGTTGATGCCCATGAGTTTGGCGGTGTCGGGGTCCTGGGCGGTGGCCTGCATGCCGCGTCCGGTGCGGGTCTTCATGACGAAGTAGGCGAGGATCGCCATGCTGATGGGGGCGACCACGAGCAGGAAGACGTCGCCCGTCTGCACGGTGACGCTGCCGATCTCGAAGGGTCCGCCGGCGATCTCCGGGAAGTTGATGGATTCCTTGGCGCCGGGGTACCAGGCCCATACGGCCTGCTGGAGGGCGAGGGAGAGGCCGATGGCGGTGATGAGGGGGGCGAGGCGTGGTGCGCCTCGCAGCGGGCGGTAGGCGAACCGTTCCGCCCCTACGGCGACGATGACCGCGGCGATGACGGCGCCGAGGAGCATCAGTGGCAGTGCGATCCACATGGTGGTGCCGTCGGGCAGGACGTACAGGTAGACCGTGAGGGCGCCGAACCCTCCGATCATGAAGATCTCGCCGTGGGCGAAGTTGATGAGCTGGACGATGCCGTAGACCATCGTGTAGCCGATGGCGACGAGCCCGTACATGGATCCCAGTAGCAGGCCGTTGACCAGCTGCTGCGGCAGTTCGTTCACCGCATGTCCTCCGAGACTTCGGATATGTCGAGGGATGTGACCGGATGCGAGTCCGCGCGGGGCGCCAGTGGTGCAGCGCCCCGCGCGGCTCGTTCAGTGATGCGGGTGTGGATCAGCCTTCGTACGTGCCGGACTTCACCGGGCTCCAGTCGGTGCCCTCGACGGAGTAGACGGTGAGCTGCTTGTTGGTGGCGTCACCGAATTCGTCGAAGGAGACCTTGCCGGTCACACCGTCGAAGGAGACGTTCTGCATGGCCTCGGTGACCTTGGCGCGGGCGTCGTCGGGAAGTTCGCCGTTGTTGTCCTCGACGACCTTCTTCACGGCCTGGATGATCGCCCAGGCGGAGTCGTAGGAGTAGCCGCCGTACGCCTCGTAGGCGTCCTTGTATCCGGCGGCCTTGTAGTTGGCGACGAACTCCTTGGCAGAGGGGAGCTCTTCGACGGGTGCGCCGACGGAGGTGGCGAGGTCGCCGGCTCCGCTGGCGCCGGCCAGGCTGATGAAGTCGGCGCTGTATATGCCGTCGCCGCCGACGAGCGGGATCTTGGCACCTGAGGCCTTGATCTGCTTGCTGAGCGGGCCGGCCTGCGGGTATTCGCCGCCGTAGTAGACGACGTCGGCCCCGGAGTTCTTCACCTTGGTGGCGACCGCGGAGAAGTCCTTGGTCTCGGGGTCGATGTGCTCGGTGCCGACGATCTTGCCGCCGAGCTTCTTGTACTCGTCCGAGAAGGTCGCGGCAAGACCGGCGCCGTAGGTCTTCTTGTCGTCGATGACGAAGGCCTTGGTCTTCTTGGCGTCGTTGAAGACGTACTGCGCGGCGTACGGGCCCTGGATGGCGTCCGTGGTCGCGGTGCGGAAGTACGACTTGTACGGGCGGAGCTTCTCGCCGCCGTTCCAGTCCTGGCCCTGGGTGAGGGCGGGGTTGGTGTTGGCGGGGGAGACCTGGACGAGCTTGGCGTCGTCGAAGACCTTCTGCATGGACTCGGCGACGGAGGAGTTCAGCGGGCCGACGGCGCCGAGGACGTCCTTGTTGGCGACCAGCTTGGTGGCGTTCTGCTGCCCGGAGGAGGGCTGCGCCTGGTCGTCGAGGGCTTCGATCTTGAAGGTGACGCCTTCGACGACCTTCTGCTTGTTGGCCTGCTTGGTGGCGAGGTCGACGGAGTTCTTGATGCCGAGACCCAGGGCCGACAGGTCGCCGGTAAGCGGGGCATCGACGCCTATGACCACGGTGGTGCCACCGTCGCCGGAGGAGCCGCCGCCGTCGTCGTCGCGCGAGCCGCAGGCGGTGAGTGTGAGTGCTCCCGCCGCCAGCGCGGCGGTGATGGCGATGAGCGAACGTTGGCGCACGATCAGTCCTTTCCCATGCGCGGCCCTTCCCCGTAGAAGCGGCCGAGTCGAGCGCTGGTCCGAAGACGATTCGGATCCCGATGGCGCGGTGACTGGGCGTGACTCTAAGCGTGTGTGGGGAACGTGGAGGAGGGTCTGGCCAATGCTGTGACGCTCTTGTTATGACACGAGGTAATGCAGAGCGGTACTCGGTGGGCGGAAGAGTGGAATTAAGGCCGATTCGCCCGGTCCGCATAGTGAGAACGTGCAGGCCTCACCGGGTTTGGTCAGGAGTGTTCTACGGTTTTGGTGATGACGCGGAGTTGGTGCTGCAGGCGACTTGAACGGCTTCCGAGAGGTCGTGTGCATAGCGTTCACCAAGGATGAAACTGTGCACTTGTATTGCGCGCGTATTACGCAGAGTTACGTCCAGGAAAGGCAGCCCGGCGTTCCTCGGTACACGTGCGCATTCCGTCACCTGCATGGTGATGCTGATCTTGTGGGGAAAGCCGGTCCTTGTCCGGAAAGGGAGGCGCGGAACCGAGGCCAGGGAAAGACCGGCATAGGGCTGCGTTATCCCCAGCACGGTGACCTGGGGGCCGGACCGGACGGTCAATTCCACGCCGATGCTGAAGCTCTCGGGCGGAGCGTTGTCAGGTGCGGGCTCCTGGCCGAGGTAGGTGATGCCGACCACCTGTGAGGGGTAGGGCGGCGGTTCCGGCGGGGCTTGTTCGGGCCGGGTGGCGTAGAGGTAGCCGGCGCCCGCGAGGAGTGCGACGGCTGCCGCGATCGGCAGGATGGCGCGGCGGTGCCGCGTATACGTCTGCCCGAGGCGTCCGCGCGGCGGTTCGGGCGGGATGCCAGGCAGGGGCGGGGCGTCCGGGCCCGGGATGTCCCGCGCGCGCGTTCCTTCTCCCGGCTCGACGGGGCCGACGCCGCTCACTGCCACGGCCCTCCGCTTGGGGCGCCGTCGCGGTACAGGTCCTCGCAGCCCGCGCGCGCTTCGCGGTCGATCAGCCGGTCCGCGGCCGGTGTGCCCTTGCTCTTCTTCTCGGCCCGGGCGGCGTCGACCACCTTCATCAGGATCTCGTACTGGCCGTTCGACAGGCCCATCGACTGGTAGTCCCCGTACGAGTCCTGGTCCAGGACCTCCCGCGACCAGTATGTGACGATCCGTGTGCACAGGTCCTCGCGGGGAGTGGCCGATGGCGACGGCGAGTCGGCGCCGGTCCGCGCGGCATCCCGCGTACCCGCCCCGTCCTGCCCGCACCCGGTGATCAGGCCGCCGGTCAACAGCGCAAGCCCGAGCCCCAATCCGAGTGCTGCCCCCGGCCAGGGGGCTTCTCCCGATTTCATGCCTTGACGCTAAGCCGCCGGGTGCCGGGGAGCAACGGCTCTGTGGACAACCACGGTGCTGTGGACAACGCCGGTACCCGCCACGGTGATTGGCGTCCGGCGGACCTGGCGCCCCGAAGGGACGAGGGTCAGTCCGCGGCACGTACGCGTTCCTCGTCGCTCGCCATCACATCGCGCAGAAGACAGGTGAGCCGCGCGGTGCATACGCGCTTGCCCGCCTCGTCACTGATCGCGATCTCGTACGAGGCGGTGGACCGGCCGCGGTGCAGGGGGGTCGCGACACCGGTGACGAGGCCGGAGCGGGCTCCCCGGTGGTGGGTGCAGTTGAGGTCGATACCGAGGGCGATCTTGGAGCTGCCGGCGTGCAGCATCGCGCCGATCGAGCCCAGCGTCTCCGCGAGCACAGCGGAGGCGCCGCCGTGCAGGAGTCCGTACGGCTGCGTGTTGCCCTCGACCGGCATGGTGCCCACGACGCGGTCCGGGGAGGCCTCGGTGATCTGGACGCCCATGCGCGTGCCCAGGTGCCCGGCGGAGAACATGGCCACGAGGTCGACGCCCAGGGCTGTGTACTCGTCGATGACCTCTTGCGGGAAGTTCACGTGCTGGTGCTCGCCCATGGGCCGGCTCCTTCGTCTTTCGGCTTTCGGCGCGCTCGCTAAGCGAACGCTCAGTTGGCGGCCGATTGTTCCAGACGGACGACGACGGACTTGCTGGCGGGTGTGTTGCTGGTATCCGCGGTGGCGTCCAGGGGGACCAGGACGTTGGTCTCCGGGTAGTACGCCGCTGCGCAGCCCCGGGCCGTCGGATAGTGCACGACCCGGAAGCCGGGCGCACGCCGCTCCACACCGTCCTGCCACTCGCTGACGAGATCGGTGTACGAGCCGTCGGCCAGGCCCAGCTCACGGGCGTCCTCGGGGTTCACGAGCACGACCCGCCGGCCGTTCTTGATGCCGCGGTAGCGATCGTCCAGGCCGTAGATCGTGGTGTTGTACTGGTCGTGCGAGCGCAGCGTCTGCAGCAGGAGACGGCCCGCGGGGAGCTTCGGGTACTCGACGGGCGCGGCCGTGAAGTTGGCCTTGCCGGTGGCGGTGGGGAACCGGCGCTCGTCGCGGGGGGCGTGCGGCAGCGCGAAGCCTCCGGGCTCGGCCACGCGCGCGTTGAAGTCCTCGAAGCCCGGGACGACCTTCGCGATGCGGTCGCGGATCGTCGCGTAGTCCTTCTCGAACTCCTCCCAGGGCGTGCGGGATCCCTCGCCGAGGACGCGCCGCGCGAGACGGCACACGATGGCCGTCTCGGACAGCAGGTGTTCGCTCGCGGGCTCCAGACGTCCGTGCGAGGCGTGCACCATGCCCATGGAGTCCTCGACGGTGACGACCTGCTCGCCGCTGCCCTGGAGATCACGCTCGGTGCGGCCGAGGGTCGGCAGGATCAGGGCACGCGCGCCCGTGACGGCGTGCGAGCGGTTGAGCTTCGTCGACACGTGCACGGTGAGGCGGGCGCGGCGCATGGCCGCCTCGGTGACCTCGGTGTCGGGGGACGCCGACACGAAGTTGCCGCCCATCGCGAAGAAGACCTTCGCCTTGTCGTCGCGCATCGCGCGGATGGCCCGTACGACGTCGTAGCCGTGCTCGCGCGGCGGTGCGAAGCCGAACTCCCTCTCCAAGGCGTCCAGGAAGGCCGGTGCGGGGCGCTCGAAGATGCCCATGGTGCGGTCGCCCTGCACGTTCGAGTGGCCGCGCACCGGGCACACGCCCGCGCCCGGGCGGCCGATGTTGCCGCGCAGCAGAAGGAAATTGACCACCTCTCGGATGGTCGGCACGGAGTGCTTGTGCTGGGTCAGGCCCATCGCCCAGCACACAATGGTGCGCTTCGAGGCGAGAACCATGCGCAGCGCTTCGTCGATCTGCGCGCGCGTGAGGCCCGTCGCGGTGAGCGTCTCGTCCCAGTCGGCGGCGCAGGCCGATTGTGCGAACTCCTCGTAGCCGTGGGTGTGTTCGCTGACGAAGGCCTCGTCGACCGCGCCTTCCGTCTCGAGAATCAGCTTGTTCAGAAGGCGGAAGAGGGCCTGGTCGCCGCCGATGCGGATCTGCAGGAACAGATCGGTCAGGGCGGCGCCCTTGAGCATGCCCTGGGGGGTCTGCGGGTTCTTGAAGCGCTCCATGCCCGCTTCGGGCAGCGGGTTCACCGTGATGATCCGCGCGCCGTTCGTCTTCGCCTTCTCCAGGGCCGAGAGCATGCGCGGATGGTTCGTGCCCGGGTTCTGCCCGGCGACGATGATCAGATCCGCCTTGTAGAGGTCCTCCAGGAGGACGCTGCCCTTGCCGATGCCGATCGTCTCGCTGAGTGCGGATCCCGACGACTCGTGGCACATGTTGGAGCAGTCCGGCAGATTGTTCGTCCCGAACTCGCGGGCGAACAGCTGATACAGGAACGCCGCTTCGTTGCTGGTGCGGCCCGAGGTGTAGAAGAGGGCCTCGTCCGGTGAGCCGAGGGCGGTGAGCTCCTCCGCGATGATGTCGAAGGCCCTCTCCCAGGACACCGGCGCGTAGTACTCGGCGCCCTCCGCCAGATACATGGGGTGCGTGAGGCGGCCCTGCTGCCCCAGCCAGTAGCCGCTGCGGGTCGCGAGGTCCGCCACCGAATGCGCGGCGAAGAAGTCCGGTGTGACCCGGCGCAGTGTGGCCTCCTCGGCGACCGCCTTCGCGCCGTTCTCACAGAACTCCGCCTTGTGCCGGTGCTCCGGCTCGGGCCAGGCACAGCCCGGGCAGTCGAAACCGTCCTTCTGATTGACGCGCAGCAGCGTCAGCGCCGTACGCCGCACGCCCATCTGCTGCTGGGCGGCGCGCAGCGTATGGCCGATGGCGGGCAGACCGGCCGCCGCGTGCTTCGGCGCGGCGACCTGCGGCGCGTCCTGAACCGGATCACCCTGGGGTGGCTTGCCGGCCATCTCGGCCTCCTCATTCGAGCGCATGTGTGAGGTACGTCTTTGATCCTGCCACGCGCCGGTGAGAAGAACTGTGGCCGGGCAGCGGGGACCGCGTTGTCAGTGGCTCGTGGCAGGATCGGGGTCGTGGCAGAAACAGCATCGAAGAAGACCGAGAAGACCTCCGCCGACGGGCGCCCGCGACTGATGCTCATGGATGGGCACTCCCTGGCGTACCGAGCGTTCTTCGCGCTGCCCGCGGAGAATTTCACGACGGCGACGGGACAGCCGACGAACGCGATCTACGGCTTCGCGTCGATGCTCGCCAACACCCTGCGCGACGAGGAGCCCACGCACTTCGCGGTGGCGTTCGACGTCTCCCGCAAGACCTGGCGTTCCGAGGAGTTCACGGACTACAAGGCGAACCGTTCCAAGACCCCCGACGAGTTCAAGGGCCAGGTCGAGCTCATCTGCGAGCTGCTCGACGCCATGAACGCCGAGCGGTTCGCGGTCGACGGCTTCGAGGCGGACGACGTCATCGCCACACTCGCCACCCAGGCCGAGGCCGAGGGCTTCGAGGTGCTGATCGTCACCGGCGACCGCGACTCCTTCCAGCTGGTCTCCGAGCACACGACGGTGCTGTATCCGACGAAGGGCGTCTCCGAGCTGACGCGGTTCACCCCGGAGAAGGTCTTCGAGAAGTACGGGCTGACGCCGGCCCAGTACCCCGACTTCGCGGCCCTGCGCGGAGACCCGTCCGACAACCTTCCGGGCATCCCCGGCGTCGGCGAGAAGACAGCCGCGAAGTGGATCAACCAGTTCGGGTCTTTCGCCGAGCTGGTCGAGCGCGTCGAGGAGGTAAAGGGCAAGGCGGGACAAAACCTCCGCGACCACCTCGACGCCGTCAAGCTCAACCGCCGGCTCACCGAGCTGGAGCGGCAAATGGAGCTGCCCAGGACGGTGACCGACCTGCAGCGCGCCGCGTACGACCGCAAGGCCGTCGCGATGGTCCTGGACACCCTGGAGATCCGTAACCCCTCGCTGCGTGAGCGGCTGCTGGCCGTCGACCCCGGAGCCGACGAGGCCGACACCTCACCGGTGATCGCCGAGGGCGTGCCACTGGACGGCGCGGTGCTCGGCGCGGGCGAGCTGAAGCCATGGCTGGACGAGCACGGCAAGGCGGTCCTGGGTGTCGCCACCGTCGACACCTGGTCGCTCGGTACGGGCGCGGTGGCCGAGGTCGCACTCGCCGCGGCGGCAGGAGCAGCCGCCTGGTTCGACCCGGCGCAGCTGGACGAGGCCGACGAGAACGCGTTCGCGCAGTGGCTCGCCGACCCGGAGAAGCCCAAGGTGTTCCACAACGCCAAGGGCGCCATGCGCGTCTTCGCCGAGCACGGCTGGAGCATCGCAGGCGTCTCCATGGACACCGCGCTCGCCGCCTACCTCGTCAAGCCCGGACGCCGTTCCTTCGACCTGGACGCGCTGTCCCTGGAGTACCTCCACAGGGAGCTGGCGCCCGCCGCCGCTGCCGACGGGCAGCTCGCCTTCGGCGCCGACGAGAGCGCCGAGGCCGAGGCACTGATGGTGCAGGCCCGTGCCGTGCTCGACCTTGGCGAAGCCTTCGGTGACCGGCTGAAGGAGGTCGGCGCGGCCGATCTGCTGCGCGACATGGAGCTGCCGACCTCGACGCTGCTCGCCCGCATGGAGCGGCACGGCATCGCCGCGGACCGCACCCACCTCGAAGCCATGGAGCAGTTGTTCGCGGGCGCCGTGCAGCAGGCCATAAAGGAGGCGCACGCGGCAGCCGGGCACGAGTTCAACCTGGGCTCGCCCAAGCAGCTCCAGGAAGTCCTCTTCGGTGAGCTGGCCCTGCCCAAGACCAAGCGCACGAAGACGGGTTACACCACGGACGCCGACGCCCTCGCCTGGCTGGCCACCCAGACCGACAACGAACTGCCGGTCATCATGCTCCGCCACCGCGAGCAGGCCAAGCTGCGGGTGACCGTCGAAGGCCTCATCAAGTCGATCGCCACGGACGGCCGTATCCACACCACGTTCAACCAGACCGTCGCCGCCACCGGCCGCCTCTCCTCCACGGACCCCAACCTCCAGAACATCCCGGTGCGCACCGACGAGGGCCGCGCGATCCGCCGCGGCTTCGTGGTCGGCGAGGGCTTCGAGTCCCTCATGACCGCCGACTACAGCCAGATCGAGCTGCGCGTGATGGCCCACCTCTCGGAGGACGAGGGCCTCATCGAGGCATTCACCACGGGCGAGGACCTGCACACGACGGTCGCCTCACAGGTGTTCTCCGTGGAGCGCTCCGCGGTCGACGCGGAGATGCGGCGCAAGATCAAGGCGATGTCGTACGGCCTGGCGTACGGCCTGTCGGCCTTCGGCCTGTCGCAGCAGCTGAACATCGACGCGGGGGAGGCGCGGGTGCTGATGGACACGTACTTCGAGCGCTTCGGCGGCGTCCGCGACTATCTGCGCCGGGCCGTGGACGAAGCGCGGGCCACGGGCTACACGGCGACGCTGTTCGGGCGCCGCCGCTACCTCCCC
This sequence comes from Streptomyces sp. NPDC048825, assembly GCF_043198355.1. NCBI lineage: Bacteria > Bacillati > Actinomycetota > Actinomycetes > Kitasatosporales > Streptomycetaceae > Streptomyces > Streptomyces sp. NPDC048825. The sequence continues at coordinate 249,219 of NZ_JBICUR010000004.1, forward strand.
GACCTCAACAGCGACAACCGCCAGCGCCGCGAGGCGGCCGAGCGGATGGCTCTGAACGCGCCCATCCAGGGCACCGCCGCCGACATCGTCAAGATCGCCATGCTGAACGTCGACCGCGCCCTCACCGAAGCGAAGCTCAAGTCCCGCCTTCTCCTCCAGGTCCACGACGAAATCGTCCTCGAAATCGCCCCCGGAGAGCGGGAGCAGACCGAGGCACTCATCCGCCACGAAATGGCCAACGCGGTCCACCTGCGAGCCCCACTGGACGTCTCAGTCGGCTCGGGCAACGACTGGGAGTCGGCGGCGCATTAGCCTCCGGAGGGTTGGGGTTGGGCGCCCTCAGGGGGTGCGTAGCTGTCGGTGGCCGCGCACATCTGATGCGCGAACGGTTCGTGCCGCGCCCCGTAGGGGCGCCGGGCTGTGTCAATTTGCGGCTCCGCCGCGATGGGGGTCCCCCCGCTCATGGGGGTCCTCCCCCCGCTCGAGCGAAGCCGAGAGTGGGGGAGCAGCCGAGAGTGGGGGAGCGCCCAGCCACTGACTACCCGCAGCGTTCCTACCGGCCTCGCCGCAATTCGCGCGCAGCGCGACACGCGTGTCACTCGCGTGGCTCTCCAGCAGGGGCCCCGGTCCCGGCATGCCCGGAGGATGCGGGGCATGGGCCCTCACATACGGCACTGCCGCACCGCACTCGCGTCCGCGCTGCGCACACCGGTACCCGCCCTCGCAGCCGACGCCAGCACCGCCCGCATCCCCACCGGCGCAGAGAGCCTGGCTGCACCCACCCGATGCGTCCACTGCCACTCTTCCCACACCTCCACCACCGTGACCGTGGCCGAAGAAACCGCCCTGACCTGCGCGTTCGCGAACGCGCGGCGGTAAACGGCTCAGCGAGGAGCCGGACGGCTCGGCTCCGTACGATCCGCTGCCGGGCTGGGAGCAACCCGCGCCGGACGCCACACCCTGACACCGAATCCGTACAGGAGCAGGCCGACGGCCAGCCCTGCCCCCGCCCCGAAGCACACGGTGGGAATCAGCTCCCAGGGCTCCGCACGCGACCCCCAGTAAGCCCACCACCGAGACGCCCGCTGCACCGCGGCCACCACCGCGCAGCCACCGATCACCAGCCCGGCAAGCCACCGGTCCCGTACGGACAGCACCGGCACTCCCACGGGTTGCGCGGCGGGCCGTTGCCGCAGAGCGACCGCCACGAAGACCGCGATCACCACCGCCAGGACGGCCGAACCCCCGTACTGCAGGTACCAGTACAGCGGCGAACCCGCGATCTCCCTCCCGAGTGCGGGAAAGACCCGCATCCCCCACCGGTCGAGATGGGTGAACGCGTCCAGTACGACATGCGTCAGCGCGCCGAGTGCCGCGGACACGTACCACCACAGCGCACGCGCCGGCCGGAACGGCGCGCGGGGCGCGCCGCATCGCAGCAGAGCCGCCGTACGCCCCTGCCGGCTCGGCGGCAGCAGTGCCACCAGCGGTTCGCGGAGCAGCAGCCAAACGCCCACAAGTACCCAGGCGATGAGGACGTCGATCGTGAACACACCGGTGAAGGAGTGCGTGAACTCGCCGAACTCCATCGCCTCAGGCAGCACACTCGCCACGTAATAGGTCAAGTCGGGCGCGAACGAACCCGAAACGAGCACCGCGGGGACCAGCGGGCCGCGGCCGGTTCCGTCCATGCGTACGACGGGCAGAACAGCCGCGGCATGGCTGAGAGTGAACGGCAACTGGGCTCCCCGCTGACGACGTTGACCGAACTCGCCGGCCCGGAACGCTTCCTTGATCCAGGACGCCAGTATGCGGGACGAGCACCGCATGCTTCGGGGGCAACGGGGGCAGCGGAAAACGGATCTGGCCAACGGGTGAATTCCGGGCGCGAACAGGTGTATGCGCGGCACAAGTTGTCGTAGGGTCACCTGAGTTGCCGCGCTGGGAGCGTGGCCGGCCGGCAGGACAACGCGCACGGCGCGGGCAGTCGACGACGGGAGGGGTTCACGCGATGGCGGCGCAATTCGGCAGGAGGCTGGCCAAAGGGGCGGTGACGACCGCTGTGGCCGCGGCCGCGGTCGCGGCCCTGTCCGCGTCCCAGGCCCCGGGCGTGACCGATAGCCCGCAAGGCAGCCAGAACACCGGTTCGCAGCCCTCGACCGACGTCAGCCCCGAAGACAGCGCGACCGGCAACTCGCCGTACTACACGGACCTCCCGCCGCTCAACAGCCCGACCCCGAGCCCGAGCACGACTCCCGGCGCCGAGGGCCCCATCGCCGCGGGTGCCGCCGAGGCCGGCATTCCCGCGACAGTTCTTGACGCCTACAAGAAGGCCGAGGCGGCGCTGCGGGAGTCCAAGCCCGGCTGCAACCTGCCCTGGGAACTCCTCGCCGCCATCGGCAAGGTCGAGTCCGGCCAGGCCCGCGGCGGTCGTGTCGATGCCGACGGCACCACGATCACCCCGATCCTCGGCCCTGTTCTCAACGGCAACGGCTTTGCGAACATCTCCGACACGGACGGCGGTTCCTTCGACGGGGACACGACGCACGACCGCGCCGTCGGCCCCATGCAGTTCATCCCCTCCACCTGGGCCTGGGCGGGCCGGGACGGCAACGGCGACGGCACGAAGAACCCCAACAACATCTACGACGCGGCCCTCGCCGCCGGCCACTACCTCTGCCGGCTGGACCGCGACATGAACGTCCAGAAGGAACTGAACCGCGCGATCCTCAGCTACAACCCATCGACGGAATACCTGAACCTGGTCCTGTCGTGGCTCGAGTACTACCGCAAGGGCACCCACGAGGTGCCGGACGGCACAGGCACACTCCCCTCCGGCCGCAGCGACGACAACAACAGCGGTGCGGGCCGCAACCCGTCGCCGACCCCTCCGGCCACGTCGAGGCCGTCGAGCCCCAACTCCACGCCTGGCCGTGGCGCCTCCACCAGCCCCTCGCCTGGTAGCGGCGGCTCCAACACTCCGACGCCTCCCGGGTCCGGCAGCCCGAACCCGCCCACCTCGTCGCCCCCGGCCTCCCCGTCTCCCTCGCCCACGGACACGGTGACCCGCCTTGAGAACGCGGGCACCGGAAGGCTCACCGCGACCGCCGGTGACGCCTTCACGGGGAAGGTCGCCGCGCGTACCGAGACCAAGGACGGCAAGGCCGTGCCGAAGGTCCGGGTCCGCTTCACGATCGTCGGTGACACGGACGCCACCTTCAGCGGCGGCGAGAGCGTCGCCACCGTGGTCACCAACAGCTCGGGCGTGGCCACCGCCCCCGCGCTCAAGGCCGGTGAGAGGACGGGCGGGTTCACAGTCCGCGCGACCGTCGTCGGCCGCATCGTGCCTCCCCTCAGCATCGCGGCGACGGTCACCGCCCGCCAGGCCGACGCCCTCGCTCGCACCAGCGACACCGCGCTGACCTGCGCCCCGGGTGGCGAGTTCGCGGACCAGGTCGAGGTGAAGGCCACGTACAAGGGCGCCGCCGCCGATGGTGTCGCGGCCACCGCCACGCTCGTCACCTCGGCGGACGACGCGACCGTGAACGACAAGGGCCCCTACTTCAAGGACGCCGACGGCAAGACCGTACGCACCCTGAAGGGCCTCGAGACGGATGCGAACGGCCTGCTCAAGCTGCCGAAGCTGTACGCGGACGACACGACCGGCACGTTCCTGCTGCGCATCGCCACCACCGGTGGCGCGACGCTGACGGTCGAACTGAAGGTGGCGGCGGAGAGCGCCTCGCCGAGCCCTTCCGCTTCGTAGATTCCCTGGATGAGCGGCGCCCCCTCCGTCCGGCCGACGGAGGGGGCGCCGCTGTCTGTGTGTGCAACGTGTTCTCATCTTGGCCTGCCGTTGCTACGGTGCCCCAGCCCTGACGCTCCATCAGCTGAATGGGGAGGCCCTGAATGCGCGCCCTGATCGCCGCCGCGACCGGTCTCGCCGTCGCGCTCGCACTGGTCCTCACGATCACGGCCATCGGCTCGCCGGCCGGCAAGACCTCACCGAAACCGCTGCTGACCACCATCCCCGAGCACCCGTAACCCCTAGGGAGGGCCGCCCAGATGCGCCGCAAGGCCAGCCTGATCCTCCTCGCCTTCGCCGTGTTCTGCACGGCGCTGTCCCCGCTGCTGCGCTGGTACGCCTTCCCCCGCCTCGCCAAGATCCCGGCCCACCAGTACCAGGACATGGTCCTCGAGGCGAAGGACGCCACCCTCCTCGACTACGGAACCATGCAGTCCAGAAAAGTCGACAAGGTCAGCATCGTGCAGACCCTCAAAGGCAACGTCGAGGCCTCCGAGAAGATCGAGAAGACAGCGGGCCGCGACGTCGTGGTCTGGGACGGCCTGTCCTATGTCCAGGGCCCCGACGGCAAGATGGTCTCCAAGATCCCCGAGCGCTACATCTTCGACGCGCACACCCAGGAACCCGTCCACGCCACCGGTGAGATGGTCGACGGCGACCCCGTCAGGCGCGACGGCATCGAGTTCAAGTGGCCCTTCCTGACCGAGAAACGGAACTACGAGTACTTCGACGCGCAGGCCCGCGTCACCGCCCCCATTCACTACAAAGGCACGCAGAACTTCCGGGGCGTGAACGTCTACTACTTCGAGCAGACCATCCCCTGGACCAAAGTGCCCTTCCCCAAGGCCATGCCCGTCAAGGGCATCACTCCCGAGTCGGTCGCCAAGACGGGCACCACCCGCTGGTACACGACGGTCCGCAAGTTCTGGGTCGAACCCGCCACCGGAGCGCCCGTCTACGGCGAGGAGATCCACAAGGAGGAACTGCGGGGCGGCACGCTCCTGGGGGGTCGCGACAAGGTGACCGCGTTCTCCGGGCACGTCAAAATGCGCGAGGACTACATCGAGTCGACGGTCGACCTGGTCAAGTCCCAGCGCGTACTCATCATGTTGCTGACCTCGTACCTGCCGTGGGGCTTCCTCATCCTGGGCGCCGGACTGCTGTCGCTGTCTCTGTATCTGGAGGCCCGCAGCCGCCGTCCCGCGGATCCTTCGCCCACTCAGACGCACGAACCGGAGCCCGTCAGCGCCTGAGTCGCGCGTTCGTGTGCCGGGTCGGCGCGGCCTGCGCGGGATCCTCGGGCCACGGATGCTTCGGATACCTCCCGCGCAACTCGGCCCGCACGCCCCGGTACCCGTCCCTCCAGAACGAGGCGAGGTCGGCGGTGACGGCGGCCGGCCGTCCAGCGGGCGACAGCAGATGCACGAGGACGGGCACGCCGGCGACGGTCGGCGACTCCTCCAGACCGAACATCTCCTGCAACTTCACAGCGAGTACGGGCTGCTCGGGATCCGCGTAGTCAATTCGGATTCTGGACCCACTCGGCACCTCGATCCGCTCAGGCGCCAACTCCTCCAACCGCGCCGCCTCCCCGGAGGCCCACGGCAACAGCCGCCCGAGGGCCTGCCCGGCGTCGATCCGTTCCAGATCGGCCCGCCGCCGAGCGCGGCTCAGCTCGGGCTCCAGCCAGTCGTCCACGCGCGCGTGCAGGGCGTCGTCCGACACGTCCGGCCAGGGAGCCCCCAGACGGTGACGCAGAAACGCGAGCCGCTGCCGCATCACCTCGGCATCCCGCGACCACCGCAACAGCCCGAGCCCCTCCTCCCGCAACCCGTCAAGCAGGGCCTGTCGTACGAGCCCGGAGCCGGCGTCCTTGATCGGCCGCACCGCCAACTCCACGGCCCCCAGCCGCTCGACACGCCGAGCGACGACGTCCCCGTCCGCCCAGCGCACCTCCTCGCCCTCGCCATGCAGCGCCCCGGCGGCCCGCCGCGCGGTCTCCTCGTCCACCACGGCCCCGAGCCGCACGCGCGCGTGCCCCGCCCCCACAGGCCGATCCGCGACGGCGACCGCGAGCCAGGGCGCTCCCCGCAACCCCGTCCCTCCGCCGAGCTCGGCCCTCGTGCCGGACACCATGAGATACGACCCGCCCTGCGCCCGAGCAACCCGCTCGGGGAAGGCGAGAGCGGCGACGAGGCCTACGACGTGGTCGTCGCCCGGGCTTTCCCGGGCGCCCGTGCCGGACTCGGCGGGCCCGGGCGCCGTCGCGGCACGGAGCCGTCGCGCCTCCGCCCTCCAGCGGAGCGCATACGCGTCGCCGCCGCGCCGGGCGGTACGCCAAGCCGCGGCGAGGTCGTCGCCGTACTCGCGTGGTGGTTCCTCGCTCAGCAGGGCGACCACCTCGGCTGCCCGGTCGGCGCCGACCTCGGGGGCCGCGTCCAGCAGGGCGCGGGCGAGCCGGGGATGCAACCCCAGCCGGGACATGCGCACGCCCCGCTCCGTGGCCCGCCCCACGGAGTCCACCGCCCCGATGGCCCTCAAGACCGTGCGTGCAGCACCGAGCGCGCCACTCGGCGGCGGGTCCAGCAGCGAGAGCCCGGACGCGTCCGGATCGCCCCAGCACGCTGTCTGCAGGGCGAACGCCGTCAGATCGGCCACCTTGATCTCAGGCGCGGGGAAACGCGGCAGACGGGCGTCCTCCGCCTCCGCCCAGCACCGGTACACCGCCCCGGGCGCCTCACGCCCGGCCCGCCCCGCACGCTGCCGTCCGGCCGCCTGTGACGCCCGTACGGTCGTCAGCGCGCTCAGCCCCCGCGCATGGTCGACGCGCGGCTCCCGAGCCAGCCCGGCGTCCACGACGACCCTTACGCCGGGCACGGTGAGGGACGACTCTGCGACGGACGTCGCGAGCACCACGCGGCGCCGGGCACCGGGCGAGAGCACCGCGTCCTGGACGGCCGCGGGCGCCCGTCCGTGCACCTGAAGCACCTCGACCCCGCCCGGTTCCCCCAACTGCCCGGCGACACGGGCGATTTCCCCGACGCCGGGCAGAAAGCACAGCACGTCCCCCTCGCGCTCGGACAGCGCCCGCCGCACCACCGAAGCCACATGCGCAAGCAGCGCCGGATCCACCCGCATCCCGTGCGGCGGCCGCACCGGCCGCGCGGGCGGCGCCCACACCACCTCGACGGGGTACGAGGCATCCTCCGAGGTGATCACGGGGGCATCGCCCAGCAGCCGCGCCCACCCCTGCGCATCCGTCGTCGCGGAGGCGGCCACCAGCCGCAGCTCGGGGCGGAGAGCGGACCGTACGTCCCACAGGAAGGCCGCCACCGTATCGGCGTCGAGATGCCGCTCATGGCACTCGTCGAGCACGACCACATCGACGCCGGCGAGCTCCTGGTCCCGCTGCAAGCGCTGCAACAGGACACCGGTCGTCACGACCTCCACGCGCGCGTGCCGGCCCACCACCCGCTCACCGCGCACCGTGTAGCCGACGCGCTCGCCGACCTTCTCACCGAGCAGCCACGCCATCCGCCGCGCGGCGGCCCGGGCGGCGATCCGCCGCGGCTCGGCGACCACGACACGACGTACGACCGGACGATCCGCATCCGCGCCCGCGGGCCGGTCCAGCAGCCCGGCCAGCTCCAGTGGAACCAGCGTGGTCTTGCCCGTCCCCGGCGGCGCACACAGCACAGCCGTGCCATGCCCCTCGAGGGCGTCCCACAACGCGGGCACGACGGAACGAACAGGCAGCCGGTCCAGAGCGTCGGTACGGATCACGCCCCCAGTGTCGTACGACGGTCAAAACGCCCCGCACGCGCGCGTGCCCGCAGCTACCGCACGCGCGCATGCCCCGCATCACGCGCGGGCGCGCGCCCGTTCCGTAATCCGTTATCCGTCCCGCTCGTCCCGCACGCACACGAAAATCGCCGACCCCGGGATGAGATTTCCGCGCAGCGGTGACCAGCCGCCCCACTCCTGGCTGTTCCAGGAGGGCCATTCCGGTTCGACCAGGTCCACCAGCCGGAAGCCCGCCGCCACCACGTCCCGGACCCGGTCGCCGACCGTCCTGTGGTGCTCGACGTACACCGCGCGACCGTCTTCGTCCTGCTCCACATACGGCGTGCGGTCGAAGTACGAGGCGGACACGCTCAGGCCCTCGGGACCCGGCTCGTCGGGAAAGGCCCAGCGGATCGGGTGCGTGACGGAGAAGACGAACCGGCCGCCGGGCCGCAGCACGCGGCGTACCTCCCGAAGGACCCGCACCGGATCGGCGACGAACGGCAGCGCCCCGTACGCGGAGCACGCCAGGTCGAACGTGCCGTCACCGAAGGGCAGTGCCCCGGCGTCCGCCTCGACCAGAGTCACGCCCTTGGTGCCGATCCGCAGAGCGTGCTGAAGCTGCCGGTGCGAGAGGTCCAGAGCGACCGGGCGGGCCCCCTGAGCGGCCAGCCAGCGCGAACACTGTGCCGCACCCGCGCCGATCTCCAGGACGTCCTTGCCCGTCAGCTCCTCGGCCGGCCCCAGCAGCTCGGCCTCCACCTCGTCGAGCCCCTCGGGCCCCCACACGAAGCGGTCGTCACCGAGGAACGTGCCGTGCTCGACCTGGTAGTCGTCCGCGTTCCGGTCCCACCAGCCACGGCTGGCGCGGGAGCTCTCCGTGACCCCCGCGGGGCGTCGCGTCGCCTCCGGCTCCAGGGGCTGGGGCTCTTCGGGCTCTTGGATGATCGGCTCCCTCGTATTAGTCTGCGGCCTCGACCTGCCGACCCGTCCCGGTGGTGTCACGGAAGGGGCTCCTTGAGTCTGCGTGACTCCAGACGGCGTCTGGTATGCGGCTCGGCCGCGAGTCGTCTTCTGCCGGGTATGCGGCGATCCGCCCCGGGTGTGCGCCTTCGCGCATTGACCCTGCCTGGCTGCCCCCGTATGCTACAAGTTGCGCTGCGGGCCTGCGCACCTCAGACGTAGCAGGCTGCGCTCGCATCTGTATGTATGTCCCCTCGGTTGTCGAGGCGCCCCCGTTCATCGGATTCTGGCGCTTCCTTGGCTGTCCGGCTTCTGCAGAGCGAAACGGGCTCCCGGCGTGAGCAGTACCTACGACTTCAATGTCCGTACCGGAGCCCTTTCCCACATGACGAGCAGCACCGAGACCACCGCCACCACCCCGCAGGTTGCGGTCAACGACATCGGTAACGAGGAAGCCTTCCTCGCCGCGATCGACGAGACGATCAAGTACTTCAACGACGGCGACATCGTCGACGGCGTCATCGTGAAGGTCGACCGGGACGAGGTCCTGCTCGACATCGGTTACAAGACCGAAGGTGTCATCCCGAGCCGCGAGCTCTCGATCAAGCACGACGTCGACCCCAATGAGGTCGTCGCCGTCGGTGACGAGATCGAGGCCCTGGTCCTCCAGAAGGAGGACAAAGAAGGCCGCCTGATCCTCTCGAAGAAGCGCGCCCAGTACGAGCGTGCTTGGGGCACCATCGAGAAGATCAAGGAAGAGGACGGCATCGTCACCGGTACCGTCATCGAGGTCGTCAAGGGTGGTCTCATCCTTGACATCGGCCTCCGTGGCTTCCTTCCCGCCTCTCTCGTCGAGATGCGCCGCGTCCGCGACCTCCAGCCCTACGTGGGCAAGGAGCTCGAGGCGAAGATCATCGAGCTGGACAAGAACCGCAACAACGTGGTCCTGTCCCGCCGTGCCTGGCTGGAGCAGACCCAGTCCGAGGTCCGCCAGACGTTCCTCACGACCCTCCAGAAGGGTCAGGTCCGTTCCGGTGTGGTCTCCTCGATCGTCAACTTCGGTGCCTTCGTGGACCTGGGTGGCGTCGACGGTCTGGTCCACGTCTCCGAGCTGTCCTGGAAGCACATCGACCACCCCTCCGAGGTCGTCGAGGTCGGCCAGGAGGTCACGGTCGAGGTCCTGGACGTCGACATGGACCGCGAGCGCGTCTCCCTGTCGCTGAAGGCGACCCAGGAAGACCCGTGGCAGCAGTTCGCCCGCACCCACCAGATCGGCCAGGTCGTGCCCGGCAAGGTCACGAAGCTGGTTCCGTTCGGTGCGTTCGTCCGCGTGGACGAGGGCATCGAGGGTCTGGTTCACATCTCCGAGCTGGCCGAGCGCCACGTGGAGATCCCGGAGCAGGTCGTCCAGGTCAACGACGAGATCTTCGTCAAGGTCATCGACATCGACCTCGAGCGCCGTCGCATCAGCCTCTCGCTGAAGCAGGCCAACGAGTCCTTCGGTGCCGACCCGGCCTCGGTCGAGTTCGACCCGACGCTGTACGGCATGGCCGCGTCGTACGACGACCAGGGCAACTACATCTACCCCGAGGGCTTCGACCCCGAGACCAACGACTGGCTCGAGGGTTACGAGAAGCAGCGCGAGGAGTGGGAGCGCCAGTACGCCGAGGCGCAGCAGCGCTTCGAGCAGCACCAGGCGCAGGTCATCAAGTCCCGCGAGGCGGACGCCCAGGCCGAGGCCGAGGGCGCTGCCGGCGGCGGCACCCCGGGTGCGGCTCCGGCAGCCTCCGGCGGTGGCGGCGGTTCGTACTCCTCGGAGTCGGACGACAATTCCGGCGCCCTGGCGTCGGACGAGGCCCTGGCCGCTCTCCGCGAGAAGCTGGCCGGCGGCCAGAGCTGATCGCTGGCAAAGGCCTGAGCAGGTAACCAGGTAACTGGGCCCGCACCCCTGATATGGGGGTGCGGGCCCAGTGCTTTTGCGTGAGAAGCCGGTAAGAGGGTGAGGAAGGGGGCGTGCTCGGGAATGCCCGCGTTCCAGGGCTCGTTGTGCAGTATGAACACGAGGAGGAGCGGTCACAGTGCTTGATCCGCAGGGTTTGTACGCATGGGAGCCGAAGGGCCTGGCCGTCGTCGACATGGCGCTCGCCCAGGAGTCGGCGGGCCTTGTCATGCTCTACCACTTCGACGGATACATCGACGCAGGCGAGACCGGCGACCAGATCGTCGACCGGCTCCTCAGCTCGCTGCCCCACCAGGTCGTCGCCCGGTTCGACCACGACCGGCTCGTGGACTACCGCGCCCGTCGCCCGTTGCTGACGTTCAAGCGCGACCGCTGGACCGACTTCGAGGAGCCCACGCTCGACGTCCGGCTCGTCCAGGACGCGACAGGTGCCCCTTTCCTGCTCCTCTCCGGTCCGGAGCCGGACGTCGAGTGGGAGCGCTTCGCCGCGGCCGTCCAGCAGATCGTGGAGCGGCTCGGTGTCCGCCTGGCCGTGAACTTCCACGGCATCCCCATGGGCGTCCCGCACACCCGTCCCGTGGGCCTCACCCCGCACGGCAACCGCAACGAACTGGTGCCCGGCCACACCAGCCCCTTCGACGAGGCCCAGGTTCCCGGCAGCGCCGAGTCGCTTGTCGAGTACCGCCTCATGGAGGCCGGACATGACGTCCTGGGTGTGGCCGCGCACGTGCCGCACTACATCGCACGTTCCCCGTACCCGGACGCCTCGCTGACCGTACTGGAGGCGATCACCGCCGCGACCGGTTTGGTCCTGCCGGGTATCGCACACGCCCTGCGCACCGACGCGCACCGCACCCAGACCGAGATCGACCGGCAGATCCAGGAGGGCGACGAGGAACTCGTCGCGCTCGTCCAGGGCCTTGAGCACCAGTTCGACGCCGCCGCGGGCGCCGAGACACGGGGCAACATGCTCGCCGAGCCCTTGGACATCCCGTCGGCGGACGAGATCGGGCTCGAGTTCGAGCGGTTCCTGGCGGAGCGGGAAGGCGACGCGTAGCGCAGCGGAGGCGGGGCCCGCCGAGGCCTGTCGATGGCGTTGTCGCGTTGTCAGAGGCAGGTCCTAAGCTTTCGAGCATGCTGACAGTGGGCCTGACCGGCGGGATCGGCGCCGGCAAGAGCGAGGTGTCGCGGCTGCTCGTGGAGTGCGGCGCCGTGCTGATCGATGCCGACAAGATCGCGCGGGAGGTCGTCGACCGCGGAACTCCCGGTCTCGCAGCGGTCGTCGACGCCTTCGGAGAGGACATACTCACCCCGGACGGCAGCCTCGACCGGCCCAAGCTGGGCTCGATCGTCTTCACGGACCAGGACAAGCTCGCCCTGCTGAACTCGATCGTGCACCCCCTCGTGGGCGCCCGCTCCCGCGAGCTCGAGGCCGCCGCCGCCCAGGACGCCGTCATCGTGCACGACGTGCCTCTGCTCGCCGAGAATGGTCTCGCGCCGCTGTACGACGTCGTGGTGGTCGTCGACGCCGCCGCCGAGACCCAGCTCGACCGGCTCATACGGCTGCGCGGCATGACCGAGGAGGACGCCCGCGCCCGCATGGCCGCCCAGGCCACCCGCGAGAAGCGGCTGCAGACAGCGGACATCGTCATCGACAACGACGTACCGCTGGAGCAGCTGGAGCGGCGCGTACGGGAGGTGTGGGCGGATCTTGTGCGGCGGGCACAGCAGAAAACGACCTTGGAATAGCGGGCCCCCTCCGGGGCGTTGACGCGGGGCAGCGAGGGAAGGAGTGAGGCGTGCCTGAGTTCAGTGGTTCCACCGGACCTACTCCGGAGACGCATGTCATCGACTTCCGCGCCGCCGAGCAGCTGCTGGCCGCGCGTGACCCGCGGGGGGCGGTGAAGCTGCTCGACAACGTCATCGCCGCGCATCCGGAGAACACGGCGGCGCGGCTGCTGCGCGCGCGTGCTTTCTTCGCGGCAGCTCAACTGCGGCCCGCCGAGCTGGAGTTCACGGTCGTGCTGGAGCGCGAGCCGGACAACGCGTTCGCGCACTTCGCGCTGGCCCGTACGTACGAGCGCTCGGGTCGGCCCGAGCAGGCCATACGCCACTTCCGGCTCGCGGCGGCGCTGGATCCGCAGCCGGAGTATGTGGCGGCGGCCCGGTTCGACTCCTGACGGAGCGCTCCGCTGGGTAAGGCTGTTTCGAAGCTGCGGTTCGTTTTAAGGGGCGCGGTACCGCACCGGAGTTCGTCAAGTCGCTCAGCTTCGTTGGTTCGGCGGTCGGTAGGGCGGGATGTCGGGGCCCGGCTGGTAGTGGGGGCCCTGGCGGATGTGGCGGAGGATCATCGCCAGGTCGGCGGTGATGATCAGCCATAGCACCCCGCAGGCGATTGCCCAGCCGGGCCGCCCGGCCAGGGCGAAGGCCGTGGTTCCCGCGACCGCCCAGACCAGACCCCACACGCTGAGCCACATGCGCGCTCGCAGCGCACTGCGCGCACTCCTCGGTTCACTGCCCGTACGCATCCGGATCACTGCTCCTACTCGAAAACGTACTCTTCGTGGTGCACGTTCACCAAAGGGCGGACGAACGGGGGAGCGGCTGTGCTGGAGGAGCTGCGGGTCGACGAGAGGCTCGCGGAATGGCTGAGGGATCTCGAGAGCGAGGCCGTCCCGCGCGTGGAGGCCGTGCTTCCGGACGCGGTGGAGCTGCCGGATGTACTTCTCGATCTGTCCGTGCCGCACGAGTGCGTCAATGAACTTGTCGCGCAGCGGGATCGGTTGGCGGCGGATCCGGAGGCGATGACGCTGCTGCGCCGGTGCGTCGGCCGGTTCGTACGTGACATGGGGGAGATCGGCAAAGGGTGGGAACCGCCGGCTTTCCCGGAGTCCACGGGGCCGCTCGGCCGCAGCTTCCATGTGTTCGTGTTCGTCGCCGCATTGCCGTACGTACGCGCGTACCACCGGGATCGGGGCATTCCGGAGGCCGTGTCCCGGCGCAGCCTCGCCGATCTGGGGCGGCATATGGCCGTGCACCGGCGGCGGTTCGGTACCTGCGGGCTCCCGGTGCCGTGGTGGCTCGCCCTGCACTTCCACGGGGAGCTGTACCAGCTGGGGCGGCTCCAGTTCCAGCGCGCGCGGCTCGGCGGGCGCACGGGGCAGGCGGCTGCCGCCGCGGGTCTCGACACCGGCCCCGGCGACCTCTGCCTCAGCCTGCACATCGCAGACTTCCGTGGGCCCCTGTCACCGCGCGCGTGCGACCAATCGCTGGACCTGGCACGGGAGTTCTTCGCCCGCCACTACCCGGAGGAGCGGTATGCAGTGGCAGTGTGCCACTCCTGGCTGCTCGACGCGCAGTTGAAGCGGTATCTGCCGGCGGACTCCAACATCGTCCGCTTCCAGGAGCGGTTTCAGCTCGCGTACGAGGAGACGAAAGCGGACGACAAGAGCGCGGTGGGCTTCGTCTTCGGTGATCCGGAACTGCCGGTGGAGGGACTGCCCCGGCGTACGAGTGTGGAGCGGGCGGTCGGGGATCATCTGCGGGCGGGCGGTCACTGGTACGGCGGGCATGGCTGGTTCGCGCTGTAACTCGAACGGGTGAATCGGTGGGGAGGGGGAACGGGGCGGCGGGCACGGGCCGTTCGACGGGTATGACGATCGAGATGCGTGCGGGATACGAGGGGACAGGGCCCGGAGCGATTACGCCGGACGGCTGCGCGGTGGAGCTGTATGCGCGGCTGCCCGTCCGGGACGAGCCGGACATCATCAGCGCGGCCGTGCCCGCGGAGGCGCACATCCTCGAACTGGGCTGCGGGGTGGGGCGGATGACGCATCCGCTTCTGGAGCGGGGGTTCACGGTCACGGCGGTGGACGAGTCGGCGGAGATGCTGGAGCGGGTGCGTGGGGCGCGCACGATATGCAGTCCCATCGAGACGCTCTCCATGGGAGAGAAGTTCGACGTGGTGATGCTCGCGTCGTTCCTGGTGCACACCGGCGACATAGAGGTGCGGCGCGGGATGCTGGACGTGTGCCGGAGCCATCTCGCGGACGACGGGTGCGTGTTGATTCAGCGCGAGGGGGAGGACTACCACACGAATCTGCCGCGCGAGCGTCATGATCCCAGTGGGTTCACGGTGCGGATGCTGTCTGCGGAGCCAGTGGGGGACGGGGTGAACTCGGTGCGCGTGGAGTATGTCTTCCCGGACGCGATATGGACCCAGACGTTTCTTGCACGGCCGCTCACGAAGAAGCAGTTCGAGGAGGCGCTGGCGGAGGCGGGGCTGAAGGTCGACCGGTATCTGACGGAGGACGGGATATGGGTGCGAGCCGTTCCGGTGGGGGCGTGAGCTTGCGGCGACCGTCAGCGGCCAGCGGCCAGCGGCCAGCGTGAGCTTGGGGGCGGCGGGCGGTGAGTTTCGCGGAGAGGCGGAGAACTCTGTTTGTTGAGCGATGAGTTTCGGGAGGCGGGTCGGTCTACCTCTCCGACAGCGACGCGAACCGCCTCACACAGGAGAACCTCATGTCCGAGACCGCCGCTTCTGCCGCCTCCGTAGCGTCCGGCACTGTCGTCGCCGAATCGGCGACCGCTCGTGGCCGCCGCGCCCGTATCGCCCTGCGTGGCCTGCAAGTTGCGCTCGCCCTCATGTTCGGCTTCGCGAGCGCGCTGCCCAAGCTGATCGGACACGAGTCGGCCGTCGAGTCCTTCGACAAGATCGGCTGGGGTGGGGCGGGCATGTACAGCATCGGCGTGCTCGAACTGCTCGGTGCCATCGCCCTGTTGATCCCGCTGTTGTCGTCGGTGGCGGCGGTTGCGCTGAGCGCGCTGATGGTGGGCGCCTTCATCACGCAACTCGCCGTCTTCGACGGCCAGTACGCCGCGACTCCGCTCATCCTGATAGTCCCGCTCGCCCTGATCGCCTACGCACGCCGGAGTCACAACGCCGAGCTGCTGCAGCTCATACGACGACGGTCGTGACCCCCAGTCGGACGGCTCCCGGCGCAGGGGGAGGGGGACCGCGCCGGGAGCCGTCGCTTGTTCGAGTGGGGTCGGGGTGAGCTGGTGCCAAGCTTTGGGGGGCTTGTCGCCGCGCGGAGCCGGGAGTGGGGGAGCGACCAGCCACGACGGACCCGCAGCTTCGAACCGTCAAGATCAACGTGGGGCAGCTCCGGGGCTTGGCCCAGGGCCGGATCCGGGGCCAGGCTCCGCCAACCCTCGCAGGCGCTCCAGTTCGCGGCGGTCGCGTTTGGTGGGGCGGCCGGTGCCTCGGTCGCGGATGCCTGCGGGGGCGACCGCCTCGCGGGGCGGGGGTGGTGGGGAGTTGTCGATGTAGCACTCGGTGGCTACCGGGGCCCCGACTCGTTTGCGGATCAGGCGCTTGACGACGACGATCCGTTCGCGGTTGCCGTGGCGCAGGCGGACCTCGTCGCCGACACGGAGAGCGTGCGCGGGCTTGACGCGATCGCCGTTCACGCGGACGTGGCCGCCGCGACAGGCGGTGGCGCCCATCGAGCGAGTTTTGACGAGACGTACGGACCAGATCCAGCTGTCGACGCGGACGGTCTCACCGCTCGCCGGGGCGGCGGCCTTCGCGGCGGCCACCGCCTCGGCCGAGCCGGCCGCGTGCTCGCCCGCGCCGTCCGTGCCGTTCCTCTGAGTCCCTGAAGCCATGCTTCGACCTTAGTCCTCGGGAAGCGGGTAGTCGGAGCCGTTTTCCACGCCGCCTCACACCGGCATCCCGGGCATGCATTCCAGGCATACCGTTGTGGGCATGGACAACAGCCTGGCCGAGCTGGACGCGCGGGTCTCCGGCTGCCGGGCCTGCCCGCGGCTGGTCGACTGGCGCGAGGAGGTGGCCCGTACAAAACGCGCCGCCTTCGCGGACTGGACGTACTGGGGCCGCCCGGTGCCGGGCTTCGGACCACCGGACGCCTCGCTGCTCGTCATCGGGCTCGCTCCCGCGGCGCACGGCGGGAACCGGACCGGGCGGATGTTCACCGGGGACCGTTCCGGGGACGTGCTGTATGCGGCGTTGCACGAGGTGGGGCTGGCGTCGCAGCCCACGTCCCTGAGCGTGGACGACGGGCTGACCCTGTACGGCGTGCGTGTCACCTCACCCGTGCACTGCGCGCCGCCCGACAACAAGCCAACGCCCTGGGAGCGCGACACCTGCCGCCCCTGGCTGGTGACCGAGCTGAAGCTGCTGAGGCCCACCCTCCGGGCGGTCGTCGTGCTCGGGGCGTTCGGGTGGCAGGCCGCGCTGCCCGCGTTCGCTGAGGCGAGCTGGACGGTGCCCCGACCGCGGCCGGCCTTCTCCCATGGCGCGCGGATCGCACTGGAGAGCCCGACGAACAACCCGCTGGAACTCTTCGGCTGCTTCCACGTCAGCCAGCGCAACACCTTCACCAGGCGCCTCACCCCCGAAATGTTGCGGGATGTACTGCGCACCGCAGCGGAGGCGGCAGAGCTTCCGACCAGCCCGTATGCGGGCTAGGGTCGCCCGATGCCCCTTTATCCGGAGATCGAACCGTACGACCACGGCATGCTCGACGTCGGCGACGGCAACCACGTCTACTGGGAGGTCTGCGGCAATCCGCGCGGGAAGCCCGCGGTGGTGCTGCACGGTGGGCCCGGTTCCGGGAGCGGCCCCTTCTTCCGTCGGTACTTCGACCCGGCCGCCTACCGCATCGTCCTCCTCGACCAGCGCGGCTGCGGACGCTCGACGCCGCACGCGAGCGCGTACGACACCGACATGAGCGTCAACACGACGGCGCACATCATCGCCGACCTGGAGCGGCTGCGGCGGCACCTGGGGATCGAGCAATGGCTGGTCTGGGGCGTGTCGTGGGGGTCGGTGCTCGGGTTGCGGTACGCGCAGACGCACCCCGGCGCCGTCTCCGAGCTGGTGCTGACGGCCGTCGCGACCGGGGCCAACCGTGAAACGGCCCTGTTGACCAGGGGGCTCGGGCAGTTCTTCCCCGATGCCTTCGAGCGGTTCCTCGCTGAGCTGCCCGAGGACGAGCGCGAGGGGAATCTGGCGGCGGCGTACAACCGGTTGATCGAATCGCCCGACCCGGAGGTTCGGGCGCGGGCGGCACGGGCCTGGACCGACTGGGAGACAGCCATGGCGCCCGCCCCGCCTCGTTCGATCCCCCGCTACGAGGATCCGGTGTTCCGCATGGGCTTCGCCCGCACGGTCACGCACTACTGGGGCAACGACTGCTTCCTCGGCGAGGGCAACGAGGAGGGAGCGGCCCTCCGGGACGCCCCCCTCCTCAAGGACATCCCCGGCATCCTCGTCCAGGGCAGCCTCGATCCCGGCAACCTCCTCGGCACCGTCTGGCGCCTCCATCACGCCTGGCCCGGAAGCGAACTGATCCTGATCGACGACGTCGGCCACAACGCGGGAGCGGCGGACGTCGCAGACGCGCTGGTCGCGGCGACGGACCGGTACGCGGCAGCCCGCTGAGGCCACCGCGCACCGCCCCGTTCACCCACGTCCTCCCGCATGTCCCTCTACATGGCCTCCAGAGTCGGCCTCGGCGTCGCCGAAGAGTTGCCGCACCGTCGACCGGTAGTTGGCCTGGACGTGTGCGAGGGCGTGGGCGCGGGCGCGTTCGGGGTCGCCGGAGGCGATGGCGGCGTACAACTCGCGGTGTTCCAGGAGGAGTTGGGGCCACTCCTCGTTCTGGTGGGTGAGCCAGCGTACGCGGCCGGCGACCGGTTCCATGACGGAGATGAGCAGGCCGTTGCCGGCCATCGACAGGATGCGGTCGTGGAAGCGGGTGTTGATCTCGGGGATCGCCTCCGCGTCCTCGGCCCGGGTCGCGGTGGCCGCGTGGTCGAGGAGTTCCTCCAGTTCGGCGAGGTCGGCCCGGGTTGCGCGCTGGGCCGCGAGCCCGGTGGCGTACACCTCCAGGGCCTCGCGGAGCTCGAAGAGTTCCTTGACGTCCGTCGGGGTCAGCGGGCGTACGACGGTGCGGCGCGGGGTCTCGAAGTGGACGAAGCCCTCGGCGACCAGGGCGCGGATCGCCTCGCGGACCGGGACGCGGGAGACCCCGAAGCGGTCGGCCAGCTCGCGCTCGACCAGCCGGTCGCGGGGCCGCAGCCGCCCGGTGATGATCTCCTGCCGCAGCGTGGCGAGGACTCGCTCGCGCACCGCCCCCAGCGGTTCCACCGTCGTCATGGCTCCATCTTCTCCGAACCGGGGGCTGTTTTACCGAGCTGTAACCGTACGGACATTGCCGAGTGCCGTTGGCGGCGGGACCATAACGCAAGTTTGGTATACCAAAAGAGCCGAAGTGGCCACCTTCCGCTCACGAACGCGAGCGACCACCCCCGCTCACGCTCGTCCCCATCCCGCTCCCGAACCCCGCTCCTACCCCCCCGGCTCCCCGTCCTCCGTCCCTCACCCCTGGAGGTCCCGTGTCCCTCGCCGATCCGGCCGCCGCCCAGAGCGCCACCGAGTTCGTCCCCGATCCAAGGCTCACCAACGAAGACCTCGCGCCCGCGAAGAAGCGCAACTGGAAGGTCTTCGACCTCTTCGCCATGTGGATGTCCGACGTCCACAACCTCGGCAACTACACGTTCGCGGCGGGCCTGCTGGTCCTCGGTATGAACGTGTGGCAGGTCTTCACGTCTCTGCTCGTCGGCTTCGTGATCATCTACATCGGCATGAACTGGATGGGGAAGATCGGGCAGCGCCACGGCGTACCCTTCCCGGTCGTCAGCCGCATCAGTTTCGGCGTCTGGGGCGCCAACATCCCCGCCCTGATCAGGGCCGTCATCGCGATCATGTGGTACGGAATCCAGACCTACCTGGCCTCAGTCGCCGTCAACGTCATGCTGCTCGCGGCCTGGCCCGGACTGGAGTCCTGGACCCACAGTGACTTCCTGGGCCTGCACGCGCTCGGCTGGATCTCCTTCCTCGCCCTCTGGATCCTCCAGGCGCTGATCATCAGCCAGGGCATGGAGTCGGTGCGCAAGTTCCAGGACTTCTGCGGTCCGGCGATCTGGGTCGTGATGATCGCGCTCGCGGTGTGGATCCTCGCCAAGGCCGGCTGGACCATCTCACTCACCGACACCCCGCACCCGGTCTCCGCGGGTGAGCAGTGGCGACAGTGGTTCGGCGCGATCGGGCTCATCCTCGCCACGTACGGCACGCTGATGCTCAACTTCTGCGACTTCTCGCGCTTTTCGCCGGACTACAAGACGGTCAGGCGCGGCAACTTCTGGGGCCTGCCCATCAACTCGACGGCCTTCGTCGTCGTGTCGGTCATCGTCACGGCCGGTTCGCTCGAGGTGTTCGGCGAGGCCATCACCGACCCGGCGGAACTCGTCGCCAAGGTCGGCAACACCTGGGTGCTGGTGCTGGCGGCGCTCACCTTCGCCATCGCCACCATGGGCGTCAACATCGTCGCCAACTTCGTCTCGCCGGCGTACGACCTGGCGAACGTCTGGCCGCAGAAGATCACCTTCAAGGTCGGCGGCATGATCAGCACGGTGGCCGCGCTGGTCGTGACCCCGTGGAACCTCTTCTCCAACCCCACGGTCGTCCAGTACTTCCTCGGCGGCCTCGGCGCCTTCCTGGGCCCGCTGTTCGGTGTGATCATGCTCGACTACTTCTGGGTCAAGCGCGGCCGTATCGACGTCGAAGCGCTCTTCAACGCCACACCCGGGTCCCGTTACTACTACCGCAAGGGCGTCAACCCCAAGGCTCTGTGGGCGTTCCTGCCCGCGGCGGCGGTGTCGGCGGTGCTCGCGCTGGTGAAGGACTTCGGCGCGGTTGCTCCGTACTCGTGGTTCATCGGGACGGCGATGGCCGCCGGGCTGTACGCCCTGCTCTGCCGCCCCGAGCGCGCCGCCGGCGAAGCCGCTGCCTCCGAGCCCGCCACGGTGGAGGGCTGAACGTGCGAATCGTCGTCACCAACTGCAATACGACGCAGGAGATGACCGCGGAGATCGTACGAGGTGCCCGGGCCGCCGCAGGCCCGGGCACCACCGTGACCGGTCTGACCCCCGCGTGGGGGCCCGAGTCCGTGGAGGGCTGGCTCGACAGCTACCTCTCGGCGGCTGCCGTTCTCGACACCCTGCGGACGTACGACGAGCCGTACGACGCCGTCGTCATGGCGGGGTTCGGGGAGCACGGGCGTGAGGGCGTACGGGAACTCGTGGACGTACCCGTCGTCGACATCACCGAGGCCGCGGCACATCTGGCCTGCCTGCTCGGCCGACGGTACGGCGTCGTCACCACGCTGGAGCGCTCGCGCGGGCAGATCGAGGACAGCCTGTACGCGGCCGGGGTCGCCCAGAACTGCGCCGCTGTCGTGGGCACGGGCCTCGGCGTCCTCGACCTCGGCGACTCCCTCCGCACACAGGAGGCCTTCGTGACCGCCGCCGAACGGGCCCGCGACGCCGGCGCGGAGGTACTGGTGCTCGGCTGCGCCGGAATGACGGGACTCCAACGGGTGGTCGGCGACAAGCTGGGCCTGCCGGTCGTCGACGGAGTCGCCGCAGCCGTGAAACTAGCCGAGTCCCTGGTAAGCCTGGGCCTGACGACGAGCCGCGCCGGGAGCTACGCGAAACCGCTGCCGAAGAGGCGGAGTTGGGGGCCGACAGACGTTCCCTAGAGGGTGGCGCCGGACTCTGGCTCGGGTACGACGGCCGTCGCCGTGATCTCCACGAGTTGGCCCGGGTAGCCGAGGCAGGCGACCCCGAGGAGAGTCGACGCATGCGGGCCGGCGCTGAGCCCGGAGGCCTCGACGACGTCCCAGACCTCCGAGAGCACGGCGGGGTCGTTCGTCACGACGTACACGTCGGTGCACGCGACATGCGCCAAGTCGCTGCCGGTAGCGTGCAGTTGCTCGCCAAGATTGGCGATGACCTGCTCGGCCTGCCGTACGGGGTCGCCCTCGCCGACGAGCTTTCCGCCGGCGTCGAGGGGGACGGCCCCGGCGAGGAATGCGAGGCGCGTGCCCGCTTCGACCACGGAGGCGTGGGAGTAAGTAGGGGGCGGGAAGAGGGTGGGGACGGTGATGCGCTGGAGCATGGGTCTCCCGGGTTCGGCGGGGTCTCGTCAAGCGGTGATTTCCGGTGGCTTGGCTTGGCTTCCGGCGACTTGACGAGAGATGACCTGCCGATCGTGCGGGCGGCGGTGGCGGTCGCGCATCCGATTATTCGGGCGGGAGCGGGACGGGGGTGGACAGCGCCCGTCCAGCCCCGCCTCACCCCGTCTCGCGAGACGAGCCGGACCTACCGAGAAGTAGGTCAACTCCGGCCAATTTTCCGGGGGGTGGCGGCCGAAACGTCATCCGGGAACCGTATGATCCCTTGCGTCTTCAAGCACGGCTGGCGCGCGGGGCCCGTATGCCCCTGTAGCCGTCAGGAACGACCACGGAACCCTGTAAGGATCCCCCCGATGACTGTTCCCCCCACTTCTCATCGCCCCAAATCCCGCGTCACCCGGCGTGGGCTCATCGGCGCCGCCGGTGCGGTCGCGGCAGGCGCGGCGATCACCCCCGCCGTGATGGCGACCACCAACTCCGAGTCCACCGACGCGGACGCCACGACCAACGCCGACACCACCGCCGTCGAACCCGGTACGACATCGGAGAACTTCCCCAAGACCCGCACCAAGGCGGCCACCGGCGAAGCCCACGTCGAGGCCGCCTTTCCCATCGCCTACGTGGGCCTGACCTGGGCAGGCACGCGCGAAGCCGCCGGCGGTGGCATCCGGCTGACCGACGCCGACGGCAGCCAGGGTGCGTGGAAGGACCTGAGCGCGAACGGCTGCTCGGACAGCAACGGCGGTGTCCTGCTCGTCTCCGCAGGCCAGGCCTCCGCTTACGAGCTGAAGGCCCCGGACGGCGCCACCGACCTGCGGTCCCTGGCCATCGACACCAAGCAGGGCCCGGCGCGCAAGGTGGCCGTCCCGCAGGACACGACCCGGGTGCGCGGCATCGCCTATCTGACGCGCGCGGCCTGGGGCGCGGACGAATCGCTGCGCTTCAAGCCGGACGGCACGGAGAACACGCCGACCGCGTACTACCCGTTCCAGACCCTCACGGTCCACCACACCGCCACGGTCAACGCCGACCCTGACCCGGCCGCCACGGTGCGAGCGATCTACGAGCTCCACGCCGTCACCAACGACTGGGGCGACATCGGCTACCACTTCCTCATCGACGAGGAGGGCACCATCTATGAGGGCCGTTTCTCGGGCGACGACGGCATCCCCGCCCACGACGGCGACGGCAACCTCGTCACCGCCTTCCACGCCGCCGGCTTCAACTCCGGCAACCTCGGCATCGCCCTCCTCGGCACCCTGACCACCCAGGGCCCGACCGAAGCCGCCCGCGAGGCGCTCACCCGCCTGACCCGTGTCCTCGTCCGCTTCCACGGAGTCGACCCCAAGGCCCAGGTCACGTACACCAACCCGATCAACGGCACCACCAGGGACGTACCGGAAATCAGCGGTCACCGCGACTGGATGGAGACCGAGTGTCCCGGCCAGGTGATGTACGACGAACTGGCCGCCCTGCGCGACGCGGTGGCCGCCGTTCGCTGACCCCTCCGGGAACTCCGGGGGACGGTGGACCCTGAAGCCCAGCCCGACGAGCCGCCGGGGGATGCCAGGCCGTACGTGCCGGGCATCCCCTGCCGGCTGACGGAGAGCTGCCAGTCCGCGAGAGCTGTCAGTCGGAGGGATTACGGTGGAGGCTCCGCATCACACGCATTGCGTACGGCGATGAAGGGGGCCCCATGGACGCGGAGTTGACGGCACTGGCGACGGCCGGAGCGACGGCGCTCGTCCAGCAGATGGTGACCGACGGCTGGGGGAACGTCCGGGATCGCGTCGTCGCCTTCTTCTCCCGAGGGAGGGACGAGGAGGTCGTCGAGGGGGAGTTGGAGGAGTCGCGAGCGGAGCTGGTGGCTGCGCGGGACACCGAGGACGAGGACGCCGCGGCGGACGTACAGGCCTCATGGCGCAGCCGCCTGAGGCGTACGTTGCGACAGGACCCTGCAGCGGCTGCGGAACTCCGCGCACTGCTCGACGAGTTGGCCCCTCAGTTGGCCGCCCCCCAGCACAGCACCACTGTCCACAACACGCACAACACCATCAACGGCGGCGTACACCACGGCATGGTGATCCAGGCGCATACGGTCGGTGAACCCCCGCGCCCCCGCCCGTAGCACGTACCCTCGTGACCTCCGAGGAGTGACCCCCAGTGAACGACTCCGCCTTCCTCGACCACGTCGCCGACCGCCTGGCAGCCCTCCCTGCCGTCCGGGCGGTGACCCTCGGCGGCTCCCGTGCCCAGGGCACCCACCGCCCGGACAGCGACTGGGATTTGGCGGTGTACTACCGCGGCGCCTTCAACCCCGGGGATCTGCGGGCCGTCGGCTGGGAGGGCGAGGTCTCGGAGATCGGCGGGTGGGGCGGCGGCGTCTTCAACGGTGGGGCGTGGCTGACGATCGAGGGCCGAGGTGTGGACGTCCACTATCGGGACCTGGATGTCGTAGAGCACGTGTACGCGGAGGCCGAGGAGGGCCGCTTCCGCATCGAACCCCTGATGTTCCACCTCGCGGGAATCCCCACATACCTGCTCGTCGCCGAACTCGCGATCAACCAGGTCCTACGGGGTGAGCTGCGCCGCCCTTCCGCCTACCCGCAGGCCTTGCGTAAGACCGCCCCCGAACGCTGGCACAGCATGGCCATCGCCACCCTCGCCTACGCGAAGGCAGGCCACGCCCCGAAGGGCGCCCTGACCCACGTCGCGGGCGCGATCGCCGTCGCGGCAACGCAGACGGCACATGCGGTGCTGGCGGCGCGGGGGGAGTGGGTCACCAATGAGAAGGGGTTGCTGGAGCGGGCGGGGCTGCGTGAAGGCGACGCGCTTCTGGGGAACTTGACCCCGGATCCGGACGCTCTGGCCCGAGCGGTCACGGAGGCCGAGACGCTCTTCAGCCAGGCAGTCTCTCAGTAGCCGCAAGGCCGATCGCGAGACAGAGATGCGTGCCGCAGACGCCTACTTCGAGGCCCAACTGAACAGCGCCAAGTGAACGACTGTGCCCCACACTGGAGTTGACCTGGCGCGGGGCACGGTGTTGTCCCCCGGCGCTTGAGCGCCACGCCACTCGGCGACCGCCTCGCCCGCGTGTCCTGATGTGCCCGCAATGTCAACGCAGTTGGCACGCGCGCACCCGTACAGTCTTGATCACTCTCGGCCTGTCCGTGGCAGACTTGGCTCGGGCGCGAACATGTGCTCGGGCAATGCCGCAGTCGAACGGGGGCGGTCTCAGTGTCATGGGACGAGGAGTGGGCTCAGCTCAAGGCTGATGCGCTGGCGCGTCAACAGCAGTCGACTCACATGCAGCTGAACCAGTTGCCTGCCGACGTCGGGGGATCCTCCAGCGGTCCGGGGGGCTACGGAAACGGATACTCCGTCAACGCGGCATCCGTCGACGGAAGTTCGCATCTGCTCATCGAGATTGCAGGAGTTCTGTATGAAGGGCGGATGGACGCAGAAAACGCGACGAACTGCCGTGTTCCCCGCTCCCACGCCGACGTGGCCGCGAAAGTCGACACCTTCGCCCGCTACGCCAAGGACCAGTACGACGACGCGGTCGTGCTGCTCGCGGCGCTGGCCGGCCATCTGAAGTCCGCGAACAACACGTACGCCCAGTACGACCAGCGCGTCCGCGATCAGTTGCGATCGGTCCTCGTGAGCGGGAGCTACATCGAAGCCAAGGACCGGTGATCCACCGTGGCCTACCGCGAGGACGTCGAGTTCCTCGAGGACTCGAACCCGGCGCTCATCGAGCGCAGCGCGGCGGAGTTCACCCGCCTGCGCAAGCTGATCGACACCACCGACGACGCCTTCCGCAAGGCGGGCAAGGTGGACTGGCAGAGCGAAGGCCGTGACCTGTACGTCAAACGTCTGGGCGAGGCCAAGGAACTCACCGACGCCCTGGCCGATGCCTTCCACACGGCGGGGAAGGCGCTCTCGTCGTACGCGGACGCCGTCACCACGGCCAAGAGCCACTTCGAGAGCGGACAACAGACCGAGAGCAAGCTCACCGAGGTGATGTCCCGGGAGGCCACCGCCATCACCCCCACCGCGCGAGCCGCGGAGCCTCTGCGCCAGTGGGAGGACCTGCGGGGCACCACGGGCGTATTGGACTGGTTCGCCGAGGTGAGCGTCGACCTGGACGCCATCCGTGAGGACGCTGAGCGCTACTACAACCAGACCAAGGGCCACTACAGCGATGCCCTGCGCGTGGAGTCCGAGGCACGCGAGAAGTGCATCGCCGACGTCCAGGCCGCGTACCGCTCCCTGCCCGACTTCCGCAGCCCGATCGGCGACCCCGGCCAGCTCCTGAAGGACCTGGGCCCGCTGCGCGCCGAGGCGCGGCAGGCCGGCGGCAACCCCTACGCCCAGCTTCCGGGCTCCGGCCCCAAGGTGGACGCCTTCCCCACGCTGGGCGACCACGTCGTGATCTCCGAGCCCCTGTACCGCATCAAGATGCGCGTCGACGGCCTGCCCGAGGGCCAGGGGAACAACTACTGGCTGCCGTCGACCTCGGACGAGGACCGCCGCGCGTACATATCGGCCAACAAGGAACTCATCAATGCCGCAGCCCGGGACTCCGGGCTGCCGCCCGAGATGGTCGCCGGCATCGCCTGGCAGGAGGTCGCGGGCGACCCCAGCGTCATGGATGACTTGGCGTACGAGGGCCGCCAAGTGCTCCCCGGTGCGGAGGACCCCGACCGGACCTCGGTGGGCCCCATGTCGATCCAGATCCGCCGTGCTGCTGAGGTCCTCGGGTACGACCCGCACAACCTCACCGACATGCAGCGGGACGCCGTCGTGGAAGCGACGAAGGACCCGGCCCAGAACGTCTTCATCGCATCCGAGTACCTGGCTCAGCTCAAGGCGGAGAGCGGCTTCGCGGATGTACCACCCGACCAGATGACCCGCGCCCAGATGCAGGAGTTGGCCGCCCGCTACAACGGCGGCCCGTACTACGAGAGCGACGCAGCCCAAGCGTATGGTCGGGGCTTCGATCAGAAACTGGACAACGCCAAGGAGGCCATGCGGTGAGCAGCCCCGCCCACCACACGACACCCCAGGCAGCCACAGGCCGGGGCCCGGGCGCCCGCATGGGCTCCGCTGTCTGCGGGATCGTCCTCGCTCTGCCGCATCTGGTGGCGGTCTACTTCATGCTTCTCGCTTACCTGGCCGACCCCGCCGGCCCTTGGGACAGCGAGACCGTCGCCCACTCCGACTTCGCTTCCGGTCTCGTCCTGGTCGTCTCGGCCATCACGGCCCTGCTGACCTGGCTGTTCGTCAAGGCCACGTGGCTACGCAAGTGGTGGTACGCCATCCCCGCGGTCCTGCTCATCGCCGCGCTGCTGCGGCTGACGGTGCTCGCGCCGGAGATCTGATTGGGCCTTCTGTGGCGAACGCGGGCACCCACGGCCGCGTACCGGGCCGCGACTTCGGAGTGTCCCTCTCCCTGATCCCCGGCAGCCTCCGCATCGAGGTAACCGACACCCGCACCGAACTCCGCCCACAGGGCCCCGCCGAAGTGAAGCCTCCAGAGCCCCTCGCCGACTCCGGCCGCGGCCTCCTCCGCGACGAAGCCCCGGCATATGGCCGGGACTTCGACCGGAAACTGAACGATGCGAGGGAGGCCCTGAGTTGAGCTCCACCCCGGCGTGCCGCCCCCGATGACTGGGTCGGCGCGGCCGCGCCCAGCACGGCATTCGCCTGCTGAAGAGCAGATGCGCAGAGGCAGCGGTGCAGAAAAGGTGAAGGCAGGCAACCTTGCGGCTGCCCGACTGATCTAGACGCACATGCACAAGGTCATGTCTCGTCGCACCAGGATGCCCATCCGGCAAAAGCACGATTCGGGTGGCTCCGGACCAGGAGCCGGAACGTATGCTCTGCGGCCTCCGGCCGGGGACTGGGGGTGAGTATGAGGTGGGGAACACGTACGTGAACACGCGCGCGGTCAAGATCAACGTGGCGATCGCTGTGGTCCTGCTTCTGGTCGTTGCCGTGGTGGCCTTACGTGCCACAAGCGACTCTGGCGTGACCCGGAACAGCGACTCCGACATGACCTGGAACTACGACGAGGCATTCGACCAGAGGGCCAACGGCTCGACCGTGCTGTCCGACGTGATGGCGACCGCCGCCGACGACATCTGGGCGGCGGGCCAGTCCACCCCCAACATCGGCAGACCAGGAGACGAGTCGGCCGACGACGGCTTCCTCATGCACTACGACGGCACCGACTGGGAGCGCCGCCCCATGCCGGCGTCGTTCGGTACCAGCGTCTACGACGCGCGCTTCGACGCTGTGGACTCCGGTGGACTCCTGCTGACGGCGGGCCTGGACCTGAACTCCCTGCGGATGGCTCACTGGGACGGCACCCGCTGGACGGCGCTGCCCAAGCTCCCCGGCGACCCCAGGGCCGCCGACATAAAGGCCCTCGCTCCGGACGACATCTGGGTCCTCGACGGCCGGACCGTGGCGTACCACTGGGACGGCACCCGATGGACTGGCATGGACCTGCCCACCGACGTCACCGGACTCGACGGTGTCGCGTCCGACGACCTGTGGGCGGTCGGCAGCCGCTACGGGAAGGGGGACGCGGGCCCGGGGTTGCCGGGTGGCCAGCCCGCCGCCGTGCACTGGGACGGCCGTGCCTGGAAGCTCGTACCGACACCGGAGTACCACTACAAGGTCTCGGCCCCCGAGCAAACGGCGCTCCTCACCGAGGTCGTCCTCGCTGACGGCGACGTACACGCCTACGGAGAGCTCACCTCCGTCAGCGAGGACGACGAACCCGACCCACCGACGGAGAACATCCACCTGCGCTGGAACGGCACCCGCTGGACCAAGCTGCCGAACACCAAGGGAGCATGCGCCGATCGCGGCCAGGCGGTCCGCGACGGTGACCGCGGGGAGGTCATCAGCGCCCGCTGGTACCGCACCGCGGACGGCAGTTGCGAACGAATCATGGATCCAAAGCCACCGAGCAGCTACGGCATCAAGGGAAAGGCATGGTTTCAGCTGAACGCCATCACAGCGGTCCCGGGTACCGACAAGATCCTCGGAGTCGGCTCCGTGGCATCGGCGAGCAGCGATCCCGCGTACAAGGTCATCATCGTCAGCTTGAAGCGCTCAGTCCTTCACCTCACGTCCATCGCCGACCAGACGCGCGAGCCAGACCGCTGACCTGGCCGCGGACCGAATAACCCTTCGGAAAACCCCGGTTGCCACTGCTACCGTCTCCGACGTGGCGAAACTCAATCAGATCATCGCAGTCGAGAAGGGCGTCAAGGCCAAGTCGCACCAGGACCTGACGGCTGCTCACCATGGGCTGCAGAAGCCTGCCCTGCTGGCCGGTATCTCGCGTACGTATCAGCCGAAGGACGAGGAGGGTGAGCAGTTGCCGCCCGAGTCGACTCGGGTGCAGGTGCAGGCCGAGGACGTGCTGCGGGACACCGCGGCCACCCTTACGCGGCTGTTCGATGTGACCGCCACCAAGGACTGGGCCAACTGCACGGCCAGGGCGGACATCACCGTTGAGGGGCGGGTGCTCATCGCCGAGGTGCCGGTGTCCTATCTGCTGTTTCTGGAGAAGCAGCTCACCGATCTCAACGCCTTTGTGCGGAAGCTGCCGGTGCTCGACGCCTCCGAGTCGTGGGTGCAGGACCCGTCCACCGACGCCTGGAAGACCGAGCCGGTCCGGACGCTTCGTACGAAGAAGGTGCCTCGGAACCATGTGAAGGCCGAAGCCACCGAGAAGCATCCTGCGCAGGTCGAGGTGTACTACGAGGACATACCGGTCGGGTACTGGACGACCGTCAAGTTCTCGGGTGCCCTTCCTGCCCGGCGTGTGAACGAACTGCTGGACCGGGTCGAGAAGTTGCAGCAGGCCGTCAAGTTCGCCCGGGAAGAGGCGAACGGCGTCGACGTCGTCGACCAGCGGGTCGGTGACGCCGTGTTCGGCTACCTGTTCGGGTAGCCTCGGAAACTCCCCGGCCACCAGCTACCTCGGCCGGGGTGCGCGAGGAGCGCAAAGCTGAAGCTGAGGCTTGTCGTGACTGCGCGGTTCCCGATGAGGAACCGCGATCAATCTCAGACTATTGCTCCAGACTCAGTATTCGCCGCCGATCGCCGGATCGACCGGGCCCAGGCCCCGGACGTCGAAATGCCGGTTCAAGTCCGGCCCGCACAGCTCGATGTGCGGTGGTCCAAAGGCAGGACGCGGCGACTTCACACTGACCTGGGTCCTCAAGCGTGCCGGCGTGCGACATGGGCGGCATCACAGGGCTCGGGGGCCGGCTACGCCCCCGGGTCCGCTCCTTTTTGCACGCGCACTGCGCCTACCCTCTGGTTCGCGCACGTCGCCTGCACCCCGGGGCCAGTGCCCGCTCCAACAGCCGTAGACCGGGATTGCGTTCATAAAGAACGCGGCCTGCCCGTCATCCGTCACCTCGCTGAAATGCGAGAGTTGCATTTGCTCCAGGTTCGCGACCTACCGTGGGCACCACACCACCGCCCGGCCGACGTCGCCCGAAGGCACACCCCCGCCCTCGTACTGACAGGAGCCCCGTGTCCCGCCCCGCCCTTGCTCTGCCTCCCTGGCTCGCCCACGCCCTGCGCGCCCAGCGAGGGCCCGTGCCGTGGAGCGCGGTCGTACGAGGGGCGCTGGCTGCCGGGCCGTTGCTGCTCGTGGCCGTTCTCGTCGATCGGCCCTCCATCGGAGTCGTGGCCGCCCTCGGTGCCATGCTCGCCGGGACCAATGACCGGCCCGGGAGTCGACGGGCCTCCATCAAGCGGCTCGGGGTGCCGGCGCTCGCCGGGGCCGCAGGGCTGTTCATCGGGGCGTATCTGGGGGAGCAGGCCGGAGCGGTGCTGCTGACCTTGGTGCTGACCGGGCTCGGGCTGGTGGGCGGGGCTGTCAGTGCCGTGGGGCCGGTGGCTTCCGGAGCCGGGACGCAGTTGCTGGTCGCGGCTGCCGTGGGGGCCGGGATGCCGTTGCCCGAAGCAGGGTGGCAGCGCGCCCTGTTCTTCCTCGCGGGCGCGCTCTGGCTCCTTGTGCTGCGGCTTGTGCTGCCGACGCCCCAGGCCCTGGTCAGTGACTTCCGCTTCGACGGGGAGCGGGAAGCCGTCGCCTCCGTGTACGAGGCCGTCGCCGCGCTGCTCGCTGCCGTGGGTGGTGAGCAGGCCATGGCCCGGCGTGCCGCGCTGACCGCCGCGCTCGATCACGCGCAGGACGCCCTCGCGGGGCCGCGGCTGCGGCGGTACGCCAGTTCCGCAGCCGAGCGGCGGTTGCGGGCGCAGTACGCCGCCGCGCTGCCCCTCGCCGAGGCTGCGACCGCGCTCGCCTGGTCCGGGGACGCCCTGCCCGCGCGCGCCGCGGACGGTCCGCGACGGCTCGCCGTGGCCGTACGGACGGGAGAGGCCTGTGGGCCGCTGCCCGCACCCGCCCGTTCCGTACCGGGGCTGCGGGCCCTCGACGACGCTCTGCTGCACGCGGCCGAGGCCTTCGACCGGGGCGGCAGGAAGAGTGCACCCAAGGGTTCCAGCGGCCCCATCGACCTCGGCGCCCAGCAGACCGCGCGCCATGGTCTGCATCTACGTCCCGTCCGCGCCAAGGCCCTCCTGCGCACGGTCACCGGCGCCGGAGGCCGCGAGTACGGGCTCCGGGTGGCGCTGAGCTTCGGCGCGAGTGCCGCCGTCGCGCAGGCGCTGCACCATGTGCACTGGTACTGGCTCCCGGCCACCGCAGTCTTCCTCGTCAAGCCCGATCTCGGGCCGCTCGTCTCACGTGTGCTGTGCCGGGCCGCGGGGACTGTGCTCGGCGCCGTCCTGTTCGCCGGATTCGCGGCGGTGCTTCCCGCGCCGGAAGGGCTCGTGGTGCTCGTGGCCGTCAGCGGGGCGCTGATCCCGGTCGCCATTCGGCACTTCGCCGCCCAGACCGCCGTCATCACCGTGCTGGTGCTCTCGCTCGTCATGGTCGGCGGCGAACCGCAGGCCTCCTGGAGCCGGATCGGCGAGACGCTGCTGGCCTGCGCGATCGTGCTGCTCGTCGGGCATCTGCCGGCGCCGGGGCAGCGCGGCGGGAACGTACGTGCCCGCCTTGGGCGGGCGACCGACGCGGCGCACGCGTATCTGGCGCAGGTGCTGAGCGGGGCCGACGACCGGGCGGCACGCTGGGCCCTGCGCCGCGAGGCCTACCGGACGCTGGCCGAGGCCCGTGCCGCGATCGACCGCGCCTCCGCCGAACTCCCCACCCTGGCACGGCACACGGAAGGCACCGACGAGGTGGCGGCCACGCTCGAACGCCTCGTGGACACGACCACCGCATGCGCCGTCCACCTCGACGACACGGGACAGCTCACCCCTCAGCACACCGAACGTCTCGCCACCCTGCTCGACGAACTCGTCGAGCAGCGGGAGCGTGCGGGGCTCACTTCGGAGGACGACCGGTCGGCGAACGCTCTGAATCTGAGCGCCTGATCAGTTCGTACGACCCGACTCATCTCGTACGGGCCTGACCGACTGCCTGCTGATTCCGGTACGGAGGGAACGCCACGTGATCCGAGGAAGCGCGAGGAAGCCTTCACACCCGTGGCCTCACACCCGTATTCGCGCCCACACCGGAGCATGATCCGACCCCGCCTCGTCCCGGCGCGCACTCGGATCATCGCCCACCGACGCCAGCGTGGTGACCTCCTGGGCCGGAGCCCCGGTCCCCGCACCGGTCACATGGTCGAGGAGGAGGCGGCTGACCAGTATGTGGTCGATCAGCTCAGGGCGGCCGGCGTGCACTCGGGAGAATCGTTGCTTCTCGTCGATGAGAGGGGCGATGTTCCACAGGCGGGACGCGTCGCCCTTGTCGGGGCGTTCGAAGCCGGGGGTCTTGATCTCGGAACCCGGCGGGCCCTGGAGGATCTGGGTCGTGGCGGCGGCGACCTCGTCGTTCAGGTCGCCGACAACGGCCACGTTGCGCTCTCTGCCCTTGCCGTCGAGGAACTCGTCGGCGAGCGCGCGCAGCGTCGTGGCCTCGGCGGCCCGCCGATAGAGGGCGTACGCGCCATAGCGCGCCCGCTCGCCCTCGTCCCGCGGCTGGAACCGTCCGCCCGGATACGTCAGCAGCTTCGACTTCAAGTGGCACACCGCCACCGTCAGGGTCATCGCCCCCATGGCAACCTCCACCGCCAGGAAACCGCGGCCCGCACGATCCACCGGCTCGCCGTCGTCGTCACCCTGCACGGGCCGCAGCGGAGTGGGGAAGGCGTTCGTGTCGGCCCGTACCCGCAGTGCGGGGCGGCTGAGGAAGCCGACCCTGATGCCGCGGCCGTCCGGGTGCTCCGAGAGCGCGATGTGCCAGTCGCCCTCCAGCATGTCGGCCAGATCCCGCAGCGCCGCCGGGTCGCCGACCTCCTGCACACCGAGCAGTGTGGGGTCCAGGTCCGTGATCATCGAGGACAGAGCGGTGAGCTTCGCCTTGTACGCGGCCTCGTTCCTCGGTCCGAACCGGCCGCCGGGCCGATACAGATTCTCCAGATTCCAGGTGCCGAGAAGCATGCGGGCTCCTTCCGGGGAGCACTGCCGGTCGAGACGTGACGGGGTTCGACGACGGGGCTTCGGTGACGCCAGAGTGCGCGCCGAACCCTTGCGGCGACAGGGCGAGGACCGGATGCACGGTTCACGTCACCCGGTCGTACGACCCCGTCGTACCGTGGCGTGATGACATCGCCCGACGCGAAGAACGCCGCCGATCTCATCATCACCGGATGCACCGCCCTCGTGCACGACGATCATGAACAGATCGACTTCGTCGAGGACGCCACCATCGTCGTACGGGACGGGCTCATCGAGACCGTGACGACCGACGACTTGGCTGACACCCCCGCGGCCGAACGCATCGACGCGCGCGGCCAGATCGCTATGCCCGGCCTGGTCAACTGCCATACGCACGCACCGATGGTCGCGCTGCGCGGCATCGCCGAGGACCTGCCTCTCGAGGAGTGGTTCAACGACGTCATCTGGCCCATCGAGTCCAACCTCACCGACAAGGACGTGGAGTTGGGCGCCGGGCTCGCCTGCGCCGAGATGATCCGGGGCGGTGTCACCTGCTTCGCCGACCACTACTTCTCCATGGACACCGTCGCCGCCGTGGTGGCCGGCTGCGGGATGCGCGCCAATCTCGGAGAGGCCTACTTCTCCTCGCAGGGGGCCGAAGGGCGCGAGCGGTCACTGGACTTCGCGCTACGACAGCGAGGCGGAGCCGACGGCCGCATCACCACCTCGCTCGCCCCACACGCCCCGTACACCGTGGACGACGCCGACCTCGCCGCCACCGCTCAACTCGCCGGCGAG
Source organism: Streptomyces sp. NPDC048825 (assembly GCF_043198355.1). NCBI lineage: Bacteria > Bacillati > Actinomycetota > Actinomycetes > Kitasatosporales > Streptomycetaceae > Streptomyces > Streptomyces sp. NPDC048825. The sequence continues at coordinate 283,135 of NZ_JBICUR010000004.1, forward strand.
CACGAACTGTTGGTGCACATCCACGCTGCCGAGAACCGCGACCAGACCGACACCAGCCTGGCCCGGCACGGCCGCACACCGATCGAGATCCTTCAGGGAGCCGGGCTCCTCGACGTCGGCCTGCTCATCGCTCACGGCACGGGCATCGTGGAGCGCGACCTGCCCGTCCTCGCCGGCGCCACGGGACGCGTGGCCGTGGCCAGCGCGCCGCGCGGCTACCTCAAGTTCGCCTGGCCCACCACCACGCCGGTACGCGCCCTGCGGCAACTCGGCATCCCCGTCGGGCTCGGCACGGACGGTGCCGCCTCGAACAGTTCCCTGGATGTATGGGACGCAATGGCCCTCACCGCGCTGGTGCAGAAGTCGACGGAGGGTGACCCGCGCTGGCTCACCGCGCGGCAGGCCCTGCATCACGCGACGCTGCAGAGTGCGCGGGCGGTCGGACTCGGGGAGTCCGTCGGCAGCCTTGCCCCGGGGCGAAAGGCCGACATCATCCTCGTCGACCTCTCCGGGCCGCACACCCAGCCTGTGCACGACCTTCCCGCCGCACTTGTGCACAGCGCCCGCTCCAGTGACGTACGCACGACGATCGTCGACGGGCGGGTCCTCATGCGCGACCGGGAGCTGCTGACGCTCGATGTGGCGGGGATCGTGGATCAGCTGGGGGAACGGGTGCCGTCGCTGATCGACCGGAGCCATGGCAGGAAGATCCAGGACTACGACGCCTGAGGGCGCCGGGCGGGCGTGAGGCGGGGAGCACGGGGCGGGTGTGAAAAGGATCCGATATCACTAGGAGTAGGAAGACTGACACGAAACGTCACGAAAGCTGAGAGATCACTCACACTGAGGCAGTAACCGAGTGTCAGCTACGTCTCAGTACGGTTACTCAGCGATCCGTTTCCCTCATCGTTGGCGTTTATTAACTCTAGGAGAACAGCGCTTCTACGGGAGCAGCGCTACATGGAGGTGCAAGGTGAACGGGCGAACGGTGCTTGGGCGCTTTCCGGCTGGTGGGCCTCGGGGTTCTTGGCCGGCGGAGGAGTTCGCGCAGGCTTGCCGCCTGGAGGGGCAGCAGGCCGAGGTCGTTATGGACCTGACCTCCGATGCCTTCCTGGTGGTCGTGGACCGCGCCGAGTGAGTGGGCGGGGGAGTCGCAAATTGATGCAGCCACTCGCCCCTGAAGGGCGCACCTGGCCCGGCGGTTGTCCGCCGGGCCATGATCAGGCTCGGACAGCCTTCGACCACACCGGCGTCGTCCCCGTGACCCGGCACAGCGCCAGGTACAGCGGGATCGGCGGTGTGTACGGAAGCTTGCCGTCCGGCTTGTGGATCAGGTCTGGGAGGGGGAGTGCGGGCGTGCCCGGGATTACCGCTCCCGTCGCGTAGTGCGCGGGTGAAGGCCACTCCAGGGAGACGTCGGAGTCGGCCGGGAGCAGCCACCACCACTGGGAAGCGTCGGCGTATACGCAGCCGACGCGAGGTAGCCGGGACATCAGCGGGGGGCCGAATCGCGCGGGCATCGCCACCGCGTCGCAGCCGAGTGGCGCCTGCATACCCTCCGGGACGGTGAGGCGGCGCAGCGCCCCCGCCCCGGACGGCGCCCGTAGCGAATGACGCAGACGAACCAGTGTGTCCAGGTGAAGCACCCCAGGCACACCGGCCGACGTAGCCCTCACACCCATTCAGCCCCGTCCGTTCTCAAGTTTTCGAACGTCTTCGAAACGATTCAGAACCAGTGCCCTGCCGAAGGGCCGTCCGCCCCGGTCAAGGCGGAGCCGGTTCGCGAGGAGCCGGCTGGGGCCGGCCGGCTCCTCGCACTCCAGCCCAGGTCCGACCGCGGCTCGGCGCCGTTGTTCGCCGAGCGCGGCAGGTCCGCCCAGACCAGCAGTCCGGGTCCGGAATCCTGGGCGCCCCAGGCGCTGCACACCGCAGCGACGAGAAGCAGTCCCCTCCCGTGCTCCTCCTCGGGGCGCTGTGGCGAAGGGTGGGGCTCACCCGTCGCGCACCCCTCGTCGCGTACGGCTATTCGCAACTGGTCGTCGCCGTCGTGCAGTTCGCACACCACCTGGCGGCTCGCCGTGTGCACGACCGCGTTGGTGACCAGCTCGGAGACGACCAACTCCGCCATGTCGCAGATGTCCTCGCAGACGGCCCACCCCGAAAGCCGGGCGCGCGTCAGGCGCCTGGCCTGCGAGGCGGAACCCGGATGCGCGGCCAGCTCGAAACGGAACCGGCGCTCGGCAGCCGCATCGGCGGCGCCGAGACCGAACCGGCTCCCGGCGGCATCTGCGGCGTCTGCTCTTAACGACGAAGGCGGAGTCACGCTTGCCACTATCTCCCCGCCGTGAACACTTGGCAAGAGTCACTCTGAAAATTGCAGAGTGCAGTGTTCTATGCGGAGAGGGCCATGGCACACTGCATCGCAACAGCACGTGACGCGGCGTCTGTTGGGTACTCGCCGGGTACCCACCGGGCGCCGCCCGGGCTGTTCAGGACTATGTGGAGGTGGACGTGAGCGAGCCGCGGTCCGCGCCGACGGTCGGTCAGGTCGTCCTCGGACGGCGACTGCTGGACCTGCGGGAGCGCGCGGGGCTCAAGCGCGAGGAGGCGGCACGCATACTGCGCGTCACGGCCGCCACCGTCCGCCGCATGGAGATGGCCGAGGTCGCCCTCAAGATCCCGTACCTTCAGCTCCTGTTGAAGGCGTACGGCGTCTCCGACGAAGAGGCCGACGCCTTCGTCATGCTCGCCGAGGAGGCCAACCAGCCAGGCTGGTGGCAGCGGTTCCACGACATCCTGCCGGGCTGGTTCTCCATGTACGTCAGCCTGGAGGGCGCGGCCAACCTCATCCGCAGTTACGAACCCCACTTCGTGCCCGGCCTGATGCAGACCGAGGAGTACGCCTATGGCGTTATGGAGTCCGGCGCCATCGGCCAGACGAGACCCGAGGACATAGAGCGACATGTGGCGCTGCGTATGCAACGCCAGGAGCTGCTCACACGTGAGGACGCGCCACGCTTCTGGGTCGTGATGGACGAGACGGCCCTGCGCCGGCCCGTCGGCGGCCCCGAGATGATGCGCGCCCAGATCGACAAGCTGCTCGAGGTCACGAAACTGCCGAACGTGACGCTGCAGATCGCCCCGTTCTCCTCGGGGCCGCACGCGGGCACGTACGGGCCCTTCGTGCTCTTCCGATTTGCCGTGCCCGAACTGCCGGACATGGTCTACAGCGAGTACTTGACCGGCGCCGTCTACCTGGACGCGCGTGCCGAGGTGGCCACTCATCTCGAGGTCATGGACCGCATGGCGGCGCAGGCCGCCACAGCACATCGCACGAACGAGATCTTGCTGGATCTCCGCAAGGAGCTGTGAATGACTCGCATCAAGTCCCGGGTTCACAACGGGCGCATCTACAACGGCATGCCCGCACGGGAGTTGGGCAGCGAAGGCTGGCACAAGCCCTGGAGCGGGGGCAACGGCGGCAACTGCCTGGAGGCGATGAAGCTCGCCGACGGCCGTATCGCGGTCCGTCAGTCGGCGGATCCGGACGGACCCGCCCTCATCTACACTCCCGGCGAGATGACGGCGTTCATTCAGGGGGCCAAGGCGGGGGAGGCGGACTTCCTGCTGTCCTGAGGCCCTTGTTCACCAACTCCGTTGTCAGTTGTCCATTATTCGTTGTCCTTTGAGTCCCCTATCAAGGTGTAGAACTGCTCGATCGACGGCGGCCCGACCGCGAGGGTGCGGCGGGCCGCCGCACAGCGGTGGGCCGGTTGTCGCCGACGCGACTCTTCGGCCACCTGCCCGATGTGGCCACTTACCCGGGCGGCAGCGCCGCGCACAACGCCTCCAGCGCGGCCCCGTACGCATGCTCCGGAGGCGTCGCATAGCCGACGACCAGCCCGTCCGGTCCGTCCGGTCCGCCCGGCCCAACGGGCGCCGAGACGGCTGCCTCCGGGTGCCGGAACTCGGCGAGCCCGTCCAGGGCCAGTCCCTGCCAGTGGGCGGCTCTGACGGCGGCTTGCTCGCTTCCGGGCGGCAGCCGTAGCACCGCGTGGAGCCCGGCCGCGATCCCGGTGACCTCGATGTGCGGTGCGTGGGCGGCGAGCGCGACGACGAGACGGTCCCGTCGCGTCCGGTACCGCTGCCGCATGCGCCGCACATGACGGTCGTACGCCCCGGAGACGATGAAGTCCGCGAGCGTCAGCTGGTCGAGGACGCTCACCCACGCCTCACGCTCGCCCTTCGCCTCCAGTACGGCATCGACGTATCGCTCCGGAAGGACCATCCAGCCCAGCCGGAGCGCTGGCGACAGGCTCTTGCTGACCGAGCCGATGTGGACGACCCGCTCCGGGTCCAGACCCTGAACTGCGCCCACGGGCTTGCGGTCGTAGCGGAACTCCCCGTCGTAGTCGTCCTCCAGAATCACCCCGCCACGCGCGCGTGCCCAGTCGATCACGGCGGCGCGGCGCGAGGGATGCAGGGGCCCACCGGTCGGGAACTGGTGTGCCGGCGTGAGCAGTACAGCCCGCTCCTTGCCCAACTCCTCGACCTGGGCGCCGTCTTCGTCGAGGGGCAGCGGGAGCGTCCGTACGCCTGCCGCTGCCAGCAACTCGCGGTGGAAGGGCAACCCGTACGCCTCGACGGCCAGCGGGCCCTGGAGCACCCCGCCTCCGGCGCCGCCGAAGAGGAGCCGCAGCGCGTGTGCGAAACCGGAGCAGATCACAATGCGGCCCGGCTCGGTGCGTACGCCACGCGCGCGTGCCAGGTACTCCGTGAGCGCCTCCCGTAGTTCGCGACGGCCGGCAGGGTCTCCCGGCCCGAACGCTTCGTTGGGCGCCTGCTGCAAGGCCCGCCGATACGAGGCGAGCCAGGCCGTACGCGGGAACACCGACACGTCCGGAGTGCCCTGCCGCAAGTCGTGTCGTGGTCCACGCACGCGTGGAGGTGCCTTCTTGGGCGTGCGCGCGGCACGTTGCAGGGGTTCGGCGCTCCCCCACTGCCTTAAGGGCGTGGGCGGTACCCCCATGGCGACCAGGGTTCCCGAGCCCTGGCGCGCGGTCAGCCAGCCCTCGGCGACGAGTTCGGCGTAGGCGTCGGCGACCGTGTTGCGGGCCACGCCGAGATCGGCGGCCAGTGAGCGGTACGGGGGCAGGCGGGTGCCCGGGGCGAGACGGCCGCTTCGCACGGCCTCGCGCAGGGCGCGGATGAGAGTGGCGCGACGACCTCTCTGGCCCGACAGCTCCAGTTCCAGATGCAGATCGGCGCCGATGCGCTCCGCCAAATTGACCCACGATTCCGCCATGAAAATGAACCCTACAGAGGGTCTTTCCGAGCCGTAGTTTCGTGGTCATGACGACGAACACGACGAACGCGATGAACGAGACGGACATGGTGAACACGGCGAGCACGGCGAGCACGGCGAATGCGACGAAGGCGGTGAACGGGGACGCGGTGTCCAAAAACGTTCGCCTCGACTTCGCGAAGTCCGCCCGGAAGGCTTTCCGGGCCCTCATCGGCTTCGACGCCGCCGCCCGCGAGGGGCTCGACCCGGCCCTCGTCGAGCTGATCCAGATCCGCGCCTCGCACCTCAACCACTGCGCGTACTGCCTCCACATGCACACCAACGACGCGCGCAGGGCGGGCGAGAGCGAGGACCGGCTGCACATGGTCGCGGTGTGGCGCGAGGCCCGGCACTTCTTCACGGAGCGGGAACAGGCGGCGCTCGCGCTGACGGAGGCGGTGACGCTGGTGGCCGACCGCGGTGTCCCGGACGACGTCTACGCGCGGGCCGCCGCCCAGTTCGACGAGCAGGAACTCGCCCAGGTCCTGGCACTGATCTTCGCGATCAACACCTGGAACCGGATCGCCCTGTCGACAGCAAAGGTGGCGGGCACGGACGAACGCTGACGCGGGTGTCCCTGGTGTTGTCTCACACCGTCATCGGCCGGTCGTACGGCCCTATCGGCGCCGGAAGCCGTGAACTCCCCGTCAGTTGACGGTCGACCGCCGCCGCCACCGCTCGGCCCTCCGCGATGGCCCACACGATCAGGGACTGGCCGCGCGCGGCGTCCCCGGCGGCGTACACGCCGGGGACGTTGGTCGCGAAGTCGGCGTCGCGGGTGATCGTGCCACGGGGGTCGAGACCGAGGCCGAGCTGGTCGACCAGGCCGTCGGAGCGGTCGGGGCCCGAGAAACCGAGGGCGAGCAGGACGAGGTCGGCGGGGAGTCGGCGTCCAGTGCCGGGGACGGGCCGGCGCTCGGCGTCGACCTCGACCAGGTGCAGCGCGCGTACATGCCCGTTCGCATCGCCGGTGAAGCGGAGCGTGGACGCCGCGAAGAGCCGCGCGTCGGCGTCCGCCGAGGGCGCCGTCCGCAGCTCGCGGGCCTCCTCATGCGCGGCCGACAGCCGGTAGATCTTCGGGTACGTCGGCCAAGGCTCGGTGTCCTCGTCGCGTTCCGTGCCCGGCTGCGTATAGATGTCGAGCTGGGTCACGGACGCGGCGCCCTCGCGTATCGCCGTGCCCAGGCAGTCGGCCCCTGTGTCGCCGCCGCCGACGATCACGACATGCTTGCCGGCCGCGGACAGAGGGGAGGCCTTCATGTCCCCCTCGCACACCCGGTTGGCCAACGGCAGATACTCCATCGCCTGGTGTATGCCATCCAACTGGCGCCCCGGTACGGGGAGTTCACGCCAGGCCGTGGCGCCCACGGTGAGCACGACGGCGTCGTAACGGGTCCGTAGCCCGGCGGCATCGATGTCCCGGCCGACGGCGGTCGACGTCCGGAACTTGGTTCCCTCTGCCCGCATCTGCTCGAGCCGCCGCTCCAGATGCCGCTTCTCCATCTTGAACTCGGGTATCCCGTACCGCATCAGCCCGCCGAGCCGGTCGTCCCGCTCGTACACGGCGACGGTGTGCCCGGCCCGCGTCAACTGCTGCGCCGCGGCAAGGCCGGCAGGTCCCGAGCCGATCACCGCGACCGTACGCCCCGAGAGCCGGTCCGGCGGTCGCGGCGGCGCGAAGCCCTCCTCCCAGGCCCGGTCGGCGATCGCGACCTCGACGTTCTTGATGGTGACCGCGGGCTGGTTGATCGCCAGCACACAGCCCGCCTCGCAGGGCGCGGGGCACAACCGGCCGGTGAACTCGGGGAAGTTGTTCGTGGCGTGCAGGCGATCGCTCGCCGCGCGCCAGTCGTCGCGCGAGACCAGGTCGTTCCAGTCGGGGATCAGATTGCCGAGCGGACAGGCCTCGTGGCAGAAGGGGATTCCGCAGTCCATGCAGCGGTCGGCCTGCGTGCGGATGATGGGCAGCAGCGCGCCGGGAACGTACACCTCGTCCCAGTCACGGGCCCGTTCCTCGACGGGGCGGCGCGGCCAGTCCTTGCGGGAGGCGTTGAGGAAACCCTTGGGATCGGCCATGGCCGTCTTCCCTTACATACGCGAACGGGGCCCGTACGGCTTCCGGCCTCCGGGGCGGCGGGCCGGGTCCGGAGGGCGGAGTGCGCAGGGCCTTGCGGCAGACTCTTTCCGCCACGATACGTCGCCCGCGGCGCGTACGCCTCAGTGCGTGCGCCGGCGCACGCACCTCTGCCTCAGCGCCTCTGCCTCAGCGCCTCAGGCGAGTGCCAGCACGTACGAGATCGCCGCGGCGGCGGACGCGATCATGCGGACGTGGTTCCACGTCGTCCACTCGCTCACATACGAGCGCCAGTACGCGGCGGCCTCCCGGGTCCCCGGATCCATCGTGGCCAACTTCTCGTTGCGCGGGACATTCGCGACCATCGTGACCCCGAAGCAGCCGAACAGATACAGCGCACTGCCGAGCAGCAACTCCACCGTGCCCTCGTCCGGCCACAGCACGAACGTGACCACCGCGAGCACCGCGCACAGTACGGCCGACCCGACGAACACGGCCATGAAGGCCGGCGTCAACGCCGTCACATTGATCGACTTCATCGCGGCAACGCCCTGTGCCGGCGGCAGCGCGGCAAGCCCTCTCATCACAAACGTCGAGAACGCGCAGAAGACTCCGGCCACCAGCCCCGTGCCGAGCACACCCAGCACCGTCAGCACGAAGTACGGTCCATCGATCATGACAACTCCCGTATGTTGAAAGATCCTGCCTGCCACTCCCTGTCACCACAAGTGAAGTCCGGCACGACCAGGGTCACCATCGCCGAGTGACTCGGGGGCATACGCGAAGCGCTCGGCCCTGTCAGGGGCGCGGGGCTGTATCGATGTGCGGCTCCGTCGCGAATCGCCCGCGCGGCATGATGGCCCTGTGCGACTCGAAGCGATCACTTGGGAACGGCTCGGCGACCTCCTCGCCGAGCGGTTGCTCGACCTGAAGCCGGACGACGGCAGCCCCTGGCCGCGCATCGCCTTCGACGGAGCCCCGGCCGCCCACCCCGGCGATCTCGCCGAACGCGTGGCCGAAGCCTTGCGCCTGCGCGGCCGGCCCGCCCTCGTCGTCGCCACGGAGGGCTTCGTGCGCCCCGCGTCGCTCCGGTTCGAGCACGGCCACCGGGACGTCGAGGCGTACTACGACGGCTGGTTCGACACGGGCGCCCTGTGGCGCGAGGTCTTCGGCCCGCTGGATCCCGGCGGCGACGGCCGCGTCCTGCCCGACCTCTGGGACCCCATCGCCGACCGCGCCACCCGCAGCCCTCACGTCCAACTCCCGCCCGGCGCCCTACTGTTGCTGCACGGCCCGCTGCTACTGCGACACTGGTTCCCGTTCGACTTCACCGTCCACATACGCCTCTCTCCGAGCGCCCTGCGCCGACGCACCCCCGAAAGCGAGCACTGGACGCTTCCCGCGTACGAGCGCTACGAGAGCGAGGCGGCTCCGGGCGACACAGCCGACGTCCTGGTGCGCGCGGACGACCCACGACACCCGGCATGGAACGGCTGACCTCGGCGAGTGGCTCTGGGCAACCTCGGTATCGACCCCCCAGCGGAGAAGAACGACGAGGTCCTGATGATCACCCGAGTTCTCCCGGAGCGGATCGTGACCTGCTGGGACTGATGCCGGGCGGGGCGTCGGCAGGGTCGCCGTACTCCGGGCCCTTGCGGGTGCGTATCGCCTTGCGCCCGGCGAGAATGTAGGGCGCCGGGACTAGCGGTGCGTCCCCGCGCCGCGCCGGCCCGCCGGCATCGGGAGGTACTTCATGGCCACTGCCGGAGACATCATGCACCGCGGCGCCCAGTGGATCCCCGCCCACGAGACCCTGGACCGCGCCGCCCAGCTGATGCGCGAGCTCAATGTGGGCGCGCTGCCCATCAGCGACGAGAACGAACGGCTTTGCGGCATCCTCACGGACCGCGACATCGTGGTGGGCTGCGTGGCCATGGGCCACGACCCGGCACGCGTCACCGCGGGCGAGATGGCCCAGGGCACACCGCGCTGGATCGACGCGAACGCCGATGTCAGCGAAGTGCTCGGCGAAATGCAGGGGCACCAGATCCGCCGCCTTCCTGTCATCGAGAACAAGCGTCTGGTCGGAATGATCAGCGAGGCCGACCTGGCCGCGCATCTGACGGAAGAACAGCTCGCGCACTGGGCCGAGAGCGTCTACGCGAGGACCGCCACACGCTGACGCCGAGATCCCGCGCCACCGAGATCCCGCGCTACCGGGAACCCGCTCTCGTCCGGTCGGCCGTGCCGGACGAGGAGCGTCAGAGCCGGTGTCACAGCCAGCCGTTGCGCTTGAACCCCCGGTACAGAACGAAGCACGCAGTGGCGATCACACCGAGCGTCAAGGGGTAACCCAACCTCCAGTGCAGCTCCGGCATGTGTTCGAAGTTCATGCCGTACACACCGCAGACCATCGTCGGCACGGCGATCAGCGCCGCCCATGCCGTGATTTTCCGCATGTCCTCGTTCTGCGCGACGCTGACCTGCGCGAGGTGCGCCTGCAGAATCGAGTTGAGCAGCTCGTCGAACGCGGCTATCTGCTCGGTCGCCCGCAGCAGATGGTCGGAGACGTCCCGGAAGTACGCCTGTATCTCCGGATCGACCACCCGTATCGGCCGGGTGGCGAGATCCATGAGCGGGCGGCTCAGGGGCGCCACTGCCCGCTTCAGCTCGAGGAGTTCACGCTTGAGCTGGTAGATGCGCCCAGGGTCGGCCCGAGCGCCGCTCTCCGCGAACACATCCGTCTCGACCTGGTCGATGTCCGCCTGCACCGAGTCGATGACGTTCAAATAGTCGTCGACCACATGGTCCGCGATCGCGTGCAGCACCGCGGCCGGTCCCTTGGCGAGCTGCTGGGGATCGGCCTCCAGCTCCTCGCGGAGCGGGCCCAGGGAACCATGCCGGCCGTGCCGCACCGTGATCACGAAGTGGTGGCCGACGAACACCATGATCTCGCCGGTGTTCACCACCTCGCTGGTCGCGGTCAGTTCGGTGTGATCGACGTAGCAGACCGTCTTGAGCACCGCGAACAGCGTCTCGCCGTACCGCTCCAGCTTCGGGCGCTGATGCGCGTCCACCGCGTCTTCGACCGCCAGCGGATGCAGGTCGAAGAGCTCGGCGATGCCCGCGAACTCCACTTCCGTCGGCTCGTGCAGCCCGAGCCAGACGAAACCGTCGTCGGCCTTGCTGACCTGCTCCACCGTCTCGACGAGATCGCGACCGCCGGGCACTCTCGTCCCGTTCTCGTACGCCACGCAGTTCACCACCGCGGAGCCCAGCGGGGACCGGGCCGGGTGACTCAGGTCCACACGGGGACGCCGCCGTGCCAACCGCGCCACCTTGCGAAGGCCGCCGACCCTGTCAAGGCCCGTGACCTTCCGCAGATTCCCTGCCATCGACATCTGGAATCTCCTCGTGGATCTCCTCGCGCCGCACTCTGCGCCTGCAGCGGCCAGTCTGCCAGGCCGCTTCGACGGTGAAGAAAGCCTGTGGGAACGGAACACTCCGATCCAGTGCCCTGGCGTGTGCTCCGGTAGTCCTGATATGTGACCGACGGGAGCGTCACCGGTCACGGATAAGACGGACAACTGGGATGATTCCCCCATGACGCGAACCGACGGGTATCTTCTCGACAACCGACAGACCGAGGCCGGGCAGCGCTTCGATGCCCTCGCCACCCTCTTCGACCCCACGACGTTCCGCCACATCGAGCAGTTCGGCATCGGATCCGGCTGGCGCTGCTGGGAGGTCGGCGTGGGCGGCACATCCGTGGTGTCCTGGCTGGCCAAGAAGGTCGGCCCCACCGGACGGGTCGTCGCGACCGACATCGACACCTCGTGGGCGGCCTCGGCCACCCGGGCGCCGGTCGAGGTGCGAGTGCACGACGTGGGCGTGGACGAGCCGCCGGGCGAGGGCTTCGACCTGGTGCACGCCCGGCTCGTACTGTCCCATGTGCCGCAGAGGGAACGGGCGTTGCAGTCGATGATCAGAGCCTTGCGGGCCGGCGGACGGCTTCTGGTCGAGGACGCCGACCCCTCACTGCAACCGCTGCTCTGGCCCGACGAACGCGGCACCGAGCAGCAGCTGGCCAGCCGGCTGCGCCACGCCTTCCGCCAGTTGCTCGCCGAACGCGGCGCCGATCTCGCGTACGGCCGTCGGCTTCCGCGGCTGCTTCGCGAGGCCGGACTGCGACAGGTGGAGGCGGACGCGTACTTCCCGATCACCTCGCCCGCCTGCGCCGCCCTGGAATCCGCGACGGTCCACCAGGTCCGCGACCAGCTCGTCGAGGCGGGCCAAGTCACTGCCCAGGACATCGACCGCCACCTGGCGAATGTGGCGGCAGGCGCCATGGACCTGGCCACGGCACCGCTGATCTCGGCGTGGGGGCGCAAGCCGTAGTTCCGGAGCGGGAGTTGGCGGGAGAGTGGCCACCATGTGCCCCTTCGGCCCGTTACGGGACCGTCCTCGGCCCGTCCATCCCCCTCTGAGGCCTCCCGCCCACCCGCTCCACCGCGAGCGCCCCCGCTCGACACCCCTGTGCTGCCGCTTCCCCGGGCCGGCTGCCCGAGAGCAGGGCGGCCAGGAAGGCGCCGGTGAACGCGTCCCCGGCTCCCGTCGTGTCCACGGGAGCCGCGGGCGTCGCCGGGACGAGATCCCGTACGGTGCCCGACTCGGCCACCAGAGCCCCGGCGCCGCCATGCTTGACCACCACCAGCGGGACGTGGCGGCTCAACTTGGCCGCCGCGTCCGCGGTATCGGGCAGCCCGGTGAGCAGGCAGGCCTCGTCCCGGCTCGGCAGCAGTACGTCGATCCCCTCGGCGAGCGAGAGGAACCTGTCCACGCCCAGTTCCGTGAGGAACCCCGCCGACGCGGGGTCCACACTCACCGGCACACCACGCGCGCGTGCCGACTCCAGAGCCACCGCCGCCAGCGCCCGGCACGACTCGGAGAAGAACAGGTAGCCCGACAGGTGTAGCCACGCGACGCCGTCGAGTAGCGACGGCGACCAGTCGTCGGGGTCGAGCCGCAGGGAGGCGCCGCTGTCCGTGAGGAACGTACGCTCCGCCGAAGCACCCGTGTCCACCAGGCAGATCACCGTCCCCGTCGGCGCCGCAGGATCGACGACCAGGTGAGGACGCACCCCCGAGGCGGTCAGCTCCCTCTCGTGCCACGCGGCGGCGTCGGCGCCCACCCGGCCCAGGAGCCGCACCTCCGCACAGCCCCAATGGGCCGCCCAGCATGCGACGTTGGCGCCCGCGCCGCCCGGCACGGTCCGGATGGCGGCGGCCGTATCGGTGCCGGAGGCGAGCGGTCCGCGGTACTGGGCGACGACGTCCGTGACGACATCGCCGACGACAAGAAGGGCTCCGTCACGAGGTTCACGTCGATACGGGCTCGTCGCGCCCCAGCCCGGCTCCCTCATGCTCCCGCCGGCCCCGACCCCGACCCCGACCCCGACCCCGATTTCGCCCGCCCCGGTCACGCCCCGGCCCAGGCCGCCGCGATCCGCCCCGCAAGCCGTACGTTGCCGCGTACGGCCGCCAGATTGGCGCTCAGCGACGCCCCGTCCGTGTGCCGGACCAGATAGTCGAGCAAGAACGGCGTGACCGCCTGGCCTGTCACGCCCTCCGCCTCGCACGCCTGTAGTGCGTCGGCCAGCACGCGCGCGTGGAGCTCGGGATCGAGCTGCTCCGCCTCGGGCACGGGATTCGCGACGATCAAGGCCGACTCGGGCCCGTCGAGCACGTCCTGTGCGCGCATCACGGCCGCGACCTCGGCGGGTGACTCCAGCGTCCAGTCCACCGGATGCCCCGAGTCGGACAGATAGAAGCCGGGAAAGCGCCCCGTTGCGTACCCGGCGACCGCGACGCCCAGTGTCTCCAGACGCTGCAGGGTCGCCGGCACGTCCAGGATGGACTTCACGCCCGCGCACACCACCGTGATCCGGGTACGCGCAAGAAGGCCCAGGTCGGCGGACTCATCCTGAGTGACCGTCCACTCCCGGTGCACGCCACCGAGGCCGCCCGTCGCGAACACGCGGACGCCTGCCCGCGCGGCCAGCAGTGCCGTCGCGGACACCGTGGTCGCCCCGCTCGCTCGCGTGGCGACGGCGAGTGGCAGATCGCGATGGCCGAGTTTGCGGATGCCGTCCTCGTTCGCGACCCGCTCCAGCTGATCCTTGTCGAGACCCACTTGGGGCTGCCCGTCCAGGACGGCGATCGTCGCGGGAACGGCCCCCTCCTGGCGTACGGCCTCCTCCAGTTCCAGTGCCACCTGGAGGTTGCGTGGGCGCGGCAGCCCATGGGCGATGATCGTGGACTCCAGGGCCACCACCGGCCGGTGCTCAGCGAGCGCCTCCCGTACCTCTTCGGACACCAGCACGCGCGTGCCTCCTGTCTGTCGGCTCTCCCCATCATCCCTGGCGGGCGGCCCGTCCCTCCAAACCCTTGCGGCGGCCGGAAGGGGGCAGCAGCCTGGAGGCATGACGGACAACTCGATACGTCTCGACCACGTCGTCCTCTGGGTGCGCGACCCCGTCGCCTCGGCCGACTTCTACGAGAAGACGCTCGGCATGGAGCCGCTCAGGGTCACCGATTTCGCCGTGGGGACGGTGTCGTTCCCCTCTGTACGCCTCAATGAGGAAACCATCTTCGATCTCGCGCCCCTGCCGCTGGCCGCGCGTATGGACGCCGTCCCCGGGGCGGCGGAAAGCGCCGGCCACCCGGTCAACCATGTATGCCTGTCCCTCCCCGGTGAGGACTTCGACGCGCTCCGCGCTCGTCTCGAGGAGCGGGCCGTCCCTGTCTCGGACTTCTCGTACGACGCGTTCGGCGCGCGCGGAATGGCCAAGCGCAGCTTCTACTTCCGTGACCCGGACGGAAACATCTTCGAGGCACGGCACTACGAGTAGCTCTCAGGTTCACGAGTAGCTCTCGGGCAGGGAAAGGGGTGTCCACGCGTGGCGTGGACACCCCTTTTTGAACGTCGGACGAGCGGGGGCCTCAGACGGGCTGTCGCCGTCCCTTCGGCTCCGTGACTTCGGGTGCCGTTGGCTGTGCGCACGGCGGAGTCCGCCGCGTAGTCGCGGACACAGTCCGCTCAGCTGTCGGTGTCGCGAGGTGCTTCGGATTCGCGATGTTCTTCGGATATCGATGATCCCGCCTTGCGCTTGCCCCGGGTGAACAGTGCGAGCGCGCCGAGCGGCAGCAGCAGGCACGCGGCGATGAGGTTGAGCCAGCCGTAGCCCGCCTGCGCGACGATGAGGCCCGCTGCCGCGCCGCCGACGCCCGCCGAGGCGTTCATGGTCAGATCGGACAGCCCCTGTGCGGCGGCGCGCGCGGGCTGGGGCACGGAGTCCGTGAGGAGTGCGGAGCCCGAGACGAGGCCGGCCGACCAGCCGAGGCCCAGCAGAAAGAGCCCGGCGGCACTCTGCCAGTGACTGCCGCCCGCGGTGCCCGCGAGCAGCGCCGCGCAGGCCAGCAGCCCCACGGCGAGGCCTATCACGGAGAAGCGCCCGAACCGGTCCGACAACCGCCCCATGATCGGCGAGAACGCGTACATGCCCGCGATATGGCCGCTGATGACCAGTCCGATCAGATCGATGCTCGCGCCATGGTGATCGAGGTCGACCGGCGTCATCGACATGACCGAGACCATCGCCGTGTGCGAGACGGCCACCGTCACCAGAGCGAGGCGGGCGCGCGCAGAGGCCCGCACCGCGTCCAGCCCGGCCCGTATGGAGCGCGCCTCGGCGGACTGCTCCTCGACCGGTGCGAGCGCGCGGGCGGTGAGCAGAGGATCGGGCCGCAGCAGCACGGCGACCACGAGCGCCGAGAGGAGGAAGACCCCGGACGCCCACAGGAAGGGGCCCGCCGTCTCCGGTATGCCGAGCCCGGAGACGCTGCGCCCCGCGGGCGCTGCGATGTTGGGGCCGAGGACCGCACCGATGGTGGTGGCCCATACGACGTTCGAGATGGCCCTGGCCCGTCGCTGGGGCTCGGCGAGGTCAGCGGCCGCGAAGCGTGCCTGCAGATTCGCCGAGGAAGCCGCACCGAACGCCGCCATGCCGAGCAACAGCAGCGGGAAGTTGCCGACGGCCGCTGCGATCACGCAGAGGCCCGCGCCCAAGGCACCGATGAGATAGGCCAGGACGAGCCCCGGGCGACGACCGCGCGCGGTCATCAGCGCGGCCAGCGGCATGGAGAGCACCGCCGTCCCCGTGACCGTCGCGGTGGGCGCGAGTCCCGCCAGCGACTCCGTGCCGCTGATGTCCTCGGCCAGTACGACAGCGAGCGCGATGCCCGTGGCGACGCCTAGTCCGCCCAGGATCTGACTGGCGATGAGCACAGCGGACGTACGGCGCTGCAGTGCCGGCAGCCCCTCCGCGTTTACAGCCACGGCGGTCTGCCGCTCGACGGCGCTCATGGTGAACCCGCCGTGCCGGACGCGTGCGCACGCGTGAAGGATGTGGTCACCGGCGCAGTCTCCCCCTTTTTTCCCACCCGGTCTTCCGAACTCGGGACACCCTCAGAACAGCGGCTCCGGCAGCACCCCTTCCAGCGCCAGCAGCTTCCGCTTCGTCTCCAGGCCGCCCCCGAAGCCCCCGATTCCGCCGTCGCTCTCGACGACCCGGTGGCACGGCACGACGACCGGAAGCGGATTGGCGCCCATGGCCATGCCCACGGCCTGCGCCGCGCCCGGCTGACCCACGCGGCCGGCCAAGTCGCCGTACCCCACGACCTTCCCGTACGGAACGCCGGACGCCAGTTCGTGCAGCACCTGGCGGTTGAACCCGGAGATCAGGGACCAGTCCAGCGGCAGCTCGAAGTCGTGCCGGTCACCCGCGAAGTACGCCCGAACCTGGAGTATCGCCTCGGCCAGCAGCGGGGAGTCGGGTGCCTCGACGGGCTCGGCGCCGAGCCGGGACTCCAGCCGGTCCAGAGCCTTGTCGCGCACCGCTTCCGTGGCGTGGAAGACGACGTTGACCAGGCCCTCGTCGGTCGCGGCCAGCAGCAATGGACCGATGTCGCTGTCGACGACGGCCCACACCACCCGCTGCTCGTTCTGCCCATGGCTGTCCATGCGCTCCACCGTACGGCGCACCACTGACAACGCCGGTGGCGCGGACGCATGCGGCGTCCGCGCCACCGGTGAGCGCTCCGGTCGAGAGCCTCAGAGCTCGTTCAGCGAAGCCCGGACCACGTCGGGCTTGTTCGTGATGATGCCGTCCACACCGAAGTCCGCGACGCGTCGTGCGCCGTCGGCGGTGTCGACGGTCCATGTGAAGATCTCCAGCTGCTTGCCGTGCGGCCCCTTGAGCGCATGGATCGAGGAGACGTAGTCGGCCGAGATGGATGTGTGCGTCGAGTTGATCTGATCGGCGAACTTCGCGTACGCGGGCAGCTCCGCGACCGCCGGCGTGCCCAGGAAGCCCGTTTTGATGTCGGGCCGCAGCGCGTGCACGGTCCGAACGCTGTCCGCGCTGAAACTCTGGACGACCAGCTTGCTCCGTACGTGGTGCGGACCCAGCCAGCCCTCGTTGCTGAGGACCTTGAGGGTCTCCTTCTCGATACCCGGGTAGAGTTCAGGCTTCTTGATCTCCAGTACGAGCTTCTGGTGGTTGCGGGACACCCGGTTCATGTACTGCTTCAGCGTCGGCACGCGCGCGCCCGCGTACTCGGGGCCGAACCAACTGCCCGCGTCCAGGCGGGCGATCTCCGCCGCGGTGAAGTCCTTGACCTTCCACGGGGCCCGGCCGGGGAAGACCTCCTCGACGTTGGTCGTGCGTGCCAGGTTGTCGTCGTGGATCACCACGAGCTCGCCGTCCTTGGTGCGCTGGACGTCGTTCTCGACCCAGCGGAAGCCCAGCTCCGCCGCCTTGTCGATGGCGGCCAGGGTGTTCTCGGGAGCGTAGGCGGAAGCACCGCGGTGGGCGACGACCAGCGGCTGATCGTCGCCCACCGCGGCATGAGCGGGGGATAGGGGCAGAACAAAGGCGGCGGCTCCCAGGAGTGCTGTGGTCGTGCCGGCGGCAGCGCGCGCATGCATGCGTACTCCTTGTGTCTGTGGTCACGGACCGCTCCAGAGTGACAGCAGAGTGTCAACAGGAGGGAGGTACAGGATGGCCACAGATTGAACGGAGTTGCCCGACGGCGATCACCAGTGCCGCACAACTGAGGCAAGGGCGTGTTTCTTTGCCGGAAAATCGTTCGAGCGCTCCGGTGGGAGTCATACTCTCTGCGTCAACCCTGGCCGCCATGGCGGTCCTGGGGCGGGGCATTGCACAGAATTCCGGGACGCAACAGGGCGGAAGGGCAACCGCGCATGCAGGGCACGGTCGACGGATTCAGCTACGGACTCGTCACACCGCTGGTGGCGTACCTCATGGCCTGCCTCGGTGGTGCGCTGGGCCTGCGCTGCACCACCAGATCGATGCTGGTCACCCACTCCTGGCGGCCCGGCTGGCTCGCGCTGGGCTCTGCGGCGATCGGCTCCGGCATCTGGACCATGCACTTCATAGCGATGATTGGTTTCTCCGTCCAGGAGACCCCCATCCAATACGACAAGCCGATCACCTTCGCGAGCCTCGGCGTCGCGATCCTCATGGTCGGCATCGGGATCTTCATCGTCGGCTACAAGGGGGCTTCCGGAACGGCCCTGTTCACCGGAGGCACCATCACCGGCCTGGGCATCGCTACGATGCACTACCTGGGCATGGCCGGAATGCGGCTCAACGGAAAGCTCGAGTACAACACCTTCACCGTGGCCGCCTCAGTCGTCATAGCAGTCGCAGCCGCGACCGCGGCGCTCTGGGCGGCGGGCCAGGTCCGCGGCTTTCTGTGGAGCGTGGGCGCGAGCCTCGTCATGGGCCTCGCCGTCAGCGGCATGCACTACACGGGCATGGCCGCGCTCAGCGTCCATCTGCACGCCACCACCGACGTCACCTCCGGTGACTCGCCCGCAGCCCTGCTGGCCCCCATGCTGATCGGCCCTCTCGCGTTCCTGTTCCTGGCCGGCGTCGTCGTGATGTTCGACCCGCTGATGGTCATGGGTAAGCCCGAGTGGAGCCCCGCCCAGCAGAAGCCCGGCATCCCGGCCCACATGGTCCGCCACACCGGCCGCCGGCCCACGACCCGCCCGCGCCGCCGCCCCGACCGCCCAGGCTCCCGGACCCCGCAGCGCTGGTGATCCGACCCCGTTGTCAGTGCGGAGTCGTACGGTGGATTCCATGCGGCCCGTATCCAAGATCGAACGCACGGTGGCGCCCTTCGAGGTCGTCAGTCCCTACTCGCCCAGCGGAGACCAGCCCGCTGCCATCGCCGAGCTCGAACAGCGCGTCCGCGCAGGTGAGAAGGACGTCGTCCTCCTCGGTGCGACCGGCACCGGCAAGTCCGCGACCACCGCGTGGATGATCGAGAAGCTCCAGCGCCCCACCCTTGTGATGGCGCCGAACAAGACGCTGGCCGCCCAGCTGGCCAACGAGTTCCGCGAGCTGCTGCCGAACAACGCGGTCGAATACTTCGTCTCGTACTACGACTACTACCAGCCCGAGGCGTACGTCCCGCAGTCGGACACCTACATCGAGAAGGACTCCTCGATCAACGAGGAGGTCGAGCGCCTGCGCCACTCCGCGACCAACTCGCTGCTCACACGCCGTGACGTCGTCGTGGTCGCCTCGGTCTCCTGCATCTACGGCCTCGGTACACCGCAGGAGTACGTGGACCGGATGGTCGCCCTCAAGCTCGGCGACGAGATCGACCGGGACGACCTGCTGCGCCGCTTCGTCGACATCCAGTACACGCGCAACGACATGGCCTTCGCCCGGGGCACCTTCCGGGTCCGCGGCGACACCATCGAGATCTTCCCGGTCTACGAAGAACTGGCCGTCCGCATCGAGATGTTCGGCGACGAGATCGAGGCCCTCTCCACGCTGCATCCGCTCACCGGCGAGGTCATCAGCGACGACGAGCAGCTGTACGTCTTCCCGGCATCCCACTACGTGGCGGGCCCGCAGCGCCTGGAGAAGGCCGTCAACGGCATCGAGAAGGAGCTCGAGGAGCGCCTCGCCGAGCTGGAGAAGCAGGGCAAGCTCCTGGAGGCCCAGCGGCTGCGCATGCGCACCACGTACGACCTGGAGATGCTCCGCCAGATCGGCTCATGCTCCGGTGTCGAGAACTACTCGATGCACTTCGACGACCGCGAGCCCGGCTCCCCGCCCAACACTCTCCTCGACTACTTCCCGGACGACTTCATGCTCGTCATCGACGAGTCGCACGTCACCGTGCCGCAGATCGGTGCCATGTACGAAGGCGACGCCTCCCGTAAGCGCACGCTGGTCGACCACGGCTTCCGGCTGCCCTCCGCCCTGGACAACCGCCCCCTGAAGTGGGAGGAGTTCCAGGAGCGCATCGGACAGACCGTCTACCTGTCGGCGACCCCGGGACAGTACGAACTCTCCCGCTCCGACGGCCATGTCGAGCAGATCATCCGCCCCACCGGCCTCGTCGACCCGGAGGTCGTGGTCAAGCCCACCGAGGGGCAGATCGACGACCTGGTGCACGAGATCCGCAAGCGCACCGAGAAGGACGAGCGTGTCCTGGTCACCACGCTCACCAAGAAGATGGCCGAGGACCTCACCGACTACTTCCTCGAACTGGGCATCCAGGTGCGCTATCTGCACAGCGACGTCGACACTCTGCGCCGCGTCGAGCTGCTGCGGGAACTGCGTGCCGGAGAGTTCGACGTCCTGGTCGGCATCAACCTCCTGAGGGAGGGCCTCGACCTGCCCGAGGTCTCCCTGGTGGCGATCCTCGACGCCGACAAGGAGGGCTTCCTGCGCTCCGGAACCTCACTGATCCAGACCATCGGCCGCGCGGCGCGCAACGTCTCCGGCCAGGTCCACATGTACGCCGACAGGATCACCCCGGCGATGGAGAAGGCCATCGAGGAGACCAACCGCCGCCGGGAGAAGCAGGTCGCGTACAACAAGGAGAAGGGCATCGACCCGCAGCCACTCCGCAAGAAGATCAACGACATCGTGGCGCAGATCGCCCGCGAGGACGTCGACACGGAGCAGCTGCTCGGCACGGGCTATCGCAACCTGAAGGACGGCAAGGGCGCCAAGGCCCCGGTGCCCGCGCTCGGCTCGAAGGGAGCCAAGCCCGCCAAGGGCAAGGCCAAGGAGACCGTGCCCACCGACCGCCCCGCCGCCGAACTCGCCGAGCAGATCGAGGAGATGACACAGCGGATGCGCGCGGCAGCCGCGGACCTGCAGTTCGAGATCGCCGCCCGGCTGCGCGACGAGGTCTCGGAGATGAAGAAGGAACTACGCCAGATGAAGGAGGCGGGCATCGCCTGACCACCGCGAATGGCGCGCTGTGTTGCAAGACCGACACAAAGTGTGGGCCAGGCTTAAGCACTGTCGGTGCCCCTGCGTAGGGTTGCTGGTCAACCGCAGGATTCTGCGGCAACAGGGGACGTTCGAGAGGGGAACAGCGCGTGACGGTCAACATGACCAAGGGTCAGGCCATCAGTCTGCAGAAGAACGACGGAGGCACCCTGACCGCGGTGCGCATGGGGCTTGGCTGGCAGGCGGCCCCGCGCCGCGGCCTGTTCGGCTCGCGCACCCGGGAGATCGACCTCGACGCCTCGGCGGTGCTCTTCGCGGACAAGCAGCCGGTCGACGTGGTGTTCTTCCGCCACCTCGTCAGCGACGACGGCTCCGTGCGGCACACCGGAGACAACCTCGTCGGCGGTGTCGGCCAGGGCGGCGACGACGAGGCGATCCTCGTCGACCTCGCGCGCATCCCGGTCCACATCGACCAGATCGTCTTCACCGTGAACTCCTTCACGGGGCAGACGTTCCAGGAGGTACAGGACGCGTTCTGCCGGCTGGTCGACGAGACCAACGGCCAGGAGCTCGCCCGCTACACACTCGCGGGCGGTGGCCAGTACACGGCGCAGATCATGGCGAAGGTGCACCGCGCGGGCGCAGGGTGGCAGATGACCGCCCTCGGTACGCCGGCCAACGGCCGTACGTTCCAGGACCTGATGCCCGCGATCCTGCCGCACCTGTAGACAGCCCGGCGCAGACGACAACGAGGGGGAGAAGGCGATGACGGCCGAGCTGGTGCGGGGACAGAACCATCCGCTGCCCCAAGCCCGACTCGAGGTCCGGGTGTCCGCCGGCAAGCCGATCGTGGCGGGAGCCACGCTCAGCGACGAGAACGGCAAGGTGCGGGGCGTCGAGTGGGTGGCCCACCCCGGCTCGCCCACTCTGCCCGGTCTCGAGGTCTCCAAGCAGGCGGCGGCCGACCACCGCCTCGCCTTCGACCTGGACGCCCTGACGGAGGCCGTGCACCGGGTCAGTGTGCTGCTCGCACTGCCGTCCGGAGTCGGCGGTCCCGGCCGGTTCGGCTCCGTCGCCGCTCCCTTTGTGGCGGTCACCGGACTCGACGGGTCCGAGATCGCCAGCTACACGATCACGGGCCTCGACGCAGAGACGGCCGTCGTCGCTCTGGAGATGTACCGCAGGCAGGGTGCCTGGAAGGTGCGCGCGGTCGGCCAGGGCTATGCGGGGGGCCTCGCCGAACTCCTCGCCGACCAGGGCCTGGCCCAGGCACCCCAGCTCGCGAACGACATCAACGAAGCGGTGGCCCGGGGCCTGGCACGTTCGGTGGCTGCGCCTCCGCCGCGCACGGCCGACGGCGACCGCTCCCGGCACACCGCGACATCGGCGCTGAGCCCCGAGCAGGGCGGCCCCACCCCTCAGGGCGCCACCGGCCACGTACCGCAGCAGACCGGCTACCCCGCAGGACCCGGTCAGACCGACCCGTCCGCCACCACGCCGCCTTCCCGGCCGACAGCCGGTGGTCCGGTCAACTACAGCCACCCCGGCCGGCAAGCCGCCGCGCCCCCCTCGCCCCCGCCGACCGCGCCACCGGCCCAGCCCGGACAGCCCGCGCAGCCCGTCGCGGGCGACGCGACCGGCTGGTCCATGGAGGAGCGGCTCTACAACCAGGTGTGGGGCATGTTCGAGGATCTGGCCCGCACCACGGCCGCCTATCGCAGTGCCGTCGACTTCGCCGACTCGCGTATGGAACAGGAGCTCGACAGGGTCTTGTCCGACCCGCGCAGCCGCATAGGCGGACAGGCGGATGCCGCCCGTGAGACGGCCCGCGCCAAGCACTCCCAGCTCGTCGATCAGGCAAGGGCCGCGCTCGACCGTGACCTCGCCCAGCTCAGCGCCGAGGCGGAGGTCGTCGAGCCCGCGCTGCCCACGGCGTTCGCGCGCTGGGACAGCCCCGTCTGGCAGGGCTACCGCGTGCCGATGGAGATCCCCATGGCCCTGCGCCTCGGCGATCTCCAGCTGCCCGAGAGCTCCGGGCTGAGCATCCCGATGCTGGTACGGCTGCCGCTGGAGCGTGGCCTGTGGATCGACAGCGGCCGCGCCGGATCTCTCGACGGCTCGCTCGCCGACTCCGACGAGCTGCGCCGCCTCGCCATGGACACAGCAGTTGCGCATGCCGCCCGGCTGCTCGCCGTCTACCCGGCGGGCGAATACACGGTGCACGTCATCGACCCGGCGGGTTCCGGCGCCTCGGCGCTCGCACCGCTCGTACAGACCGGTGTGCTCCATACTCCGCCCGCCGCCGGCGCCGCAGGAGTTACCGACGTCCTGGCCAGGCTCACCCAGCGCGTCGACCTGGTGCAGATGGCGATCCGCGGAGGCGCGGCCGACTCACTGCCACCCGACCTGGACACAGCTGAGCAGCTGCTGATCGTCAATGACTTCCCGCATGGTTTCGACGACCGCGCGGTGACCCAGCTGCGCTACCTCGCGGACGAGGGTCCGGCCGTCGGCGTCCACGTCATGCTGGTGGCCGACCGGGAGGACGCCGCCGCCTACGGACCGCTGCTCGACCCGCTCTGGCGCTCGCTCCTGCGCCTCACTCCCGTGCCCGACGACCACCTCGCCGACCCCTGGGTCGGGCACGCGTGGACGTACGAGCCCTCGCTCGTACCTCCCGGCAGTCAAGTGCTCCAGCACGTCCTCACTCAGGTCGCGGCGGCCCGCCGTGCCTGGAACCGCTGACGCTCCGCGGAGTCCGTCGCCTGCTCGGTCGCAGCCAGTCCCGCGTGCCGTCCCAAATCTTGGTCAACCCATCTGACCAGCACATTTGTCCTTTTCTTTGCCAATCTCTTTACCGTTCCTTGGTGATTGAGGTACTGTTTTTCGTGCGGAGGGGAGTACTCCCTTACTACTGCGGCGTGCCCGTCAATACGGATCTGGCCAGATCCCGGGGCGTCGGCCCGAAGGCACCAGGCGTCTCATTGCGCCCAGGAGCCCCGGGTGGAAGAGACCTCCGGCAGCGACGACGCTGACATTTGCCGTTACGTACTGCCGGAGGCGCAGTGGATGTCTCGACGACCCTTTGGGTCCTGACCATCGTGGGCCTTGCCGCCCTCATCGCGGTCGACTTCTTCATCGGCCGCAAACCCCACGACGTATCGATCAAGGAAGCCGGAATCTGGACCATCGTCTGGATCGTCCTGGCGGGACTGTTCGGACTCGGGCTGCTCGTCTTCGGCGGCGGCCAGCCCTCAGGCGAGTTCTTCGCGGGCTTCATCACCGAGAAATCGCTGAGCGTCGACAACCTCTTCGTCTTCGTCCTGATCATGGCGAAGTTCTCGGTGCCCTCGCAGTACCAGCAGCGGGTCCTTCTCGTCGGCGTACTGATAGCGCTCGTGCTCCGGGCGATCTTCATTGCCGCGGGTGCCGCGATCCTCGCGAGCTTCGCGTGGGTCTTCTACATCTTCGGCGCCTTCCTCATCTACACCGCCTGGAAGCTGATCCAGGAGGCTCGGGCCGACCAGGACGACGAGGAGTGGGAGGAGAACAAGCTGCTCAAGGCCGCCGAGAAGCGCTTCGGTGTGGCCGACCGCTACCACGGCACCAAGCTGTGGATCCAGCAGAACGGCAAGCGGGTCATGACGCCGATGCTCGTCGTCATGCTCGCGATAGGCACCACGGACGTCCTCTTCGCGCTCGACTCGATCCCCGCGATCTTCGGCCTGACGCAGGACCCGTACATCGTCTTCACGGCCAACGCCTTCGCGCTGATGGGTCTGCGGCAGCTGTACTTCCTCATCGGCGGACTGCTCAAGAAGCTGGTCCACCTCAGCTACGGACTGTCGGTCATCCTCGGCTTCATCGGCGTCAAGCTGGTGCTGCACGCCCTGCACGAGTCCGGGGTCCACGTCCCGGAGATCTCCATCCCGGTCTCCCTCGGCGTGATCTGCGCGGTCCTGATCGTCACCACGATCACCAGCCTGATGGCCTCCAAGAAGCAGGCGGCGGCCGAGGCGGCGCAGAAGGAGACCGAAGGGACTCCGAAGGACAGCATCGAGGCCTGAGCCTGACGGCGTCGGAAGCAACAAACAGCACCGGGAGCGGTCGGCGCCTTGCCGGCGACCGCTCCCGGTGCTTGCTTCTGTCCTGCGGGCGTCACAGAGTGCGACGCGCCGACGAGGCCGCCGCGAGCCGCAGCGCGGAGGCTCGGCATCCTTCAGTACGTGACCGTGACGCGTCGGGCCGGGCCGTCCACGCGGATCACGCCCCCGTAGGGGATGACCAGTTGCGGATCGGTGTGACCGAAGTCCACGTCGAGGACGACCATCATGTCCCGGGCATACATGTCCACCGCCCGGAGCACGGCCTCACGCTGCTCGCGCGCGTAACGGGCCTTCGCCTCAGGGGCGTTGGGCTTCTCGAACGACCACGTCTTCGGGCGGCCCATCAGGAGCGCGGGGAAGCGGCCGAGCAGTCCGCGCTCGCCCATGCTCCGCAGGATCCAGAAGACGTCGTTGGCACTCGGCATGTCCTCGGACGTCTCAAGGACCAGCACGCAGCCGTCGTACACGGAGGGATCGCGGGCGATCTCGCGATCCGCCATCAGCAGCCAGGACAAGATCTCGATGTTGCCGCCCCAGGAGCGCGCCTCGACCACACGCTCCGGGCGGTGCCAGGTCCAGCCGCCACCGGGCTCGGTCGGCGGTTCGGAGGCGAAGGTCTCCGGGGAGTCCCATGGCAGGTCGATGTCACGGAAACGCTCGGCGGGCCTGAGTTCGTACTCCCCGGAGGTGAAGAGCGCGGCCCGCAGTGACTCCGCGGTCAGCGGGTGCACGGCGCCCGGCCGGCCGAGTTCGCACATCACGCTCGCGCCGTGATAGGCGACGATCCCGGTGTTGTGCAGATACGCGAGCAGGTTCGTGTTGTCGCTCATGCCGAAGAACGGCTTAGGGTTCGCGCGGATCAACTCCCGGTCCAGCAGCGGCAGTACGGTGATCTGGTCGTCGCCGCCGATCGACGCGATGACCGCTTTGACCGTCGGATCGGCGAACGCTGCGTGGATGTCGTCGGCTCGCGCCTGTGGTGTCGCGCCCATCGTGCGGGTCGTCGGGTACTCGACCGGTTCGAGACCGTACTCCTTGCGCAGCCGCTCCAGGCCCAACTCGTAGGGGAGCGGGAAGAGGCCCGGGAGCCCCGCGGACGGCGAGATGACGGCGATCCGGTCGCCGGGCGACGGCTTGGACGGATACGTCGGTGGCGTCATGACCGGAGCGTACGAGCCGTCCCCGCCCCGGCGCACCGTGATAAACCGAGTCTGAGCAGCAGACCTGAGCGTCGCCCTCGGGCGACGGCTCAGCCGACAGGACCGGAGGAACAGTGCCCCGCACCCTCGCCACCGCCCCGATCATGATCCTCAACGGCCCCAACCTGAATCTCCTGGGCCAGCGCCAGCCGGAGATCTACGGCTCGGACACGCTCGCCGACGTCGAGGGGATGTGCGCCAAGGCGGCTGCCATGTACGGCGGGACGGTGGACTTCCGCCAGTCCAACCACGAGGGCGAGTTGGTCGACTGGATCCACGAGGCCCGCCTGAACCATGTCGGCATCGTGATCAATCCCGGCGCCTACTCGCACACTTCCGTCGCGATCCTGGACGCCCTCAACACCTGTGATGACATGCCCGTGTTGGAGGTCCACATCTCCAACATCCACAAGCGTGAGGAGTTCCGGCATCACTCGTACGTCTCGCTCCGCGCCGACGGGGTCATCGCGGGCTGCGGCGTGCAGGGATACGTGTTCGGGGTGGAGCGGGTCGTGGCGCTGGTGGGAGCGGGTCGCGCGGAGGCCTGACGCGTGGGCCGCGGGCCGCCCGGAGGCGGGCTCGCGGCCCCGTCACACCACGGTGGTGGCCGGCCGCCGGACGTCGACCGACCGCCGCCGTGATGGGCCGCCGGCCCGAGGGCGGGGATTCGGGTGGCCGGCGACCCCTCCGCTCAGGAGCGTCTTCCTGCGCGGGCTGCCTCCAGTGGACCGCGCCGCCGCGTGCGCCGGGAGCGCGTGCGTGACACCGGCGCGTGCGCTCGGTTCACACGGGGCGCGCGACGGCGCGCGCCCGCGAAACGCGCGTCCCCGCCTGACGAGTACACGAAGGCCAACGCCCGCCCGACGCCAAGCTGTTCCTCAACCCACTGCCTGGGCCGGGCAGTTCACCAGCCCCGCGCGTGCCACTCCGGCAGATGCGGCCGCTCCGCGCCCAGCGTCGTGTCGTTGCCGTGCCCCGGGTAGACCCACGTCTCGTCGGGGAGCACACCGAAAATCTTCGTCTCGACATCGCGGATCAAGCTGGCGAACGCCTTTGGATCCTTCCGGGTGTTGCCCACGCCACCCGGGAAAAGACAGTCACCCGTGAACACATGAGGATGCCCATGCGGATCGTCGTAGACGAGCGCGATCGAGCCGGGCGTGTGCCCCACCAGATGGCGCGCGGTCAGCTCCACGCGCCCCACCCGAATCGTGTCGCCGTCGTCGACCAGGACGTCGGTCGCTACGGGGATGCCCTCCGCGTCCTGACGACCCGCGTACGTACGCGCGCCCGTGGCCGCCACGACCTCCGCGAGCGCCTGCCAGTGGTCGCCGTGCTGGTGAGTGGTGACCAAGGATGCGATGCCGTCGGCGCCGATCAGCGTGAGCAGCGTCCCGGCGTCGTTGGCCGCGTCGATCAGGAGCTGCTCGTCGGTGGCCCGGCAGCGCAGCAGATAGGCGTTGTTGTTCATCGGGCCGACCGCGACCTTGGAGATCATCAGGTCCTGCAACTCGTGCACATCCGCAGGGCCGCCGACCTTCACCGCTCCGCTGTACGTCATGTTCTTCAGCCTATAGCGGAGGGAGTGCGGGGAGCGGACCGCCATCGGTGCTCAGTGCGGAACCGTCGCGGCGGCCGCAGAGCCAGCCGAGCAGGTCGGCCTGGCGCCCCGTGACGGTGATCTCCGGCTCGGTTGCCACTCTTCCCGTGCTCCACGCGCGCGTGCCGTCCGTGATGCGTGTGGGCGGCACTTCTGGATGCCCGGTGAAGCGCTCGGCGAGGAAGCCGATCTCCCGCTCCGTGAAATCCTCCGGCAGGTCCTCCAGCTCGTACCCGATCCCCAGATCCACGTGATGCAGCTCCACCTCGACCCACCGCCGGAACGGCACCCGGGATGCCGCGTCGGTAACCCCGTTGCGCAGCTCCACCGTGCGGGACCAGTCCGCAGGCGCGGCGCCCGTCGCCTGGAAGCGGGCCGCGCTCTCGCGTACGTCGGCCAGCTGGACGTCCAGCGGCCGTGGCGCGTCCCGCTCGATGTCGGTGTCGCGGGCGTCCGCGGAGGCGTACATGGGGCGCCCTTCGAGAACGTTGACGAGAGCGTCCGCGTTGCGGGCGAGGTGGGCCAGGACATGGCCGCGGCTCCAGCCGGGCAGCCGTGACGGCTCGGCCACGGAGGCGTTGTCGAGTTTGGCCGCTGCGGTGAGCAGTCGTTCGGTCGCGTCACGTACTGACGCCAGGTCGCGCACATGATCGTTCATGGCAACGACCCTAGCTCCGCCGCACGTTCGGGTGAAGGTGGAGGACCGCCCCTGCAAATCGAATGCGCGTGCTATAGGCTCAGGCGCGGCGTCGGGCATGCTGGATGGCCCGGGATTGTTACCAACCAGGGAAACCAACCGGCGCTGTCAGTGGCTCCCCCTAGTCTGAAAAAAGACGGGGGCCCCGCCCCTGTCACTTCTCTCAAGAAAGGTGCGGACCGGCGTGGCCGACCGTCTCATCGTCCGTGGGGCGCGCGAGCACAATCTCAAGAACGTCTCGCTCGACCTCCCGCGCGACTCGCTCATCGTCTTCACGGGTCTGTCCGGGTCGGGCAAGTCCTCGCTCGCGTTCGACACGATCTTCGCCGAGGGACAGCGGAGGTACGTCGAGTCGCTGTCCTCGTACGCCCGGCAGTTCCTCGGGCAGATGGACAAGCCGGATGTCGACTTCATCGAGGGCCTGTCGCCGGCCGTCTCCATCGACCAGAAGTCGACCTCGCGCAACCCGCGCTCGACGGTCGGCACCATCACCGAGGTCTACGACTACCTGCGCCTGCTCTTCGCGCGCATCGGCAAGCCACACTGCCCCGAGTGCGGTCGCCCCATCTCACGCCAGTCGCCGCAGGCGATCGTCGACAGGGTTCTGGAGCTGCCCCAGGGGAGCCGTTTCCAGGTCCTGTCGCCACTGGTGCGTGAGCGCAAGGGCGAGTTCGTCGACCTCTTCGGTGATCTCCAGACCAAGGGGTACAGCCGGGCCCGGGTCGACGGAGAGACGATCCAGCTCTCCGAACCGCCGAAGCTGAAGAAGCAGGAGAAGCACACCATTGAGGTCGTCGTCGACCGCCTCACGGTGAAGGAGGGCGCCAAGCGCCGCCTCACGGACTCCGTGGAGACCGCGCTCGGCCTGTCCGGCGGCATGGTCGTCCTCGACTTCGTCGACCTCCCCCAGGACGACCCCGAGCGCGAGCGCATGTACTCGGAGCACCTCTACTGCCCGTACGACGACCTGTCCTTCGAAGAGCTGGAGCCCCGTTCCTTCTCCTTCAACTCGCCCTTCGGCGCCTGCCCGGAGTGCACGGGTATCGGTACACGCATGGAGGTCGACCCCGAGCTGATCGTCCCCGACGAGGAGAAGTCCCTCGACGAGGGAGCCATCCACCCCTGGTCGCACGGGCACACCAAGGACTACTTCGGGCGTCTGATCGGAGCCCTCGCGGACGCGTTGGGATTCCGGACCGACATCCCCTTCGCGGGCCTCCCGCAGCGCGCCAAGAAGGCCCTCCTGTACGGGCACAAGACGCAGATCGAGGTGCGGTACAGAAACCGCTACGGCCGCGAGCGCGTCTACACCACGCCCTTCGAAGGGGCCGTCCCCTTCGTGAAGCGGCGGCACAGCGAGGCCGAGAGCGACGCGAGCCGCGAGCGCTTCGAGGGCTATATGCGCGAGGTGCCCTGCCCCACCTGTGAGGGCACGCGCCTCAAGCCCCTCATCCTCGCGGTCACCGTCCTCGGGAAGTCGATCGCCGAGGTCTCCGCGATGTCCATCAGCGACTGCGCGGAATTCCTGGGCGAGATGAAGCTCAACGCGCGCGACAAGAAGATCGCCGAGCGCGTCCTGAAGGAGGTCAACGAACGGCTGAGGTTCCTCGTCGACGTAGGCCTCGACTACCTCTCGCTGAACCGAGCGGCGGGCACCCTCTCCGGCGGCGAGGCCCAGCGCATCCGCCTGGCCACTCAGATCGGCTCCGGCCTCGTAGGCGTCCTGTACGTCCTGGACGAGCCCTCCATCGGGCTGCATCAGCGCGACAACCACCGCCTCATCGAGACCCTGGTCCGGCTGCGCGACATGGGCAACACGCTCATCGTCGTCGAACACGACGAGGACACGATCAAGGTCGCCGACTGGGTCGTGGACATCGGCCCCGGCGCGGGGGAGCACGGCGGCAAGGTTGTACACAGCGGCCCCCTGAAGGAGCTGCTGGCCAACCCCGAGTCGGTGACCGGGCAGTACCTGGCGGGCAAGAAGGAGATCGCACTCCCGGAGATCCGCCGCCCCGCCGACCCGATCCGCAAGCTCACCGTGCACGGCGCCCGCGAGAACAACCTCCAGGACATCGACGTGTCCTTCCCCCTGGGCGTCCTCACGGCCGTCACGGGCGTCTCGGGCTCCGGAAAGTCGACGCTCGTCAACGACATCCTCTACACCCACCTGGCCCGCGAGCTGAACGGCGCCCGGAACGTTCCCGGGCGGCACACGCGCGTGGACGGGGACGACCTCGTCGACAAGGTCGTACACGTCGACCAGTCGCCCATCGGCCGCACGCCTCGGTCGAACCCGGCGACGTACACCGGAGTCTTCGATCACGTCCGCAAGCTGTTCGCCGAGACGACCGAGGCGAAGGTCCGCGGCTACATGCCGGGGCGCTTCTCCTTCAACGTCAAGGGCGGCCGCTGCGAGAACTGCTCCGGTGACGGCACCATCAAGATCGAGATGAACTTCCTTCCGGACGTGTATGTCCCCTGCGAGGTCTGCCACGGGGCGCGCTACAACCGGGAGACGCTGGAGGTCCACTACAAGGGCAAGTCCATCTCCGAGGTCCTGGACATGCCCATCGAGGAGGCCCACGGCTTCTTCGAGGCCGTGCCCGCGATCGCGCGCCACCTGAAGACCCTCAACGACGTCGGTCTCGGCTATGTGCGGCTCGGCCAGCCCGCGCCGACCCTCTCCGGCGGCGAGGCCCAGCGCGTGAAGCTGGCCTCCGAACTCCAGAAGCGGTCGACGGGACGTACGGTCTACGTACTCGACGAGCCGACCACCGGTCTGCACTTCGAAGACATCAGCAAGCTGATCTCGGTCCTGTCGGACCTGGTCGACAAGGGCAACACGGTCATCGTCATCGAGCACAACCTCGACGTCATCAAGACCGCGGACTGGGTCGTCGACATGGGCCCCGAGGGCGGAAACGGTGGCGGCCTCGTCATCGCCGAGGGCACGCCCGAGCAGGTCGCGGGGGTGCCGGCGAGCCACACCGGCAAGTTCTTGAGGGAGGTGCTGGGCGCCGAGCGCGTCAGCGACGCCGAACCGGTGAAGGCCCCGCGCAAGGTGGCGGCCAAGAAGACGGTGGCCGCCAAGTCGATGACTAGGACGGCGGCGACGGCCAGGACCGCCAACAGCACCGCCACCAAGAAGGCGGACGCGGCTACGAGGAAGGCGGCTCCGGCGAAGAAGACGGCGGGCGCCCGGAAGGCCTGAGCCGGGTTCGTACGCGTACAGCCGGCTCACACGAACGCGCCGCGCCCCACGGGAACTCCTCCTGTGGGGCGCGGCGCGTTGCACAGTCAGCCGGCCTGCCCCTGCGGCTCGACGAACTGCATGTCCAGCTGGATCTTGACCACTTCACCGAGCAGCCCCGGGGCGAAGTCCAGGCCGAAGTCGCTGCGCCGGATCTCGCCGGCCGCCTCGAATCCGGCGTGCCTGCGGTTGTCGATGACGGAGTCCACCACGCCCCCGAACTCCACTGCGAACGTCACCGGACGCGTCACCCCGCCGATCGTCAACTCGCCCTCCATCGACCACTCCTCGCCCTTTCCGGACACACGAGTGGATCGGTACGTCATCGTCGGGCGGGTCGCCACGTCGAGCAGTTCGGGGGAGCGGGTGTGCGCGTCACGGTCGGCGTTGCCCGTGTCGATGGAGGCCAGCGCGATCTCGGCGCTCACCTTGATGTCGTCGGCCGACTCACCCACGTACAGCTCGGCCTTCACCTCGCTGAAGCGGCCCCGCACCTTGGCGATGCCGAGGTGGCGGATGGTGAAGTTCACGGCGGAATGGAGGGGGTCGAGCTCCCAGTCGCCGGGGAGCAGCGGGAGAGCGGAAGCGGACACTGCGGTCGAGGTGTTGTCGTTAGCCATGCGGCCACTCTGCGAGAGATGCCGGACGGGAGGGAGACCGGGCTGAGGATGGTAGTGACAGGGCCACCCTCCAGTGCTCGTGCGTTGATACGTTCCTTGGGTGAGCGACAACGAGTTGGGCACCTTCTTGCGCACGCGCCGTGAGGCGGTCACACCCGCCGAGGTGGGGCTGCCCACCGGACCCCGTCGTCGCACGCCGGGGCTGCGCCGCGCCGAGCTGGCCACGCTGGCCGGCATCAGTGTCGAGTACCTGACCCGGCTCGAACAGGGCCGTGACCGCAACCCGTCGTCCCAGGTGCTCGGCGCCCTGGCGGACGCGTTGCGGCTGGCCGTGCACGACCGCATCCTGCTGCGCCGCCTGGCGAAGGAGTCGGGCGACGACGCCGTGCTCTGCAGCGGCGGGATGACTCCGACCCGCATGGTGCGTCCCACCACGCGGGCCCTGCTGGACCGGCTGGAGCCCACCCCCGCCGTCCTGCTGAACTGGCTCGGCGACATCCTCGCGTACACCACCGGTTATGAACGGCTCGCGGCCCCCTTGGGGCTGCTCGACGGCGCGCAACCCAGCATCCTCCGCTTTGTGTTCATCGACGAGAGGGCCCGCGCCGCCTTCCCGGACTGGGATCGCGTGGCCGACGAGCAGGTCGCCGCCTTCCGGCACGAGGCGCCGTCCAGCGATCCCCATGCGGCCGCGCTGATCGACGAGTTGACCGTCACGGCCGGAGCCCCGTTCGCCGACCGCATGGCCGCCATGCCCGTCATGCCCCGGCCGACCGGAGCCGACCTCGTCGCCCATCCCGAAGTCGGCCCTCTGCGCCTCGCCCACGAGACGCTCGCCCTGCCGAACGACGGCCAGCGCCTGATCGTGCACCTGCCCGCCGACGACGCCACGGCCGACGCGCTCGACCGGCTCAATGGCCGCCGGCCCGGCGCGTTGCGCGCGGTCAACAACTGACGCCCGCCGGTGGCCGCACAGACCGTCTAGAAGTCGCCCACCTCAGAGGCGTACGGCGGCTCCGCGCCCGCTCGTGAGCAGGTGATCGCCGCCGCGCGTGCCGCGAATCGCAGCAGGTCGCCCCAGCCGTCGGCGCCCAGGTCGGCCAGCGCCGCCGCGGACAGGGCGTCGCGGGCGGCGAGACCGTGCAGCAGGGCCGCGTTCACCGTGTCGCCGGCGCCGATCGTGTCCACCACGTCGACCCGTTCGCCCGGCACCGCGTACTCCGCGCCGTCGCGGGTGAAGACGGTCAGGCCGTCGCCGCCGTGCGTGACCACGACGGCAGCCGGGCCCGATGTCAGCCACTCGCGCGGGGTGCCGCCGAGCCAGTCCGCGTCCTCCTCGGACACTTTGAGCAGCGACACCGAGGGCAGCCAGCTCTTGAACCGGGCCCTGTAGGCGTCCGCGTCGGAGATCAGCACTGAGCGGATGTTCGGGTCGAGCGTGGTGAACACGCCCTGCGCGGCCGCGACCCGCATCAGCTCCTCGTAGGCACTCGCGCCCGGCTCCAGCACCAGCGAGCAGGTGCCGAAGGACACCGCCCTTGTACCGGACGGGAGTTGGTCCGGAGCCGAGAACAACCGGTCCGCCGTGCCCTCGACGTAGAACGAGTAACGGGCCGAGCCGTCCGTGCCGATCGACGCGACAGCGAGGGTCGTCGGCTCTGCGCCCCGCTGCACGGACGACACGTCGACGTTCGCCTCACGCAGCCCGTCGAGCAGGGCCTCGCCGAAGACGTCGGACGACACCCGGGAGCAGAAGGCTGCCGGGGAGCCGAGGCGGCCCAGCGCCACCGCCGTGTTGTACGGGCCGCCGCCGCGGCGCGGATCGAGTCCCGCGAGCGCGCCCGCCTCCTGCGGCACCAGGTCGATCAGGGCCTCACCGGCGACGACGATCACGAGTCGGGTCCTTTCTCGGGGCAGCCGCACGAAGTGCGGTGAACGAAGGCGGAGGGCAGCCGGAGCGTACGGGCCGGACGGCCGGGGGAGGCCAGCCGCTCCAGGAGCAGCCGTACGGCCTGGCCCCCGATCTCCTTGCTGGGCTGGGAGACCGCGGTGAGCCGGGGCGAGAAGAGGTCCGCCCAGGAGAAGTCGTCGAAACAGCACAGGGCCACGTCATCGGGCACGGACAGACCCCGCTCCCGCAGGGCTCGCAGTGCGCCGATGGTCATGGCGTTGTTCGCGGTGACAAGAGCCGTCGGCGGCACCGGGAGAGACAGCAGGTCGCCGGTCGCGCGCTCGGCGCCCTCCGCCTCCGAGCTGCCGGACACCACGAGACGTTCGTCGAACGGGAGCCCCGCGTACGCGAGCCCGTGCCGGTAACCCGAGATCCGCTCACTCGTGGTGCTGAGCCCCGGCAGACCGCCGACCAGGCCGATCCTCTTGTGGCCCAGCTCGGCGAGGTGGGTGACCAGATGCCTGACGGGCTCGGCGTTCTCCGCGCAGACCTGGTCGAACGTGAAGCCGGGCGCCGCGGACTCGTCGACCAGCCGGTCCAGGAACACCGTCGGTACGTCATGCCGCCCGAGGTAGCCCATGAGCTCGCCCGGATGCACCGACGGCGCGACGATCATGCCGTCCACCCGCCGCTCGTGCAGCAGTTGGACCACCTTGCGCTCGTGCTGCGGATCGTCGTGGGGGTCCGCGATCAGCAGGCTGTACCCCTGCTCCAGGGCACCGGCCTCGACACCCTGCAGGATCTCCGTGAAGTACGGATTGCTGATCGCCGACACCGCGAGCCCGATGGATCGGGTACGCGCCGTGACCAGGGATCTCGCCAGCGAGTTGGGCGTGTAGCCGAGCTCGTCGATGGCGTCGAGCACCGCCTGGCGGGTGGCCGGCCGCACCGTGCGGGTGTTGTTGAGGACGTGCGAGACCGTCGCGACGGAAACGCCCGCGCTGCGGGCCACGTCGACCATGGTCGCCATGTGGTGCCTCCTCCCACCCTCGCAGCGGCCGTACAGCCGGGCGCTGTCTGGACGGACCGTACCTCATGGGACGGCAGACGTAAACGCTTGCGCAAACGATTACGTAAGCGTTTGCGCAAGCCTTTACGCGAGCGCTTGCGCAATCGTTTACGTCAGCGTCTACGTGCAGCGCTACGCCACCCGCCCCCAAGCGCCGCCTCAGCCGCTCGCTGTCACTCCCAGTCCCACCCGATCCCCACGATCCCCGACCGCACCCGCGGCTCGACCATGTGAACCGACCGATGGTGCCCGCTGAGCGTCAGTTCCTGGCGGCCGCTGCGCGGCGCCGCCGCCGAGTGCTGGGTGAAACGGTGGCAGCGCACGGGCAGCGCGTCCTCGGCGAACTGAACCTCCAGGGCGTACTGACCGCCCGGGGAGCCGAAGTCGCGGACGTACTCCCTGGACGCGCCGGCCGTGCCGTCCTCGACGCCGTAGCGGAACAGGCAGGTGTCGCCGATCCGCAGCCGAGTGTCGAAGAGAAGCTCCGCCACGAGCACCCCGGTGTCGTGGTGCCAACGCACGCGTCCCGTACGGCAGTTCTCCAGGGCGTGCACTGTCATGTGCTCCGGTGCGCACCCCGGGTCGCCGTGGTGGACGGCCACATAGCGGTCGATGCCGTCCTTGTGGGCGCGCACGATGTGCTGCGAGTCGCGCCCCGACAGCTCCCGGCGTGATCCGATGCGCACCCGCTCGTGCCGGCCGAGCATGTGCAGTCCACTGTCGAGCGACGCTCCCAGCTCGGCGAGCAGCTTCTCCAGGGCGCCGGAGGCCTCCACCCGGGAGCGGTACGAACGGGCCGCGGGGTGTGCCGGACCGGGGCGCTCCTCGGCCTGGGCGAGCAGTCGTACCAGCGACTCGTCGGGCAGCTGGAGGATCTCCTCCAGGGCGCGTACGGCCCGCAGCGACTCGGGGCGCTGCGGGCGGCGGGCGCCCTGCTGCCAGTAGCTCAGGCTCGTCACGCCGACCTTGACCCCGTACCGCGACAGATGATGCTGGACGCGCTGCAGCGGCAGTCCGCGGGCGGCGATCGCGGCGCGCAGGGCCACATGGAAGGGGCCGTCCCGCAGGGCGGTCTCCAGTTCGGCCGTGGCGACGTCCGCGTGCTGTATGCCGTGCCGCATGCAGGAGCCCTTCTGTGAATGCCGAGGTTTACGGCCCCAAGTCATCCCGCATTGAAGCGTGTTGATCATGGCCGGGCAACACTTGGCGCCCAGCGGTCAAAACTCGGCAACTCCCGGCAGAGTTCTGTCCACAGGGGCGCAGAGGCTCCGTCCACAGGGCCGCCGCGGTGTCACACCACGCCAGTAGGGTGTGAGACATGGCCGACCCCTCCAGCTACCGCCCCAAGCCGGGGCAGATCCCCGACTCGCCGGGGGTCTACAGGTTCCGCGACGAGCACCGCCGGGTGATCTACGTCGGAAAGGCGAAGAGCCTGCGCCAACGCCTGGCCAGCTACTTCCAGGACCTGGCGGGCCTCCACCCGCGTACGCGCACCATGGTGACGACGGCAGCGTCGGTGGAGTGGACGGTGGTGTCCACGGAGGTCGAGGCGCTGCAGCTGGAGTACTCCTGGATCAAGGAGTACGACCCCCGGTTCAACGTCAAGTACCGCGACGACAAGAGCTACCCGTACCTCGCGGTGACGATGAACGAGCAGTTCCCGCGCGTGCAGGTGATGCGCGGCCACAAGCGCAAAGGCGTGCGCTACTTCGGCCCGTACGGGCATGCGTGGGCGATCCGCGACACCGTGGACCTCCTGCTGCGGGTCTTCCCCGTCCGCACCTGCTCCGCCGGCGTGTTCAAGAACGCCGAGCGCACCGGCCGCCCCTGTCTGCTCGGCTACATCGGCAAGTGCTCGGCCCCCTGCGTCGAGCGGATCTCCGCCGAGGACCATCGTCAACTCGCCGATGAGTTCTGCGACTTCATGGCCGGCCGCACAGGGACGTACATCCGTCGTCTGGAGCGGCAGATGACGGACGCGGCCGAGGAGATGGAGTACGAGCGGGCGGCCCGCCTCCGCGACGACATCGAGGCCCTCAAGAAGGCCATGGAGAAGAACGCGGTCGTGCTCGCCGACGCGACAGACGCCGATCTGATGGCGGTCGCCGAGGACGAGCTGGAAGCCGCGGTGCAGATCTTCCACGTGCGGGGCGGACGGGTGCGCGGCCAGCGAGGCTGGGTGACGGACAAGGTGGAGGCCGTCACCACCGGGGATCTCGTCGAGCACGCCCTCCAGCAGTTGTACGGCGAGGAGAAAGGCGACTCCGTGCCCAAGGAGGTGCTCGTCCCGGCACTGCCCGATCCCGTCGAGCCCGTCCAGGAGTGGCTCACCACGCGCCGGGGCTCCAATGTCTCGTTGCGCATTCCGCAGCGCGGCGACAAGAAGGCCCTGATGGAGACGGTGCAGCGCAACGCCCTCCAGGCACTCGGGCTGCACAAGACCAAGCGCGCCTCCGACCTGACCACCCGCTCGCGCGCTCTGGAGGAGATCGCCGAGGCCCTCGACCTGGACAGCGCGCCCCTGCGGATCGAGTGCTACGACATCTCTCACCTCCAGGGGGACGACGTCGTGGCCTCCATGGTGGTCTTCGAGGACGGCCTCCAGCGCAAGAACGAGTACCGCCGTTTCCAGATCAAGGGCTTCGCCGGCCAGGACGATGTCCGTTCCATGCACGAGGTGATCACCCGCCGCTTCAAGCGCTACCTCGCCGAGAAGGAGAAGACCGGCGAGTGGGCGGACGGGGAGAACACGCTCACCGAGGACGACGGCCGGCCCAAGCGGTTCGCGTACCCGCCGCAGCTGGTCGTCGTCGACGGCGGGCAGCCTCAGGTCGCGGCCGCCCAGAAGGCGCTGGACGAGCTCGGCATCGACGACATCGCCGTGTGCGGCCTAGCAAAGCGCCTCGAAGAGGTCTGGCTGCCCGGCGATGACGACCCGGTGGTGCTCCCACGGACCAGCGAAGGGCTCTATCTTCTTCAGCGTGTGCGCGATGAGGCGCACCGCTTCGCGATCACCTACCAGCGCACCAAGCGGGCCAAGCGCTTCAGGGCGAGCCCGCTGGACGATGTGCCGGGCCTCGGTGAAACGCGTAAACAGGCGCTGGTCAAGCACTTCGGTTCGGTGAAGAAGCTGCGATCCGCGACCATCGAGCAGATCTGTGAGGTCCCCGGCATAGGCCGCAAGACGGCCGAGGTGATCGCCGTGGCCCTCGCCGAGGCGACCCCGGCCGCACCCGCCGTGAACACGGCGACTGGAGAGATCATGGAAGACGAGGAATACGAGGCGGACGCAGTACCCGATACGACGGAGGGTTCCGCTCAGGAGCCCGTATCTGCGGGCGCCTCGAACGAGCGACGGGGGCAGGAACCATGAGCGAGCAGGACGGGCAAGGCACCGGGCGCACAGCCGAACAGGAAGCCGGGCGCACAGCGGAACACGAGAAACCGCCGAAGGCGGCGAGCGATGATCACTCGCCGCCCGAAGCGAGCAAGCAAGCGGGCGAGCAAGCGCCCGAAGCTGGCCGGCAAGACGGAGCACAAGTGAGTACGGGTATCGAAACAGCAGGGGTCCCCGATGCGGCCATCCCCGAGCTGGTGATCATCTCCGGTATGTCCGGCGCGGGCCGGTCGACCGCCGCCAAGTGTCTGGAGGATCTCGGCTGGTTCGTAGTCGACAACCTCCCGCCCGCGCTGATCCCCACCATGGTGGAGCTCGGCGCCCGCTCCCAGGGCAACGTCGCCAGGATCGCGGTCGTCGTCGACGTACGGGGGCGCCGCTTCTTCGACAACCTCCGTGAGTCCCTCGCCGACCTGGAGTCCAAGAGCGTCACGCGGCGGATCGTCTTCCTGGAGTCCTCCGACGACGCCCTGGTGCGCCGTTTCGAGTCCGTGCGCCGCCCGCATCCCCTCCAGGGCGACGGCCGCATCGTCGACGGCATCGCCGCCGAGCGCGAACTACTCCGGGAACTGCGAGGCGACGCCGACCTGGTGATCGACACCTCCAGCCTGAACGTGCACGAGCTGCGCGCCAAGATGGACGCCCAGTTCGCCGGAGAGGAGGAGCCCGAGCTGCGGGCCACCGTCATGTCCTTCGGCTTCAAGTACGGCCTCCCGGTCGACGCCGACCTGGTCGTGGACATGCGGTTCCTGCCCAACCCGCACTGGGTCCCGGAGCTGCGCCAGTACACCGGCCTCAACGAAGAGGTCGCGGCATACGTCTTCAACCAGCCAGGCGCCAAGGAGTTCCTCGACCGGTACGCCGAGCTGCTCCGCCTCGTCCAGGCCGGCTACCGCCGCGAGGGCAAGCGCTATGTGACCATCGCGGTCGGCTGCACCGGAGGCAAGCACCGCTCCGTCGCGATGTCGGAGAAGCTCGCCGCCCGTCTGGTGTCCGAGGGAGTGGAGACGGTCGTCGTCCACCGGGACATGGGCCGCGAATGACGGGTCGTACGCTGCGACTGAGCAGGCTGCGCCGGGTCGGCACCGAAGGCCAGGGCGGCAAGCCCGCCGAGGCGCGCGGCGGCAAGCCACGCCGCCGCGGCACGCAGCCCAAGGTCGTCGCGCTCGGCGGTGGCATGGGACTGTCCGCCTCGCTCGCCGCCCTGCGTCGCATCACCGGCGACCTCACCGCGGTCGTCACGGTCGCCGACGACGGCGGCTCGAGCGGCCGTCTCCGCGACGAGCTGGGCGTGCTCCCGCCCGGCGATCTGCGCAAGGCTCTCGCCGCGCTGTGCGGCGACGACGACTGGGGCCAGACCTGGGCCCGCGTCATCCAGCACCGCTTCCAGTCCCAGGGCGAACTGCACGAGCACGCGGTCGGCAATCTGCTGATCGTCGCCCTCTGGGAGCAGTTGGGCGACCACGTCCAGGCCCTGGACCTGGTCGGCAAGCTCCTGGGCGCGCAGGGGCGCGTGCTGCCCATGTCCGCCGTGCCCCTGGAGCTCCAGGCCCTCGTCAAGGGCCACGATCCGGAGCGGCCCGAGGACATCGAGACGGTACGCGGCCAGGCCACCGTTGCCCTGACCACCGGCGAGGTGCAGTCCGTGCACGTCGTGCCGCACGACCCGCCCGCCGTCCCCGAGGCCGTCGCGGCGGTCCTCGACGCGGACTGGGTGGTCCTCGGCCCCGGCTCCTGGTTCTCCTCGGTGATCCCGCATCTCCTCGTGCCCGATCTGCTCGACGCGCTCACGGAGACGAAGGCGCGCCGGGTGCTCTCCTTGAACCTCGCCCCGCAGCCGGGAGAAACCGAGGGCTTCTCCCCGCAGCGTCATTTGGAGGTTTTGGGACGACACGCCCCTAAACTCGCCCTGGACGTGGTACTGGCCGACGAGGCCGCCGTGCCCGACCGCGATTTACTCACCGAAGCCGCTCAGCGGTTCGGGGCCGCGGTCGAGCTGGCGCCGGTGGCCCGGACCGATGGATCTCCGAGGCACGATCCGGAGCTGTTGGCCGCCGCGTACGACCGTATTTTTCGGATGCATGGAAGGATCGGCCCATGGCGATGACGGCAGCGGTGAAGGATGAGATCTCCCGGCTCCCCGTCACCCGGACCTGCTGCAGAAAGGCGGAGGTCTCCTCCCTTCTGCGGTTCGCCGGCGGCCTCCACCTGGTGAGTGGCCGCATCGTGATCGAGGCGGAGCTGGACACCGCGATGGCGGCGCGCCGCCTCAAGCGGGACGTCCTGGAAATCTTCGGCCACAGCTCCGAGCTGATCGTGATGGCTCCCGGGGGCCTGCGCCGCGGCTCCCGCTATGTCGTCCGTGTGGTTGCCGGCGGCGACCAGCTGGCCCGTCAGACGGGGCTGGTCGACGGCCGGGGCCGGCCGATCCGCGGGCTGCCCCCGCAAGTGGTCTCGGGCGCCACCTGTGACGCCGAGGCGGCCTGGCGCGGGGCGTTCCTCGCGCACGGCTCGCTGACCGAGCCGGGCCGCTCGTCCTCCCTGGAGGTGACCTGCCCGGGACCCGAGGCGGCGCTCGCGCTGGTCGGCGCGGCCCGGCGGCTCCAGATCGCCAGCAAAGCCCGTGAGGCGCGCGGCGTGGACAAGGTGGTCGTCCGTGACGGTGACGCGATCAGCGCGCTGTTGACCCGCCTCGGCGCCCACGAGGCCGTGCTGGCCTGGGAGGAACGCCGGATGCGCCGCGAGGTCCGCGCCACGGCGAACCGTCTCGCCAACTTCGACGACGCCAACCTGCGTCGCTCCGCCCGCGCCGCCGTCGCCGCCGGAGCCCGTGTGCAGCGCGCCCTGGAGATCCTCGGTGACGAGGTCCCCGAGCACCTTGCCGCCGCCGGACGGCTGCGCATGGAGCACAAGCAGGCCTCCCTGGAGGAGCTGGGCGCGCTCGCCGACCCGCCGCTGACCAAGGACGCCGTCGCGGGGCGTATCCGCAGACTGCTCGCCATGGCCGACAAGCGGGCCCAGGACCTGGGCATCCCGGGGACGGAGTCCACCCTCTCCGAGGAACTGGCCGACAATCTGGTGGGCTGACCGCACGGCCCCGACGCAACTCCCTACGCCCCCCTACGGGCCTCGATGCCCGGGCGGTCCGTCCCCCTACTGGTGGGTACGGATGGCAGTGCCGTGTATGGGCCCTCGGATGTCACTCTGGGGGCCTCAGGGAGGTAGGGTCGTAGGCGGTCGGGGACATCCCATACAACTCGCCGGCATCTGAGCCGGCGTACCAACGAGGAGATCGGTTCGTGACGATCCGCGTAGGCATCAACGGCTTTGGCCGCATCGGTCGTAACTACTTCCGCGCGCTGCTGGAGCAGGGTGCAGACATCGAGATCGTGGCTGTCAACGACCTGGGTGACACCGCGACCACCGCTCACCTGCTGAAGTACGACACCATCCTGGGCCGCCTGAAGGCTGAGGTGTCCCACACCGAGGACACCATCACGGTCGACGGCCACACCATCAAGGTGCTGTCCGAGCGCAACCCCGCCGACATCCCGTGGGGTGAGCTGGGTGTCGACATCGTGATCGAGTCGACCGGCATCTTCACGAAGAAGGCCGACGCCGAGAAGCACATCGCCGGTGGCGCCAAGAAGGTCCTCATCTCGGCTCCGGCCAAGGACGAGGACATCACCATCGTGATGGGCGTCAACCAGGACAAGTACGACGCGGCCAACCACCACGTCATCTCGAACGCTTCCTGCACCACCAACTGTGTGGCCCCGATGGCCAAGGTTCTCGACGAGAACTTCGGCATCGTCAAGGGTCTGATGACGACGGTCCACGCCTACACGAACGACCAGCGCATTCTGGACTTCCCGCACTCGGACCTGCGCCGCGCCCGCGCCGCCGCCGAGAACATCATCCCGACCACCACCGGTGCCGCGAAGGCCACCGCGCTGGTGCTCCCGCAGCTCAAGGGCAAGCTGGACGGCATCGCGATGCGCGTCCCGGTCCCGACCGGCTCGGCCACCGACCTGGTCGTGGAGCTGCAGCGCGAGGTCACCAAGGACGAGGTCAACGCCGCGTTCAAGAAGGCCTCCGACGACGGTGACCTCAAGGGCTTCCTGACCTACACCGAGGACCCGATCGTCTCCTCGGACATCGTCGGCGACCCGGCCTCCTGCACCTTCGACTCCTCCCTGACCATGGTCCAGGAGGGCAAGTCGGTGAAGATCCTCGGCTGGTACGACAACGAGTGGGGCTACTCCAACCGCCTCGTGGACCTCACGGTCTTCGTCGGCGGCCAGCTCTAAGTCCCAGAGCAAGGCACCTCGATGTGAGCACAGGGCTCGGGCAGCGCAAGGCCGCGCTGCCCGAGCCCTGTGTCACGTGCTGATCGATCAGCCCTCCAGGACAACAGAGCTATCCCAGGAGTCCCCCTATGAAGACGATCGACGAACTCCTCTCCGAAGGCGCGGACGGCAAGCGGGTCTTCGTCCGCGCTGACCTGAACGTGCCGCTGGCCGACGGCCGCATCACCGACGACGGGCGTATCCGCGCCGTCCTGCCCACCGTCAAGGCACTCGCGGAGGCGGGCGCCAAGGTGGTCGTCGCCTCGCATCTGGGCCGCCCCAAGGGTGCCCCGGACCCGGCGTTCTCGCTGCTGCCCGCCGCCGAGCGGCTCGGTGAACTCCTCGGCGCGCCTGTCGCGTTCGCCCAGGACACCGTCGGCCCCGCCGCCCACGACGCAGTGAACGGCCTGGAGCCCGGCCAGGTCGCGGTCATCGAGAACCTGCGCTTCAACGCCGGTGAGACGTCGAAGGACGACACCGAGCGCGGCGAGTTCGCGGACCAGCTCGCGGCCCTGGCCGATGTCTACGTGGGCGACGGTTTCGGCGCGGTGCACCGTAAGCACGCCTCCGTGTACGACCTCCCGGCGCGCCTGCCGCACTACGCCGGCTACCTCATCGCCACCGAAGTCGGTGTCCTGAAGAAGCTCACCGAGGACGTCAAGCGCCCCTATGTCGTCGCGCTCGGCGGCGCCAAGGTCTCCGACAAGCTCGCCGTCATCGACCAGTTGCTCGGCAAGGCCGACCGGCTGCTGATCGGCGGGGGCATGGCGTACACCTTCCTCAAGGCCAAGGGGTACGAGATCGGCAGCTCTCTCCTTCAGGAGGACCAGATCCCGGTCGTCATCGAGTACATCGAGCGCGCCGAGAAGTCTGGTGTCGAGCTGGTCCTGCCCGTCGACGCACTGGTCGGGTCCGAGTTCCCGGACCTGAAGACCAAGGCCCCGGCCAATCCCACCACCGTCGCCGCGGACGCCATCCCGGCCGACCAGATGGGCCTGGACATCGGTCCGGAGTCCCGCAAGCTGTATGCCTCGAAGCTCGCCGACGCCGCCACCGTCTTCTGGAACGGTCCCATGGGCGTCTTCGAGCACCCCGACTACGCCGAGGGCACCAAGTCGGTCGCCCAGGCCCTTCTCGACTCCCCGGCCTTCACGGTCGTCGGCGGTGGCGACTCCGCCGCGGCCGTTCGCATCCTGGGCTTCGACGAGACGGCATTCGGCCACATTTCGACCGGTGGTGGCGCCTCCCTCGAATACCTCGAGGGCAAGACGCTCCCCGGCCTCGCCGCACTGGAGGACTGACCCCTGATGGCTGCATCTAACTTCTCTGGGCGCACGCCGCTGATGGCGGGCAACTGGAAGATGAACCTCAACC
This sequence comes from Streptomyces sp. NPDC048825, assembly GCF_043198355.1. Lineage (NCBI taxonomy): Bacteria > Bacillati > Actinomycetota > Actinomycetes > Kitasatosporales > Streptomycetaceae > Streptomyces > Streptomyces sp. NPDC048825. Next base: position 327,456 of record NZ_JBICUR010000004.1, read on the forward strand.
ACCTCGAGGCCATCGCCCACGTCCAGAAGCTCGCCTTCGCCCTCGCCGACAAGGACTACGAGGCCGTCGAGGTCGCCGTCCTGGCACCCTTCACCGACCTGCGCTCCGTGCAGACCCTGGTCGACGGCGACAAGCTCAAGATCAAGTACGGTGCCCAGGACGTCTCGGCGCACGACTCCGGCGCCTACACCGGCGAGATCTCCGCCCCGATGCTGGCCAAGCTGAAGTGCACCTACGTGGCGGTCGGCCACTCCGAGCGCCGGCAGTACCACAACGAGACCGACGAGCTCTGCAACGCCAAGGTCAAGGCCGCCTTCAAGCACGGTCTCACGCCGATCCTGTGCGTCGGGGAGGAACTGGAGGTCCGCGAGGCGGGCAACCACGTCGCGCACACGCTCGCCCAGGTCGAGGGCGCCCTCAAGGACGTACCGGCCGAGCAGGTCGAGTCCATCGTGGTCGCGTACGAGCCTGTCTGGGCCATCGGCACCGGCAAGGTCTGCGGCGCCGACGACGCCCAGGAGGTCTGCGCGGCGATCCGTGGCAAGCTCGCCGAGCTGTACTCGCAGGAGCTGGCCGACCAGGTCCGCATCCAGTACGGCGGCTCCGTGAAGGCCGGGAACGTCGCCGAGATCATGGCGAAGCCCGACATCGACGGCGCTCTGGTCGGCGGCGCCTCTCTGGACGCCGACGAGTTCGTCAAGATCGTCCGGTTCCGCGACCAGTAAGCACCGGTCCGGTGACCAGTAAGTAGGCGCTGGCGGCGATACGTCGTACCCTTGCGGGGGCCGGGCGGCTTCGCTTATGGAGCTCCGGCCCCCGTCGTCCGTACAAGTCCGAGGAAGTTGGTCCAGCCGTGGTTATGGGGTTCTCGATCGCCCTGATCGTCTTCAGCCTGTTGCTGATGCTGCTGGTGCTGATGCACAAGGGGAAGGGCGGCGGCCTCTCCGACATGTTCGGTGGCGGCATGCAGTCGTCGGTCGGCGGCTCCTCGGTCGCCGAGCGAAACCTCGACCGCATCACCGTCGTGGTCGGTCTGTTGTGGGCCGCGTGCATTGTCGTGCTCGGCATCCTGATGAAGGTCACCAACTGACCAGCGGCTGACGTCGGTACGACAGCGCATCTTTCGCATAAAGCCCCATGTCCGGTACGCGCTCGCGAGCGCGGCCTATCATGGGGCTTGCGTCTTTGGGTGGGGTGTAACTCCAGTCACTGGACGCGCGTTGGCCCTTACGTACACTGAGGCGCTCGCAGCGAAGCATCACGCCGACTCGCTTCGCGGCACCATTACGCAGGGAGTTACAACCGTGGCAAGTGGCAACGCGATCCGAGGAAGCCGGGTCGGGGCGGGGCCGATGGGCGAGGCCGAGCGCGGCGAGTCCGCGCCACGGCTGCGCGTCTCCTTCTGGTGCTCCAACGGACACGAGACGCAGCCGAGCTTCGCCAGCGACGCGCAGGTACCCGAAACCTGGGACTGCCCGCGCTGCGGCTTTCCGGCCGGACAGGACCGGGACAACCCGCCGGACCCGCCGCGCACCGAACCGTACAAAACGCACCTGGCGTACGTACGGGAGCGGCGCAGCGACGCGGACGGCGAGGCGATCCTCGCCGAGGCGCTCGCCAAACTGCGGGGCGAAATCTAGGACTTGAGGAACCGGCCGGGCACCCACGGGTGCGCGGCCGGAGCTGTTGCGTGGCGTCAAGCCCTGATCAATTAGGTTGGGACCGGCAGCGGGGCAACGTACGCAGCAGGACAGGTACGAAAGAAGGCTGAAGTCCGAGATGAACGCAGATAGCCGTATCCGGCTCAACCAGAAGCCCGAGTGGACCGCTCTGGCCAAGCACCGCGAGGAACTCGGCGAGGTGCGGCTGCGTGAGCTGTTCGCCGCGGACCCGGGGCGCGGCGCCGGATACACACTTCAGGTCGGCGATCTGCACGTCGACTACTCCAAGCATCTGGTCACCGACGAGACACTGCGGCTGCTGCGTGAACTGGCCGCCGCGGCCGATGTGTTCGGGCTGCGGGACGCCATGTTCCGCGGCGAGAAGATCAACACGACCGAGAACCGCGCCGTGCTGCACACCGCGCTGCGCGCGACACGCGACGCGGTCATCGAGGTCGACGGCGAGACCGTCGTACCGAGTGTGCACGCCGTGCTCGACAAGATGGCCGACTTCTCGGACCGCGTCCGCTCGGGCGCGTGGACGGGGCACACCGGCAAGCGCATCCGCAATGTGGTCAACATCGGCATCGGCGGCTCGGATCTCGGTCCGGCGATGGCATACGAAGTGCTGCGGTCCTTCACCGACCGAGAGCTGACCGTCCGCTTCGTGTCGAACGTGGACGGGGCCGATCTGCACGAGGCGGTACGGGACCTGGACCCGGCCGAGACGCTGTTCATCATCGCCTCGAAGACCTTCACCACCATCGAGACGATCACCAACGCGACCTCGGCGCGCGACTGGCTGCTGACCGGGCTGAGGGCGGACCAGGGTGCCGTCGCCAGGCACTTTGTGGCCTTGTCGACGAACGCCGAGAAAGTGTCGGACTTCGGTATCGACACGGCCAACATGTTCGAGTTCTGGGACTGGGTCGGTGGCCGGTACTCGTACGACTCGGCGATCGGCCTTTCGCTGATGATCGCGATCGGTCCGGACCGGTTCCGCGAGATGCTGGACGGTTTCCGGCTGGTCGACGAGCACTTCCGTACCGCGCCCGCCGAGTCCAACGTGCCGCTCCTGCTCGGCCTGTTGGGCATCTGGTACGGCAACTTCCATGACGCGCAGTCGCACGCGGTGCTGCCGTACTCGCACTATCTGTCCAAGTTCACGGCGTACTTGCAGCAGTTGGACATGGAGTCCAACGGCAAGTCCGTGGGGCGCGACGGCGAACCTGTGGAGTGGCAGACCGGGCCCGTCGTGTGGGGCACACCGGGGACCAACGGGCAGCATGCGTACTACCAACTCATCCACCAGGGCACGAAGCTGATCCCCGCCGACTTCATCGGGTTCGCCGAGCCGGTCGCGGATCTGCTGCCGGGGCTTGTCGGCCAGCACGATCTGCTGATGGCCAACTTCTTCGCGCAGACGCAGGCGCTGGCCTTCGGGAAGGCGCCGGACGAGGTGCGTGCGGAGGGGGTGCCCGAGGAGCTGGTGTCGCACAAGACGTTCCAGGGCAACCATCCGACGACCACGATCCTCGCGCGCGAGCTCACTCCGTCGGTGCTCGGCCAGCTGATCGCGCTCTACGAGCACAAGGTGTTCGTGCAGGGCGCCGTCTGGAACATCGACTCCTTCGACCAGTGGGGTGTCGAGCTCGGCAAGGTGCTCGCCAAGCGTGTCGAGCCCGCGCTGACCGAGGGCGCGGAGGTGCCGGGCCTTGACGAGTCGACGAAGGCGCTGGTCGCCAAGTACCGGGAGATGCGCGGGCGTTGAGCCCAGGCGGCTCGGGCATTGGCCTCGGGCCGCGGCACCGTTAATCGGATGCGCGGCCTTCGCTCGGCGGGTGACACTGCTCCGGCGCTGTCACTCGCCGGGAGGACGTCATGGACCAGCTGCTCGCCGCACTCGCGGATCCCGAACGCCAGAAGCTGTACGCCCGCATCGTGCTGGACACACTGCCCCCGCGCGAGCAGGACTCCGCCCTGGTGCGCAAGCACCTGGGGCGCCTGGTCGCCGCAGGGCTCGTCGAGCGGATGGCGGACGGCTCCCTGCGGGCCGATGCCGCCGTGTTCCGGCGTGTCCGGCCCGCGGAGGAGGCTCATCCCGGTGTTCCGCGCCGTCTCGTGGGGTTCTTCGCGCAAGGGCGGCTGACCGCGATTCCGGTGCGCCCGGCCGTACGCCGTGAACTGCTCACCCATCTGACCGGCACGTTCTTCGAGACCGAGCGCAGCTACTCCGAGTCCGAGGTCAACGAGGCGTTCCGCACCGTGCACGACGACACGTCGGCGCTGCGCCGCTATTGCGTGGAGAGCGGGCTGCTCGTACGCGAGCGGGATGGCAGCGTCTACCGACGCGTAAGCGCTCCGCTGGGTGCGGGGGATTGCGGGTAGCGCCGTAGGGGTGCGGTTGCGTGCGGGCTGCGGGTAGTTCTGGGCTGGTCGCGCAGTTCCCCGCGCCCCTTCGGGCGCTGGACGCGTCGTAGGCCCCGCCTGACCACACATCCAGCGGGGCCTACGACGCATGCGGAACAGGGTGCTCAGGGCGACGCCGGTGGATACAGCGAGCGGGGCAGTTGGGATGCCGCTGCCGCGTCCAGGAGCCACAGTGTGCGGGAGCGGCCGTACGCGCCCGCTGCCGGGGCCTGGATCTCGCCCGCTCCCGAGAGCGCGATGGCCGCTGCCGTCGCTTTGTCCTCGCCCGCGGCCAGGAGCCACACCTCGCGAGCCGCCCGGATCGCGGGCAGGGTCAGCGTGATACGGGTCGGCGGGGGCTTGGGCGCGCCGTGTACGCCGACCACCATGCGCTCCGTTTCCCGTACGGCGGGCAGCTCCGGGAAGAGCGACGCCACGTGCGTGTCCGGGCCGACGCCCAGCATCAGGACGTCGAAGGTGGGGACGGTGCCATGGTTCTCGGGGCCCGAGGCCTTGGCCAGCTCGCCGGCGTACGCTTCCGCCGCCGCGTCGGCGTCCTTGCCGTACGGGCCGTCCGACGCGGGCATGGCGTGCACGCGGTGCGGATCCAGCGGTACGGAGTCGAGGAGCGCCTCGCGGGCCTGGGTGACATTGCGCTCCGGGTCGCCCTCGGGCAGGAACCGCTCGTCACCCCACCACAGGTCCAGGCGGCCCCAGTCGATGGCATCCCGCGCGGGTGCCGAACTCAGCGCCGCGAGGAGGCCGTTGCCGTTGCGCCCGCCGGTGAGCACCACCGAGGCGTAGCCCCGGGAGGCCTGGGCGTCCACGATCTTCGTGATGAGCCGGGCCGCGGCGGCCTGGGCCATCAGTTCCTTGTCGTGGTGGACGACGAGCTGCGGCGCGGTGCTCACTTGGACGCCACCCTCTTGGCCAAGTCGGCGGGGGTGGCCGGAGCCTTGTCGGCCTCCTTCGCCGGCTCATCGGCGGACGCCTCATCCGGTGCCTCTGCATCGGAAGCCCCGGCGTGAGAAGCCCCGGCGTCAGAAGTCCCAGCCTCGGAAGTCCCAGCCTCGGAAGCCCCGGCTCCGGAGACCCCGGCCCGGAAAGCCGCAGCTCGGGACCCCGCCGCCGTAGCAGCCGTACCCCCGGAGGCGCCGCCCCCGGAGCCCTCAGTCCATCCGCCCGCGGAACCCCCCGCGAGCGAAGCGGACTTGAAGCCTCCGCTGCCCAGCCGTTCCACGCCGAACCGCAGCGCCGAGGCATATGTGTCGTCCGGGTCCAGCCGCCGCAGTTCCTCAGCTATCAGCTCGGCCGTGTCGCGGCGGTTCAGTGCCACCGCCCGGTCGGGCTGGCCCTGGATGGACAGCGTCGCCAGGGAACCGTCGGCGCGGTCCAGGACGATCGGTCCGGAGCTGGTGGCCATCCGGACGGAGGTGAGACCTGGCCCGGAGGACAGCGAGCGCTTGACCGGGACATCGAGCCGGTCCGCGAGCCACATGGCGAGCAGCTCGCAGCTCGGGTTGAACTCCTCGCCCTCCACCTCGACCGAGGTGACCTCGCAGGTGACCTGGTCCAGGGCCGCGGCCAGCATCGAACGCCAGGGCGTGATGCGGGTCCACGACAGGTCGGTGTCGCCGGGGGTGTAGGCGTCGGCGCGGGCACCGAGGTCCCGTACGGGCTGCTCGGCGGCGTATGTGTCGGTGACGCGGCGCTGCGCCAGGGCGCCCAGTGGGTCCTGGGCCGGGTCGAGCGGCGCGTTCACCGGCCACCAGACGACGACCGGCGCGTCCGGCAGCAGCAGGGGGAGGACCACCGACTGAGCGTGGTCGACCACCTCGCCGTACAGCCGCAGTATCACCGTCTCGCCGGTGCCCGCGTCCGCGCCGACCCGTACCTCGGCGTCGAGCCGCGAGGTGGTGCGGTCGCGGGGGGAGCGGGAGATGCGCTTGATGACCACGAGGGTGCGCGAGGGGTGCTCGCGGGACGCCTCGCTGGCGGCCTTCAGCGCGTCGTAGGCGTTCTCCTCGTCGGTGACGATGACGAGGGTGAGGACCATGCCGACGGCGGGGGTGCCGATGGCCCGGCGGCCCTGCACCAGCGCCTTGTTGATCTTGCTGGCTGTGGTGTCCGTGAGGTCGATTTTCATGGCCGGCGCCAGCTCCGTCCATCTCGTTCGAGCATTTCGTCCGCCTCGGCCGGGCCCCAGGTGCCCGACGGGTACTGCGCGGGCTTGCCGTGCTTGTCCCAGTACTCCTCGATCGGGTCGAGGATCTCCCAGGACAGCTCGACCTCTTCGGTGCGCGGGAAGAGGTTGGCGTCGCCGAGCAGGACGTCGAGGATCAGCCGCTCGTACGCCTCCGGACTGGACTCCGTGAAGGACTCGCCGTACGCGAAGTCCATCGACACGTCCCGGACCTCCATGGAGGTGCCGGGCACCTTGGAGCCGAAGCGGACCGTGACGCCCTCGTCCGGCTGGACGCGGATGACCAGCGCGTTCTGGCCCAGCTCCTCCGTCGCCGTGTGGTCGAAGGGGGAGTGCGGGGCGCGCTGGAAGACGACCGCGATCTCGGTGACACGGCGGCCCAGACGCTTGCCCGTGCGCAGATAGAAGGGGACGCCCGCCCAACGCCGGTTGTCCACCTCCAGCTTGACGGCCGCGTAGGTGTCGGTCTTCGACTTGGGGTCGATGCCGTCCTCTTCGAGGTAGCCGATGACCTTCTCGCCGCCCTGCCAGCCCGCCGCGTACTGCGCGAACACCGTGTTGCGGCCGAGGTCCTTGGGCAGCTTCACCGCACCCAGCACCTTGGTCTTCTCGGCGGCCAGCGCGTCCGCGTCGAAGGAGGCGGGCTCCTCCATCGCGGTCAGCGCGAGCAGCTGGAGCAGATGGTTCTGGATGACGTCGCGGGCGGCGCCGATTCCGTCGTAGTAGCCGGCGCGGCCACCGATGCCGATGTCCTCGGCCATCGTGATCTGGACGTGGTCGACGAACGAACGGGTCCAGATCGGCTCGAACATCTGGTTGGCGAAGCGCAGCGCCAGGATGTTCTGGACGGTCTCCTTGCCCAGGTAGTGGTCGATACGGAAGACCTGGTCCGGGGAGAAGACCTCGTGCACGATCCGGTTGAGCTCCTCGGCCGACTTCAGGTCGTGGCCGAACGGCTTCTCGATGACCGCGCGGCGCCAGGAGCCGTCCTTCTGGTCGGCCAGGCCGTGCTTCTTCAGCTGCTGCACGACCTTGGGGAAGAACTTCGGCGGTACGGACAGATAGAAGGCGAAGTTGCCGCCCGTGCCCTGCGCTTTGTCGAGGTCCTCTATGGTCGCCTTCAGGTTGTCGAAGGCGTCGTCGTCGTCGAAGGTGCCCTGGACGAACCGCATGCCCTGGATGAGCTGCTGCCAGACCTCCTCACGAAAGGGGGTACGGGCGTGCTCCTTGACCGCGTCGTGGACCTCCTGCGCGAAGTCCTCGTCCGCCCACTCGCGGCGGGCGAAGCCGACGAGCGAGAAACCTGGCGGCAGCAGGCCGCGGTTGGCGAGGTCGTAGACGGCGGGCATCAGCTTCTTACGGGACAAATCGCCCGTGACGCCGAAGATTACGAGGCCCGACGGCCCCGCGATACGCGGGAGCCGTCGGTCTGCGGCGTCACGAAGCGGATTCGCTCCGGTGCCGGGAGAAGGAGTCAAGATCTCAGCCCTCCGAGGGGGCGAGGCGCTTGAGCTCCGCCTCGGTCGACTTGAGCAGGTCGTTCCAGGACGCCTCGAACTTCTCGACGCCCTCGTCCTCCAGCAGCTGGACCACCTCGTCGTACGAGATGCCGATCTTCTCGAGCGCGTCGAGGTCGGCGCGGGCCTGCTCGTACGTACCCGCGATGGTGTTGCCGGTGATCTCGCCGTGCTCCTCGGCGGCGAAGAGGGTGGCCTCCGGCATGGTGTTCACCGTGTTCGGCGCGACCAGGTCGTCGACGTACAGGGTGTCCTTGTACGCCTTGTCCTTGACGCCGGTCGAGGCCCACAGCGGACGCTGCTTGTTGGCCTGCGCCTTGTCGAGGGCGGCCCAGCGGTCCGAGGAGAAGACCTCCTCGTACGCCTGGTAGGCGAGTCGCGCGTTGGCGACGCCCGCCTTGCCGCGGGCGGCCTTGGCCTCGTCCGTGCCCATGGCGTCGATCCGCTTGTCGATCTCGGTGTCCACGCGGGACACGAAGAAGGACGCCACGGAGTGGATCTTGGACAGGTCCAGGCCCTTGGCCTTGGCCTTCTCCAGACCGCTCAGGTAGGCGTCCATGACCTCGCGGTAGCGCTCCAGCGAGAAGATCAGCGTGACGTTCACGCTGATGCCGTTGCCGATCGTCTCCGTGATCGCCGGGAGTCCGCCCCGCGTGGCCGGGATCTTGATGAGCGTGTTCGGGCGGTCCACCAGCCAGGCGAGCTGCTTGGCCTCGGCGACCGTCGCCCGCGTGTTGTGCGCGAGACGCGGGTCGACCTCGATCGAGACCCGGCCGTCCTGGCCGCCGGTGGCGTCGAAGACCGGGCGCAGGATGTCGGCGGCGTCGCGGACGTCCGCCGTCGTGATCATGCGGATGGCCTCCTCGACGGTGACCTCACGGGCGGCGAGGTCGGCGACCTGCTGCTCGTACCCGTCACCGCTCGAGATCGCCTTCTGGAAGATCGACGGATTGGTCGTGACGCCCACGACGTGCTGCTGGTCGATCAGCTCGGCGAGGTTGCCGGACGTGATCCGCTTGCGCGACAGGTCGTCCAGCCAGATCGCGACGCCTTCTTCGGAGAGGCGCTTCAGTGCGTCTGTCATGGAAAATGCATCTCCTACGTGTCGTATGTCAGCGTCAGCGCTGGGCTGCGTCGATCGATTCCCGGGCGGCGGAGGCGATGTTCTCGGCAGTGAAGCCGAACTCGCGGAAGAGGACCTTGCCGTCGGCCGAAGCACCGAAGTGCTCCAGGGAAACGATGCGTCCGGCGTCTCCCACGTACTTGTGCCAGGTAAGACCGATCCCGGCCTCGACCGCGACACGCGCCTTGACGGACGGCGGCAGGACGCTGTCCCGGTACCCCTGGTCCTGCTCCTCGAACCACTCCACGGACGGCATGGACACCACCCGCGTCGGCACCCCGGCGGCCTGGAGCTGCTCGCGCGCCTCGACGGCGACATGCACCTCGGAACCGGTCGCGATGAGCACGACCTGCGGCGCAGCGCTCTGTCCTTCGGACCCTTCGGCGTCGAAGAGCACGTAACCGCCCTTCGCCGCACCCTCGTTGGGCTCGTACGTCGGCACGCCCTGGCGGGTCAGCGCGAGACCGTGCGGGGCGCCCTTGCCGAACTCCTTGGTGTAGCGCCCCAGGATCTCGCGCCAGGCGATGGCGGTCTCGTTGGCGTCGGCCGGGCGGACGATGTTCAGGCCCGGGATCGCGCGCAGCGAGGCGAGGTGCTCGATCGGCTGGTGGGTGGGGCCGTCCTCGCCGAGACCGATGGAGTCGTGCGTCCATACGTACGTCACCGGCAGGTGCATCAGGGCCGACAGGCGCACCGCGTTGCGCATGTAGTCGGAGAACACCAGGAACGTACCGCCGTAGATACGGGTGTTGCCGTGCAGCGCGATGCCGTTCATCTCCGCGGCCATGGCGTGCTCGCGGATGCCGAAGTGGATCGTGCGGCCGTACGGATCGGCCTCGGCGAGCGGGTTGCCCTGCGGCAGGAACGAACTCGTCTTGTCGATCGTGGTGTTGTTGGAGCCCGCCAAGTCGGCGGAGCCGCCCCACAGTTCGGGGATGACCGCGCCGAGTGCCTGGAGCACCTTGCCGGAGGCGGCACGCGTGGCGACGCCTTTGCCCGGCTCGAAGACGGGGAGGTGCGACTCCCAGCCCTCGGGCAGCTCGCCCGCGTTGACGCGGTCGAACTCGGCGGCCCGCTGCGGGTTGGCCGTACGCCAGGCGGCGAGTGACTTCTCCCACTCGGCGCGGGCCTCACGGCCGCGGTCGCCCAGCGAGCGGGTGTGCGTGATGACCTCGTCGGCGACCTCGAAGGACTTCTCCGGGTCGAAGCCGAGGACGCGCTTGGTGGCCGCGACCTCGTCGTCGCCGAGCGCCGAGCCGTGCGCGGCCTCGGTGTTCTGCGCGTTCGGGGCCGGCCAGGCGATGATCGAGCGCATCGCGATGAACGACGGCTTGTCGGGGACGGCCTTGGCCTTCTGGATCGCCTCGTACAGCGCGGCCGGGTCGAGGTCGCCGTTCTCCTTCGGCTGCACGCGCTGTACATGCCAGCCGTACGCCTCATACCGCAGAGCCGTGTCCTCGGAGACAGCCGCCTCGGTGTCGCCCTCGATCGAGATGTGGTTGTCGTCCCACAGCAGGACCAGGTTGCCCAGCTTCTGGTGGCCGGCCAGCGACGAGGCCTCGGCGGAGATGCCCTCCTGAAGGCAGCCGTCACCGGCGATCGCGTAGATGTAGTGGTCGAACGGGGAGGTGCCGGGGGCGGCCTCCGGGTCGAAGAGACCGCGCTCGTAGCGGGCGGCCATCGCCATGCCCACCGCGTTGGCGACGCCCTGGCCGAGCGGGCCCGTCGTCGTCTCCACGCCCGCCGTGTGCCCGTACTCGGGATGGCCCGGGGTCTTCGACCCCCACGTCCTGAACGCCTTCAGGTCGTCCAGCTCCAGGCCGAACCCGGCGAGGTACAGCTGGGTGTAGAGGGTCAGGGAGGAATGGCCGGCGGAGAGGACGAAACGGTCCCGTCCTGTCCAGTCCGGGTCTGCCGGGTCATGCCGCATCACCTTCTGGAAGAGGGTGTATGCGGCGGGTGCCAGGCTCATCGCCGTACCCGGATGGCCGTTGCCGACCTTCTGTACGGCATCGGCGGCCAGGATGCGGGCCGTGTCGACGGCTCGCTGGTCCAATTCGGTCCACTCGAGGTCTGTGGTGGTCGGCTTGGTGCTCACCCTGAGTCAGGGCTCCTCTCCACATGTTCCACATGTCGAATGCCGGTGCACATGCGCGCCCACCGGCCGTTGTCGAGCCTACCCCCGTAAGAACACGCATTTTTTCGAGTCATTCCACAGTGCCGTGAGTGTTCCGGCACCGCCTCCCTGACCGGCGCGTTCCGCGGCCGGGCGGGGAATGAACGTGAATACGCAGCCGGTGTTCCGAGCGCTCAATCAAGCCGAATCAAGGGATGCCGATGCCTTCCTGGGGCCCTCTCCAACACGACCCGACCCCCGCGAAGAGCGGGGTCTGGGCAACGTCTACAGTGGCGTGGTACGCGCGGGCCTTTACCCGGAGTTCACACTCGGGGCTCGCTGGGATGTCTCTGTAGGGGTGTACGTGACGGCCGTTGAATCCCGTCCTGCGGGTGTGCTCGGGACGAGTCAGAGCACGAAGCACCGGCCGTTCGGGGCCCGCATCAAGGCGTTCATTGCTCTCACCAAGCCGCGGATCATCGAGCTGCTGCTGATCACCACCGTGCCGGTGATGTTCCTCGCCCAGCAGGGCGTGCCCGACCTCCGGCTCGTCCTCCTCACCTGCGTCGGCGGTTACCTCTCTGCGGGCGGAGCCAACGCGCTGAACATGTACATCGACCGTGACATCGACGCCCTCATGGCGCGCACCTCGCAGCGCCCACTGGTCACCGGCATGGTCAGCCCCCGCGAGTGCCTGGTCTTCGGCATCACGCTCGCCGTCGTCTCGACCCTGCTGTTCGGCCTGACCGTCAACTGGCTGTCCGCCTGGCTCTCGCTGGGGGCCCTCCTCTTCTACGTCGTCGTCTACACGATGATCCTCAAGAGGCGTACATCGCAGAACATCGTCTGGGGCGGCATCGCCGGCTGTCTGCCCGTCCTCATCGGCTGGTCCTCCGTCACCAACTCCATGTCCTGGGCCCCGGTCATCCTCTTCCTCGTCATGTTCTTCTGGACGCCGCCGCACTACTGGCCGCTGTCGATGAGGGTGCGGGACGACTACGCGCGCGTGGGCGTGCCGATGCTTCCGGTCATCGCCTCCAACAAGGTCGTCGCACGGCAGATCGTCCTCTACAGCTGGGCGATGGTCGCCGTCTCTCTGCTGCTGACGCCGCTGGGCTACACCGGCTGGTTCTACACGGCCGTCGCCCTGGTGACCGGCGGCTTCTGGCTCTGGGAGGCGCACGGGCTGCAGGCCCGCGCCAAGGACGGGGCCGTGGGCGCGAAGCTCAAGGAGATGCGCCTCTTCCACTGGTCCATCACGTACGTCTCGCTGCTGTTCGTGGCAGTGGCGGTGGACCCCTTCCTGCGATAGCCGCATTTCGCCCGTCGCCGTTTGATCTACCCGTCGGTAGCATCCTGACCATGGCAGATACGGCAGATACGGCAGACACCCAGCAGGCCGACGAGGCCGCGGACCGCAAGAAGGCCGCCAGGGCGGAGCGTCGTGTGGCGCGCCTCACCAAGCAGATCTCGTCCTTCGCCAAGGCACACGGCGGCGCCGAGGGGCAGATCGCGTACCTGGGACAGCGCGGCGCCCGCATCGTCCTCGTCGGCGAGGACGGCGAGTGGGGCGACCTCGTCGCCCCGACCCACGCGATGGCCGAGCAGGCGGTCCAGAAGTCCGGCATCACCGTCCACGAGTCCTTCGACGGCGACTTCGCGGCGAAGGTGAAGACGGGGCGCTACGAGTGGACGCGGATGGCGGGGATCCAGCTGGGCGGCCCCCGTAACGACTGACGGCAACCGGCAGTTTTCGTACTTCCGCGACCGTAACCAGCACCTGACCCCCGGCTCACCCGTTAGGACCTGTAAAGGCAGGGCCCACTCGCGGGGGAGTCCCGATGATCGAAACGCCGTCGCTGGTGGACCAGTACTGCCATGGCGTGCTGCGGACAGAGCTGGGCCTGGGCACCTTCGAGGCGCACCTCGCCCGGGGTGAGGGCCGGCCGGCAGCGGGTACGACCTTCTTCGACACCCAGACGGGTTTCGCCGTACGCCGCTGGTGCCCGCCCCTGCTCGGTCTGGAACCGCACTGTCCGCCCGCCCGCTATCTCGCGCGACGCCGTGAGCTGGGCGTACTGGAGTCGGGGCGCAGGCTGTTGCGGGGCAGCGGGATCACGACGTATCTGGTCGACACCGGACTGCCGGGCGACCTGACAGGACCCGGCGAGATGGCCTCGGCCGGGGGCGCCGACGCTCACGAGATCGTCCGCCTGGAACTGCTCGCCGAGCAGGTCGCCGACACCTCCGGAACCGTCGAGTCGTTTCTCGCCAACCTCGCCGAGTCGGTGCACGCGGCGGCGGCGAACGCCGTGGCGTTCACATCGGTGGCGGGCGCACGGCACGGTCTGGCGCTGGCACCCGAGCCGCCGGGCCCGGGTGAGGTCCGGGGTGCGGCGGGCCGCTGGCTCACCGGACGCCGCGTCGGCGGCACCCTGTCCGACCCCGTGCTGCTGCGGCACCTCCTGTGGATCGCCGTCGCGTCGGGCCGCCCGCTCCAGCTGCACGCGGGACTCGGCGAAGGGGACCTGCGCATCGACCGCACCGACCCCGTCCTGCTCACCGACTTCGCCCGCGCCACGGCCGGCCTCGGCACCGACCTGGTCCTGCTGCACGGCTACCCGTACCACCGGCACGCGGCGCATCTGACCGGGGTCTTCCCGCATGTGTACGCCGACCTGGGCGCCTCCCTCGTCCGTACGGGCGCCCGCGCCTCCGCCGTGCTCTCGGAGATCCTCGAACTCGCCCCCTTCGGCAAGCTCCTCTTCTCCTCCGGCGCCCACGGCCTGCCCGAACTCCATGTGGTCGGCGCCCGCCTCTTCCGCGAGTCGCTGGCCCGGGTGCTCGGTACCTGGGTGGCCGAGGGGGCATGGTCGCTGTCCGACGCGCAGCGGGTGGCCGGGCTGATCGCGGCGGAAAACGCGCGGCGGGTGTACGGGCTGGAGTGAGCCGCCCGCACCGTGCGCAGACTGTGGGCATGACACGCAGCGACGCGACCGACCGGCTCCTCGACCGCTTCCTCACCGAACTGCGCGACCTCGCCCCCGTCGCCGTATGGGCGCACGGCTCACTCGGCGGTGGCGATTACCAGGAGGGCCGCAGCGACCTGGACCTGATCGCGGTCCTGGACGATCGGATCACTGCTAGAACGGTCTGGCAGGTGGCGCGGCTGCACGCCCGTATGCGCAACGAGGCGCTCGTAGACAAGTTGCACTGCGCCTACCTGACGCCCGGGACTGCGGCAGGCGCGGAGCGACGGCACCTCATCTGGAGACACGAGCACCTGGGCAAGTTCCCCGTCACGCCGGTCACACGGCGCGAGCTGCACACCTTCGGGCTGGTCCTGCACGGAGAGCCGCCCACGGGCCTGCTGCCGCCTGTGCCGGACCATGAGCTCGCCGAGTTCGTCGTGCGCGACCAGCGGGACTTCTTGCGGCGGGAGGTTGACCGGGCGAGCAACTGGACGCAGGACATCTGGGTGGACTACGGGCTCGTCACGCACGCCCGTGCCGCAGTCACCCTGAAGGACGGGCGGCTGATCACCAAGCGAGAGGCACTGGAGCTGCTGCCCGCACTCGGCGCACCCGTCGAGGTGGTCGAGGACGTCAGACGGCGGCGGTACGAGGGCCCCGGTGCGGAGCCGGGCGAGGAGTGGACCGCACGCAGGGCCGAGCTGACCAGGGCCTACCTCGGGCCGGCGATCGACAGCCTCGTACGGGCCTACGCGTGACGCACGTACGACCTACGCGTGACGCACGCGCGCGTAGGGCACGTTTCCTGCCTACGCGCGCGTGGCGACCCGTTCCGTCGACCGTCCCGGCCCCGGAACCTCCACGGCCTCGTGCCGCTCCCGCAGCGACAGCAGCACCCTCAGCGTGGCGATCCACACCAGGCAGGAGCCGAGCATGTGGAGGCCGACCAGAACCTCCGGAAGGTCGGTGAAGTACTGGACGTACCCGATGGCACCCTGCCCGAGGAGCACCAGGAAGAGGTCACGGGTGCGGTGGAGCGGACCCTTGGGGGCGTCGACGGCCCGCAGGACGAACCACAGGGTGAAGGCCATCGTCACCACGATCCAGGCCAGGACGGCATGCAGCCTGGTGATGTTCTCCCAGTCCAGAGGGATGCGCTCGACCTCCCTCGAGTCACCGGCGTGCGGGCCCGCGCCCGTGACCACCGTGCCCACAGCGATGAGCAGGGCGGTGACGGCGACCAGGGCCCATACGAGCTGCTGCACCGACTTGCCGACCAGCGGACGCGGCGCGGAGTCGCCCTCCCGGGTGCGCTGCCACATGACGGTGGCGACGGCGATCAGTGCGGTGGAGAGCAGGAAGTGGGCGGCGACCGTGTACGGGTTGAGGCCGACCAGGACGACGATGCCGCCGAGCACCGCGTTGCCCATGACGACCCAGAACTGTGCCCAGCCGAGGCGGGTGAGGCCACGCCGGTACGGCTGCGCGGAGCGCGCCGCGATGATCGCCCAGCCGACCGCGGCGCTCAGGACGTACGTCAGCATCCGGTTGCCGAACTCGATGACGCCGTGGATGCCCATCTCGCTCGTGTTGGTCAGCGAGTCGTCGGTGCACTTGGGCCAGGTCGGGCAGCCGAGCCCCGAGCCGGTCAGACGTACGGCGCCGCCGGTGACCACGATGACCACCGCCATGACGAGTGCGGCGAGGGCCGCTCGCTGAACCGTCCGGGGCTTCGGGGTCCAGCGTTCGGCGATGAAGGCGAGGGGGTTGCGCACGGCCTCGACGGCGACGGCGCGGGTCAGATTCGGCACGCGCACCATGGTAGGCGGCCGCTTGTGCACGCCTTCACGAGGGGGGAGGCGTCTGCTCCGTCCTACTCCCAGCGGAAGAAACGGGCTGCGGCCGTGAGACCGACGACTCCCCAGACGGCCAGGATCCCGAGGTCCCCCCACGGCATCCCGGCGCCGTGCTGGAGCACGTCCCTCAGCCCGTCCGAGAGGGCCGAGATCGGCAGCAGGCCGAGCAGGGACTGGGCTGTGTCCGGGAACTTGTCGAGCGGGACGACGACCCCGCCGCCCACGAGCAGCAGCAGGAAGACCAGGTTCGCGGCGGCCAGCGTCGCCTCCGCCTTCAGCGTGCCGGCCATCAGCAGGCCGAGGCCCGAGAAGGCGGCCGTGCCGAGGACGAGCAGAAACAGGACGGCGAGGGGGTTGCCGTGTGGCGACCAGCCGAGGGCGAAGGCGATCACTGTCACGAGGATCACCTGGAGGATCTCCGTGACCAGCACGGAGAGCGTCTTCGCCGCCATAAGCCCCCAGCGGGGGAGCGGTGAGGTGGCGAGCCGCTTCAGTACGCCGTACCGCCGCTCGAAGCCCGTGGCGATGGCCTGGCCCGTGAACGCCGTCGACATCACCGCGAGCGCGAGAATGCCGGGGGCCAGGAAGTCGACCGCCTCGCCCTCGCCCGTATCGACGACGTCGACCGAGCTGAACAGCACGAGCAGCAGCGTGGGGATGACGACCGTCAGCAGCAACTGCTCGCCGTTGCGCAGCAGCATCTTCGTCTCGAGGGCCGCCTGCGCCGCGATCATGCGGGTCAGCGGGGCCGCCCCCGGCTTCGGGGTGTACGTACCGGCGGTGGTCACGAACGCAGCTCCTTGCCGGTCACTCATGAACGCAACTCCTTGCCAGTGAGCTCCAAAAAAACGTCCTCCAGGGTGTGCCGTTCCACCGAGATCTTCTCCGGCATCACCCCGTGCTGGGCGCACCAGGACGTGACGGTCGCGAGGAGCTGCGGGTCGACCTTGCCGCCCACCCGGTACGCGCCCGGTGTCAGCTCGGCCGCCGTGCAGTCCGCCGGGAGCGCCTTGAGCAGGGAACCTATGTCGAGGCCGGGACGCCCGCTGAAGCGGAGCGTGTTCTCGGCGCCGCCGCGGCACAGTTCCTCGGGGGAGCCCTGGGCGATGACCCGGCCCGCGTCGATGATCGCCACGTCGTCGGCGAGCTGCTCGGCCTCGTCCATGTAGTGCGTGGTCAGGATGACCGAGACGCCGTCCGCACGCAGATCGCGTACGAGGTCCCAAGTGGCCCGGCGCGCCTGCGGATCGAGGCCGGCAGTCGGCTCGTCCAGGAAGACCAGTTCGGGCCGGCCGACGACGGCCATCGCGAGCGCGAGCCGCTGCTGCTGGCCGCCGGACAGCCGCCGGTACGTGGTACGCCCGCAATTGCCGAGGCCCAGGCGCTCGATCAGCGCGTCCACGTCCAGCGGTTGCGCATGCAGCTTGGCCATGTGGCGGAGCATCTCGTCGGCGCGGGCGCCCGAGTAGACGCCGCCGGACTGCAGCATCACGCCGATCCGGGGACGCAGGGCCGCGGCCTCGCGCACCGGATCGAGCCCCAGTACGCGTACCGTCCCCGAGTCCGCCTTCCGGTACCCCTCGCAGGTCTCGACCGTGGTCGTCTTGCCCGCCCCGTTGGGACCCAGTACGGCGGTGATCCCCGCCCCGGCCACCAGGTCGAGGCCGTCCACCGCGGTCTTCGTGCGGTACCGCTTCACCAGGGCCTGGACCTGGACGACGGGGTCGCTTCGCATGGCCCCGAGTCTAGGTACGCGCTCAATGCCCAGGACGGGCGGGTTGGCGATCCCCTGCGATCCCTTCCGCTTCGGGTGGCACAGCTCTCCTGCCACCGCGCACTTTGGGCTGTTCGGGTGAATCGTTCGTAATCGTCGGATAGCGGTCTTTTGGCGATGCTTCAGTTGTCATGGTCTGCCCAGGGCGGGAGGTGGAGGTCTTCTCCCTCCCGCAGAAAGGCAGTTGATGCATGATCAGAAGCAAGGCGTGCTCCCGGCTGAGAGCCGCCGCCGGCCTCCTCGCCTTCGGGCTGGTGTGTGCAGCCCTCGCCGTACTTCCCGGCACGTCGCCTGCGAGCGCTCAGCCAGTCGTCGGCCCGGCGCTGTTCGACGACTTCGACTACACCGGCTACACCGACCCGCGGATCGCCCAGCGCGGCTGGACCCTGCGGTCGGGCCAGGGCGGGCCTGGCGTGCCCGGCGCCACGTGGCGGCCGCAGAACTTCACCTTCGGCACCGAGTCCGGCAACTCGATCATGACGATGCGGTCGGGCACCAGCGGGACGGCGAGCAGCACCCAGCACACCGAGATCTACCGGCAGCGCAAGTTCCACTACGGCACCTACGCCGCGCGGGTCCGCTTCAGCGACGTGCCGATCTACGGACCGGACGGCGACCGCATGGTGCAGACGTTCTTCACCATCTCGCCGCTGAACCACTCGATGGACCCGGCCTACAGCGAACTCGACTTCGAGTACCTGCCGAACGGCGGATGCGGCATCCCTGGCAGCGCGCTGCTCGCCAGTCCGATCAAGTAGGGCGGTCAAGTGGGGCAGCCAATTTCAAATTAGGGTCAATATGGATCTCTCGCCACATGGAGCCCATAGCCCCCACTGGTGCGCCGACTCACCTGATCGATCAAAGATCAACTCCGCAGGTCGGCTTAGGTATGCCTAAGTGATGCACCGCACGCTGGGCGGCGCGGACGCGGGTTGTCACGCTCTCGGGAATTACGCAACAATGGTGTTGTGAAAAACGTCGGCCAGGCTCCGCAGGAGGAACTCGCGGCTGGGTTGCGTGCGGACCGATCCACGCGCAACCGGGTGGCGCGCTCCATCCTGGACCACGGCCCGTCGACCGTGGCCGACCTGGCCGGTCGCCTCGGCCTCACCCAGGCGGCGGTGCGCCGGCATCTGGACGCACTGGTCGCCGACGACGTGGTGGAGCCGCGTGAGAAGCGCGTCTACGGAGCACGTACGCGCGGCCGGCCCGCCAAGGTCTTCGCGCTGACGGACTGCGGCCGGGACGCCTTCGATCAGTCGTACGACAAGCTCGCCGCCGACGCGCTGCGCTGGATCGCCGAGCGTGAAGGCGGTGACGAAGCCGTCGCCGCCTTCGCCCGCGCCAGGATCGCCGCACAGGCCGGGGCGTACCGCAAGGCCATCGACGCCGCCGCCCCCGACAAGCGCACCGAAGCCCTGGCCAAGGCCCTGAGCGCGGACGGGTACGCTGCTACGGCGCGCAGCGCTCCCCTTCCCCACAAGGGCGAGCAGCTCTGCCAGCACCACTGCCCGGTCGCCCATGTCGCCGAGCAGTTCCCCCAGCTGTGCGAGGCGGAGACCGAGATCTTTTCCCAGTTGCTCGGGACGCATGTCCAGCGGCTGGCCACCATCGCCCATGGCGACGGCGTCTGCACGACGTTCATCCCCAAGGCAACCGACCAGACCACCGATAACGCATCTGCAAGCACGGCCGGGAGGAACCCCGCATGACTCTCCCCACGGAGACTGCCCACCCTGAGCTCGAGGGTTTGGGCACGTACGAATACGGCTGGGCCGACTCGGACGTAGCCGGTGCCTCTGCCAAGCGCGGCCTGAACGAGGACGTCGTACGCGACATCTCCGCGAAGAAGAACGAGCCGGAGTGGATGACCAAGCTCCGCCTCAAGGGCCTGCGCCTGTTCGAGAAGAAGCCCATGCCGAACTGGGGCTCGGACCTGTCGGGCATCGACTTCGACAACATCAAGTACTTCGTACGTTCCACGGAGAAGCAGGCGGAGTCCTGGGAGGACCTGCCCGAGGACATCAAGAACACGTACGACAAGCTCGGCATCCCGGAGGCGGAGAAGCAGCGCCTCGTCGCCGGTGTCGCGGCCCAGTACGAGTCGGAGGTCGTCTACCACCAGATCCGCGAGGACCTGGAGGAGCAGGGCGTCATCTTCCTGGACACCGACACGGCCCTGAAGGAGCACCCCGAGCTCTTCAAGGAGTACTTCGGGACGGTCATCCCCGTCGGTGACAACAAGTTCGCCTCGCTGAACTCCGCCGTGTGGTCCGGCGGCTCCTTCATCTACGTGCCGAAGGGCGTGCACGTGGAGATCCCGCTCCAGGCCTACTTCCGGATCAACACGGAGAACATGGGCCAGTTCGAGCGGACTCTGATCATCGTCGACGAGGGCGCCTATGTGCACTACGTCGAGGGCTGCACCGCGCCGATCTACAAGAGCGACTCTCTGCACAGCGCGGTCGTCGAGATCATCGTCAAGAAGAACGCCCGCTGCCGCTACACGACCATCCAGAACTGGTCGAACAACGTCTACAACCTGGTCACCAAGCGCGCCGTGGCGTACGAGGGCGCGACCATGGAGTGGGTCGACGGCAACATCGGCTCCAAGGTGACGATGAAGTACCCCGCCGTCTACCTCATGGGCGAGCACGCCAAGGGCGAGACCCTGTCCATCGCCTTCGCCGGCGAGGGGCAGCACCAGGACGCCGGCTCCAAGATGGTCCACATGGCGCCGAACACCTCCTCCAACATCGTCTCCAAGTCGGTGGCGCGCGGTGGCGGTCGTACGTCCTACCGTGGTCTGGTGGAGATCGGCGAGGGCGCTCACGGCTCGAAGTCCAACGTGCTGTGTGACGCGCTGCTCGTCGACACGATCTCGCGGTCCGACACCTACCCGTACGTGGACGTCCGTGAGGACGACGTGTCCATGGGCCACGAGGCGACCGTCTCCAAGGTCTCCGAGGACCAGCTCTTCTACCTGATGAGCCGCGGTCTGAGCGAGTTCGAGGCGATGGCCATGATCGTGCGCGGCTTCGTCGAGCCGATCGCCAAGGAACTGCCCATGGAGTACGCGCTTGAGCTCAACCGGCTGATCGAGCTGCAGATGGAGGGCGCGGTCGGCTGACCGGCCTTCAGTACCGACGTCTTTCTCCAGTACCGACGTCTAGGGGGGCGGCCGACCCGCCCCCCACCAGCAGCCCGAAGACTGATTACGTAGGAAGAGAGCAGACCGACAGCCATGGCTGAGGCTCAGAACATCCCCGTGGGGTCGACCACCGCGGGCCAGATCGCGGTCGCCGCCGAGTCGACCGTCGCCACGCGCATGAGCGCGCCCCCGTCCTTCGACGTGGCGGACTTCCCGGTCCCGCACGGCCGCGAGGAGGAGTGGCGGTTCACCCCGCTGGAGCGGCTGCGCGGGCTGCACGACGGCACCGCCGTCGCCAACGGCACCGGTGTGAAGGTCGATGTGCAGGCCCCCGAGGGCGTCACCGTCGAGACCGTCGGCCGTGACGACGCGCGGATCGGCAAGGCGGGCACTCCGGTGGACCGCGTCGCCGCCCAGGCGTTTTCGGCGTTCGAGCAGGCCGGCGTGATCACCGTCCCCAAGGAGACGGTGCTCACCGAGCCGGTCCGTGTCGCCGTGCACGGCGAGGGCGGGACCGCCTACGGCCACCAGGTCGTCGAGCTCGGCGCCTTCGCCGAGGCCGTCGTCGTCATCGACCACACCGGTGACGCGGTGCTCGCCGCCAACGTCGACTACATCCTGGGCGACGGCGCCAAGCTCACCGTCATCTCCGTCCAGGACTGGGACGACAAGGCCGTGCACGTCGGCCAGCACAACGCGCTGATCGGCCGCGACGCCACCTTCAAGTCGTTCGTGGTCACCTTCGGCGGTGATCTCGTACGCCTCCACCCGCGCGTCCAGTACGCCGGCCCCGGCGGCGAGGCCGAGCTCTTCGGTCTGTACTTCACCGACGCGGGCCAGCACCAGGAGCACCGCCTCCTCGTCGACCACAACACCCCGCACTGCAAGTCGAACGTCGCCTACAAGGGCGCACTCCAGGGCGACGACGCGCACGCGGTGTGGATCGGCGACGTCCTGATCGAGGCCAAGGCCGAGGGCACGGACACCTACGAGATGAACCGGAACCTGGTGCTGACCGACGGCGCCCGGGTCGACTCCGTACCGAATCTCGAGATCGAGACCGGCGAAATCGTCGGCGCGGGCCACGCCAGTGCCACCGGCCGCTTCGACGACGAGCAGCTCTTCTACCTGATGGCCCGCGGCATCCCCGCCGACGAGGCCCGCCGCCTCGTCGTCCGCGGCTTCTTCGCCGAGCTGGTCCAGCAGATCGGCGTCGACGACATCGAGGAGCGGCTGCTCGTGAAGATCGACGAGGAGCTGGAGGCGTCGGTCTGATGGCCATCGCGTTCGTACGCGCCTGCGGGCTGAGCGAGCTGGAGGAGGACACCCCGAAGCGGGTGGAACTCGACGGCACGCCGGTCTCCGTCGTGCAGACCGAGGGCGAGGTGTTCGCGATCCACGACATCTGCTCGCACGCGAACGTCTCGCTGTCGGAGGGCGAGGTGGACGACTGCCACATCGAATGCTGGCTGCACGGCTCGCGTTTCGATCTGCGCTCCGGGAAACCCGACGCCCTTCCTGCGACCCGCCCCATTCCCGTATACCCCGTAAAGATCGAAGGGGACGATGTGCTCGTCTCCCTCACCCAGGAGTCCTGAGGCACCCATGGCAACGCTTGAAATCCGAGACCTGCACGTCACCGTCGAGGCCGACAACGCCACGAAGGAGATCCTCAAGGGCGTCGACCTCACCGTGAAGCAGGGCGAGACGCACGCCATCATGGGCCCGAACGGCTCCGGCAAGTCGACTCTCGCCTACTCGCTGGCGGGTCACCCCAAGTACACGATCACCGAGGGCACCGTCACCCTCGACGGCGAGAACGTCCTGGAGATGTCCGTCGACGAGCGCGCCCGCGCCGGCCTCTTCCTCGCCATGCAGTACCCGGTCGAGGTCCCCGGCGTCTCGGTCTCCAACTTCCTCCGTACGTCCGCCACCGCCATCCGCGGCGAGGCCCCCAAGCTGCGTACGTGGGTCAAGGAAGTGAAGGAGGCCATGCAGAACCTGAACATGGACCCCGCCTTCGCCGAGCGCAACGTGAACGAAGGCTTCTCCGGCGGTGAGAAGAAGCGTCACGAGATCCTCCAGCTGGAGCTGCTCAAGCCGAAGATCGCGATCCTCGACGAGACCGACTCCGGCCTCGACGTCGACGCGCTCCGGGTCGTCTCCGAGGGCGTCAACCGCGTCCGCGGGACCGGTGAGGTGGGCACGCTGCTCATCACGCACTACACGCGCATCCTGCGCTACATCAAGCCCGACTACGTCCACGTCTTCTCCGCAGGCCGCATCGCGGAGTCCGGCGGCGCCGAGCTCGCCGACAAGCTGGAGGAAGAGGGCTACGAGGCTTACACGAAGGGTGGCGTATCCGCGTGACACAGCTGCCGGGCCTCCTCGACACCGAGGCGATCCGCAAGGACTTCCCCGTCCTGGACCGACAGGTCCACGACGGCAAGAAGCTGGTGTACCTGGACAACGCGGCGACCTCGCAGAAACCGCGCCAGGTACTGGACGCCCTGAACGAGTACTACGAGCGCCACAACGCCAACGTCCATCGCGGTGTGCATGTGCTCGCCGAGGAGGCCACGGCGCTGTACGAGGGCGCGCGGGACAAGGTCGCCACGTTCATCAACGCGCCCAGCCGCGACGAGGTGATCTTCACCAAGAACGCCTCCGAATCGCTCAACCTCGTGGCCAACATGCTCGGCTGGGCCGACGAGCCCTACCGCGTCGACCACGAGACCGAGATCGTCATCACGGAGATGGAGCACCACTCCAACATCGTTCCGTGGCAGCTGCTGTCGCAGCGCACGGGCGCGAAGCTGAAGTGGTTCGGCCTGACCGACGACGGCCGCCTCGACCTGTCGAACATCGACGAGATCATCACCGAGAAGACGAAGATCGTCTCCTTCGTGCTGGTCTCCAACATCCTCGGCACCTTCAACCCGGTCGAGGCGATAATCCGCCGGGCGCAGGAGGTCGGCGCTCTCGTCTGCATCGACGCCTCGCAGGCCGCGCCGCACATGCCGCTGGACGTGCAGGCGCTCCAGGCCGACTTCGTGGCCTTCACCGGCCACAAGATGTGCGCTCCGACGGGCGTCGGCATCCTGTGGGGACGCCAGGAGCTGCTGGAGGACCTGCCCCCGTTCCTCGGCGGCGGCGAGATGATCGAGACGGTGTCGATGCACTCGTCGACGTACGCACCGGCGCCGCACAAGTTCGAGGCCGGTACGCCCCCGATCGCGCAGGCGGTCGGTCTCGGCGCGGCGATCGACTACCTGACCTCCATCGGCATGGAGAAGATCGCGGCCCACGAGCACGCGCTGACCGAGTACGCGGTCAAGCGCCTGTCGGAGGTCCCCGACCTGCGCATCATCGGCCCCACCACGGCCGAGGAGCGCGGCGCGGCGATCTCCTTCACGCTCGGCGACATCCACCCCCACGACGTGGGCCAGGTCCTCGACGAGCAGGGCATCGCGGTCCGGGTCGGCCACCACTGCGCCCGGCCCGTCTGCCTCCGGTACGGAATTCCTGCGACCACGCGAGCGTCGTTCTATCTGTACTCCACGGCGGGTGAGATCGACGCACTCGTGGAAGGCCTGGACTACGTACGGAACTTCTTCGGCTGAGGAGCTGGCTGGGTCGTGAAGCTGGATTCGATGTACCAGGAAGTCATCCTGGACCACTACAAGCACCCGCACGGGCGCGGTCTGCGGGATGGCGACGCCGAGGTGCACCACGTCAACCCGACGTGCGGTGACGAGATCACGCTGCGCGTGAAGTACGAGGGCTCACAGATCGCGGATGTGAGCTACGAAGGCCAGGGCTGCTCGATCAGCCAGGCCTCCGCCTCCGTACTGAACGAACTGCTGGTCGGCAAGCAGCTCGCCGAGGCGCAGAAGATCCAGGAGACGTTCCTGGAGCTGATGCAGTCCAAGGGCCGCATCGAGCCGGACGACGCGATGGAGGAGGTCCTGGAGGACGCGGTGGCGTTCGCCGGGGTCTCCAAGTACCCCGCCCGTGTGAAGTGCGCCCTGCTGAGCTGGATGGCGTGGAAGGACGCGACGGCCCAGGCCCTGGGCGAGGCCGACGCCGAAAGGAAAACGGCATGAGCGAGACCATTGAGATGAAGCCGGCCTCGGAGGAAGAGGTCCGCGAGGCGCTGTACGACGTGGTCGACCCCGAGTTGGGCATCGACGTCGTCAACCTCGGCTTGATCTACGGCATCCACATCGACGACGCGAACATCGCGACGCTCGACATGACCCTGACGTCGGCGGCCTGTCCGCTGACGGACGTCATCGAGGACCAGGCCAAGTCCGCCACGGACGGCCTCGTCAGCGAGCTGAGGATCAACTGGGTCTGGATGCCGCCGTGGGGCCCCGACAAGATCACGGACGACGGACGTGAGCAGCTTCGGGCGCTCGGGTTCAACGTCTGAGTTCGCATATACGTGTGTGGGGGCCCCGGCAGCTGCCGGGGCCCCCACACGTTTGAGGTCACGCACCGCGTTTCACGGTCGCCGTTGACGGCTCAGCTCAAGCCCTCGACCAGCCGGAACGCAGAGTCGGCCCGGTACAGATTGCTGTGGTCGTACGGATCCAGCCGGAGCTGGAAGTTGCGGTGGCGCAGGAAGCGGCCGGGGTAGTTGACCGCCTCCAGCATCACGGCGCCGGAGTACGAGGACGGGCGCGGGCAGAACGTGGCGTCCTTCTTGAAGAGCTCCGAGCCGTCGTGACGGTCCGTACGGAGGCGGAAGTCGCGATGGCGGACGTAGCTGCCGTCGCCCGTGGAGAAGGACACGCAGTCGGAGTCGGCGAGTCCGGGTACGAGCTTGAAGGTGGAGTCCCGCCGGGTCTCGTCGGAGCTGCCGGAGCTCACCTGGTCGAGTCGGCCGGTGCCGTCGCTGAAGTGCCAATAGCGGTCGGGGTAGTTGACCGCCTGGACCGACTTCCGCGAGGAGGCCGGCGGCTTGTCGGGGGCCTTGCTGGAGGCGGGGGGCTTTGACGGCTCGGGGATGGGCTCGGAGCCCCGCTGCCGGGCCTCGGAAGAGTCGGGACCGTCCTTGCCCTCCGAGGCGGCGTCCTCCTCGGGGGACGGCTGCGGTGAGGAAAGGCCGCTCTTTCCGCTGGGCTCCGTGGTGGGGCCTTCGGGGGTGTAGCCGGGGACGACCGGCTGCGCGGCGGAGGTGGTCTGCGGCTCTTGCGACCCCTTGCCCTCGGTCTGGTCGAGTATGGCGATCGCGGTCACCGTGGAGGCCAGCACCGCCACGGCCAGTACGCCGGCCAGGTAAAGGCGGCGCGTCCCGGGTATGCGGCCTCCGTCGAGGTCTTCGCCGGTCTCCCATACCTTCGGGGGCTGTTCCGCGGGGAGTTGGGGATCCGCTGTCTTGGCAGCGGCACGTGGGGGACGGACCTGTGCGCCCTTCGGCTCAGGCGCGGGCTGGTCCGGACCGGGTCCGGGCTTGCTGTCTGGCATGCGCTGTTCCTCCAGCGTCGCCTTGAGGCGAACGCGGATTGGTCATGTGCCCTCGCCATGAGAGGAAGCACGAGAGGAAGCGGAGGTCGCGACACGGAAGGTACGGCTGTGGCCGGTTAACTCCGGTGCGCGACGCTGAAACAGTAGTGGACCCGGCGCCTTCTGAGCAGACGTTTCAGAGAGCGGTTTCAAGACCGGAGGGAACAATTTCATAACCTGAAGCAAATTGCGCTCACTTTGGCCCGACCTGCACCGTCTCGTGCGCTCCACGCGAGGAGAACGCGGGGAGCGCACCGGTTGTGACGCAGCGTCAGCGAGTGAACTCGCCGAGGTCGGCGGCGATCCGCTCCGGGCTTCCGTCGTTCTGAACGGGCGCGGCCGTGAGCACGTCCAGGTGCTGGTAGCCAGGCAGGACCACGGGGTTCTCGTCCTGGGGAATGTGGTCCGCCAGGATGCCGTCGCCCGCGACAAACGTGACCTTGGGGTTCGCGGTGAGGCCCTCCTTGTGCACCAACTTGCCCGCGAGCTGCGGATCGTCGATCAGCTGGATGTCCGTGACCAGCCTGGTCGGGAAGTAGTCCTCCGTGAAGTCCAGGGGCTGTTCGGAGAGGCTGCGGGCCAACTCCCCGATGTCCGTGACCTCCTTGGCGGCAGTCGTGAACGGGGCGCCACTGGCCGAGCGGTACACCGGGTCGTCCGCCGCGCCCACCCGGTCGTAGTTGCGCCAGGTGTAGAGCGGGCCGCCCGGCTCGTCCGGGATCGCTTTCAACTCCGTACCGAAGAGGGCTGGTTGGGCCGGGTTGCTGTTGGAGACGGGGAAGTTCTTGTCCACGATCCTGGCGCCGCCGCTGCCACTGCCGCCCGCGCTGTCGAAGAAGCCCACGCTCGTCTGGATAAAGGCGAGCGGTGCCGAGTGGTCGTCCATGAAGGCGCCCAGTACCGCCTCGTTGGTGAGCCGGAAGTCGCGGATGGTGGGGCTGCCCTTGAGGAAGACCTCCGGGTTCTTGGAGAACAGCATGCGGCCGGTCGTCTCGATGTTGGCGTTCGACGGGACCGAGTCGAGCAGCGCGGACTCGGCGTCGGGTGCTTCACGGGCGGCCAGACCGCTCAGCGCGAGCAGGTTCATCGTCTCCGGATTGAGCACCGCGGGGAGCGCGAGGAACCGGGGCAGAACTCCGGTGCGCAACCCGGCCTGTACGGCGGCGTAACCGATGCTCGTGTCCGGGATCAGCCCCGGCAACAGGGACCCGCCGGGGCCGGACGACGTGCCGTTCAGGTCGTCCAGCGAGGTGGAGATCGTGGTGTCCAGGGCGAAGTAGCCCGCGCACTGGTTGAAGCCCGCGTCCGCCTTCGTCGCGGGGTTCGAGTCGAAGTCCCAGGTGGCGAAGACGCCGGTGAGGACGCCGCCCAGCGAATGCCCGCCGCACAGCACCTTCTCCTTGCGCAGTTTCTGGCCGGGCAGTTCGGCGGACAGCAGGTCGTACTGGTCGCGCACGGTCTGCTCCAGACCGACCTCGGCGAGCCAGCCCGCCTGACCGCTCGTCAGGAAGCCGTCGAACTTACGCCCGTCGACCTGCTTGCCACCGTAGTAGTAGTCAACGGCCTTCGTCGCATTGCCCGTTCCGATCCCGGCGTTGTCCTCAAGGCAGTTGGAGCGCCGGTCCAGCGCCCAGAACTCGATGTGCCGGCCCTTCTCGGCCGCCGCCTTCACCGTGTTCCGGGCCACGCTGTCGAAGGCGCCCGCGCCCTCCAGAATGCCCGGCTGGGCGACCAGGATCCTGTAGGCGTCGGCGGACTTCGAGGGCCCGTCCGAGGACCGGTAGCGCAGATACGACAGCCAGTCGCAGCGCGCCGGGTGGCTGCCGGCCGAGGCCGGCAGCGGGATCCGTACGGACACCTCGGTCTCAGTGACTTCGGTGACCGGCGACGTGGACTCCACGGCGGTCTCCGTACGGCCCGGTGTTCCGTCCGCCGACGGTGCCAAGGTCAGCGCCGCCACGGCGAGCGCTCCGGCGGCCACGGCACGCGACCAGGGCCTGTTGCGATGTGCGGCTCCTCTGCTCATGGCCGCACCGTAACCAGCGGTAACTCGCCAGCTCTACAACGGAATGCGCGCAAACGACGGCGGCCGTTGCGCGGATCCGCACAAGGCCGTCGCCCGGCCGTCGTAAATCTGGTGGCGAGGGCCGGCAGCCAATTCTGCGTACTGCGCCCCAAGAAGACGCTCCTCGACTGAACCGTCTTTCCCGATCCCTCCCCCCTTGTGTACGGGCGTACGCATCGATGTGTACGCTCGTACGCATGGGATACGCAACGCTCATCGCCGCCATCGCGGCCGAGGTGGCCGCCACGACCGCCATGAAGTACAGCGACGGCTTCAGCAAGCTGTGGCCCACCGTGGGGACCTGGGTCGGATACGTCATCTCTTTCGTGCTGCTCGCGCAGACGCTGAAGACCTTGTCGGTCGGCACGGCGTACGCGATCTGGGCCGGAGTCGGCACGGCGGCCATCGCGGCGATCGGGATGGTGTTCCTGGGGGAGGGAATGAACGCGGCGAAGGCGGCCGGGATCGCGCTGATCATCGTCGGGGTCGTGGTGCTGCACCTGGGCGGTGGGCACTGATGGACCGCCATGTCATGAGGGGGGCGCACTGATGGCCCGGCGCTACGACCCCGACAGGCGCCGGCGGATCATCGACGCGGCCATCCGGGTCGTGGGCGCCAAGGGCATAGCCGGGCTGAGCCATCGCTCCGTCGCGGCCGAGGCCGATGTTCCGCTGGGCTCCACCACGTACCACTTCAAGACCCTCGACGAGCTGATGGTCGCCGCGCTGAGGCAGGCGAACGAGGGCTTCGCCAAGCTGATCGCCGCACGCGGTGCCCTGGAGGACCCAAGGAGCGACCTGGCCGCCGAACTCGCCGGCCTGACGGGCGAGTGGCTGGCGGGCGACCGTACGGGAGTGGAGCTCGAGTACGAGCTCTACCTCGCCGCCCTCCGCCGCCCCGCCCTGCGCCCCGTAGCCGCCGAATGGTGCCAGGACCTCGCCGAGCGCATCGCCCACCGCACCGACCCGGTCACCGCCCGCGCCCTGGTCGCACTGCTGGACGGCATCTGTCTCCAGGTGCTGCTGACGGGGACGGCGTATGACGAGGAGTACGCCCGGGAGGTGATGGCCCGGGTGATCCCGTGAGCCTTCGCTCTGCGGGGCGTGTGAGCCGTGAACCTTCCTCGGTCCACCGGGGAACAGGGGGTGACAAGCTCGGCACGACGATGCAGGGGAGGCCTTGTGACGGGACCACCACCGCCGGAGGCGCAGGACGAACGGGCGCGGAGTGAAGGGGCGCAGGACGACGCGGAGGTCGTCGGCCAGTCGTTGGAGCACCCGGAGCTGTTCGCCCGCCTCTACGACCAGTACGCGCCGGACATCCACCGGTATGTGACCCGGCGTCTCGGCGAAGGCCCGGCCGACGACATCACCGCCGACACCTTCCTCACGGCCTTCCGCGTCCGCGCCCGCTACGACCTGACGCGCACCAACGCGCGCCCCTGGCTGTACGGCATCGCGGGCAACCTCATCGGCAAGCAGCGCCGCGCCGAAGTGCGGGCCCTCAAGGCGCTGGCCCGTACCGGACACGACCCCGTCGCCGCCTCATGGGTCGAGGACACCGACAGCAGGGTGGCGGCACAGGGCCCGCTCGCCGGGGCGCTGGCCTCGCTGTCCGCCGGCGACAGACACGTACTGCTGCTCGTGGCCTGGGCGGAGCTGACGTACGTCGAGGTCTCCGAGGCCCTCGGTATCCCCGTCGGCACCGTTCGCTCGCGCCTCAACCGCGCCCGCCGCAAGGTCCGTTCGGCACTAGGTGCCGATCCCGCATTCACTCTCGACACCACGGAGGTGGTCTGACCATGGACGAGATGACAGCGGTCCGTGAACTGCGGGCCGACGCCCCCGCCCCGTCCCGCGCCCGCCTCGCCGAAGGGCGCGAGCGGTTGCTGCAGGAGACGCGCCGCGGTGCCCGCGGTCGCAGGCTGCGAGCCGACTGGCGGCTCGCCACGGTCGCGGCCGCAGTGGCGATCACGGCGGCAGCGGTGATCGGCACGCAGGTGGTCGGCGATGACGGACGTACGCAACCAGGATCCCAACCGGGCTACACACTGGAACTCGGCAGTGCGAAGAACCTGCTGAACGAAGCGGCGGACGTCATCGCGGCGCGTCCCCCCGCCAACCCGCGCGACGGCCAGTGGGTCTACCTCAAGTCCGTCGAGACGAACACGACGGACGAGGAGCAGCCGGGGCCCCACACGAGCGAGAACTGGATCAAGTACGCCGATCCATCCATGGAGGACGGGAAGGCGGGCGACGACCACTCGCCCCGCGAGCAGTACGCGTTCCTCAAGAGCCTGCCCGACGATCCGGAGCGGGTACGCGCCGAGGCCCGGGCCTTCTTCAACGTCACCGACCCGGGGGAGACCCGTACGCAGCACGAGTACCGGGCACTCAGCGCGATCATCAGCCGGGCGTATGTGATCGACCCCGAAGGGCTCGCCAAGGTGTACCGGGCCATGGCCACGATCCCCGGTGTGCGGGCCGCCCAGGTTCTGGACGCGGCGGGACGCGACGCGATCGCGCTCTACCTGAAGGGCGACAGTCCGGGCGGGAGCCGCGACGAGACGCTGCTCGACCCGACGACGTACCTCTCCAGCGGCTACCGCTTCGTCGAGCGCGAGGACCAGGTCGTCCTCAACGGCGCCCGGCTCGCCATGGGGCTCGTCGAAGAGAAGGGCGAGCGGCCCTGAGCCGTTGCTGAGGGGGTGGTGCGCCCGGCACCTGAGACGCCGGGCGCACTGGTTGGCACCCGCAGGCCTCCGGCGGTTAGGTTTCCCTCATGACCGACACGACTGCTTCTCGTACCACCGGCGCCGTCGCCGCCGGGCTCGCCACGGTCGCCGGTGACGGC
The DNA here is from genome assembly GCF_043198355.1 of Streptomyces sp. NPDC048825. Classification (NCBI taxonomy): domain Bacteria; kingdom Bacillati; phylum Actinomycetota; class Actinomycetes; order Kitasatosporales; family Streptomycetaceae; genus Streptomyces; species Streptomyces sp. NPDC048825. Next base: position 358,668 of record NZ_JBICUR010000004.1, read on the forward strand.
ACCGTTCTCGACACCTGGTTCCCCGCGCCGGAGCTCGTCGCCGAGCCCGGGCCGTCCGGTACGGAACGGCTGTCCGCCGAGAGGGCCGCCGAGCTGCTCGGCGGAGGCGCGACCGCGGCGATCGGTCCGGACGCCCGCCGGGGCGTCGAGGTGGTCGCGGTCCGTACGGTCATCACCTCGCTCGAAGAGAAGCCGATCGACGCGCATGACGTGTACCTGCGCCTCCACCTGCTCTCGCACCGTCTGGTGCAGCCGCACGGCCAGAGCCTGGACGGCATGTTCGCGCACCTTGCCAACGTCGCCTGGACCTCGCTCGGCCCGGTCGCCGTCGACGACCTCGAGAAGGTCCGGCTGAACGCCCGCGCCGAGGGCCTCCACCTGGCGGTGACGTCCGTCGACAAGTTCCCGCGTATGACGGACTACGTGGCGCCGAAGGGTGTACGCATCGCCGACGCCGACCGGGTCCGCCTCGGCGCCCACCTCGCCGAGGGCACCACGGTCATGCACGAGGGCTTCGTGAACTTCAACGCGGGCACGCTCGGCACGTCGATGGTCGAGGGCCGTATCTCCGCCGGGGTCGTGGTGGGCAACGGTTCGGACATCGGCGGCGGCGCCTCCACCATGGGGACCCTCTCCGGCGGTGGCAACGTCCGCATCACCATCGGTGAGCGCTGCCTCGTCGGCGCCGAGGCGGGCGTCGGTATCGCGCTCGGTGACGAGTGCGTGGTCGAGGCGGGCCTGTACGTCACCGCCGGCACCCGCGTCACGATGCCCGACGGCCAGATCGTCAAGGCCCGCGAACTCTCCGGCGCCTCGAACATTCTCTTCCGCCGCAACTCGATCAGCGGCACGGTCGAGGCGCGGCCGAACAATGCGGCGTGGGGCGGGCTGAACGACATCCTTCACAGCCACAACTGACGTACGTGATGCGTGCCGAGCGCCCTCCCGCCGACTGCGGGAGGGCGCTCGGCTGTGCGGAGGCGGGAACTTTCCTTGTGGCACAGGCATAGCGGGCGAAGGCTGCGCGCGTCACAAGGAATGCACAGCGGGGGAGGCCCGCCGGGAAAGAGAAGGTGACAATGGATGCCCAAGGGCAGGAGCGCTTCCGGGAGTTCGTGGAGAACCGGTCGCCGGCGTTGCTGAAGACCGCCGTCCTGCTCAGCGGCGGAGACCGGCACGCCGCCGAAGATCTGCTGCAGAACGCGCTGATCAAGGCCGCGGGCCGATGGCAGCGGATCGACGAGCCCGAAGCCTACGTACGGCGGATCCTGTACCGGCAGCAGGTGAGCCGGTGGCGGCTGAAGTGGCGAAGACGGGAGCTGACGGTCGCCGAGCCGCCCGAGGGGACGGGCGACGGTGACGCCGCCTCCAACGCCGAACTGCGCATCGTCATGCGCGGGGCGCTGGCACGACTGACCCCGCGGCAGCGGACCGTGCTCGTGTTGCGGTACTTCGAGGATCTGCCGGAGGCCGATGTGGCCCGGATCCTCGGCTGTTCCGTCGGGACTGTGCGCTCCACCACGCACCGCTCGCTCGCCCGGCTGCGCGCCCTCGCCCCCGAACTGGCCGCACTCGGACTCGCCGACGCCGAACAGAACCCGTCCCGTGACTTCTCACCCGTGGAGGTACGCCCGTGAACGTCGACGAACTGGTGCGTGACTCCTTGCGGGAGCAGGCCACCGAGGCCGTGCCCGTCCCGCCGGGGTTCGCCGACCGGGTGCTGACGGTCCGGCGCCGCCGCCGGACCCGTAGGCTCGCGGCCGTCGCCGCGGCCACCACAGCGGCGGTCGCCATCGCGGTGGCGGTGCCGGGGCTGGAGTCCGGCAAGGACGAGGTGCGGCTCGCGACCGAGACGAACCGGAACGACGTCATCGCCCACCCGGACCAGTCGCCGCCGCGCGACCTGATCGCGGCGGGGGACGTGGCGCTGGCCGCGTACTACGTCCGGAAGACCGTCAAGCAGACGGACGACCGTGGCGTCCACGTCCGCGATTACCGACTGCTCGACCAGAAGACCGGCACATACGAGAAGGCGGCCAAGTGGTCCTTCATCGACGTCGCTCCCGGCATGCGGACCGCCGCCGTCCTGGAGAACGACCTGCCCACCAAGCGGATCGGCCTGCTCGACCTGTTCACCGGCGAGGTCGAACGCTGGATCACGGTGGACCGCGGCGTCGCGGCCGTCGCGTTCTCGCCAGACGGCGGCAAGCTCGTCGCTACGACGTACAGCAGGAACCCCGACCTGCTGTACCTGGTGGACCACGACGCTGACGGCAAGAAGAGCTGGGAGCCGGGGTCCGAGTGGCCGTGTTGCGAGTCGAGCCGGACCGGCTTCTATGTCATCGACGTCGACTCGGGCAAGGGCTCCTGGAACGGGGTCGCGTCGCCCGGGCCCGGCTTCAGAGTGCGCCAGGACTTCGCCTTCAGCCACGACGGCAAGCTGGTCTATTCGAATTACGAGAGGCGGTACTACGACTTCGAGGGCAACGAGGTCGACGTGCCCGCGAACGAGAAGGGCCTGCACCCGCGCTACGGCGCGGGAGTGTCCCCGGACGGCAAGCTCGTCGCGAGCGGCTCGGTCCGCGACGCCTACTCCGGCCGCGAGGTCGCCGTCGTGCCCGGGGGGCGGCATGAGACGCTGGCCTGGGCCGACAACAAACGGCTCTTCGTCTGGGGCTGTGATCCGAAGAAGTGCGACGGCAAGAGCAAGTTCCGTAACGGGCTGCTGCTGGTCACCATGGGCAGCGACAAGATGGTACCGCTGAGCGGCTTCCGCAAGGCGCAATGGACGCCGATCTTCAGCGAGCGCTGATCAGCTCCTGGTACGCCGCCATCAGCCCGTCGACCGCTTCCCGGCCGGCGGGCCTCAGCGGTGCGCGAACCGGACCGGCGGGGAGGCCGAGGGCACCGAGCAGGGCCTTCGCCGTGACCGTGCCGGGCAGGCCGGAGGCCATCATCAACTCGATGAGCGGGATGGCCTGTCGCTGTCGGCGGGCGGCCTCCGTGGTGTTTCCGGCGTCGAACTCGTCCAGGATTCCCCGGAGTTGGCGGGGGGCGGCGTTCGCGACGGTGCTGATGAAGCCGGCGCCGCCCACCGCGTACAGGGGCAGCGTGAACTCCTCGCAGCCCGTGTAGTACGCCAGGTCAGTGCGGGCCAGTACCTTCTGGGTGCCGAGCAGGTCGTACGCGCAGTCCTTGACCGCCACGATCCGCGGATGTGCGGCGAGGCGCAGCATGGTCTCCGGCTCGATGCGGGTGGCGGTGCGGCCCGGGATGTCGTACAGCGCGAGCGGCAGTCCGGACGCGTCCGCGATCTCCCGGAAGTGGGCCTCGAGGGCTTCCTGGGGCGGCTTGCTGTAGTAGGGCGAGACCACCAACAGGCCGTCCGCGCCCGCCTTTTCGGCCTCCTGGGCCAGCTCGATCGTGTGCCGTGTGTCGGAGGTGCCGACGCCCGCCACCACCGCGGCCCGTTCCCCGACCGCCTCGACCACGGCCCGCACGAGCGCGGCCTTCTCGATGTCCGTCGTGGTCGGCGACTCCCCGGTCGTCCCCGACAGCACCAGCCCCTCACACCCGTCCGTGACCAGCCGCTCGGCCAGGGCCTGCGCACCGTCAAGATCGAGAAGCCCGTCCTCGGTGAAGGGCGTGATCATCGCGCAGAGGGCGCGGCCGAAGGGCGGGGCGGAGGGCGTGGTCATGTCCGTAGTTTCGGCACACCGACGCTGAAGCTCCACTTAATTCTTCTACGAGATATCCGTAAGGAAACCTGTGCTGTGGCCGAATGCGAGCGTGCGAGCGCGGTCTAGGAACTCGGCGGCCTTTGGGTCACCATGGCGAGGAACGGTAGTTGGTGATCGGTCACGGGAGGCGTTATGAGGCTGGGTAAGGCGCTCGCCACCGGAGTCGCCGAGGAGCGGCCGTGGGTGGAAGAGGAACAGGAAGAGCTTCAACTCACTGAACAGATCGAGGAGTTGGAGCCCGCCGCCGAAGAGGTTCCGGTCGCGCGATGAGGTGGCGGCTCCCCGAGGAACGTCCGGCGGAGCCGCCCACCGGATTCAAGATCGCCCACCCGATGCTGTCGCAGGACGGCAGCCGGGCCGGGTTCACCGGTGTGTCGCTGGGCGGCGCGCTGCCGTACGGGGTGCTCGACGAGGCCCGCTGCGTGTACGGGCTGCGGCACCGGGCACCGCATCGCCGCTGCGACTGCGGCTTCCACTGCGTGCACGACCGCACGGCGGCGGAGGCCATGCTGTGCACCGCCGAGCACCGGAACGCCGTACTCCTCGAGGTGTCGGTCCTCGGCGCCTATCTGCGCTTCGAGCTCGGGTTCCGTTACGCCCGGCAGCGGGTCCGTACCGCCACGGTCGGCCCCTGTACGTGCGGCTCCGTGGCCGTGGCGCTGGCCGACGCCGGTTGGGGCAAGCCCGGCTGGCGGGCGCTCGCGGCGAGCTGCGCCGGATGCGTACGCGGCCGTCCGTCCGTATCCCTGGCGACCTTCGCGCGGCTGGGCGGAGAGGGGCTGCGGGTACGGGCCGGGGGAGGTGCCGCACCGTCCGGCGGAGACCTGCCCGAAGGGCTCGGCGTGTCCGAGCTGATCGCCGAGGCCGCGCTCCTGCAGGCCCGGCTCGACTGGTTCCAGACCCAGCTGGCCCGGCTAGGAGGGTGCTGAAGGACGCCTGGCACGCACATCTGCCGCGTTGCCGGAACGCCCTCGGAGCTCCGCTACGAGGGCGTTCCGGCGCCTTGCAGCTGCACGCACCGGACGCCGCTCGCTGATCCGACCAGGATCTTCAGCACCGTTCCTGAAGACTGAGCAGGAGTGAGCCCGGTCAGCCGCACGCCCCGAACGGTCTTGGGCGCACTGGTCCCCGGCGTACTCAACCCCAGGTCGGCGACACGCATCCTGTGCGTGGTCCGGTCCCGGGAGGCCAGTTCCCTGGCCAGCTGGGTACGGCCAGCGGCGACGGGGAGGCCCCGAACCATCCTCCGGTGGAGCGGGGGCCCCGCACACTGGCGCCGTACTCGGCGTCCCAGATCGCACGATCACGTTAACCCGGTCGGCCCACGGTGCCGCAAGCCCGCGAGCCGACCATCACACGATCGAGCTAACTCGACCTCGTGCACACTCTCCTGCGAGCGGCTGCGAACCCTCCAAGGCGAGCACGGGGCCGGACAGGAGTAGCGCCGACTCGGCGAGCACGGGCGCCGGGCACGGGTAGCGGCGGCTCTGTGGGGTACTCGGGCGTCCCGAGACGAGAGGAGGCGGGGCGCTGTGACCGAGACCATGCAGCGGCGGCCGGAGGAAAACCACTCGGTGGGTGAACTGGTCGGACAGGCCACCGAACAGCTCTCCGAGCTCGTACGGCAGGAAGTGCGGCTCGCGAAGACGGAGCTGGCGCAGAAGGGACGGCGCGCGGGGCGAGGTGGCGGGCTGCTGGGCGCGGCCGGCGCCATCGCCTATGTGGGCGTGATGGCCTTGGCCGGCACCGGCGTCGCCGCGCTTTCCCTGGTGCTGTCCGTATGGGCCGCGGCGCTCATCGTCACGGCCGTACTCTTCGTGGTCGCCGCCGTCCTGGGCCAGGCAGGCCGCAGCCAGCTGGGCCGCGCCGCGCCTCCCATGCCCGAGCAGACCCTCGACAGCGTCCGGGCCGACGTTGACGAAATCAAGGAAAGGGCTCATCGATGAAGGAGAGGAAGAACAATAACGGCGTCGAGGCCGCTGGGGCTGCCGGAGCTGCCGGAGCTGCCGGAGCTGCCGGAGCTGCCGGGGCTGCCGGGGTCGGCGCCGCCGGGGCCGGAGAGCCGGCGGAGTCCGCCGCGCCCGAGGGCGCCGCGAAGGCGGCTCGTGGGGCCAAGGGCCCGGACGAACTGCGACAGCAGATCGCTCAGACCCGTGCGCAGCTGGGCGACACCGTAGAGGAGCTGGCCGCCAAGGCGGATGTGCGGGGCCGCGCGCGTGCGGGGGGCGCGAAGCTCAAGAGCAAGGCTTCCGGCGCCGGGCATGCCGTGCAGGACAAGGCCGCTCAGGCCGGGCACGCGGTACAGGACAAGGCCGCTCAGGCCGGGCACGCGGTGCAGGACAAGGCCTCCCACGCCGGGCATGCCGTGCAGGCGAACGTGCCGCAGCCCGTGCGAACCGCCGCGACAGCGGTCGGTCAAGCCGGGCGGCGACACCCTCGGTCGCTGCTGATCACTGGTGTGGGAGCTGTGATCGCGGCGGGGGTACTGCGCCGTCAGCCCCAGGGGCACCGCTACATCATGGGCAACCGCCGGAACCCCGTCCTCGGCAGCATCGGCTTCCGCCGGACCAAGGGCCTCGGGCGCATCGGCATCCGCCGCACGAGGGGCCTCGGCGGCATCGGTCTCCGCGGTCCCGGGGGCTTCCGCCGCACCGGCTTCCGCCGGACGACGGGTCTTGGCCCCATCGACTTCCGTCGCACCACGGGCCTTCGCCGCATCGGTCTCCGCCGCACGAGCGGTCTCCGCTTCCGCCGCGCTACCGGCCTCGGGCGCGCTACCACTGACCTCCGCCGCGCTGTGGGCCGTCGCTGACACCGCAGCCATCACAACATCACAGTCATCTTGTTGCCGCCTTCATGACCTTGACCTGAACCTTGGTTGAGGTCAGAGGGTGGGTGGTGCTCGCACCGAGCATCGAATCACTGGAGGCTGTGATGACCACCCACCGTACCGACGCGCATCCCGACATGACCCGCCCCGAAGTCGGAGCCCCGTTCTTCAGCACCTGGCGGGTGGGGACGCCCGAGCGGCAGAAGGAGACCGTCGAGGCGATCGCAGACAGCTGGGAGAGCAGGCCCTGGCCGACCGAGGGCCTGCTCGGCTATTACGTCTACACCGGCCACGACGGCACGACCCTGCTGCACCACTCGCAGTGGGCGGATGAGCAGGCCTACGAGGCGTTCACGAAGGTGTACCGGCAAGAGCGCGTCGACGAGATCGACACCGCAGTGCCCGGGATCGAGCGGGTGGCCCTCGGACGGTACCGGCACTACCGCAGCGGCACCCGCCCCGAGGCGGAGCCACGCGTACCCGGCTGCATCGTGATCGTCGACGTCGAGTTCGAGGGTCCGGACCCCGACCGGCAGCGCGCCTGGGTGGACGCCGTGTTCGAGGCTCTTGAGAGCGAGCCGAACCAGCACCCCGGCGGGATCTCCGCCCACTTCCACCTGAGCACCGACGGCACGAAGGTCCTCAATTACGCGGAGTGGGAGAGCGCCCAGGCCCACATCGACGCCCTGTCCGGCCCGGGTAACGGCGTCGGATCACGCACGCCGCAGTGGGAGCGCGTACAGACGTACCCCGGACTGAAGGGCTCCACGGTCAGCAGGTACTCGTACGCCCTCGGCCTCGTCCCGAAGTGACTCGCACCCGGAAGTGACTCGCACTCCGAAGTGACCCGCACGTCGAAGTGGCCCGCACCGAAAACTCTAACCGTCTGGACAAAAAAAACTTTCGGTGAGACGGTGGAGCCATGTTGGACGTCACCGTGATCGAGGACCCGGCGGCAGCCGCCGCCTCCCTGGACCCCAAGAGGGCTCAGTTGCTCGCCGAGCTGGCGGCCGGACCCGCGTCGGCCGCCATGCTGGCCGGCAAGGTGGGGCTGCCGCGCCAGAAGGTGAACTACCACCTCAAGGCGTTGGAGCGGCACGGCCTGGTCGAGCTCGCGGGGGAGCGCCGCAAGGGCAATGTCACCGAGCGGCTGATGCGCGCGACCGCCGCGTCGTACGTCATCTCGCCGCTCGCGCTCGCCTCCGTGCAGCCCGACCCGGACCGCTTCCGGGACCAGCTCTCGGCCCGCTGGCTGCTCGCGCTCGGCGCCCGGCTGGTCCGGGACGTCGGCTTGCTCATCACGGGCGCGGCGAAGGCCCGTAAACGGCTGGCGACGTACGCGCTCGACGGCGAGGTCCGTTTCGCCTCGGCCGCCGAACGGGCCGCGTTCATCCAGGAGTTGACGGCCGGTGTGAGCGCGCTGATCCGCAAGTACGACGCGCCCGATGCCGAGGGCGGCCGGGATCACCGGATCGTCGTCGCCGTCCATCCCACGGTCAAGCCCACGGCGGTCCAGCCCACGGTCGAGGACCAACCCGCCCCGGAACTGAACCAGTAGCAGCCAGAAGTACTCAGGAGCCCATCATGTCCAAGGAATTCGAGATCGCCCGCGAGTTCGAGGTCGACGCCACACCGGAGCAGGTGTGGGACGCGATCACCAACAACACCGGCGGCTGGCTGTGGCCCTCGGAGCCGCCCGAGCCGCGCGTGGGTGGCAAGGGCGCGATGGGCTCCACGGTCACCGCCTGGGACCCGCCGCACCGCTACGTCAACCGCATCGAAGACGTCGAGGGCATCTCCGAGCAGACCCTCAACCAGCTCGACTACACCATCGAACCGCGCGACGAGGGCCGCCGTGCCTGGGTGCGGTACGTGCACAGCGGCATCTTGGTCGACGACTGGGACAACCAGTACGACGCCGCGGGCCGGCACACGGACTTCTATCTGCACACGCTGCGCCAGTTCCTGACGCAGTTCGGCGGACGCCCGGTCGTCGCCTTCACGACCTTCGACGGACCCGAGGACTCCAAGGCACCGGACGCCTTCGCAGCGGTGGGGCGGGCGCTCGGCCTCGGGGACGACACCGCGGAGGGCACGCGGGTCCAGGCGCGCGGTCCGGAGGGTCAACTCCTCGACGCCGAGGTCGACTTCCGCAATCCGTACTTCCTCGGGCTGCGCACGGAGGATGCCCTCATCCGCTTCTTCGGCCGTAACCACTGGGGCTATCCGGTCGGCATCTCGGTGCACGACTTCGCGCCCGGTGCCGACGCCAAAGCCGACGAGACCGCCTGGCAGGGCTGGCTGAACGGCGTCTTCGCCTGAGCCCGTGCAGGCGTGCATGCGAGGCGGAAAAGCGGACGAGCCCGGCCCCCCGGACGACGGGGCCGGGCTCGTCCGCGCACAGGAACTACGGCCTGAACCGGAGGACCTGCGGGTCGTGGTCGCTGATCTGGTCGGCGAACTCCGCGTTGATGTGCACGCTGTCGTAGCTGAAGTCGCAGTACTTACGGATCGACGGGCTGATCAGGATCTGGTCGAGGACCTGGCTGTTGCCCTGGAAGTCATAGCTGTAACGCTCGCTCTTCGGCAGGGACTTGATGGCCGAGTAGAGGACGCCGTCGTCCTCCAGGAGCTTCGTCGTCGACGAGAACTCGAAGTCATTGATGTCGCCGAGCGTGACGACGGACGCGTTCTTCTGCGCCGCGAGGATGTCCTTGACGAAGGCGTTCACCGACTTCGCCTGGAGGTGGCGCTGGGTCTCCGAGGAGCGGACCGGCGGCTGGTACTGGGAGTGCAGCGCCTGGTCACCGCCCTTCGATGCGAAGTGGTTCGCGATCACGAACACGGTCTTGCCGCGGAAGACGAACTCGCCCACCAGCGGCTTGCGGCTGTTCTTCCACGCCTCGTCCGCCGGGTCGATACGGCCCGGGGACGCCGTCAGCTGCGCCTTGCCGTTCGTCTTGGTGACGCCCACGGCGGTCGTCGCGTCGCCGCCCGCGCGGTCGGTGAAGGAGACGCGCTCCGGGTTGAAGAGGAACACCTGGCGTATGTTGCCGCCCGGCTCACCACCGTCCGCGAGGTTGACCGGGTCGATGGCCCGCCACTCGTAGGCCGGGCCGCCCGCCGCGGTGATCGCGTCGGTCAGCTTGCGCATCGTCTCGTCGGCGGCGACCGTGCCGTCGTTCTTCGCGCCGTTGTTGTCCTGGATCTCCTCCAGGGACACGATGTCGGGCGACTGCAGGTTCTTCACGATCGCGGCGGCGTGATCGGCGAACGAGTCGTCCGTCGGGTCCAGGTTCTCGACGTTGTACGTCGCCACCGCCAGCTCGCTCCGCGACTGCTTGCGGGTCGTCTCGCGCTCCAGTCCGCCGTCGGCGACCGTGCCCAGGGTGCGGGCGGTCAGCGTGTAGCCGCCGAACTGCGTGTAGTCGAGCGGGCCTTCGGTGGTGCCCTTCAGGGTGTCGCCGACGTTCGCCGTCGGGAACGGCTGCGTGGCCGTCGGGGTCAGCGACTGGATCTGCAGCCGGCCGGTGTTCTGCGCGTCGTACGAGCCGTAGACGGTGCCGCCGCGGCGGTTCGGGTTCTCGTACGGCTTCACCGTCACCCACAGCTCGGAGAACGGGTCGGTGGCGGTGACCACGCGCGAGGAGCCGATCTTGACGTTCATGCCCTCCAGGGACTCGTAGAAGTCGAGGGCGTACGTTCGCGGCTGCAGGGCCAGCCCGTTGACCGAGCCGTTCGCGCCCTTGTCGCCCGCGGGCGCGTACGTGCCCGGTACGGAACGACCGCTGATGGTCGTGGCCGCCGGGAGCGCGTTGCCGCTCGACACCACCGTCACCGTCGGCCTGGTGAGCTCCGTGACCGCCTGGTTGCCCGAGGACGTACCGCCCGGCACGAACTCCGTGACGGTGCCCGAGACCTTCACCGAGTCCCCGACGGCGACCTGCGGCGTGGAGCTGGTGAAGACGAAGATTCCTTCGCTGGTGGCCGGGTTGTCGTCCGCGTTCGGGTCCTGGATCCAGAAGCCACGGGACGAACCGTAGGTCCGTACGCCCGTCACGACGCCGGTCACGTCCGTGACCTGCTGCCCCGCGAGCGGGGATGTCCGGGTGCTGCCCTGAATGTCGTGGACGGCCACGGCCTCCGCCTGGGCGGAGCCGGTGAACACCACGGCGGAGATGGTGGAACAGACGGCGGCGACGGTGAGCGCGGCTATGCGCGCGGAAGACTTGCTCGGCAACGGAATCCCTCCGGGGACGTACATGAGCGCCGGGACGAGGGTGGTGCAAGGGACTGGTGGATCCAGTGGAGCCTGTGGAGCAAAAGGGCTCTACGCGCGTCAATCTCGTGTGTGGCCACGTGACTTGTCAAGGTTTCAGCCATGTACGGGTCCTGACAGGTTCATGAACTAGGCCGAGTGGGTTGAAATCCGTCTAGGCTGAGGATGCGGTCAAGGGGCGGCCGGAGCACGACGTCCGGGACGGCCGCCCGACCCCATGCACGTGTGCACGGTTGTACGTCCGAGGAGAGAACCAGCCGATGTCAGACAGCTCCACCCTGCCGCCGGTGCGGCTGACGTCCGAAGCGGAGCTCGCGCGGGACGCGCTCGCCACGCCGCTGCTCTCCCGTGCCGTACGCCTCGCCCGCTGGGCCGGCCCGGACACCCGGGTCGGAGCCGGCGGCGAACTTGTCGAGGAGCAACTGCCGGGCGCCGCCGCGGAACTCGGCCTCGAGGGGGAGGACGCAGCCGCTCTCGCGAGCGAGGCCTGGCGGGTGGCCGTGGACACCGGCCTGGTCGCGGTCCTGGACGAGGAGGAGGGGACGGTCGACAAGGGTGCCGAACTGGCACTCGTCACCTCGGGTGCGCCGGCCGACGTGCTGAGCCTGTGGCTCGTCGCCCTGGACACGGTGCTCGCCGACGCCAGCGTGCCCGACCTCGACGACCTCATGACCGCCATGGACGACGACGGCGAGATCGACCTCTCCGCACTGGACTGGGACCCGGACGCGGAGGCCGACTTCCTCGACGGCGTGCTCGGCAACCTCTACCTGCTGACGGTCAGCGAGGACGGACCCGGCGCCGGCCCGGTGCCACTGCCCGCGCTCGCCGCCTCGGCGGTCGTGCCGGACGACATGGCGGAGCCCACGAACGACGTCCTGGAGCAGGTGTCGGACGTGATGATGCGGCTCGACGACCAGTTCCGGCTTCTGGAGCCGGCCGGTCTCGTCGACTTTCAGCCGGTCGACGAGACGCTGATGACCGACCCCGAGGAGGAGCCTGCGGCGCCGTCCGACGAGACGGACATCTCGCGGTACGGAATGGTGCGGCTCACCCCGCTCGGCCTCTACGGCATCCGGACCCGGCTGCAGGAGGAGGGGATCCACGCCCCGGCGGTCGGCGACCTCGCCGACAAGGGGGCGGACGCCCTGCTCGAGGGCACCTCCACGTTCCCGCCCGCGGCAGCGCAGGCCGAGACCGAGCAGTGGCTCGCCCGGCGTGAACCCCTCGCCGCCGCACGGGAGTTGCTCGCCGCGGCCCGCGGCTCCGACCCGGGCGCACCACTGCGGAGGCTGCTCTGCCAGCAGGCCCTGTCGCTCGTCGGCGGGGAGGCCTCACAGGCCCTGCGCGAAGTGCTCGACGACCCTGAGCTGGGCGGGCTCGCCCGGGTGTGGCTCACCGAGCGGGGCGCCCCCGACGTGCCCGCACCCTCCGAGGAGCTGGTGTTCTGGCTGACCGTCGACACGATCGCCGCCCAGCTGGCGGCGGAGGGCAACTCCGAGGAACTCCAGTCCCTGGTGGAGGGGCTCGCGGCCCAGCACAGCAGCTTCTTCGCCGCCGCCTGGCGCGTCGAACACCCGGCCACGCCCGACGTCCTGGAAGCCATGGGACGGCTCCACCCGGACAAGAAGGTCGCCAAGGAGGCCCGTAAGGCCGCGTTCAAGGCGCGGTCACAGCAAGGGGGTTGAGGTGTAAGGGGGCTTCGACGGAGGTGCCTTACGGGACTCACGAGCCCCTTTGTGTCTGCTCCTGCTCCGTCTCGCCCTGCGCCTCGCCCTGCGATTCGCCCTGCGCCTCGCCCTTTGTCCCGGTCTTCGTCTCGCTCTGCGTGTCGTCCGGCGTGTCGTCCTGCGTCTCGTCGGCGCCCATCGGCAGCACGCGTACGGGTACGCCCTCGAGCTCCTCCGGAATCACGTCCTCGGGCCGGAGACGGTCGCGGGGCACCTCGTGGGTGACGAAGACGACGATCACGTCCTCGCCCGAGTCCTCGTCCCGGCCGATGCCGACACCGGTCACATGGGCCAGCCCCATCAGTCGGTCCTCATGGAGGCGGCGCGCCTGACGTGCGTCCACTCCGGCTCGCCTCCCATGGGTCGTGCGGATGGTTACTGCCTATTTTACGAAGGTTATTCCGATCATTCGTTCGCACGCCGGAATTGCTGGGCCATATGGGTGGCCCCTTGGCTCCCGGTTGTCGGTCCGCGTTCAACCAGAGTTCAGTCACAAGCGGAACGGTGTGGCCTAAGGCCGACAATCGGCCACCCTCCACGGTCCCACTCCACCGTCACAGGAGAACAGACAGCATGCCGCTCACTCGTAGGGACTTCGCCAGACGGTCCGCGGTCACCGGTGCCGGTGTCGCCCTGGTCGGCAGCGTCGGCGCCTTCGCCACCGCGCCGGGCGCCCTCGCGACCCAGGACACCGAGACCATGGGGGACGACGCGGAAGCGGGGGAAGCCGCGGAACGCCCGGGCGGCGGCGTCGGCTACGGCCCGCTCCTCCCCGACCCCCAGGGCATCCTCGCGCTGCCCGCCGGATTCTCGTACCGCGTCCTCACCTACAGCGGCAAGACAAAGCTGGAGTCCGGCGAGACCACGCCGTCCAACCACGACGGCACGGCTGCCTTCCCGGGCCCCCGCGGTACGACCCTCCTCGTCAACAACCACGAGCTCAAGGGCCCGCGCGCCAAGTGGGAGTACCCGGTGCCGCTGACCGAGGGTCTCGTCTACGACCCGGCCGCGTCCGGCGGCTGCACGGTCGTCGAGGTGCGCCCCGACGGCCAGGTCGCCGAGTGGGTCGGCATCGCCGGCACCTCCACCAACTGCGCGGGCGGCAGTACCCCTTGGGGCACCTGGCTCACCTGCGAGGAGAACTCCGACCGGGCCGGCCAGAACGGCATGACCAAGGACCACGGCTACGTCTTCGAGGTCGACCCCGTCGACCGCCGCGCCAACCGCGACCCCAAGCCCCTGAAGTTCTTCGGCCGTTACGACCACGAGGCCGTCGTCATCGATCCCAAGCGCGGCCACGCCTACCTCACCGAGGACGACGACGAGCCCAACGGCCTCTTCTTCCGCTGGGTCCCGCCGAAGGGATTCACCTACGGCCGCGGCAAGTTCCGCACCCTCGCCGACGACGCCGGCGTCCTGCAGGCCCCCAAGTGCTATGACTCCGGCGGCCGTTACGTGGACGATCTGTCCCGCGCCACGAAGATCGGCACCGTGTACGGCGTCGACTGGGTGGACGTACCCGACCGCGACGCCAAGACGGTCGCGGTGCGCAAGCAGTTCGACGAGGGCGAGGTCACCCGCGCCCGCAAGCTCGAAGGCATGTGGTGGGGCGACGGCGGCGCGTACATCGTCTCCTCCTACGCCCGTGAGGAGAGCCCCGTCCAGCACGACGGCCAGGTCTGGTTCTACGACCCCCGGCGCCGCACGCTCACCCTCAAGGTCCTCCTCGGCGTGAACCCCGACCCCACTGACCCGTCGGCGGATGGCGCCTTCGACGGCCCCGACAACATCACCGTCTCCCCCTACGGCGGCATCGTCCTCGCCGAGGACGGCGAGGGCGTCTCGCATCTCTTCGGGGCGACCGACAGCGGCCGTACGTACCCGATCGCCCGCAACGACCTGAACGTCGGCACCGAAGAGGAGCCGGAATACAGCGAGTTCGCCGGAGTCACCTTCTCCCCCGACGGAAAGACCCTGTACGCCAACATCCAGGACCCGGGCATTCTGCTCGCGATCACCGGGCCCTGGAAGCGCCAGAAGCGCGGCTAGTTAATTCATTGGCCCGGCCCGCGGTACGCCTCCTACAGTGATGCATGTCCAGGTGCGAAGGCAGGACCTACTTCCACTGATAATGGGGCGGCCGCGGGTTCGAGTCCCGCCACCGGTACAACGCGCCGGTGTAGCTCAGGGGTTAGAGCACCTACGTCGGTTCCGCCGGCCTTGAACTCTGGACACCACAATTTCATGCATGTCACGCACCTCCCGGTGCGCAAGCTGCGGCTACTTCTCTCTCAAAGAATCCATGCCGCAGCCGACTTGATCTCGGGAGGCGCAGCAAATGGTGTGTGCCCGGTGCGCAGGCAACGGTTACTTCTTCGGATCAGAGGGTTGCGGGTTCGAGTCCCGTCAATCGACTTCGGTCGAGGTAGCTCAATTGGCAGAGCATCTGACTGTTCCGTCGCCGACTCCTGACCTCGGGCACATTCCATTTGTTGCGCCTCCCCCTTGGAAAATCAATGAATTCGGGGGAATTCACCATGGCGCGTTTCAACACCAAGTCCACCAGGGCGCAGCCCACTTCTCGAGTGACGTCGACCGGGCGGGTCCTGCGTACCCACCAGGGCGGCCGGGGCCAGGAGCGTGACGCGCGCTCCGAGCTCTTCCTCCTCTCGATCGCCAACTTCGTTGCGCAGCAGACCTTCTACGAGTCCGGCGAGGCTCGCGACGACCGGTTCGCCCAGCTCGTACGCTGGCTCGCCGTCGAGGACCCGGAGTGGACCGCGGGCCTGCTCGGCTGGCTGCGCGGCGAGGGCAACCTGCGTACGGCCTCGATCGTGGGCGCCGCCGAGTACGTGAAGGCGCGTCTCGACGCGGGTGCGACGGACGGTCCGTCCAACCGGCAGGTCATCGACTCGGTGCTGCGCCGTCCCGACGAGCCCGGCGAGCTGCTCGCGTACTGGACTTCGCGGTACGGCCGAGCCATCCCGAAGCCCGTTAAGCGCGGCGTCGCCGACGCCGTACGCCGCCTCTACAGCGCCAAGTCGCTCCTGAAGTACGACACGGCGTCCAAGGGCTACCGCTTCGGCGACATCCTCAACCTGGTGCACGCCGCACCGGACCCTCACAAGCCGTGGCAGGGCGACCTGTTCCAGTACGCCCTCGACCGCCGGCACCACCCGGAGGCGGCAGTGGTGCCCAAGTCGCTGCCCGTACTGGCGGCCCACCGTGACCTGATGGCACTGCGGCCCGCCAAGCGGCGCAAGGTCGTAACCGGTTCGGGAGGCGCGCAGCGCCTCGCGGACGCGGGCATCACCTGGGAGGCGCTGGCCGGCTGGCTCCAGGGCCCGATGGACAAGGCGGCCTGGGAGGCCGTGATCCCGTCCATGGGCTCCATGGCGCTGGTCCGCAACCTGCGGAACTTCGACGAGGCGGGCGTCTCGGACGAGGTGGCGGCTCAGGTCGCCGCCAAGATCAGCGACCCGGCGGAGGTGGCGCGCTCGCGCCAGTTCCCGTTCCGCTACCTCGCCGCGTACCAGCACGCGCCCTCGCTGCGCTGGTCGTACCCGCTGGAGCAGGCACTCGGCCACTCGCTGGCCAACGTGCCCGCACTGCCGGGCCGCACGCTGGTACTGGTCGACCGCTCGGGCTCGATGTTCTACTCGCGGCTGTCCGACCGCTCGGAGCTGAACCGGGCGGACGCCGCGGCGATCTTCGGCACGGCGCTCGCGCTGCGGGCGGCGGACGCGGATCTGGTGGAGTTCGGGACAACGAGCAACTGTGTGAAGTTCCGTAAGGGCGAGTCGGTGCTGAAGGTGCTGGAGCGCTTCGGCGACCTCGGCGGCACCAACACCACCGGGGCGGTGCGCAGCCACTACAAGGGACACGACCGGGTCCTGCTCGTCACCGACGAGCAGGCCGCGTACAGCCCCCACGGTGACCCGACCCAGCAGATCCCGGCGCAGGTCCCGGTGTACACCTGGAACCTTGCCGGGTACCGGGCGGGCCACGGCCCGTCCGGGAAGGGGAACAGGCACACGTTCGGTGGTCTGTCGGACGCGGCTTTCCGGATGGTGCCGCTGCTGGAGGCGTCCCGAGACGCCGACTGGCCTTGGGCGGCCTGAAGGAGCGGTAGGGGGAGTGGCCCGCACTTCGGTGCGGGCCACACGCTTGTGCGGGTCCGTATGTGTCCTGGCCTTGGCCGTGCTGTCCGACACTGGTTGCCACAAGGAATCCGTAAGCCTACGTTTACCGTTCGTGGATACTTACGGAGATGGCGGGCTAGGGCTTCTCGGGGATCCAACCCGGCGTGCGATCTTCGAAATCCTGGCTCGTCGCCCCTCATCGGTGGGTGAGCTCGCCGAGCGGTTGCCGGTCAGCCGTCCAGCGGTGTCCCAGCACCTGCGGGTGCTCAAGGACGGCGGCCTGGTCGTCTCCCACGCCGAAGGAACGCGCCGTGTGTACCGGCTCAACCCCGAGGGCGTGGCCGGGCTGCGGGCCTGGCTGGACGGCGTATGGAACGACGCGCTCACCGCTTTTCAGAAGGCCGCCGAGGCGGCGCCGGATGATCCCGAAGAGGAAGCTCCGTGATGACCGTTGCACCCCTGCAAGGAAAGATCACCGTCAACGTGCCTGTCGAACGGGCGTTTCGCGTCTTCACCGAGTCGTTCCACAGCTGGTGGCCGAGCGACTATCACATCGGCCAAGTGGAGATGGCGGAGGCCATCCTGGAGCCACGTGAGGGCGGCCGGTGGTACGAGCGCGGCGTGGACGGCAGTGAATGCGACTGGGGTCGGGTGCTGGCCTGGGAGCCGCCGCATCGGCTGGTCGTGACCTGGCAGATCAACGGCTACTGGCAGTACGACGCCGACCCGGAGCATGCCAGCGAAATCGAGATCCGCTTCACCGCCGACGGCCCCGAGCAGACCACCGTCGAACTGGAACACCGGCACCTGGACCGGCTCGTCGAGGGCCAGGCCCTGCGCGACGGGATCACCGGCGGAGGCGGCTGGTCCACGGTCCTGGAGGCCTTTGCGAAGGTTGCCCTCGATCAAGCGGCGTAGCACCTGGGCGGAGCCGGCCTACGCCTGGTCCAGATCGCTCTGCTCGTCGTCCACCCAGGCGAAGGGACGGCCGTTGGCGTAGTCCATCCATCCGTCCCGCAGTCCTGGGGCACTCTGAGCGTGGTGTATCCGTCGGGGCGCTTTTCCGGCTTGGCTGCATAGGGGTTGAGTGGTCCGTGCACGTCGAGAAACAGAAACGTACCTTCCCGGGTGATTGATCGATAGGTCACCGAGCAAGGCCGACGTTCGCGGCGTCGGTCGGGAAAGCAGGTCCAGGCTCACCGTAGTCAAAGAAGACGGCGCCACGCGAGATGGGTCGTCGCTGCTGGACGAGATCGTCCGGGAGGGCGCCCGCAGGATGCTGGCCGCCGCGCTGGAAGCCGAGGTCAACGCATACATCGCCGAGTTGGCTGCCGGCAGCCGGGCCGCCGGGCTGGCGATGGTTTTCAAGCTGGTCGAGTCCGCCCAGGCCCGCTGGCGGGCTGTGAACGCACCCCACCTCGTCGCTCTGGTCCGTGCCGGGGCCCGCTTCGAACGCGGCCGCCTCGTCGAACGCCCCGAGACTCTCGCGGCGTGAGCAGCCTCAGCCGATCCGCAGAAGCCGGGAGGATCTCAGGCACTCGTGCGCCGTATGTGCAGGTGGCCATCGCGGGGGAAGGAGGGCGGCGCCGCGGGCAGAATGCTGTCGAAGTCGTACCGGCTCTTCTGCGCAACCCGGCACGATGCCAGGTTGTCCACCTGGTGCAGGAGTTCGAGACGCTCCAGCCCGTCGGCTTCGAAGGTGTCGAAGGCCCAGCTGGTGAGTGCCTCCAGAGCGCGGGGGGCCACTCCCCGCCCGCGAGAGTGCGCCGCGGTCCAGTAGCCCACCTCGGCCGCCGGTTTTCCGGAGGTGACTTCCTTGAGGACCACGTTGCCCACCAACTGTTCGCGAACTGAACCGGGTTGTGCCTCAAGGACGGCGAAGCCGAACCGGTCCCCCGCTGCCCAGCCCCGCTGCTGAGCCTGCACCCACCGTGCCCCGTCGGCATCGTTGTCCACGACAGAGCTCGCCCACTGGCGCAATGCGGGATCCCGGCTCACCTCGACCAATGCGGCAACGTCCTCCATGCGCCAGGGGCGAAGAACGAGAGCGGGAGAGACCGGCGACGCGGCCACCTGAAGTAAGACGGGGGCATTCATGAACCGATCATATGCGGCGGCGTTTTCACCCGACGCCAGCCACGTCCGCCCCATGCCGCCTTGCGACCGCCCCGTCATTGCTGTGTCCGGACGCGCAGAGCCTGGACGGACCAGTCGAACACCTGCGCCAGACTCTCCGGGGCCGGCCAGCCGTTGACCACTGCGAGCAGCTGGAGGTATCGCTCCCTGCGGGGGTCGTTCACGCTCTCCAGCCGCGTCGCCAGCCGGCGGCGAAGCTCGACGTCGTCGGGGCGGCCCAGGAGGTGCGCGTAGTGCGCCGTGAACGCCGCGACGATCGGATCGGCCTGGGGCGAGGCCGGGTCGATGCCGGCGGTCAGGGCCGGGCTGGCCTGGTCACGGACGGCTGCGGCAATGTCGCGGCGCGGGCCCATCGTGTCGCTTCGGGCCTGCTCGGCTAGCTGGTCCTCGACCATCCGCCGCACGCCGGCGCGGAAATCCGGGTCCAGGGAAAGTTCGGCCAACTCCACCCACGCCTGGACCTGCTCCGCCTCCGGGTTGTCGGGCAGCTCGGGGGTCATCGAGCGCATGACCCCCGCGAATGCGGGAGCGGCGTCAAGACCGCCGAAGACGGCGTCGAGGAAATCGCCGATCAGACGTCGGCGTTCGTCCTCGGAAAGCTGGGCCAGCCGGTGCATGAGTTCCGTCTCCTCAGGTGTGGACCCGCGCTCGGCCACCGCCATCAGCACCGCGCGCCGCAGGCGCAGGACGCCGATCTGCACTGCCAGTGCTTCGGCGTGCGCCGCGGCGACCTCGGGAAGCGAGAGCTCGCGGTCCACGACCTTGCGGATCGTGGGAAGGTCCAGTCCCAGCTCGCGCAGGGTCCGCACGAGGTCCAGGCGTGCGACGGCGTCGATGTTGTAGAGGCGGTAGCCGGCCGGGCTGCGGTCCGTCGGCGCCACGATTCCGCGATCGGAGTAGAACCGAATGGTCTTGACCGTGAGACCGGTCCGCCGAGCGAGCTCGCCGATCGAGTAGAGCGTGTCGCCGTCCATGCCCCCACCTTTGTGTCTCCCCCTACTGGAGACTCAAGTCCCTTCGCCTGCCAGCAGGCAACCACTCCTCATGCAATCCGCCGTTCCGGCCGCGCTGCCATCAACTTCGGCGATCAGGATGGTCCGGCCCTGCTGCTTCGATATCGCTGTCCAGATGGCGTCTGCAGACGCCTGGGGGAGCGGAGCATCGTCCGGGTTCAACTCGCTGTAGAGGGCCAGCAGTGCTGAGAGGTCGTCCTCGGATGCCGACCGCACAGTGATCTTCATGCGCTGAGCCTAGAACGAGCACAACAGTCCCCGTAGCACCAAGAGTTCATGGCTGTCCATCGCTGCGGAGCGTGAACCAGACCGTCTTGCCGACGCCGCCTGTACGGGGTTCCGCGCCCCAGTCGTCCGCCAGTGTCGCCACCAAGGGCAGGCCCCGGCCCGACTCGTCGTCCGGGGTCGCCTCGCGGAGCGTCGGGAGCGTGTCGTTGGCGTCCGTCACGGACACGAAAAGCTGGCCGGCGTCCAGGTTGCAGCGGGTCCGGATCTCGCGGCCGGGGGAGACCTTCGCGTGGCGGTAGGCGTTCGTCATCAGCTCGCTGAGCAGGAGTACGGCCGTTTCCGTCAGCTCGTCGGGGAGCTTCCAGGCTGTGGCCTGATCGCGGAGGAGGGTGCGGGCCCGGCCGACGCTGCGGGCGTGGCGGGGCAGGTGCCATTCGACGTCTTTGGTGTCTTCGGTGGCTTCGGCGTCGTCGCGGTCCTGGGGCATGTGTGTGCCGTTCCTTGCGTGTGATTCTCCGTCATTCGCAGTGATCAGGCTGGTGGTTGGTGCGTAGTCTCGGGGAGTGTCGGTGTGGGTACACAGCGTGGCTGTACACGGTGTGGCGGCGGGAGGCGGGTGGGTGCGTGGCTTCCGGGGAGTCGCAGCAGGCTCAGCAGAACTGGCGGTACTGCGGTGGGCAGATCAAGTTGTGGCGGGAGGAGGCGGGGGTCAGCCGGCAGGAGTTGGCGGGGGAGGCCGGGTACGACTCCGAGTACGTCAAGTCGATGGAATGCGGAAGGCGTAGGCCGACGCTGAGGTTGTTGCAGGTTGCGGATCAACTGTGCGGGGCAAGAGGGAAGTTGGCGGCCGGGCATGAGTTTCTGAAGCCGGAGCCCTTTCCTGCGCGGACACAGGAGTACATGGCGATTGAGGCCGAAGCATTCGTGGTGCACCACTATGCGCTTGGGCTGATTCCCGGTCTGTTGCAGACGGGGGAGTATGCGCGAGCGCTGATCAGCGAGAGCTGTCCGCCGCTGGATGATGAGACAGTTGAGGAGAGGGTCCGAGCTCGGTTGGCGAGGCAAGAGGCGCTGACTCGCCGCGCCAGAACGGTGTACGGCTTCGTGATCCATGAGACTGCGCTGCGCACGGAGGTGGGCGGACCGGAAGTCATGCGGCGGCAGTTGCTCGAGGTGTCGGCGGTTGGGGCCCTGCGCAACGTGTCCATCCAGGTGCTGCCCTTCGGGAGGTGTAGCGGTCTGGCGCTCAACGGCTCCTTCGTGCTGCTGGAGACCGTTGATCACGAGCACTTCGCCTATGTTGAAGGTCCGGAGACGAGCGTGTTGCACGCCGACGCTGACAAGGTGAGCTACCTGGCGCAGGTGCATGGCATGATCCGCATGCAAGCTCTCGGAGTTGACGAGTCGGCGGCGTTCATCAGGAAGGTGGCAGAGGGGCTATGAGCGAAACGCTGGCGTGGTTCAAGTCCAGCTACAGCGACTCTCAGGGCGGCGAATGCCTCGAAGTCGCTTACGCCTGGTGCAAGTCCAGCTACAGCGACTCCCAGGGCGGCGCCTGCCTCGAAGTCGCCGCCTGCCCCCACACCATCCACATCCGAGACTCGAAGCTCGGCCCTGGAAGCCCCCGCTTCACCGTCCCCGCCAACGCCTGGACCGCCTTCGTCACGTACACCTCCCGCGAAGCCTGAGCCCCAAACCGCGAGACCCAAGGAGTGGCCCGCACCTCGGTGCGGGCCACAGTCTTGTGCGCGAAGGAGATTGACATCTAACATTTCAGTTGTGGACGCCATAGGGCCCGTGCCTCGCACCCTGCTCAGGGACCGGGCGTACGAAGCGATCAGGGACGCCATCGTGGCCGGAGACATCGAACCGGGCGCGGCGGTGCGCGACGCCGATCTCGCTGAGCGGCTCGGGCTGTCACGGGCGCCCGTGCGTGAGGCCTTCTCGCGGCTCGTCGACGAGGGGCTGCTGGAGAGCAAGCCGCAGAGCTACACACGAGTGACCCCTGTCGTGGCCTCCGACGTGCGGGACGCGGCGGCCGTCGTCGGGGCCATGCACGAGCTGGCCGCGCGGGTCGCCGTGCCCCGGCTGTTCGCCGCGGACGTCGAGATGATGCGTTCGGCCAATGAGCGGTTCGCGGCCGCCGTTCACGCGGGCGACGTGGACACCGCCCTGCGCGCCGACGACGAACTGCACGACGTGCTCGTCCGCGTCAGCGGCAACCGCGCGGCCGCCGCCACCATCGCCCGCTACACCCCGCTCATCCGCCGACTGGAGCGACGGCGCTTCGGTGAGGGCGGCAACTGTCGTTCGGCCGGGCTGCACGAGCAGCTCATCGAGGCCTGCGCGGCCGGTGACGTGGACGAGGCGGTCCGTGTCACCGCGGAGATCTGGCGGGGGCTCGAAGGCCTCGCCGACGGCGACTGATCCTGGGAGGATCCATGTCCCTTTCCTCGTACGAGCGTTACCCCCTTCTCTTCGGGCCCTCACCCGTGCACCCGATGGAGCGACTGACCAAGCACCTCGGCGGGGCCTCGGTCTGGGCCAAGCGTGAGGACTGCAACTCCGGTATCGCGTATGGGGGTAACAAGACGCGCAAGCTGGAGTACCTCGTCGCGGACGCGCTTGCTCAGGGGTGCGACACGCTCGTCTCCATCGGTGGTGTGCAGTCCAACCACACCCGGCAGGTCGCGGCCGTGGCCGCCCGTGCCGGGCTCAAGTGCGTGCTGGTGCAGGAGAGTTGGGTGGAGTGGCCCGACGCCGTGTACGACAAGGTTGGCAACATCCTGATCAGCCGGCTCGCGGGCGCGGATGTGCGGCTGGTGCGGGCCGGGTTCGGGATCGGGTTCAAGGAGAGTTGGGAGCAGGCGCTCCGGGAGGTCGAGGAGGGAGGCGGGAAGCCGTACGCCATTCCCGCCGGTGCCTCCGACCATCCGCTCGGCGGTCTTGGGTTCGCCGGCTGGGCGTATGAAGTCGCCGAGCAGGAGCGTGAGTTGGGCGTCTTCTTCGACACTGTGATCGTGTGCTCCGTGACCGGGTCGACACAGGCTGGCATGGTCGCCGGGTTCGCGGCCTTGGAGGAGGCGGGTGGTCGGGCGCGGCGCGTCCTCGGCATCGACGCGTCGGCCGCGCCCGCCCGCACCCGTGCGCAGATCGCGCGGATTGCTCACGGTACGGGTCAACTCATTGGCGTGAAGAGGGAGTTGGACGAGTCGGACGTCGAGCTGGACGAGCGGTACCACGCAGGTACGTACGGCATCCCCGACGAGGCCACACTGGAGGCGATGCGGCTCGCCGCTCGGACCGAGGGGATGGTGACGGATCCGGTGTATGAGGGGAAGTCGATGGCCGGGCTCGTCGATCTCGTGTCGCGGGGAGAGATCGGGCGGGAGTCCACGGTGCTGTACGCGCACCTCGGCGGACAGCCCGCGCTGAACGCGTACAGCGCGCTGTTTTAGCTGGGCCGGGCAGCCGCCGGCGCACGGCGGGGCGCCCTCTCGGAAGAGGGCGCCCCGGAACTCGTGCGAACGCGAACG
The DNA here is from genome assembly GCF_043198355.1 of Streptomyces sp. NPDC048825. Classification (NCBI taxonomy): domain Bacteria; kingdom Bacillati; phylum Actinomycetota; class Actinomycetes; order Kitasatosporales; family Streptomycetaceae; genus Streptomyces; species Streptomyces sp. NPDC048825. The sequence continues at coordinate 382,302 of NZ_JBICUR010000004.1, forward strand.
CTTACAGCGACTGTGCCGCAGGCTTCACCATGCCCCGTACCGTGCGGGACTTGACGAAGTCGCCCATGGCCGTCATCTCCCACTCGCCGGAGAACTGCTTGATCAGCTTGGCCATCATGACGCCGGTCTGGGCCTCGGCGTTGGTGAGGTCGAAGCGGACCAGTTCCTCGCCGGTGGCGGCGTCCAGGAGGCGGCAGTAGGCCTTGGCGACCTCGGTGAACTTCTGGCCGGAGAAGGAGTTCACGGTGAAGACCAGGCCGGTGACCTCCTGGGGGAGGCGGCCGAGGTCGACCGTGATGACCTCGTCGTCTCCGCCGCCCTCGCCCGTGAGGTTGTCGCCGGAGTGCTTGATCGCACCGTTCACGATGGAGAGTTTGCCGAAGTAGCAGCTGTCGATGTGGTTGCGCTGCGGGCCGTACGCGATGACCGACGCGTCCAGGTCGATGTCCTTGCCGCGGTACGCCGGCTCCCAGCCGAGGCCCATCTTGACCTGGGAGAGGAGCGGGGCGCCGCCCTTGACCAAGGAGACGGTCTGGTTCTTCTGGAGGCTTACGCGGCCCTTGTCGAGGTTGATCTTTCCGGCGCCGGGGGCGGGAGCGGGCGGCGCCGCCGGGGGTGCGGCCGGGGCCGGGGGTGTCACGAGCGTCGGGGCGGGCGGGGCGACCGGGGGCTGCATCGCGGGGGCGGGCGGGGCGACGGGTGTCTGGGCCGGGGCCGGAGCCGGTTCCTCCACCGTGACGCCGAAGTCCGTGGCGATGCCCGCCAGGCCGTTCGCGTACCCCTGGCCGACCGCTCGGGCCTTCCAGGCGCCGTTGCGGAGATAGACCTCCACGATCACCAGTGCCGTCTCCGCGCCCAGCTGCGGGGGCGTGAAGCTGGCCAGTACGGAATTGTCGTCCGCGTTGCGAATCGTCGCGGTCGGTTCGATGCCCTGGAAGGTCTGGCCCGCCGCGTCCGGGCTCGCCGTGACGACGATCTTCTCGATGCCCGGGGGCACGGAGGCTGTGTCGACCACGATCGCGTCCGGGGCCGCGCCGCCGCCCGAGCGGTACGTCACGCCGGGGCCCGCGGGCTGGTTGTAGAAGATGAAATCGTCGTCGGAGCGCACCTTGCCGTCGGCGGTGAGCAGCAGGCCCGATACGTCGAGCCGCACCGGGGCGGTGACGTCCACCGTCACGCGGGCGACGGGGAGAGGGATGTTCGAGCCGGGGGTCATAGCTGTCATGTGTGGGGTAACGACCGGGCCCGCTTTACCGTTCCCTTACCTGGCAGCCAATTGGGTCAGCGGCTGTTGCGCGGGTGGTTGCGGGCCGTGCGTTCGTTGCCGCGCTTGTAGTTGCCGGTCCAGCGGGCCATGACGAGCTGTGGATCGCCCGATTCCACTTCCACGAGGAACTGGTCGGCGCGTGGGCCGCGGAGGGTGGTCGCGGGGCGGCCGTTGTGGGTGATCGTCACGCTTCCAGCGCCCTGATGCTCGAACGAGAATCCCTGTGGTCGTGGCATGACCAGGATGCTAGGCGCCCGGTCATGCCCGACGACAGTGGATTACGGCGTTACGACGATCTTGCGGCCCACCCCCGACGCGAACTGCTCCAGCGCCTGCGGATAGCTGTCCAGCGAGATGCGGTCGCTGATGAACACGTCCGGGTCCAGGACCCCCGTCGCGAACAGTTCCGCCGCGCGTTCGAAGCTGTGGAGGACCGCCATGGAGCCGGTGATGGTGATCTCCTGGTTGTAGATGCGGTACGGGTCGATCGTCACGCGGGTCGCGTAGTCGGCGACGCCGAACTGGAGGAACGTACCTGCCTTGGCCACCCGGTCGAGGCCGTCCTGGATCGCCGCCGCGTTGCCCGTGGCGTCGATGACCAGGTCCCAGCCCTGGGGGCGGTCCAGTTCGTCGGGGGTCGCGGCCGACGCCGTGACGCCGAGCTGCTCGGCCGTCGCCAGGCGGGCGGGATTGAGGTCCACCACGTCCACACTCGCCGCGCCCGTCCGCTTGGCGAGCTCCAGCATCATCAGGCCCATCGTTCCGGAGCCGTAGATCAGGACATGGGCGCCGAGGCGGGACTTGAGGACGTCGTAGCCGCGTACCGCGCAGGAGAGGGGTTCGACCAGGGCCGCGTCCTGGGTGCGTACGTGCTCGGGGAGCTTGACGCAGTTGGCCACCGGGGCCACGGCGTACTGGGCGGCGCCGCCCGCCGTGGTCACGCCTATCGCCGCCCAGCGCTCGCAGAGGTTGTTGTGGCCCGTACGGCAGTACCGGCACTCGTAGCAGTACAGGGACGGGTCCACCGCCACCCGGTCGCCCACCGACAGTTCCGTGACCTGGGTGCCCACCCCGACCACCTCGCCCGCGAACTCGTGCCCCGGCACGATCGGCAGCTTGGGCGCGAACTCGCCCTGCAGGATGTGCAGATCGGTGCCGCACAGACCGCACGCGGCGACCTCGACGACGACCTCGCGGGGCCCTGGCGTCGGGTCCGGGACCTCGGTGACGACGGCGTGGCCCACGGACTCGATGACGGCGGCCTTCATTTCACGGCTCCCAAGGACAGGCCCTGGACCAGTTTGTCCTGGGCGGCGAACCCCGCGGCGAGCACCGGCAGGGAGATGACGAGCGAAGCGGCGCACACCTTCGCCAGGAACAGGCCCTGGCTGGTGATGAAGCCGGTGAGGAAGACGGGGGCTGTTTCGGCCACGACGCCCGTCAGCACCCTCGCGAACAGCAGCTCGTTCCAGCTGAAGATGAAGCAGATCAGGGCCGTGGCCGCGATGCCCGGGAGAGCGATGGGGGCCACCACGCGGGCCAGGATCGTGGGCAGCCTCGCGCCGTCGATCTGTGCCGCCTCGATGATCGCCACCGGGACCTCGGCGAGGAACGACTGCATCATCCACACCGCGATCGGCAGGTTCATCGACGTGTAGAGGATGACCAGGAGCCAGATGTTGTCCAGCAGGCCGGTGTTCCTCGCGAACAGGTAGATCGGCAGGAGGCCTGCCACCACCGGCAGCATCTTCGTGGAGAGGAAGAAGAACAGGACGTCCGTCCACTTCTTCACCGGGCGGATGGAGAGTGCGTACGCCGCCGGGAGGGCCAGCACGAGGACGAGGAGCGTCGAAGCCAGCGACGCCACCGTCGAGTTGATGAGCGAGGGCCAGGGGCTCGCGCCGCCACCCGCGCCGAAGAACTCGCGGTAGCCGTCGAGGGCGAGGGCCGCGGCGAAGGACGGGGGATTGGTGGCGGCGTCCTCCTCGGAGTGGAAGGACGTCAGGGCCATCCACGCGATGGGCAGGAAGAACAGCAGACCGAGCAGCCAGGCCAGCACACCCAGGCCGGCTCCCCGGGTGCGGCGGGGACGCAGTCGTATCGCGGTGGCGCTCATGCGCGGGACACCTCCTCACGGAACAGGGACGAGACCACGCGCAGTGCGAAGGTCGCGATGATGATCGAGCCGATGACGACGAGGACGCCGGCCGCGGAGGCGAGGCCGTTCTCGTGGGCCTGGTAGAAGCTCTGGTAGACGGTGTAGGGGAGGTTGGCGGTGCCCAGGCCGCCGGACGTGATCGTGAAGACCGCGTCGAAGTTCTGGACGATGTAGATCGATCCCAGGAGGGCGCCGAGTTCGAGGTAGCGGCGCAGGTGGGGGAGCGTCAGGTAGCGGAAGACCTGCCAGTCGCTCGCGCCGTCCACCTTCGCCGCCTCGATCTGTGCGTGGTCGCGGCTCTGCAGGCCCGCCAGCAGGATCAGCATCATGAAGGGCGTCCACTGCCAGATCAGTGAGGCCTCGATGGCGAGCAGCGGGTTGTCGGAGATCCAGTCCGGCTGAGGGCCGCCCACGTAGTGCAGCAGGCCGTTGAACAGGCCGTACTCCGGGTTGTAGAGCACGTGCTTCCACAGGAGGGCCGCGGCCACCGGGACCACCAGGAAGGGCGCGATCAGGAGCGTACGCACGATGCCGCGGCCCCGGAACTTGCGGTCCAGGAGCAGCGCCAGCGCCAGGCCGATGACGAGGCTGGCCAGGACCACGGCCGCGGTCAGCAGGATCGTGGTGAAGACCGACTTCCGCAGATCCGCGTCGGTCAGGACCTCGGAGTAGTTCGCGAGGCCCGCGAACTCGCGGGCATCCGGGTAGAGCGAGTTCCAGTCGAAGAAGGAGATCACCAGCGTGGCCACGAACGGGAGCTGGGTCACGGCGATCATGAAGATCAGGGCGGGCAGGAGCGGGGCCCTGGTCGCCCAGGCGCGCAGTCGGCCCGGGGGGCGATTCTCGGTGCGTACGGGTGTGGCGGCTACCGGAGCTGTCGTCGTGGCGGTCATCGTCCCTCGTACTCCTCGGAGATCTCCTCGGCGAGTGCTTGCGCCTTGTCCAGGGCCGACTCGACCGACTGGCGCCCGGCGATGGCCGCGCTGATCTCCTGCGAGACCTTGGTGCCGAGGTCGGTGAACTCGGGGATGCCGACGAACTGAATGCCGGGAGCGGGGCGCGGCTGCACTCCGGGGTCGTTGGGCCGGGCGCCCTCGATGGCTTCCTTCGTCGTCTCCTGGAAGGCGGCGGCCTCCTTGCGGTACGCGGCGTTCGTGTACGTCGACGCCCGCTTGCCGGCCGGTACGTTCGACCAGCCGATCTCGTCGCCGACCAGCTGCTCGTACTCCTTGCTGGACGCCCAGGAGACGAACTTCCAGGCCTTGTCCGGGTTCCGGGACGCGTCCTGGATGCCCCAGGCCCAGGTGTAGAGCCAGCCGGAGGACTTCGTCTTCTCGACCGGCGCCGGTACGTAGCCGATCTTGCCCTTGACCGGGGAGTTGGCCGACTCCAGGGAGCCGGCGGCCGATGTGGCGTCGTACCACATGGAGACCTTGCCCTGGGTCATGTTGTTGAGGCACTCGGCGAAGCCGGACTGGGCGGCGCCGGACTCACCGTGCTTGCGGACGAGGTCCACGTAGAACTTCGTCGCCTTTTCGAACTCGGGAGAGTTCAGCTGCGCCTTCCAGTTCTTGTCGAACCAGGTGCCGCCGAAGGTGTTCACGACCGTGGTGAGGGGAGCCATGATCTCGCCCCAGCCCGGCAGGCCGCGCAGACAGATGCCCTTCATGCCCGGCTCGGCGCCGTCGGCCTCGGCGGCGAGGTCCGCCACCTGCGTCCAGGTCGGGCGCTCGGGCATCGTCAGGCCCTTTTTGGCGAAGACGTCCTTGCGGTACATCAGAAAGGACGACTCGCCGTAGAAGGGCTGTCCGTAGAGCTTGCCGTCCTCGGCGGTGAGGGACTGCCGCATCGGGGTGAGGACGTCCTTCTCGTCGTACGCGCTGTCCTTGGCGACGTACGAGTTCATCTCGTGCAGCCAGCCGTTCTTGGCGTAGATCGGTATCTCGTAGTTGCTGAGGGTGGCGACGTCGTACTGGCCGGCCTGGTTGGCGAAGTCCTGGCTGATCTTGTCGCGGACATCGTTCTCCGGCAGCACGGTGAAGTTCACCTTGATGCCGGTCTCCTTGGTGAAGTGGGCGGCGGTGAGCTTCTGCAGCTCCACCATCTGCGGGTTGTTGACCATGAGGACGTTGATGGAGTTGCCGCCGGAACCGGCTCCGCCTGCTCCGGTCCAGCAGCCGGAGAGCAGGGGGGCGAGCAGCGTCCCTGCGGCGGTCGCGGCGAGTAGCGCGCGCGGCCTCCGTCGGCTCTGGGTTCGCATGGATCGCTCCTGGATATTTTGGTGCAAAGGGGATGACGTTGAGTAATGCGGTGCCTACGTAGGGGTCGGTTGGTTTTTCAGACGCGGATGACCTGCGGGCCTTGCAGCGAGTAGCGGTGGGCCTCGGCGGTGGGGAGGAACGTGCTGGTGACGATTGCCTCCAGGACGCTGATCTCCGCGAACCGGCAGAAGCTGACGGCCCCGAACTTGGTGTGCACGCCTGCGAACACGGTCCGGCGCGCGGCCCGGATCGCCTGCGACTTGACCTCGCTGACGGCGGGGTCGGGCGTGGTCAGGCCGTGTTCACGGGAGATGCCGTTGGCGCCGATGAACGCCAGGTCGATGACGAAGCCGGCGAGCATCTTCGTGGTCCAGTGGTCGACGGTCGCGAGTGTGCCGTGCCGGACCCGGCCGCCGAGCAGCAGGACCGAGATGTTCTCGGACTCGGCGAGCGCGCCCGCGGCCGGCAGGGAGGCGGTGACCACGGTCAGTGGCCGGTCCCGGGGCAGTGACTCGGCGATGAGCTGCGGGGTGAAGCCCTCGTCGACGAAGACCGTCTCGGCGTCCCCGAGCAGCTCGGCCGCCGCGGTCGCGATCCGGCGCTTCTCGGGTACGTGGCTCGTGGCACGGAAGGCGAGCGTCGTCTCGAAGCCGGCGCTCTCCACGGGATAGGCGCCGCCGTGGGTGCGGCGGACCAGGCCGTGGTCCTCCAGGGCGCGCAGATCGCGGCGTACGGTCTCCTTGGCGACGCCCAGTTCGGCGGCGAGGGCGTTGACGTCGACGGCGCCCGTGCGGCGGGCGGCCTTGACGATCTCCCGCTGCCGTTCCTCCGCGCTCATGGCCACCCGCTCTCCGTACGGTGTTCTCTCGCTCGCCTCCGGGGCACTCAAGCCGGTGTGGCTCGTTGTTGCCCGTTCGGGCCCGGTGGACCCATGGGGGAAGTTCTACAGCGGGTGTGCGGCGCTGACCAGGTCTGTTATGGAATCAATGGCGCCCGTGTGCGCCCGTTTCGCGCGGCGACCACCCGCGTCGGACCTGCGGCGGAGCGGAATTCGGGCAGCGCGGATGCCCGAACAGGGACGCGGGCGGGCCCGTTCGGTGCCCGCCCGCGCCGCGGTGAAGAGGGTGTGGCGGAACACGGCTCATGTGGCCCTTCGGGCCGGCGGGGTCGAGGAAACGGGCGTACGGGGGTGGCTTGGATGGCCTGAGTGCAGGTTGAGGGCGACCGTGAAGGAGATGCCGCAGCCGATCAGGAGGTACATGGCGACCAAGGCCCAGCCGCCGCCTGCCCACAGAACGAGAGCGCCGGCGATGAGGGGGGTGAAGCCGCCGCCGATGACGCTGGCGAGTTGGTAGCCGACGCCGGCGCCGCTGTAGCGGAACTCTGGACCGTACATGTCGGTGAACAGGGACTGCTGGACCGCCACGGCCATGTCGTGGGCGCCGTTGACCAGCAGGACCGCCGTCACGGCGATCAGGATCAACGAGCCGGACTGCAGGGCCACGAAATAGGGGAGGGCACCGAGGACGCCGATGCCCGCGCCCCAGAGGTAGACGGAGCGGCGGGTGAAGCGGTCGGCGAGGTAGGCGTAGACCGGGATCGTGACGATGGCCAGCGCGCCGACCATGAGGTTGATGTCGAGCAGGGCGTCGCGGTTCAGGCCGTACTGCTCGGCGGCATGGCTCAGCCCGAAGGTGGTCACGCAGTAGAAGGTGAGGAGTTCGACGAAGCGCAGGCCGATGATGGTGAGGAAGCCGGAGGGGTACGCCTTGATGGCGGCGAGCAGCGGCAGCCGTCGGCGCTGCGGGTGGGGACGGGCGGCGGTGTGTTCGACGAAGGCGGAGGATTCCGCGACCGTGGCCCGCACGATCATGCCGACGATGACGATGGCGGCGCTGGCGAGGAAGGGAACGCGCCATCCCCAGTCGCGGAAATCCTCTTCGGGCAGGCGGACCGAGAGGAACTTGACGGCGGCGGTGGCCAGCAGCAGTCCGGCCGAGGCGCCGACCTGGACTCCGCTGCTGTAGAGGGAGCGCCACTTGCGCGGGGCGTTCTCCACGGCCATCAGGGCGGCGCCGCCCCATTCGCCGCCGACGGCGAAGCCCTGGGCGGCGCGCAGGATGACGAGGAGGACCGGGGCCCAGATGTCGGCTTCGGCATAGGTGGGGAGCACGCCTATCAGGGTGGAGGCAACGCCCATGATCAGCATGGTGACGATCAGCATCTTCTTGCGGCCCAACCGGTCGCCGAAGTGGCCGAAGACGATGCCGCCCAAAGGCCGGAAGAGGAAGCCGACACCGAACGTGGACCAGGCCGCCAAGGTAGCGACGGCGGGACTGACGTCGGGAAAGAACAGCTCGTCGAAGAGCAGGCCGGCGACGATTCCATAGAGGAAGAAGTCGTACCAGTCGGCGACCGCCCCGATGAAACTGGCGACGGCCGCCCCCATGCCTGGTCCGGATCTGGATGCGCGTCTCATGGCAACTTCCATGGCTCAAGGGCGAACTGACGGAAAGAGTGATGACCGCCCGGGGGTGAGGAGGGCAGGCGCAGAGCGCGGCGAAGGGAGGGGTGGGGCCGCTGCTGTCGGGCTCGGATCCATCGGCTGCGATGAGGCGCAGTACGCGAAGTGGACCCCTTCAGGTCCGCCAGGTGGTCTTGGCGATCCGGAGAGTGAAATTACGCTGTCCTCAAGGTCCCCGCAAGAGGGGCGAGAGCAAATGCACCGGGCGTGACTTCTTCGCCCGTTCACGGGCGTCCTCGCGCGTGGTTGACCGATCGGGCGGTGGGCGAATCGCGGACGCGCCGCCCGCCCACCGCCCTGACACACCGCACGCCCCGCGTCGCCCTGGCCGACGACCGCAGTGGCTCACCGCTGATCTCGGTACGTGAACGAGGTGAGTGCACGGCGGAGCGGTTGCGGAGCGCTACCGCATACAGCGTTGGGAACGCGCGGAGCCGTACCGAAGGGACAGGAACAGGGTGGCGCTAGTCCCTCGCGCTGCGGCGGCCGTAGCTCAGCGGATGACCGAAGCCCTGATCAGAGATGAGTCGGGCCGCTTCCGTGAGGTCGGTGGCGAAACGCTCGATGGCTGCGTAGGGGAACCGGTGGTCGGGGCCGCTGACCGAGAGGGAGGCGACGACGGTGCCCGAGGGGCTGGTGAGGGGGACGGCGACGGCGGTGAGTCCTTCGTCCCATTCGCTGTTGCTCACCGCGTAGCCCCGGCGCGCCGCCTCCTGCGCGGATGTACGCAATTGCGCGGCATGGTCCTCGCCGTGGGGTGAGGCCTGGGCGATGCGGCGCAGCTGTGCTTCGGAGGCGTCGTGCAGCAGGATCTTCGAGGATGCGCCGGCCCACAGCGGTTGTTCGTGGCCGACGTCGACCACGTGGCGCAGGGGGTGCGGGCTCTCCTCGTGCGCGACGCAGACACGGTGGAGATCGCGGGCGACGAAGATGTTGACCGTCTCTCCCAGCCGGTCGGCGAGGTCCCTCATGACCTTGCGGGTCTCACGGGGGATCTCCCACTGGCTGCGTGCGAGGTAGGCCCAGCGCCACAGACCGGGTCCGGCGATGTAGCCGCCCTCGTCCGACCACAGCAGGCCGCTCTCCTCCAGCGTCTGCACCAGGCGCAGCACGGTCGTCTTCGGCAACCCGGTGGTGTCGGTGATCTCCCGCAGCGTGATCAGCGGCCGTTCCTCGCTGAGCAGCCCGAGGATGTCCAGGGCACGCCGTACGCTCCTGACGCTCGTGCCGTGCGGTTCGCGTTCCGCGCCGGCCTGTGCCGCCCCGCTGTCCACGCTGACACCCTCCTCCGTACTGATCACTCCGCGGAGTTCTGCCTGCCTGCCGCTGGTCTCACCTGACGTGGCCCGCTCCGCGGACCACTGGGACCTCTTCGACACAAATTCTGCCGTAACTCTTGTCGACTCGGAACACCGGCCGTATGTTTCCGCTACTCGGTCCATTTGATCCGTTGAGTGGATCGCCAGTTGAGGGTCACCGCCCGTACCGCCGCGGAGCGACCCACCACCGTCGACGGCCGGCTCCACACCCCGGAGCGCTGTCGCCCAGGTGCTTGGTCCCACCACAGTCATTCGTGTCCCGGCCGTGAACCCCGCCCGTGCGCGGGTCCGGCCGCGAATCGCCGCATCCAATGGAGTGTGTGAGTTGAACAGCATGCAGAGCCCGGCAGCAGCCGGCGGCGCCAGAAGCTCCGGCGTGGCGAGGAGGGCGGCGATCGCGAGCTTCATGGGAGCCGTGGTCGACTGGTACGACTTCTTCCTCTACGGGATCATCGCCGGGCTTCTCTTCAACGAGATCTTCTTCCCCAACGTCAGCCCGGCCGTGGGCACGCTGGCCGCCTGGGCCACCTTCGGTGTCGGCTTCCTGTTCCGGCCGCTTGGCGGAATCGTCTTCGGCCACTTCGGCGACCGGCTGGGCCGCAAGAAGATGCTGGTCCTCACGATGCTGATCATGGGACTGGCCAGCACGCTGATCGGTGTGCTGCCCACCCACGCTCAGGCCGGAATCTGGGCCCCGCTGCTACTGGTGGTGCTGCGCGCCGCGCAGGGCTTCGCGGTCGGCGGCGAGTGGGGCGGCGCGGCGCTCATGGCCGTGGAGAACGCGCCGCCCAAGTGGCGCTCCCTCTACAGCAGCGGCGTACAGGTCGGCGCGTCGGTTGGTCTGCTGCTCGCCACCCTGATCACCAAGTTCATATCGGGAACGGTCTCCGACGAGGCGTTCCGCACCTGGGGCTGGCGCATTCCGTTTCTGGTCAGCGCGGTCATCGTGATCATCGGCCTGGTCATCCGGGCGAAGGTCGAAGAGTCCGAGGTCTTCACCGAGCAGGTCGCTACGCTCGAGGAGGACGAGAAGCCGCGCATGCCGCTGATCGCCGCGGTCAAGTCCAACCCCAAGGGCTTCTTCGCCATCATCGGCCTGCGTCTGGTGGAGCTGTTCACCTTCTACGGCGTCACCAACTTCGCCCTCAGCTATGGCACCACCGAATTCGGGCTGGACCGCGACAGCCTGCTCAACGTCAACCTCGCCGTCGGCGCACTGGCCATCCTCACCATCCCCGCCTTCGCCTACCTCGCCGACCGCTACAGCCGGCGCTCGGTCTATCTGTGGGGCTCCGTGCTGGGTGTGGCCGGCTCCATCCCCTTCTTCTGGGCCTTGGAATCCGGTTCCATGGTCCTGATCATCGTCTGCGCGGTCCTCCTGGTGAACGGCGCCCACGACATGGCCGTCGCCGTCCAGCAGTCACTGTTCACCGAGATGTTCGGCCCCGAGTACCGCTACAGCGGCGCCGGCGTGGGCTACCAGCTCGCCAGTGTCGTCGGCGGTGGTTTCACCCCCTTCGTCCTGAGCTCGCTGGTGCTGTGGGCGGACGGCGGCTGGTACCTCGTCGCCGGTTACTTCGCGCTCGGCTGCGCGATCTCCTTTGTTGTGGCACTGCGCATGCGCGGCGACCGGGCTGAGGTCCCGTCCACCGTCGGACAGCCGTCGCCGCGAGCCGATGCGACCCTCTGATCCAGAACCTTCTGGTACACAGCCGCCTGATTCAGAGTCGCTGCTCCCGCTCGCTGTTCCGGGATCGTGATTCAACGAACTCGCCATCCCATCCCGCCGCGCCGATCTTTCATCTTCTGACCGGGCAGCGGACCACCCCCAGGCCGTCGTGCGCGCCTCTTGGACGCGCACGACGGCCTTCCTGCTGCCGAACTGCCGCGGTTCACAAGGCCTTTGTCCTCTTGTTGGGGATGCCCTTCGGTCGTATTCTGACCGTACAGCGGATCGTATGATCCGTGTAGTGGACCACTGGAGGTGTTGGGTGAAAGCAGCTGTGCTGATAACCCCGGGCCGGATCGACACGGTCGAGGGCTGGCCGGAGCCTGCCTGCGGCCCTCATGACGTCATCGTGGAGATGGACGGTGTCGGCCTGTGCGGCACCGACATCGCCGTGTTCCACGGCAAGCGCCTCTCACCCGCGACTCCATGGGTCCCGGGCCACGAGGGCTTCGGCCGCATCGTCACCGTGGGGAGCTCGGTACAGGGGCGGTCGGTCGGCCAGACCGTGGTCATCGAGCCCAACTACCCCTGCCTCAAGTGCACCGACTGCCTCACCGGACTGACCTCGGCCTGTCCCCACCGGGTCATCGTCGGTCTGAACGCACCCGGCGTCCTCGCCGAACGTGTCGCTGTTCCCGCGCACTTCGCCCACTCCGTGCCCGACGGCCTGAGCAGCGCCGATCTCGCGAGCGCCGAGCCGTACACCGTCGCCCGGTCCGCAGTACGGCGCAGCGGCGTGACGCCTGCGGACCGCTGCCTGATCATCGGGGCCGGAGCACAGGGACTGTTGGTCTGCCTCACCCTGACCCGCCTCGGCGTCCGGCCTGTCGTCACCGAACCTCACCCGCTCCGGCTCGCGCAAGCCCAACAGCTGGGCGCGGTGGCCGACGACGGCCGCACGGGGTTCACGTATGTCTTCGAGACATCGGGCCATGTACCGGCCCTGCCTCCGGCGGTGGACCGCGCGGCACCGGGCGCCACCGTGGTGCTGATCGGCCTCAGCCCGGCCCAGCTGCCACTCACCCTTGACGACGTGGTCCGGCGGCAGTTGGTGCTGCGCGGATCGATGATCTACGACCATCCCGGTGACTTCACCGAGGCGCTCGCCGAACTGGGCCAGGCACGGCCAGGAGCCGTAGTCCAGTCGCGGTACTCACTGGAAGAGGCCCAGCAAGCCTTCGCCGGCGCCGCCGAACGGGCGGGAAAGACCTGGATCAGTATCGGAAGCCGGGACCGGCAGGCGGACACGACCCGACATGCGTAAATCCATCGAGCTCCCTGATCGCTCTCGAGGAGAGCGCTCAGGCGACATCGGCATCAGCCTCGACGACCCGAGCCGCGCCCCTGGCCGAAGGCGACACATCCCGTCGGTTCCCGGCGCCGCCGCCGTCGGAACGGGCCGACCCCGCGAGGAGAAGACACAGCGCGCCCGGCCACGCCGGTAGGCGCATTGGGGGTGCCCGAAGTGTCCGCAGCGGTCAGTACGGCCAGATCGGCGGCTTGGTCACGAAGTGTCCGCCCAGGTAGTCGTGGTCCGGGTTCTCCGGGTCCAGTTCGCCCTGCTCGGCGATGAGCTTCTCGGCGTACTGCTCCGAGTCGTCCTGCGGCTCGTAACCCAGTGCCCGGGCGGTCGAGAGATCCCACCACAGGCGGGTGTTCGCGGACGAGCCGTAGACGACCGAGTGCTTGACGTCCTCGGCAGTCAGGGCCGCGTGGAAGAGGCGGGCGCCGTCGCCGGGGCTCATCCACACCGAGAGCATGCGCACGCTGGTGGGCTCCAGGAAGCAGGAGCCGATCCGTACGGAGACCGTCTCGATGCCGTGCTTGTCCCAGTAGAACTGCGCCATGTCCTCGCCGAACGACTTCGAAAGTCCGTAGAACGTGTCCGGGCGGCGCGGAGTGTCGATGGGGATCAGCGTGCTCGGGTCATGGGGCGCTTCGCCCCGCGGGCGGGGGGTGAAGCCGACCGCGTGGTTGGAGGAGGCGAAGACGATGCGCCGGACGCCCTCCTCGCGGGCGGCCTCGTAGAGGTTGTACGTGCCCTCGATGTTCGCCTTGAGGATCTTGTCGAAGGTGGATTCCAGGGAGATGCCCGCGAGGTGGATGATCGCGTCGACGCCCCGCACGGCCTCGCGCAGGGCCTCCTTGTCGCCGAGGCCCGCGGTGATCGCGTCCGGCTCGCCCTCGATGGGGCGCAGGTCGAGGAGCCGCAGCTCGTACCCGTACGCGGGCAGCAGACCCCGCATCAGGGTGCCGAGGCCGCCGGCGGCGCCGGTGAGCAGAACGGTGCGGGGAGCGGGCATCCTCGGGTCTCCTTGTATCAACAGCCGTCATCGTGTACGGCATTCACATCCGTGGACAAACTATGGATCGCCGTCCGGCCGCGTCAAGTGTCGCGCGGGGGCGGGAAATCCGCACCGCGATTGCCTCTATGTCGTCCCTGTCTTGCGACTTCGCCCGCTTGACCGCCCCCTAGGAGGCGCTTTAGCGTGGACTCGTTCAGAAATATGGACATGGATCAGAAACGTGGATCGAAAACGTGCACGGTCGGCGTGTGCGTGCATGCCTAGGGAGAGCCCGTGACGTCAGCGCCCCTTGCCGCTCGCCTCAATATCCCGAGCGGGCCGCTGTTCTTCCCCGTCACCGCGTACGGCCCCGACGGTGCCGTCGACCTCGACGTGTACCGCGCGCATGTCCGGCGAGGTGTCGAGGCCGGGGCCGCCGCCGTCTTCGCCTGCTGCGGGACCGGGGAGTTCCACGCGCTCACCCCCGAGGAGTTCCAGGACTGCGTACGCGCGGCCGTCGAGGAGACGGCCGGACGCGTGCCGGTGATCGCGGGCGCCGGGTACGGGACCGCGCTCGCCGTCCGGTACGCGAAGCTCGCCGAGGAGGCCGGGGCGGACGGGCTGCTCGCCATGCCGCCGTATCTCGTCGTCGCCGGGCAGGAAGGGCTGCTGCGGCACTACACCGAGCTGGCCCGCGCCACCTCGCTCGAGGTCATCGTCTACCAGCGCGACAACGCCGTGTTCACGCCCGAGACGGTCGTCTCGCTGGCTCGAACCGAGGGCATCATCGGCTTCAAGGACGGGGTCGGCGACCTCGATCTGATGCAGCGCATCGTGAGCGCGGTACGCGCCGAAGTGCCGGGCGAATTCCTGTACTTCAACGGACTGCCGACCGCCGAGCTCACGGGCCTCGCCTACCGCGGCATCGGCATCACGCTGTACTCCTCCGCCGTCTTCTGCTTCGCCCCCGAGCTCGCCCTCGCCTTCCACAAGGCGCTCAACTCCGGTGACGACACCACCGCGAACCGCCTGCTCGACGGCTTCTATCGTCCCTTCGTCGAACTGCGCGCTCAGGGCCGCGGTTACGCTGTCTCACTCGTCAAAGCAGGCGTACGGCTGCGGGGTCTCGACGTGGGCGAGGTGCGACCGCCGCTGCACGAGCCGAGCGACGACCACATCAAGCAGCTCGCCCAGCTGGTCGAGCGGGGCGAGGCGCTTCTCCAGGAGGACAAGTGAGCCAGGCGGCAGGGTCTGTGAAGGGGTCTCTGAAGGCGTCCACCTTCGTCTACCCCTGGGACGTCAACGGCGACCCCGAGTCCGCCGCACGCATCGCCGGCTTGGGCGTACGGCAGGCGACCCTCGCCTCTGCCTACCACTCCACGCGCGCGCTGACGCCCCGTCACTCCCGCCACCGGATCGTCACGGCCCGGCACGCGGCCGTGCTCTATCCGCCCGGCCCGCGCTGGGAGGGGCGCCGGCTGAGGCCGTACGCCGCCGGGGACTGGGCTCCCGGGGACGCGTACGGGCAGGCCGCCGTGTCCCTCGCGGAGGCGGGTCTCGACGTACACACCTGGGTGGTGCTCGCGCACAACTCCCGTATGGGGGAGGAGTTTCCGGACACCTCCGTGGTCAACGCCTACGGAGACCGCTATCCGTGGGCGCCCTGCATCGCGCAGCCCGACACGCGCGCGTACCTCGTCGACCTGGCCGTCGAGGCGGCGGTGCGGCCCGGCGTTTCAGGCACGGAGCTGGAGTCCCTCGGCTGGTACGGCCTCGCGCATCTCCACGCCCACGACAAGACGGCCGGCGTGGAACTCGGGGAGGCGGGCCAGTACCTGATGTCGCTGTGTTTCTGTCCCTCCTGCCGCGACGGTTATACGCAACTGGGCCTGACCGCCGACGAGTTGGCGGCCTCGGTCCGTCGCTCCCTGGAATCCGTCTGGCGGGGCGAGTCGCCCACCGGAGCCTGGGAAGCGGTGGAGAAGCTGCTCGGCGCCGAGTTGGCGACGGCCACGCGCACCTGGCGCGACTCCGTCGCCCGCACACTCCAGTCGGACACGGTCGCCGCCGTGCGCGCAGCCGCCCCCGAGGGCTTCCAGATCCTCCTCCACGCGGACCCGTCCTCGTATCACTGCGGCGCGAACGCCGGCGTGGACCCCGAGCACATCCTGTCGGTCGCGGACGGCGTGGTCGTGCCCTGCACCGGAGGGCCGGGACTGCTGACTCCCTTTGCCGAGCGGGGAGTTGAGGGCAGTGTGCTGGCGGCCAACTTCACCGTGGTGCGCGGGATGGGCGGCAGCCCGGGCACGCTCGCGGAGGACGTGGCACGGGCAGCCGACCACGGGGCGACCGAGGTACGGCTGTATCACGCGGGGTTGGCGTCCGAGGAGGACCTGTCACTCGTGGCGGATGCGCTTGCGCGGCTCGGCTGACGCCGCTTGAGCAACGGTACGACCGTCACCAGCCGGATCAGCCCGAGCGCCACCAACAGCACCTGGTAATCGACCAGTTCGACCAGGCCCGCGCCCAGCGCGAGTCCCACCGCGCTCGGGGCGAACATCAGCGTGTTGGCGGTCGCGGTCGTACGGCCCAGGAGGCCGGCCGGGGTTTCGCGCTGGACGGCGGTGAGGGCCGCGATCAGCACGCAGGGGAGGCCTGCGCCGACCGCCGCGCACGAGACGAGGGCTGCCGCCTCGTACGGGAGCGCGCGAGCCGTCACGGCCAGGGCGGTGAGCGCGATGCCGTACCCCGCGAACCGGTGTGTGCCCAGGCGGCGGAGGAGGGGGCCCGAGGCCAGGCCGACAGCCACCGAACCGGCGCCCTGGGCGGCGTACAGAAGACCTACATACGCGGGGGCGTGGCCCAGGCCTTCGGCCACCGCGTAGATCGTCGCGCCGTTGAGGCCCGAGAAGAGCATGGTCGTGCCACCGGCGAGGACGAGGGGGCGCAGTGTCTCGTGGCGCCAGAGGCAGCGGGCGCCGTCGGCTGTCTGCGTGCGCCAGCCGGCCGGGTCCGGGAGCGGCTTCGGTTCGCGTACCCGCAGGAGGGTGTAGAGACCCGCGGCCAGGACGAAGGTGAGCGCGTCCAGAAGTGCGACGGGAGCGCCCCCGTAGGCGGCGTACAGGCCCGCTCCGGCGAGCGGGGCGACCAGCTTCATGCCCTCGTTGGCCGACATCCGCAGACCGTTGAAGTCGCCGAGGAGCCGCTCGTCGACCGCCGTGGCGACCAGGGCCGACTCCGCCGCGTCGTGGACGACGCCGGTCGCGCCGTACACGAGCAGCACCGAGAAGAGGATCCAGAGGGTGCCCGGGGAGTCGACGGCGAGGAGGGACAGGAGCAGCGCGGCCAGCCCCAGGTTCGTCCACACCAGCAGGGGTTTGCGGCGGGTGCGGTCGGCGAGCGTGCCCAGGAGGGGGCCGATCAGCGTGGGCGCCCAGAGGGCGAAGACACAGAGGGCGGCCAGGCCGTCCGAGCCGGTCAGGTCCTTCACCCAGATCCCGGCCACCAGCCACATCGCCGACGAGCCGAACCCGGAGACCACGACGCCGCCCAGGTACAGGCCCGCGTTGCGCTCCCTCAGGACACGGGCCACTGCCCAGGGCGAATGCGATGCCGATGTCGTCATGGCTCGTCATCTTGGAGCTAAGGACCTGTGCAAGGGATCGGGCGACTGCCTTAATCAGGACGTGAACATCATGTCGAGCGAGGGCGCGCCGTCTGCTCCGGCGAAGGATCCGACCGGTCGGAAGCCGTTCTTCTCGTAGTAGCGAATGGCCCGGGCGTTGTCGGCGAGGACGCCGCCCCACAGGATGATCCTCGTCCTGCCGAGCCGCCGTGCGACGTCCGCGATCAGCGGGAAGGTCAGCGTCCCCACCCCCCGTCCCTGGTAGTCATCGGCCAGGGTGGGACCGAAACGGCAGTCGGTCGTCTCGGTGAGGCGGATGCCCGCTTCCTGATAGCGCGCGATATCCGCAGGGGTGAGAGCGAGACTGAGTTCGAGGAGGCCGATGATCCTGCCGGACGGCACTTCCTCCAGCACCAGCCTGAGCTTGTCGTAACGCGCTATCGCGTCACACAACTCCCGGGCAGTCGCGAGGTCATACCCGTCGAAGGTACTCAGCCGCCTCGATTCGGGTGACAGGCCCTCGAGGAAACCAGCCAGGCGCTCGGCATCGGTGTGGGTGAGGGTACGGAAGACGACTTCCGTACCGTCACGCAGGTCCAGGCGGCGCTCCAGGACAAGCGGGTCCTCGGCGATCTCCGTCAGCGTGAGCACCCCGGCAACCCCTCACCGCTCAACGAAGCGGTACTTCAGGTGGGTGGCGAGGGGCGTGTCGACCACCCTGACCGGCTCGAGGCTCCGCCGCCCGGCACCCAGTCCCTCGAAGAGCCGCAGTCCCGCTCCGAGGAGCGCCGGCACGACGTGCAGTTGCAGCTCGTCGATGAGCCCCGCCCTGAGGTACTGCTGCACCGTGCTCGCCCCGCCCGCGATGTCGACGTTCCTGTCACCGGCGGCGGCCTTCGCCTGGTCGAGGGCGCTGTGGATGCCGTCGGTGACGAACGTGAAGGTGGTGCCGCCCTCCTTGACCAGGGCCGGCCGCGGGCGGTGGGTGAGCACGAAGACCGGGGTACGGAACGGCGGGTTGTCGCCCCAGAACTCCTCGCCCGTGTCGTACATCATCCGGCCCATGACGACCGCTCCGGTGGCATCGAACCACTCGCGCATCAGCTCGGAGTCCCGGTTCTCCTCCCCGCCGGTCATGCCCTGGCGCTCCCGCCAGCTGGCCAGGTTGTGGATCCAGTCGAAGAGCGGCTCGGCGCCGTCGCCTCCCGGGTTGTCAAGGGCGACGTTGGGACCGGCGACGTAGCCGTCGAGGGAGATGGCCATATCCGCGGTTACGGTCACGATGGGATGCTCCTGAGGTCCTGGGGTGTACTGCCTTAACTCTCACGTCGATCGAGAACCGACGCATTCGACATCACCAGCGAGCTTGGTGGCTCATGCGGGCTCAGGCGCCCACCGTCCCGTCGACACCCTCACGCAGAAAGTCCGCGTGCCCGTTGTGGCGGCCGTACTCCAGGAGCACGTGCACCATCACCATCCGCAGCGACACCTCCTCGCCCCATCGTGGCTGATACCCGGCCTGGTCCAGGGACTCAGCCTCCCGCTCGATACGGCGCGAGTTCTCCACCTCGGCCTCCCAGGCCCCGAACGCCTCGCCCCTCGTCGATGTGCTCGCGTCGTACGCCGCCTGGAAGTCGATCTTGTCGGACCACACCATGGGTGCGTCGTTGTCCTGGAACACCCGGCGGAACCAGGCACGCTCCACCTCCGCCATGTGCCGCACCAGACCGAGCAGCGAAAGCGTGGACGGCGGCATCGACTGCTGCCGCAGCTCCTTGTCGGTCAGCACTTCGCACTTCATGGCGAGGGTCGCGCGGTGGTAGTCCAGGAAAGCCCGCAACATGTCGCGTTCGCTTCCAAATTTGGGCGGTCCTATGCGATTGTCGCTGGTCACTGGTCGTTTTCTCCTCATCCGAGACCGATCGAGAGGTGCCGCAGGCACGCAGTGGAAAACCCACGGTGAGCGACAGACCTACACCAGCTCTTGGGTGAATCTCTGTCTGGTGGACGTCCAGCAGCCGGATGGGCGTCGCTGGGAGCACCACGTCTTTCGCCTCCGGCACCTGGCCGTGGCCGCCGGGGTCAATGGTTCTCGCCGGGCTGCCTGATCGAAACAGGGGCCGCCGAGTGCGCCGGGCCGTCGGACAGGGGCCGTGGGCTGCCGTCCCGTGCAGAAAGCTCCTGAAGGAATCCGGGCCTGCGTGATCAGGGCTGATCGCTGATGGTTCGGTAGGCCGCGGTGAACAGGGTGTGGCACAGGTCGATCAGTTCTTCGACGGTGGCGTTCTGGTGGCCGAGCGTCCAGTCCACGAGGAGTTCGTTGACTCCGCCGACCAGGCTCATCGCGGTCATGGCGAGTCTGCTGGAGGAGGCTTCCGGGCCAGGGAGCGGTGCGACGACGGCGGCGATCAGTGCGGCGAATTCGTGCAGGACCTCACGGCGGCGCACTTCGAGGCGGGGGCTGGCGCCCACGACCTCGATGAGCACCAGGCGGGCCATGCGGGCGTCGCCGGCCAGTGTGCGGATGAACACCTCGAGGCCGGCGCGCAGTTGGGCGTCCACATCGGGTGCGGCAGCGGCTGCGGCCTGCGCGGTTTCGGCTGTGATCGTAGCGATCAGCTCGTTGTAGACCCCGGCGAGAAGGTCTTCGCGGTCGCGGAACGACTCGTAGAAGTAGCGCTCGGTCAGTCCGGCATGCGAGCACACCTGCTTGACGGAGACCGAGGCGTATCCGGCCGTGCCGAACAGGTCGAGGCCCGCCTGGATGAGGCGGGTCCGGCGCTCCTGCTGTCGTTGCGCCGCGTCACGTCCGCCGTAGCGCCGCCCGGCGGTCTGTGTGCCGGTCATGTCTCCCCTTCGCAGAGGTGTTGACACCGGTGTGCTCTGAACTGACACTCTAGCTTGTCAGTTCATCTGACATGGCATCGTGTCAGACGCGTATGAGGGCCGCTTGCCACTCGGCGTTCCGCTCATGCTCAGGGCAAGGAAGGGGCTCGACCTTGGCAGCACCGCCCAGGTACCCGTACACGTTCAGCCGGAGAGACCGCGACAGGCTCCCCGGCACAGAACCGCTGACCGGCCGAGTGATCGCGGTCACCGGGGCGGGCCGCGGAATCGGGCGTGCCGTCGCAGCCCGGCTCGCCGCGGCCGGAGCCGCCGTGGCGATCGGCGATCTCGACGCGGAGCTTGCCAGGGAGACGGCTGGTGCCATCGGCGCGCATCCCGGTGGCCGACTGCTCGGGCTGTCTCTCGACGTCACCGACACACATTCCTTCGAGGACTTCCTGCGCACCGTCGAGACCCAGCTGGGGCCGATCGACGTACTGATCAACAACGCCGGGATCATGTGGGTGGGCCCCTTCGAGGAGGAACCGGAGGAAGCCGCCCTGCGCCAGTTCGACGTCAACGTCCACGGCGTACTGCGTGGGATGAAACTCGTGATCCCGGGGATGCGGAAACGCGGTCGCGGCCACGTGGTGAACATCGCCTCCGCCGCCAGCAAGGTCGCCCCGGCCGGCGAGGCGACCTACGCGGCGACGAAGCACGCCATCCACGGCTACAGCACAGCCGTCCGCGCCGAACTGCGCGGCACCGGCGTGCACGTGTCCTTGGTGATGCCCGGCGTCGTGGACACCGAGCTGGCCGTGGGCACCGCGACCGGCCCCACCCGACGCCTGACGACAGATCAGGTGGCCGACGCGGTGCTCGACGTCGTGCTGCGCCCGCGGTTCGAGGTCTTCGTTCCACGCCAGATAGCCGCCCTGACCCGGTTGGCCGCGCTGCTGCCGGGCCGTGCCCGCGACGCCCTGCATCACCTCCTTGTCCCCGACCAGCTCGCCGCCCTGTCCGACCGGTCGGTCCGCGCGGCCTACGAGCAGCGCACCCGGACCGCCCGCCGTCCCGAAGGATGAGCCCGTGACCACCACGCCCAAGCCGGCGCCCAGCGCGAAGAAGGCCCAGGACGCGGCCGCTCCGCGTCCCATCCCCGAATTCGAAGGTGTCCACGACGTATGGCCCCGCGGTGACCGGCTGCGCGCCGTGCGCCGCGCCGCGGCCACCTACCGTGAGCGGTTCGTCCAGCAGGGCCGCATCCACGCCGTCCGCAGTTTCGACATCGCCGCCGCCCCGTACCCGACCCGGTTCGGCTTCCACGGCGCCGCCCTCGCCGTCAACCCGTTCGTGAGCATTGTCAACCGGATGCTCGTCGTGCAGTTCGACGGCTTCGACGGTGAGCCGAAAACACTGGTGTGGGAGCCGACCGTCGCCGCCGGAACCGCTCAAGCGCCGTTCTACGCCCAGCTCAAGCGCCTGGCGGGGGACTTTCTCACCGAGCACGTCTTCGCCCGCTACTACCAGGATCCGAACACCGTCCTGCCCTCCTGCGGTCTGCGACCCGAGGACGTGGACTTCGTCAGCTTCGACCACCTGCACGTCCAGGACGTGCGCATGATCATGGGAAGTACCAGCACCGTTCCCGGCGAACGGGCGCCCCGAGAAGCGCTGTTCCCGCGCGCCCGGTTGTTGGTGCACCGCAAGGAGCTGGGCACCTTCGAATCGATGCATCCGATGCAGTGGGCCTGGTACGTCGACGGAGGCATGGACGGAGTACCGGACGGGCGCATCACCGCCTTCGACGGCGATGTCGAACTCGGTGTCGGCGTCAGCCTGCTGTGGACCCCCGGCCATACGGACGGCAACCACTCCCTGGTGCTGAACACCCCCGACGGAGTGTGGGTCTCCTCCGAGAACGGCATCTCGGCCGACAACTGGCAGCCCGAGCTCTCCCGCATCCCCGGGGTGCGCCGCCACGCCGCGTTCTACGGCCGTGAGGTGGTGCCCAACGCCAACACTCTGGAGGACTCCCTCGACCAGTACGACTCCATGGTCAAGGAGAAGACCCTCGCCGACCCCAGCCGGCGCGATCCGCGCTGGCTCCAGATCCTGCCCTCCTCGGAGCTGGCCCCCTTCAAGCGGCAGTGGCCGGTGCTGCCCAGCTTCCTCCACGGCGGTCTGAACTACGGCTACCTGACCCCTGCCGGTGTTGGCCGATGACCGGCCCGGCCGCCCGCCGGATCGCGGCGGACGGCGTGGAGTTGGCCGCCTACCAATGGGGAGCGTCCACGGCTCCTCCGGTGGTGCTGGTCCACGGCTATCCGGACACCAGCGCCGTGTGGCGCCCGGTCGCCGAGCGCCTGGCCGACCGCTTTCACGTCACCGCCTTCGACGTGCGGGGAGCCGGTGCCTCCCACCGGCCCAGGGGTCTGCGCGCCTACCGGATGTCCCGCCTGGAAGCCGACCTGGAGGCGGTTCTCGACGCCGTGAGCCCCGACCGCCCGGTGCACCTGGTCGGACACGACTGGGGATCGATCCACTCCTGGGAGTCGGTCACCGGTACCCGCCTGGCCGGGCGGATCGCCTCGTTCACCTCCATCTCCGGACCCTGCCTGGACCACGTCGGCCACTTGATCCGGGCCCGCCTTCGACCGCGGCATCCGGATCTGCCGAAGATGCTGCGGCAGGCCGCACGGTCCTGGTACATCGCCTACTTCCATCTTCCGCTCCTGCCCGCCCTGACCTGGAGAGCACTGGGACACCGCTGGCGCACCTTCCTCACCGGCTCCCAAGGCGTGCCCGGGAACACCCCCTACCCCGCGCCGACACTGGCCCGCGACGCAGTGTCCGGCACCGCGCTGTACCGCGCCAACATGCTGCCCCGCCTGCTGCGTCCCCGGGACCGGTCGACCACCGTCCCGGTTCAACTCATCATCCCCACGCGCGACTTCTGCGTCACTCCGGTGCTGTCGTACGGAGTGGAGCACTGGACGCGCCGGATACAGCGGCGCCCGATCGACGCCGGGCACTGGGTACAGCTCAGCCACCCCGAGGAGATCGCGTCCCGGATCGCGGAATTCGCCCACCGCGTCGAAGACGGCTCCCGCCGCGATCCAGACCACACCGCGCACCCGATCTGACAGCCCAACAGACCAGCAGTACTGGACGACTGCCTGACCGCCCCTTCGCACACACCGATCGCTGACGGAGGAGGAACCTGCCATGTTCCGAGCCGCACGTGCCCACCTGGAACGTCCGTCCGAGCCCATCGACCACCACGACCTGGTGCTGCAACCCCGGGACGTCACCTTCGACTGGGGCACCACCCCGCTGCACTGGCTGCCGGGGGAGCCCTTCGCGACCCACACCTTCGATGTGCTCCACCTCATGCTCCCCGAGCTCGAACGCTGGTTCGTGCGCACCTTCGAGCAGGCACTGCCACTGATCACCGATGACCGGCTGCGCGAGGACGTACGCGGCTTCATCGGCCAGGAAGCGATGCACGCCGAGGCGCACCAGGAGGTCCTGGAGCACCTGCTCACCAAGGGGCTGGACCCGGCTCCGTACACCCTGCAGTCCGAATGGATCTTCCGAAGGGTGCTCGGAGACCGGCCGGGGCTGACGTCGGCCGCCACACACGCGCACCTCCTCCAACGGCTCGCCCTCATAGCGGCCTTCGAGCACTTCACCGCGTACATGGGTCACTGGATTCTCAGCAACGGGCACCTGGACCAGGCCGGCGCGGACCCCGCGATGCTCGATCTGTTCCGCTGGCACGGCGCGGAGGAGGTCGAACACCGTTCGGTCGCGTTCGACCTGCTGGTGCACCTCGATCCCCGGTACCGGCGCCGAGTGGTCGGCATGCTGGTCACCGCTCCGGTGCTGACCCGGCTGTGGATCCGCGGAGTCCGCTTCCTGATGAGCGCCGACCCCGAACTCGACGACCGGGTCAAGGTCCGCTTCCGCGACTACCTGGCCGCGGCCCGCAAGGACCTGTTGCCCCGGCCGGGCGCGTTCGCCCGCTCGGTGCTGCGCTACTTCCGCCCCGGCTACCACCCGACCCAGGAGGGCTCGACTCAGCAGGCGGTCGCCTACCTGGCGGCGTCCCCCGCTGCCCGAGCGGCTGCCCGATGACCCGGCAACCAGTGAGGCACCCCATGGACATCAGCACACCCGTCACTCGGCCGCCGGACCTGTACGGCAGGCCGCGCGGCGACTCCTTCATGCAGAAGCTGGCGGCTTTCAGCGACAAGGCGGTCACGGGCCTCGCGCGGCGCGGCACTCCTCCCAGGCGCCCGCCGACCACCGAGACGCCCGTGATCCGGGAACTGGTGGTCGCCGCCAAGTACCAGGAGGCCGAGGACGTCGTCTCCCTGCAGCTGGCAGCACCCGACGGGGG
Organism: Streptomyces sp. NPDC048825; assembly: GCF_043198355.1. NCBI lineage: Bacteria > Bacillati > Actinomycetota > Actinomycetes > Kitasatosporales > Streptomycetaceae > Streptomyces > Streptomyces sp. NPDC048825. Next base: position 406,701 of record NZ_JBICUR010000004.1, read on the forward strand.
AACACTCCCGCCCTGGCAGCCCGGCGCCCACATCGAACTGCACCTGCCCTCCGGCCGCAAGCGGCAGTACTCACTGTGCGGCGACCCCGCCGACCGGTACCGGTACCGCATCGCGGTGCGCCGCATCGCCAACGGCGGAGGCGGTTCGGCCGAGGTACACGACGCCCTCACGGACGGTATGCGGGTCGCCATCACCGGGCGGCCCCGGAACGCCTTCCCCTTCGCCGCCGAAGCATCCATCCTGCTCATTGCGGGCGGCATCGGAATCACCCCGATCCTGCCGATGGCTCGGGAAGCCGCCCGACGCGGGCTGGACTGGAGGCTCGTGCACACCGGCCGCAACCGCGGCTCGATGCCCTTCGCGGCAGAGCTGGCCGAACTCGCGGCCGCAGCCCCTGGCCGGGTCTCCATCCGTCCTGACGACGAATCCGGCGTGCCCGAAGCAGCCGATCTGTTGAGCTTGAGCCCGGCGGCGGGTGCGGTGTATTGCTGCGGGCCCGCGCCCATGATCGACGGCGTTCGGCGCGCGTTCGGCGGTAGCCGCGCGTCAGCCCTGCACTTCGAGCGTTTCGCCCCGGCCCCGATCACGGACGGCCGTCCCTTCGAACTTCAGCTGGGCGACACCGGACGGATTCTGCCAGTGCCGTACGACCGCTCCGCCCTGGATGTTCTCCACGCGGCCCTGCCGGACCTGCCGTTCTCCTGCCGCCAGGGGTTTTGCGGCACCTGCCGGGTACGGGTGGCCCATGGCCAGGTCGATCATCGTGACCGCCGGCTCACCGCCACCGAACGTGCGGCCGGCGCCATGCTGCCCTGCGTCTCGCGTGCACCGGAAGGAGAGCGGTTGGTGCTGGAGGTGTGAGCGATGGCCGAGAGCCCGTAGAGCGCGGCCGTCACCGCGAGGAACCTCAGCGGCAGGGTTGATACCCGACCCATGAGAGCCGGAGCGGGTGAGCTGGGCCTGAGCTGAGGGCACCCGCAACCTTCTGATCGGGCCGTCAGACGGTGACCACCAGCTTCCCCCGAGGATGCCCCGTCTCCAGGTGCCGGATGGCAGCAGCCGCCTCGGCAAGCGGATACGTACGGTCGATCGCCGGAGTGATCTTGCCCTTCTCGACGAGGTCCTTGAGGGTCAGCAGGTCCTCGCGGCGGGCGATGGAGATGAGGTTGCGGAGGTTCTGGGTGATGAAGGGGGAGAGCAGGACGGCGCGGAGGCCGCGGCTCATGCCGCCGAAGAAGCCGGTGCCGCCCTCGCCTCCGACGATGACCAGGGTGCCGCGGGGGGTGAGGGCGCGGCGGAGGACGGGCAGGGGGCGGAGGCCCGCGTTGTCGATGATGACGTCGTAGCGGTGGGGGGCGTCGGTGATGTCCTCGTGGGTGTAGTCGATGACGTGGGTGGCGCCCTGGGAGCGGACGAAGTCCGCGGCTGTGGGGCCGCAGACGCCGGTGACCTCGGCGCCGTACATCGTGGCGAGCTGGACGGCGTACGTTCCGACGCCGCCGGAGGCGCCGATGACGAGGACTCGTTGGCCGGGTTTCGGGCGGGACTTGCCGCTCAGGGCCTGGAGGGCGGTCATGCCCGAGACGGGGAGGGCGGCGGCCTGTTCGAAGGTGAGGTTGACGGGCTTGTGGGCGAGCTTTTCGGCCTTGGCGCACGCGTACTCGGCGAATGAGCCCTCGCAGTTGCCGAAGACCTCGTCGCCCGGCTTGAAGTCGGTCACCTTCGCGCCGACCGCCTCGACCCGTCCGGCGCCGTCCCAGCCCCGTACGGGATTCTTGGGCTTACGGAGTCCCAGGGCCGCCCGGGCCACATAGGGCCGGCCCGTCATGAGGTGCCACACCTCGGGGCCGACGCCGGCCGCGCGTACCTCGACGAGCACTTCGTCGTCCTCGGGGACGGGGCGGTCGATGTCGCGCAGTTGCAGAAGATCCGCTGATCCGTAGACATCCTGAACGATCGCCTTCATGGCGTGGCTCCCCTTCGCGGTCCCGGACACCGAGCGTCCCGGATACCCCGAGCATCGCGGCAGCTCGAAGGCCTGACCAGCTGCCTGAGCATGATCTCCGGAGCGGGTTCGATGACTTTTCGTACGGCCGACGGTCTACAGGACGGGGCTACAAGTCGGACCACAACCCGGCGACCGTGAGCCCGTGATCAGGAGAGGAGCCGAGCATGGCTGGTACGACATCGACAACGCTTGACCTGGGGCCGCAGGCCCTGGTCGTGGCGCGTCTCGCGGAGGCGGTGCGCGAGGAGCAGCTGGGCGCTCCGACGCCCTGTCCGGAGTACGCCGTACGCAATCTTCTCGGCCACCTGGTCGGTCTGACACGGGCCTTCCGGGACGCCGGCCGAAAGGACCTGGGACCGACGACAGACACGGACCCCGGCTCCTCACTGCCGGACGTCACGCCCGACTGGCGCACCGAACTCCCCAGGCTCCTCGCCGAACTGGCCGAGGCCTGGCGCGACCCGTCCGCCTGGGCCGGCGAGACCCGGGCGGGCGGCGTCGACCTCCCCGGCGAGGTCGCGGGTCTCGTCGCCACCAACGAACTCGTCATCCACGGCTGGGACTTGGCTCGAGCCACAGGTCAGCACTACGCACCCGACGCCGCTGCCCTCCAGGTGTCCCACGACTTCCTTGCCCCCGCAGCCGACGAACCGGACAGTTCCGGCATCTTCGGCCCGGCCGTGCCCGTACCGGACGAGGCCCCTCTCCTGGACCGCCTGATCGGCCTGAGCGGCCGCGATCCGAGCTGGACGGCAAGGGGCTGAGCGTCTGAGCTGGACGGCAAGGGGCTGAACGAAAGGTTCCGTATCCCCGGGGCGAGCCCGGCTCCGATATCTGTTGAGCGTCAGCGCGAACAACTTCTGTCAGAAGCGTTGACGAAACATCAGCGCGCTCCTACCTTCAACGCGTCGTACTTCGTACGTCATATATGAGACGCGATACGCGAGATCAGATGCACGAGATATGTGCGTTCCGATCCCGTGATCCGACACGTGAAGTGATCGATGAGATCCGAGAGGCGCGCATGACCTCTGTGCCCACCCCGATTCCGTCCCGCACGCAGTACGTGCTGGAGGGGATCAAACACCGCATCCTCACCGGGCAGTTGACGCCGGGTCAGGCCCTGGTCGAGACGGAGCTGGCCGCGCAGTTCGGGGTGTCCAAGACCCCGGTGCGGGAGGCCCTGAAGACCCTGGCCGGTACGGGGCTCGTCGTGATGAACCAGTACAAGGGCGTCACGGTGCGCATGGTGGACGCGGACATGGCGCGCGAGGTGTACGACGTGCGGCTGCTCCTTGAGCCGGAGGCACTGCGCCGCTCCGTGCAGCGCGGGGCCTCCCTCGACACGGCGCGCGAGGCGCTGGAACGCGCGGACGCCGCCACGGACACCGCCCAACGCTCCCTGGCAAACCGGGAGTTCCACCGCGCCCTGTACGTCCCCTGCGGCAACCCGCTGCTCGGCCGGATGCTCGACGAAGTGCGTGACCAGGCCGCCCTGGTCTCCGCGGTCGCCTGGGCCGCCAACCCCTCCTGGGAGCGGGAGGCGGGCGAGCACCGGGAGATCCTGCGGCTCGCGCTCGAGGGCGACTCGGACGGCGCGGCCCGCGCCCTGCACTCGCACATCGCGTCGTTCGTGCACCGGGCCTTCCCCGAGGCCCAGGGAGAGGGTGAGCAGAAGTGAGCAGCCCGACGTTCGAGACGGAGCGGGCGGCGCTGGCCGATGTGGTGGCGATCCCGGTGACCCCGTTCGCCGAGGACGGCACCGTCGACCAGGACAGCCACCGCGCCCTGCTTGGCCGCCTGCTCGAGGGCGGCGTACGCACGCTCACGCCGAACGGCAACACCGGCGAGTTCTACGCACTGAGCCCTGAAGAACGCCGCTTAGTCACGGAGTTGACCATCGACGTGGCGGGCGAGCGGGCCGTCATCCTGGTCGGGGTCGGGCACGACGTGCCGACCGCCGTCGCCTCCGCGCGGCACGCCCGCGACTGCGGGGCACAGATGGTGATGGTCCATCAGCCGGTGCATCCGTACGTGGCGCAGGCCGGCTGGGCCGACTACCACCGGGCGATCGCCGAAGCCGTCCCCGAGCTGGGTGTCGTCCCGTACATCCGCAACGCGCAGCTCCTCGGCACCCGGCTCGCCGAACTGGCCGACGACTGCCCGAACGTCATCGGCGTGAAGTACGCCGTGCCGGACGCGGCCCGCTTCGCCGCCTTCGCGCGGGACGCGGGGCTGGAGCGTTTCGTCTGGGTGGCGGGGCTCGCCGAGCCGTACGCGCCCTCGTACTTCTCGGCGGGTGCGACCGGCTTCACCTCGGGCCTTGTGAACGTCGCCCCGTCCGTTTCGCTGAACATGATCGAAGCGCTTCGATCCGGTGACTACGCGGGCGCCATGAAGGTGTGGGAGCAGATCCGCCGCTTCGAGGAGCTGCGCGCGGCCAACGGCTCCGCCAACAACGTGACCGTGGTCAAGGAGGCCCTGGCCTCGCTGGGCCTGTGCCGTCGCGAGGTCCGGCCGCCGAGCCACCTGCTGCCCGAGGCCGAGCGCGCCGAAGTCGCCGCCATCGCCGCGGGGTGGTCCATATGACCGACAGAGGACAAAAGGGCGGCCCAGACGAAACAGCCGACGGCGCAAGGGAGTTGCGCAGCCACCAGTGGTACGGGACCGAAGGCCTGCGGTCCTTCAGCCACCGGGCCCGCACCCGCCAGCTCGGCTACCTGCCCGAGGAGCACCTGGGCAAGCCGGTCATCGCGATCCTCAACACGTGGAGTGACATCAACCCCTGTCACGTACACCTGCGGGACCGCGCCCAGGCGGTCAAGCGCGGCGTGTGGCAGGCCGGCGGCTTCCCCCTCGAATTCCCGGTCTCCACTCTCTCCGAGACCTTCCAGAAGCCGACCCCGATGCTCTACCGCAACATGCTCGCGATGGAGACCGAGGAGCTGCTGCGGTCGTATCCGGTGGACGGGGCCGTGCTGATGGGCGGCTGCGACAAGTCCACGCCCGCGCTGCTGATGGGCGCGGCGTCCGTCGATCTGCCGGCCGTCTTCGTGCCCGCCGGGCCCATGCTGCCGGGACACTGGCGCAACGAAGTCCTGGGCTCCGGCACCGACATGTGGAAGTACTGGGACGACAAGCGCGCCGGGCTCATCGGCGACTGCGAGATGACCGAGCTCGAGAGCGGACTCGCCCGCTCGCCCGGCCACTGCATGACCATGGGCACGGCATCGACGCTGACGGCCGCCGCCGAAGCTCTCGGCGTCACCGTGCCGGGCGCGTCCAGCATCCCCGCCGTCGACTCCGGGCACGACCGGATGGCTGCGGCCTCCGGCCTCAGGATCGTCGAACTCGTCCGCAAGAACCGGAAGTTGTCCGACCTCCTCACTCAGGAGGCCTTCGACGACGCCGTGACGACCGTCCTGGGGCTCGGCGGTTCCACGAACGCCGTCATCCATCTGATCGCCATGGCCGGGCGGGCAGACGTACGGCTCACGCTGGACGACTTCGACCGGATCGCCCGTACGGTGCCGGTGCTGGCGAACGTACGGCCCGGCGGCCGGACGTACCTGATGGAGGACTTCCACTTCGCGGGCGGGCTGCCCGGCTTCCTGTCGCGGATCACCGATCTGCTGCATCTGGACCGGCCGACCGTCTCGTACGACACGATGCGCGAGCAGCTCGACGGGGCGCTCGTCCACAACGACGACGTGATCCGCCCCCGTTCCAACCCGGTCGCCGACGAGGGCGGGGTCGCCGTGCTGCGCGGCAACCTGTGCCCCGACGGCGCCGTCATCAAGCACATCGCCGCCGAGCCGCATCTGCTCAAGCACACCGGTCCCGCGGTCGTCTTCGACGACTACAAGACCATGCAACGCACCATCAACGACCCGGAGTTGGGCATCACCGCCGACACCGTGCTGGTACTGCGCAACTCCGGTCCCAAGGGCGGTCCCGGCATGCCCGAGTACGGCATGCTGCCCATCCCCGACCACCTGCTGAAGCAGGGCGTACGGGACATGGTGCGGATCTCCGACGCCCGGATGAGCGGCACCAGTTACGGCGCGTGTGTGCTGCACGTGGCGCCGGAGTCGTACATCGGCGGACCGCTCGCCCTCGTACGGACCGGGGACACCATCACCCTCGACGTCGAGGCGCGAACCCTTCAACTCAACGTCGCCGACGAGGAGTTGGAGCAACGCAGGGCAGCCTGGTCGCCGCCGCCCGAGCGGTACGAGCGCGGCTACGGAGCGCTCTACAACGAACAGATCACCCAGGCCGACACCGGCTGCGACTTCGCCTTCCTGGCCAAGCCGGGCAAGGTGCCGGACCCGTACGCGGGCTGAGCGAACCACAGAACCACCAAGCGCAAAGCGCGAAGCACAGCGCACCCAAAGCGCACCAGCACAGGGCACCAAGCGCACAGCACGAGCGAGCGCGCACAGCACCACCCGCACCCCCGAGAACGGAGAACAGTCATGGCCCAAGCCGCAGCCGTGGCGAAAAAGCCCGCGCCACCCCGGCGGCGCCGCGGCTCAGCCACGCCACGCAGTCTCCCGTATCTGCTGATCGCCCCGGCGGGACTGCTGATGCTCGGCTTCATCGCCTACCCGGTGCTGAGCGTCTTCTACTACAGCCTGCAGGACTACAACCCCACCAAGCCGTGGCGGAACGGTTACGCGGGTTTCGAGAACTTCGTGCACGCCTTCACCGAAGACCCGATCTTCTGGGACACGCTGATCTTCAGCGCCAAGTGGGTCGTCGTCGAGGTCGGCCTCCAGCTGATGTTCGGCCTGGCGCTCGCGCTGATCGTCAACCAGACCTTCGTGGGACGGTCGATCGGCCGGGCCATGGTCTTCTCGCCGTGGGCCGTCTCCGGTGTGCTCACCTCCGCGATCTGGGTGCTGCTCTACAACTCCCAGACAGGTATTACGCGTTACCTCGCGGACATGGGTATCGGTGACTACGGCACGAGCTGGCTGTCCGACACCTCAACCGTGTTCCCCGCGGCGGTCATCGCCGATCTCTGGCGTGGCGTGCCCTTCTTCGCGATCCTCATCCTCGCCGACCTCCAGTCCGTCTCGAAGGACCTGTACGAGGCCGCCGAGGTCGACGGGGCGAGTCGCCTGCAGCAGTTCTGGCACATCACGCTGCCGCACCTGAAGGACGCCATCATCCTGTCCACGCTGCTGCGCGCGGTGTGGGAGTTCAACAACGTCGACCTGCTCTACACCCTCACCGGCGGCGGACCCGCGGGAGCCACGACGACACTCCCGCTCTACATCGCCAACACCAGCGTCGATGCCCACAACTTCGGCTACGCGTCGGCCCTGACCACCGTCGCGTTCGTGATTCTGCTCTTCTGCTCGATCGTCTATCTGCGGCTGAGCAAGTTCGGAGGTGACGACAAGTGAGCACCACACAGGCCACCATGACGGCGCCCGCTCCCAAGGACGAGGCTCCCGCACCGCAGCGCCCGGCCAAGCGGCGCCGTGCCTGGGACGAAGTCCCGCGCTGGCAGATCTACTTCCCCCTCGGCGCCTATCTGCTCTTCACGCTCATCCCCTTCTACTGGATCCTCCTGTTCGCCCTGCGCGAGCCCGGCTCCACCTCGCTCGTGCCCTGGCCCATGACCTTCCAGCACTTCGAGAAGGTGTGGACCGAGCGCAGCTTCGGGACCTACTTCGAGAACAGCGTCTACGTCGGCATCGCCACCCTCGTGATGACCACCCTCGTCGCGCTCGCCGGCGGCTACGCTCTCGCCCGCTTCAACTTCAAGATCAAGCGCGCCTTCATGCTGGCGCTGCTCTGCTCCCAGTTCGTGCCCGGCGCACTGCTCCTGGTTCCGCTGTTCCAGATCTTCGCCGAGCTCCAGATGATCAACTCGCTGGGCAGCGTCATCATCGCCGAGACCGTCTTCCAGCTCCCGCTGTCGATGATCCTGATCAGCGGCTTCATCCGGAACGTCCCGTACTCCCTCGAAGAGGCCGCCTGGGTCGACGGCTGCAGCCGCCTCACCGGCTTCAGGGTCATCGTCCTGCCGCTGCTGCGGCCCGGACTGATCGCCGTCGGCTCCTTCGCCTTCGTGCACTCCTGGAACCACTTCCTGTTCGCCCTGATGTTCCTCAGCAACCAGGACAAGCAGACGATCCCCGTCGGCCTCAACAGCCTGATGAGCGCAGACAGCGTCGACCTGGGCGCACTCGCCGCGGGCGGCATCATCGCGGCCGTACCCGTCGTGATCGTCTTCGCCTTCATCCAGAAGTGGCTGATCACGGGCTTCAGCGCCGGGGCGGTGAAGGGATGAGAAAGCTCCAGCTCATCGCCTTGGCAGGGGTGTTGGGGTTGGCTCTCAGCACTCCGGCCGGGGCCGGGACCCGCGACATCAGCCGGGACACCCTGGCTCCGGACGACGGCTGGGCAGCGGCCGACGGTGGTACCCCGGGGGGTTCCACCGCCGACGACGCCCACGTCTTCACCGTACGGAACCGGAGTGAGCTGGTCCGCGCCCTCGACGGCGGCAGCGCGACCCCGAAGATCATCAAGATCGCGGGGACGATCGACGCCAACACCGACGACGCGGGGAAGCGGCTGGACTGCGAGGACTACGCGACCGGCGGTTACGACCTGAAGAAGTACCTCGCCGCCTACGACCCGCGCACCTGGGGCTCCGCCAAGCCGAGCGGCCCGCAGGAGGAGGCGCGGCAGGCGTCGGCCGCGCGCCAGGCCGAGCGGGTCGAACTGGCCGTCGGCTCCAACACCACCATCGTCGGCCTCGGCGACAAGGCTGTGCTCAAGGGCGCCGGCCTCCAGCTCATGGGCGCGGACAACGTCATCGTCCGCAATCTCGAACTCCGCGACGCCTACGACTGCTTCCCCGCCTGGCAGCCCAACTCCGGTGGCCTCGGCGACTGGAAAACCGCCTACGACAACCTGTGGCTGCGCGGCGCCACGCATGTGTGGATCGACCACGTCACGCTCTCCGACAAGGGGCACCTCGACGAGGACGAGCCGACCTACTTCGGCCGCAACTACCTGCGCCACGACGGCCTGCTGGACATCACCAACGCCTCGGACCTGGTGACCGTCTCCTGGAGCCGGTTCGCCGACCACGACAAGGCGATGCTCATCGGCAACGGCGACACGGCCACCGGGGACCGCGGCAAGCTCCGCGTCACCCTGCACCACAACGAGTTCGAGTCCGTCGTCCAGCGCGCCCCGCGCGTCCGCTTCGGACAGGTGCACGTCTACAACAACCGGTACGTCGTCCCCGAGGACGCCCACGACTACCGCTACTCCTGGGGCGTCGGCACAGAGTCGGCCATCCACGCCCAGAACAACGCCTTCACCACACCCGGCCACATCGAGGCCGCCGACGTGCTGAAGAGCTGGAACGGCACCGCGCTGCACGCCACCGGAAGCCTCTTCAACGGCTACCCGGTCGACCTGCCGGCCATCAACAACGCGTACAACTCCGGCAGCGAACGCGACCTGACCGCCGACGTCGGCTGGACGCCCGCCCTGCACGGGAAGATCGACACCGCCCAGCGGGCCGACCGTGACGTGGCGCGCGGCGCGGGAGCGGGGAGGATTTCATGACCACACCTGTGCCGATGACCTCACCCGTGCCGATCGTCCTCGCGGGAGCGCGCGGCCACGGCCGCTGGCATCTGAAGAACATCCGCCGCCTCCAGGACAAGGGCCTCGTACGCCTCGCCGGGATCTGCGAGCTGACGCCGCTCACCGAGGAGGAGCTGGACGCCTTCGCCGCCCCCGGTCAACTGCCGGAGCAGTCCGCCGACTTCGGGGCGCTGCTGGACTCCACCGGTGCCGCGATCGCCGTGATCTGCACGCCGATCCACACCCACACCGACCTGGCACTGATCGCCGCCGGCAAGGGCGTACACCTGCTGCTGGAGAAGCCGCCCGCGCCGTCGTACGCCGAGTTCCGCCGGATGGCCGACGGGGTCGCGGCGGCCGGGGTGGTGTGCCAGATCGGGTTCCAGTCGCTGGGCTCACACGCCGTGCCGGCGATCCGGGAGCTGGTCGCGAAGGGCGCGATCGGCGAGGTGACCGGGGTCGGGGCGGCCGGTGCCTGGGCGCGCAACGAGGAGTACTACCGTCGCGCCCCCTGGGCCGGGCGGCGCACGCTGAACGGCGCCGACGTCGTCGACGGTGCGCTGACCAACCCCCTCGCGCACGCTGTCGCCACCGCCCTCGCGCTCGACGGCTCCACCCGCGCCGAGGACATCACCGCCATCGAGGCCGAGCTGCTGCGGGCCAACGCCATCGAGTCCGACGACACGTCCTGCGTACGCGTCACCACCGAGGCCGGTGGCCGGGTCACCGTCGCCGCGACCCTGTGCGCCGAGCGGCCCGACGAGCCGTACGTCCTCGTGCACGGCACCAGCGGCCGGATCACCTTCTGGTACAAGCAGGACCGGGTGCTCCTCCAGCGGTCCGGGCGCGGCCCCGAGGAGATCGAGTACGGCAGGACCGACCTGCTGGAGAACCTGGTCGAGCATCTCGAAGGCCGGGCCGAGCTGCTGGTGCCGCCCGAATCGACGGGCGCGTTCATGTGGGTCGTTGAAGCGATTCGACAGGCGCCGGATCCGGTCGCCCTCCCCGAGGATGACTGGTACCTGCTGCCGGAAGAGAACCGCCGGGTCGTCCGCGGTATCGACGCGCTCGTCAGGGCCGCCGCCGACACCCTCTCCCTCTACTCCGAGCTGGGCGCCCCCTGGGCGCTCCCGAACGAGGTGAGCACATGAGAGACGACTCCCTGGTCCTGCGGATCGCGGGCCGTCCCGTCGGCCGTTACATCACCCGGCCGGAACTGTCCGCCCGGCTCTCCCCACGTCCGTATCTGCACCCGGTCACCACCCTGGCGGGCACGGCGGTCACCGAGCTGAGCCCGGCCGACCATGCACACCACCTCGGCGTCGGTGTCGCCGTTCCCGACGTCGAGGGGCACAACTTCTGGGGCGGTCGCACCTACGTCCGCGACCAGGGCCCCACCGAGCTCGACAACCACGGCGCCCAGCGGCACGCGGGCTTCCAGCTGAGCGACCCGGACGGCTTCGTGGAGGAACTGCGCTGGATGGCCACGGGCGGAGAGCTGCTGCGTGAGCGGCGTACGGTCGCGGCCACCGAACTGACCGACGCCGCCTGGGCGTTGGACTTCACCTTCTCCCTCACCAACACCACGGACGGCCCCCTGTCGATCGGCAGCCCGGCCACGAACGGACGCCCCGGCGCCGCGTACGGCGGCTTCTTCTGGCGCGCCCGCAAGGAGGCCGAGGCGCCCGCCGTGTTCACCCACGGCACCGAGGGCGAGGACGCGGTGCACGGCGAGCGCGCCGACTGGCTCGCCCTCGCGGGCGCCAACTGGACCCTGGTGTTCGCCGGCGCCACCGAACAGACCCGCCGCGACCCGTGGTTCGTGCGCACCGCCGAGTACCCGGGCGTCGGCTCCTCCCTCGCCCACGAGGCGCGGCTGCCGATCCCGGCAGGCGAAACGGTCGTACGCCGAGTCGTCACCGTCATCGCCGACGGCCGCCTCGACCGGGGCGAAGCCGCGGCTCTCGTCCGCAAGGCGGTGAGCCCATGAGCAGCCAGAGCGCACCCGCCTTCACCGCCGACCTCGGCGATGGGACCTACCGCAACCCGGTCCTGAACGCCGACTGGTCCGACCCCGACCTGATCCGCGTCGGCGACGACTACTACATGACCGCCTCCAGCTTCGGCCGCGTCCCCGGCCTGCCGCTGCTGCACTCCCGCGACCTGGTCAACTGGACGCTCGTCGGACACGCCCTCCAACTCCTCGAACCCGCAAAGGAGTTCAGGACACCCCGGCACGACTGCGGAGTGTGGGCGCCGGCCTTGAGGCATCACGACGACCGGTTCTGGATCTTCTGGGGCGACCCCGACCACGGCATCTACCAGGTCAACGCCCCGGAGATACGCGGCCCTTGGACCCGCCCCCACCTGCTCAAGGAGGGCAGGGGACTCATCGACGCCTGCCCCCTGTGGGACGACGAGACCGGCGAGGCGTATCTCGTGCACGCCTGGGCCAAGTCCCGCTCCGGCATCAAGAACCGGCTCACCGGCCACCGTATGCGGCCCGACGCCACCGGCCTGCTCGACGAGGGCAAGGTGATCGTCGACGGCGACCGCATCCCCGGCTGGTTCACCCTCGAAGGGCCGAAGCTGTACCGGCACGACGGCTGGTTCTGGATCTTCGCCCCCGCCGGGGGAGTGGCGACCGGCTGGCAGGGCGCCTTCCGCTCACGCGGCTTCTTCGGGCCGTACGAGGAGCGGATCGTGCTGGAGCAGGGCGGCACCGACGTCAACGGCCCCCACCAGGGCGGCTGGGTGCGCACCCCGTCCGGCGAGGACTGGTTCGCGCACTTCCAGGAGAAGGGCGCGTACGGGAGGGTCGTCCACCTCCAGCCGATGCGCTGGGACACGGACGGCTGGCCCGTACTGGGCGACGAGGGCACCCCCGTCGACGTATACAAGAAGCCCGACCTGCCGCCTCAGCCGCCGTCCGCACCCGCCACCGACGACGACTTCCCCGGTGGACGCTTCGGGCGCCAGTGGCAGTGGACGGCCAACCCGCAGCACGGCTGGGCGACTCGGCACGCGGGCGACGGGCTGCGGCTGACCTGCGTACGGACGGCCGACTTGGACGATCTGCGCAAGCTGCCGAACGTGCTCACGCAGCGGCTGCCGGGGACCCCCGCCACCGTCGAGGTCGAACTCGCCCTGTCCGGCGAGGCGCCGGGCGCCCGGGCCGGACTCGCCGTGCTCGGCGACGCGTTCAGCTGGATCGGGCTCCAGCGGGGCACCGACGGGCAGGTGCATCTCGTGCACCGGTTCGCCGAGACCGTCGCGATGGGGGCACCTCCCACGCCTTTGGGGCAGTGGGGGAGGGAGCGGGATGCCGCCCATCCGCGGGTCGCTCCCGAGGGGCGGGCGCGGCTGAGGGTCGAGGTCGGCGAAGGGGCGCGCTGCCGCTTCTCGTACGACGTGGGGGAGGGGTGGCAGCCCTCCGGGCCGGTCTTCGCCGCCACGCCCTGGCGCTGGGTCGGCGCGCTGCTCGGCCTGTTCGCACTTGCGCCGCCCGGTGGGGGACACGCCGGGGCGGCCACGTTCACGCAGTTCCGCATCACCGCACGACCGACTTCCTGAACTCACTTCACGTGTACGCCTGTTGGGAGCCGCAATGACGCAACTCCGAAGCAAGCGCTTGCCGGGGCCGGGACCGGGGTCGAGACCGGGCCTCGGTAAGGCCCTGATCACGGTCACCGCCCTGGTGGCCTCACTGGGGCTGGGAGCCATCGCCCCGGCCAAGGCCGCGACCGACGCGGTGACCGGTGGCACGGCAGCGCCTCGCTGGACCGGCAAGGCCCACGGCTTCGCCTCCCTCGACGGCGGTACGAAGGGAGGCGCCGGCGGCAAGGTCGTCACCGTGACCACCCAGGCCGATCTGGAGCGGTATGCGGCGGCCGAGGAGCCGTACATCATCCGGGTCGCCGGGACGATCAAGGCCGAGCCGTTCGGCGCGAACGTCGTCGTCGCCTCGAACAAGACCATCATCGGCGTGGGCACCGCGGGGGAGCTCGTCCAGGGCGAGTTCAACCTCAAGCCAGGTACCCACAACGTGATCATCCGCAACCTGACGATCCGTGACTCGTACGTCGAGGGCAACTGGGACTGCAAGGACACCGACTTCGACGGCATACAGATGGACACCGTCCACCACGTCTGGGTCGACCACAACCGCTTCTCGCGGATCTGCGACGGGCAGCTCGACGTCCGCAAGGACAGCGAGTACGTCACCGTCTCCTACAACCGCTTCGAGAACAACAACAAGACCTTCGGCATCGGCTGGACGGAGAACGTCAAGACGCAGATCACCATCGACCACAACTGGTTCAGCGGTACGAAGCAGCGCAATCCCTCCGCCGACAACTGCGCGTACGCGCACCTCTACAACAACTACCTGACCGCGCAGGCCGACCCCGGTGATCCGGTGTGGACGTACGGCAACTGGTCGCGCGGCAAGACCAAGATGGTCATCGAGAACAGCTACTACAAGGACGTCCAGCACGCCTACCAGGCCGACACCACCGCCGAGTTGGTGCAGCGCGGATCGATCCTGAAGAACACCAGCGGGCGGCACGACGCGTGGGGCGCGGCCTTCGACCCGCGGGGCTTCTACAAGTACGAGCTGCATCCGGCCGCCGCCGTGCCCGCGCTCGTGAAGAAGTTCTCCGGACCGCAGGCGCCGATCGGCAGATGAAAGACCGCAGATGAAAGACCGGCAGGTGAAAGGCCGGCAGATGAACTCGATGCCCACGGTTCACCGAAGCCGTGTGCCCACAGACCCCCACAACTTCACAGCTCGACGGATCCAGAAGCAGAAGAGAGCCGACCATGAAGATCAGTATTCGCAACAGCAGCAGGGGCGGACGGCGTATTGCCACGGCCGCCGCCGTGAGCGTCGTGCTCGCGCTGACCGCCACGGCCTGTGGCGACGACGGCAGCGGAGCGGCAGGTGACAAGGGCGCCGAGGGCAGCGGCAAGGGAGAGATCGTCTTCTGGGACAACAACGGCGGTGTCCGCACCGACATCTGGAAGGAGATCATCGCCGACTTCGAGAAGGCCAACCCGGACATCGACGTCAAGTACGTCGGGATCGCTGCCACCGAGTACCAGTCCAAGGTCGACACGTCCATCCAGGGCGGCAGCCTGCCGGACGTCGGCGGCGCCGGCGCGGCCATGCTCGCCGGTTTCGCCGCCCAGAACGCGCTGGAGCCGCTGGACGACCGCCTCAGCAAGTCCTCCCTCAACGGCAAGCTCAACGAGGACATGGTCAAGTCGCTGAAGTCCGCCGGCGGCGACGACGACAAGCTGTACTCGATCCCGACCTCCGCCAACAACGGTGTCCTCTACTACCGCACCGACCTGTTCAAGGCGGCGGGCCTGGAAGCGCCGACCACCTGGGACGCGTTCTACAAGGCCGCCGAGGAACTCACCGACACCAAGAACAACAAGTTCGGCTACACCATCCGCGGCGGCCCCGGCTCCATCGCGCAGGCCCTGGACGCGATGTACGGGCAGTCCGGCATCACGTCCTTCTGGGACGCGAGCGGTGAGAAGACCACCGTCAACGACCCGAAGAACGTGGAGGCGCTGGAGAAGTACGTCGGCCTCTACAAGAAGGTCACTCCGGCCGCCGACCTCAACAACGACTTCACCAAGATGGTCGCCCAGTGGGACTCCGGCGAGATCGGAATGCTGAACCACAATCTGGGCTCCTACCAGGATCACGTGAAGGCGTTGGGCGTCGAGAAGTTCCGGGGCATCCCGCAGCCGATCGGGCCCGGCGGCAAGCGGGTCCAGGTCTCCAACCCGGTCGACGGGCTCGGCCTGTTCAAGAGCTCCAAGAACAAGGAAGCCGCCTGGAAGTTCATCGAGTTCGCCACCACGCACGCGGAGAACTCCAAGTTCAACAAGTCGGCGGGGCAGGTCCCGGCGAACACCGACGCCGCGAAGGACCCGTGGGTCTCCGAGGCCGAGCCGACCAAGCTCGCGGCCGAGGCGCTCAGTGACGGTTCCACGACGATCGTTCAGCTGCCGTACTACCTGCCGGACTGGAACACGATCTCCAAGACCGACAACGAGCCGGCCTTCCAGAAGGTCATGAACGGGTCGATGAAGGCGAAGGAGTTCCTGGACACGTTGGCTGAGCAGCTGAACACGGCTCAGGCGGAGTGGAACGAGCAGAAGAGCTAGCGCCGCTTTCGTGACGCAGCAGCCCCGCGCCCGTGAAGGGCGCGGGGTGCACCACCCCCCACTGAAAGGCACCGCTGAACGCACTTATCCCGCACGCCTGTTGAGAAAGGCACTTCGTCGTGTCGCTCACCCGTAGACAGGTCAGTACGGCGGCTGTTGTCGCCGTTCCGCTCGCCGTTGCCGCGAACGGGCCCGCCGCTGCCGCCGCGTCGTCCCGTGGTGCGAGGCGGACCCTCTTCATCGCCGGTGATTCCACCGCCGCTCAGAAGTACGCCGACGCCGCGCCCGAGACCGGGTGGGGTATGGCCCTCCCGTTCTTCCTGCGCCGTGACCTACAGGTCGCCAACCATGCCGTGAACGGGCGCAGTTCGAAGAGCTTCGTCGACGAGGGGCGTCTCGACGCCGTCCTCGGGGCGATCCGGCCCGGCGACCTCCTCCTCGTGCAGTTCGGTCACAACGACTCCAAGACCGCCGATCCCGCGCGGTACACCGAGCCCTGGACCACGTACCAGGACTATCTGCGCCTGTACGTCGACGGGGCGCGGGCCCGTGGTGCCCGGCCCGTGCTCGCCACGCCCGTCGAGCGTCGGAGGTTCGACGCGAGCGGCAATGCCGTGACGAGTCACGGCGACTATCCGGCGGCCATGCGTGCGCTCGCCGAACGGGAGCGCGTGGCGCTGCTCGACCTCCATGCCCTGTCGCTGGCGTTGTGGCAGCGGCTCGGGGTCGAGGAGACGAAGAAGTACTTCAACTGGACCGAGACCGAGCAGGACAACACGCACTTCAATCCTCCGGGAGCCATTGCGGTGGCGCGGCTGGTCGCGGGGGAGTTGCTGCACCGCCGGGTGCTTGCACCGCGGGACGTGCGTCGCTTGGACGACGAGATTCCGGAGGCCTGGATCACTTGGCCGAAGGCGTAGGCCCTCCGCTGTAAGGCAGGCCCACTCCGGCCGGTTCGTAGCCGCGGGCCCGTTGTGGCTTGTCGCGCCCGCGCGGCGGAGCCGCAAATCGACACAGCCCCGCGCCCCTGAAGGGGCGCCCCCCGTACCCGCACTTTTGGAAGGAACCCGCACCCATGCGCACCCGTAACTGGCATGCCCATGCCATAACCGCCGTTGTCGGTTGTACCGCCCTC
This sequence comes from Streptomyces sp. NPDC048825, assembly GCF_043198355.1. Lineage (NCBI taxonomy): Bacteria > Bacillati > Actinomycetota > Actinomycetes > Kitasatosporales > Streptomycetaceae > Streptomyces > Streptomyces sp. NPDC048825. The sequence goes on from NZ_JBICUR010000004.1 coordinate 423,648, forward strand.
GTCCTCACGGTCACCGGACCCACCGCCCAGGCCAAGCCCCGCGACCTCGGTCGCGAGACCCTCGCAGCCGGCGACGGCTGGGGCTCGGAGGGCGCGGGCACCACCGGTGGATCCGCCGCCGACGCCGCGCACGTCTACACCGTCACCACCTGGGCGGAGTTCAAGCGGGCGCTCGCCGATGGGGGCGACGCACCCAAGGTCATCAAGGTCAAGGGGATGATCGACGCCGTGTCCGAGGGCTGCGAGGCCTTCGTCGCCGGGGGGTACGACCTTCAGCAGTACCTCAAGGACTACGACCCGGCCGTCTGGGGCAACGACAGACCCGCCAGCGGTCCGCAGGAGGACGCGCGGGTCGCGTCCGCCGCCAACCAGGACACGGCCATCAAGGCCAACGTTCCCAGCAACACCACCATCGTCGGCGTCGGCAAGAACTCCGGGATCCTCGGCGGCAGCCTCCAGATCAAGGGCGTCTCGAACGTCATCATGCGCAACCTCACCATCGAGGCCCCGCTCGACTGCTTCCCGAAGTGGGACCCGACCGACGACAACAACACCGGCAACTGGAACTCCGAGTACGACGCCGTGGTCGTCTACGGCACCGACCACGTGTGGATCGACCACAACACGTTCACCGACGGGCGCTACCCCGACAGTGAGCGGCCGGTCTACTTCGGCAAGGTCTTCCAGCAGCACGACGGGCTGACGGACATCGTGCGCGGCTCCAACTACGTGACCGTGTCCTGGAACCGCTACCAGGACCACGACAAGAACATGCTGATCGGGAACAGCGACGGCACCGCCGCCCTCGATTCCGGCAAGCTCAAGGTCACCATGCACCACAACCGCTTCGACGGGATCCTCCAGCGCTCTCCCCGTGTGCGGTTCGGACAGGTCGACGTCTACAACAACCACTACGTGGTGACCGAGGACCAGAAGGACGACTACTACATCTTCGGTGTCGGCATCTCCTCGCAGCTGCACGCCACCCACAACGCCATCTCGCTGCCGCCCGGCACCAGCGTCGGCAAGGCGCTGAAGAAGTGGAACGAAGCACCGCTGACCGCCGAGGAGAACTACGTCAACGGGAAGCTGACGGACTTGATCGCCGTGCACAACGCGGAGATCCCCGAGGAGACGTTGCAGCGGGGCGCCGGCTGGACGCCGACGCTGCGTAAGAAGGTCGACTCGCCGCGGGCCGTGCCGGGGATCGTCGGCCACGGCGCGGGTGCGGGACGCATCCGCTGACGTTCCCGGAAAACCGGCCGGGGCCACCCGCACCGCACCCTCACCGCGGGGCGCGCCGCCCCGGCCCGCCCACCGCACGAGCCGCACAGAGAAGGAGCACCGCATGCCCGCGCCTCACCTCCGATTCCCACTGTCCAGAAGGGGCTTCCTCCTTGCGGCCACCGGAACGGGCGCCGCCCTCGCCCTGACGACGGCTCCCGCTGGGGCCGACGGCAGAAAGCGCCCGTTCGGCCGGTACGGGTCACCGGCCGCCCGCCGCACCCCGAAGACCCTGTACGTCGACCCGCGCGGCCAGGGCGACTTCACCTCCGTACAGGCCGCCGTGACCGCCGCGACCGGCAGCGGCTGGACGCTGGTCCTGGCACCCGGCACCTACCGGGAGACGGTCGCCGTCGACCGCACCCGGACGGAGGCGACCTGGATCGGCGCCTCGGAGGATCCCCGCGATGTCGTGATCGTGTACGACAACGCGGCCGGCACGCCCAAGCCCGGCGGCGGCACCTATGGCACCAGCGGGTCCGCCACCACCACCGTGCAGGCCGACGGGTTCACCGCGCGGGACATCACCTTCGCCAACGACTGGCTCCGCGCCGACCATCCCGAGATCACCGGCACCCAGGCCGTCGCCATCAAGGTGCAGGGCGACCGCTCGGCGTTCCTGCGGTGCCGGTTCCTCGGGCACCAGGACACGCTGTACGCCGACTCGATGGCGCTCGGCACCTTCGCCCGGCAGTACTTCGCGCACTGTTACGCCGAGGGTGACGTCGACTTCGTCTTCGGGCGGGCGACCGCCGTGTACGAGCACTGCCGCTTCCACACGCTGGCCCGAGACGTGGACTTCACGCCCAAGGGCATGGTGTTCGCGCCGTCCACGGCCGGTGCCAACCCCTATGGCTACCTGGCCGTGAAGTGCCGTATCGCCAGCGGCGCGGAGGACGGGGCGTACAAGCTGGCCCGGCCCTGGGTGCCGAGTTCCGACACCACGGCGCGGCCTGCCCTTGTGGTCCGCGACACCTGGATGGGGCCGGGCATCGACGCGGCCGCACCGTACACCAACATGTCCTCCGGCTTTCCCTGGCAGGACCAGCGGTTCGCCGAGTACCGCAACACGGGGCCCGGCGCCGAGATCCTCGTTCCGGAGAACCGGCCTCAACTGACGGAAGAAGAGGCCAAGTTGCACACCCGTCAGACGTACCTCGGGGACTGGAGGCCCTATGAGCGGCGACGGTGACCGGGCTCCGGTCGGGAGGCGGGCCTTCGTCGCGGGAGCGGGCGCCGCCGCGCTATGGGCCGCACAGACTGGTGTGTCCGGGCCCGCGATCGCCGCCGAGCCACCGGCCGGTGCGGCGGCGATCGCGGGCTCAGCGGGGACGGGCGGAGCAGGAGGCATCGTCGAAGGCAACCTCCCGGACTTCTACCCTGCCCTCAAGGACGAGCTCCGCTTCCCCCTCGCCTGGGGCAACTCCCCGATCCGCGACTTCCGCGCCTGGCGTCGTGCCGCCCGCGCCAAGGTGGAGGAACTGCTCGTCGCCGGTCGCGACGACACCGCGTACGCGCCCGAGTTCGGCGATCGCGCCGAGGCCGACGGGTATACGCGGGAGCTCGTCACCTTCGGGCTCACCCGTTACGGCCGGGTCCGCGGCGCCCTGCTCACCCCGCACGGCACCGGCCCCTTCCCCGCCGTGCTGCTCCTCCACGACCACGGCTCGAAGTTCGACATCGGGAAGGAGAAGCTGGTCAGGCCCTGGTACGACGGTGAGGCCCGGTTACCGTCCGCGCTGGAGTGGGCAGAGCGGTGCTTCAGCGGGCGGTTCGTCGGTGACGAGCTGGCCCGGCGCGGGTACGTCGTCCTCGCCGTGGACGCCCTCGGCTGGGGCGACCGCGGCCCCCTCGTCTACGAGCAACAACAGGCGCTGGCAAGCAACTTGTACAACCTCGGCTCGTCCCCCGCCGGGCTCATGGCCCGCGAGGATGTACGTGCCGCCCGTTTCCTGGCCGGCCTCGACCGCGTGGACCGGCGGCGCGTCGCGGCCCTCGGCTTCTCCATGGGGGCCTACCGGGCGTGGCAGACCGCCGCGCTCAGCGACGACATCGCGGCCGGGGTGAGCGTGTGCTGGATGACCGGGCTCAAGGAGATGATGGTGCCCGGCAACAACACGCTGCGCGGGCAGTCCGCGTTTCACATGCTCCACCCCGGGCTTGCCCGGCATCTCGACATCCCGGATGTGGCCGGCATCGCCGCGCCCAAGCCGTTGTTGTTCTTCAACGGCGGACTGGACACGCTGTTTCCTCCGGAAGGGGTGCGGGTGGCTTACGGCAAGCTGCGCCTCGTTTGGCGCGCTTGCCGGGCCGAGTCGCGGTTGCGGTTGAAGACGTGGCCCGAGGTGGGCCACGTCTTCAACTCGCGTATGCAGGACGACGTTTACGCGTGGCTGGACGAGGTCCTGTGAGGCATGTTCGAAGCTGCGGGTCCGTTGTGGCTTGTCGCGCAGTTCCCCGCGCCCCTCAAGGAAGGCCTGCGGCCTCCTTGAGGGGCGCGGCTACTGCCGTTACCTGCGTACCGGCCTGATCGACTCCAGTGTCGGTACCACCGGCTTGATCGTTCCGTCTGCCGCGAACTCCATGCGGTCGATCGTGGTCTCGCGGTGGGTGCCGTCGCCGCCCGACTTGCCGGGGCCGTTCAGGGCGAAGCGGTGGTAGACCATGTACCAGTCGTCCGTGCCGGGGGTGTTCACCACCGAGTGGTGGCCGGTGGCCTTGATGCCGTACTCCGGGCGCTTGGAGAGGATCGTGCCCTTCTTGGTCCAGGGGCCGAGCGGGGACGAGCCGGTGGCGTAGGCGACGTGGTAGTTCTCGCTGCGCGTGTCGTCCTCGGACCACATGTAGTAGTAGGTGCCCTTGCGCTTGATCACAAAGGCGCCCTCACGGAAGTTGTCCGGGGTGATGTCCTGCACCTTCGTCGCGTCGAAGGACACCATGTCGTCGTTCAGCGGGACGACATAGCCGCGCCCGTTGCCCCAGTAGAGGTACGACTTCCCGTCGTCGTCCGTGAAGACCGAGGGGTCGATCATCTGGCCCTGGAACTGCCCGCCCTTGGCGACCAGCGGCTTGCCCAGCGCGTCCTTGAACGGGCCCGCGGGGGAGTCCGCGACCGCGACGCCGATCTGCTGCTCGGCACAGAAGTAGAAGTAGTACTTGCCGTTGCGCTCCGCGATCGCCGGTGCCCAGGCGTTCTTGTCGGCCCAGGACACGTCAGGTCCCAGGTCGAGGATCTCGCCGTGGTCCTTCCAGTGCACCAGGTCCTTCGACGAGAAGGCCTTGAACTTGGTCCCGCTCCAGCCGGGGAAGCCGTCCGTGGTCGGGTAGATCCAGTAGCGGCCGTTCATGTACTTGACGTCGGGGTCCGCGTAAAGGCCGGGCAGGACAGGACTGCGCGTAGGCACCGCCTCCACCGTCCACTTGCGGCTCGTCCCGTCCGCCGCCGTCACGGTGTACGTCTGAGGCTTGCGGAAGTCGCGGCGCGTACCCGAGGCCGGGGTGACCTTGGCGCCCGCGCCGGTCGCCAGCTTCGGCGCAAGGCGCCTGAGGGCTGCTTCATCGATGTCCGGCTCCATCGGCAGGACGACCTTGTTCGCGGCCTCCGTGACGATCGCGTAGCCCTCCTGGTCCTTCGCCGTCACGTCCACGATCGAGGTGGGGCTCGCGGGATACGCGGCCAGCAGGCGGTCGTACTCCTTCTGCGTCACCGGCATGACCGTGCCGTGGCGCGGGCTGGTGGGCAGCTGGTAGTTCTGCGACGGGGTCCACTTGCCGGAGTCGAGGTCGGTGGTCTCGAAGGGGAGGTAGCCCCGGCCGCCGTACTCGTCGATGAACAGGTACCACTTCTCCTCGGTGTTGGACTTGAACACCGTCGGGCCCTCGCCACGGTCCATCGCCCCGTTGCCGATGCAGTCCGCGACGAAGTCGTACTTCGTGGAGGTCAGCGTCCTCGACTTCTCCCCGGTGATGTACTTCGCGCAGGGGCTGCACGAGTTCGGGTCGCGCTCGTCCTTGGTGTAGCGGTAGTAGGTGCCCTTGTGCTGCACGACCGTTGAGTCGATGACCGAGTAGCCCGGGTCGTTCCAGACCTTGGGCTCGCTGAAGGTGCGGAAGTCCTTCGTGGTCGCGTACATCATTTTGTTGTACGTCGAGCCCGTGTGGTCCGGGTCGTCGTCGGCGTACAGCTTCGAGGCCCAGAAGACGACGAACTCGCCGAGTGTCTCGTCCCAATACGCCTCGGGGGCCCAGGTGTTGCCCGCGTTGTCGGGGGAGACCTTCACCAGGCGCTGGTCGGTCCAGTTCACCAGGTCCGTGGACTCCCAGACCATGATGGACTTGCTGCCGTGACGCTGGACGTCGTCCCAACTGCCGCTGCTGTTCTGGTACATGCGCAGATCGGTCGCGATCATGTAGAACTTGTCGCCCTCCGGGGCGCGGATCACGAACGGGTCCCGCAGGCCCTTCTCGCCGATGGTGGAGGTGAGTACCGGCTTCCCGGAGTTCAACTCCCGCCAGTGCAGCGGATCGTTGCCTCGGCTGAGGGCATAGCGGATCTGCTCGCCGTCGGCCGTGCCCTCACCGGTGAAGTACGCGAAGAGATAGCCCGCGTACTTCGGCTTGGCCTTCTGCGAGGCTCTGTCAGCTCTGTCCACTGGTTGTGCTCCGGATTGTGCGGGACTGGGCGGGGCTGTCAGGAGGCTCAGGAACAGGGCGAGCAGCGCTGACAGAGACGTCAGGAGCGTGCGGGCGGTGCGGGGGCGCATGACACATCCTGTGGGGGTCTGGTGGTTTCTGTTGGGCTGAACTGACGTGGAGTTTCACCAGTGGGAGACGGTGCGTCAATCGGTGCGACCGGGACCGGGATGATCGAAAGTTTCGATTCCTTTTCGGGTGGGCGCGGCAACCTTTTCCGGCCATGGCGGCGACCTGGTGTACAGAGACGGGCCCCCGGGCCTGCCTCCCGTCCCCGACTCCTAGGAAAGGAACGCGCCGTGCTCCAGAGCACTGGACGCCACCGCAGGACGCGCACCCTCTCCATTGCCGCCGCGGTGTCCGTCACCTCGGGGGCGGGTGGCGTCTACCTCGGACTCTCGAACGACGGAGCCGACGCCGCCGCCGTCCGGACGGTCACCGTGTCCAGCACCGCTCAGCTGGAAGCCGCCGTCAAGGGCGCCACGGCCGGCACCGACATCCAGGTGCGCGACGGCACGTACTACCCGACGAAGAGCCTCAGGTCCTCGGCGAGCGGCACCGGTTCGGCCCGAATCACATTGCGGGCCGCTCCTGGGGCGAAGGTGAAGATCGACGGATCGAAGCTTCCCGACGGCTCCTGGCTGGCCGGGATCTACGGCGACTACTGGACCGTCGAGAACATCACCTGGCAGAACGCGCCGGCCCATGGCTTCGTCGCCACCTCCTCCGTCGGCGGAGTGTTCAGGAACCTCGTCACCGCGAACAACGGCGACTCCGGCTTCACGCTGCGCGGTGACGGCACCACGGACAACCTCGTGCAGAACCTGGATAGTTACGGCAACTACGACCCGTCAGGCCACGGCCGGAACGCCGACGGGATCGCCGTCAAGTTCGGCTCCGGCACCGGCAACAAGATCACCGGTGCCCGCCTCTACAACAACTCGGATGACGGGCTCGACTTCTGGCAGTTCTCCAGCCCCGTCACCGTCGAGCACTCCTGGGCTGTCGGAAACGGCGAGAACCGCTGGAAGGACCCGGCTTTCGACGGCAACGGCAACGGCTTCAAGCTCGGCGGCGGAGGCGCCTCGGTCGCCCACCTCGTGAACAACAACGCGGCCTGGGACAACAGAAAGCACGGCTTCACCGAGAACTCCAACACCGGTGCCATGAGCCTGAACCGCAACACCGCGTACGCCAACGCCGGCTCGGGCTACTACTTCGCCACCGGCAAGGCCCGGCTCGGCAAGAACCTCGCCGTGCGGAACAAGGGCGGTCTGAGCAAGCTCGGTCCGTCCACCGTCTCCGCGGGCAACAACTGGGACAAGGGCATCGCCGCACCCGCCTTCAAGTCCACGAACGCGTCCACCGCGTACGGCGCCCGCAAGGCGAACGGCTCACTGCCCGAGACGACGTTTTTGACGACCGGCTCCACCACCATCGGCTCCACGATGAACTGATCCTCCCGCTCCCCCCACGGGCCCATCCCCCCACGGCCCACGGGAACGCCCCCACCGGCTGCATCCGGCGGGGGCGTTCCCCTTGCTACTGGCCCTCGTGGGGGGCTCAGGCCAGCAGGTCCATGCAGTCGAACGACGTGCCGGGGCTGAGGAAAGCGGACCCGGAGGAGCCGCTGACGATGTTCAGCTTCAGCACGTTGTACTGACCGGTGTCCGACTTCCACGCGCTCGCCGGCACGTTGTAGGTGAACGTGTGGTTGTTGCCCCGGTACGAGCCTGTGGTCAGGGACCGCGTCGAGGGCTGCGACGGCGCCGAAGGGAGCGTCGACACCCAGTCGTTGACCATCACCCGTGGCCGCCCGTTGATGTAGGCGGTCGTCACGCCGACGCGCAGGGTGTGCGCGGCGGCGGCCTGGGCGGCGGTCAGCTTGAAGTACACGAGGATGCCGTCGTTGACGTCCTTCCACATGTACGCCGGGAACGACGCGGCCTCGCCACCGTTGCCGATGACGACGTTGCCGGTCCACTTCGACGCGCGCACGTCGGACGGATGCGCGTACGTCATCAGCTTGGCGTTCTTGAACTCGCCGGGCGTACCGTCCCAGTCGCCGAGCCGCCAGATCGTCTTCGCGGTGCTCGGATCGCCGCTGATGGTGAGGGAGTTGAGAGCGGTGGTGCCGCCCGCCGTCACCTTCACCTCCTGGGTGTGCACGGCCAGTTCGCCCTTGAAGACGGTCAGCGTGTACGTCCCCGGCAGCATGCCCGGGCACGAGAAGGCACCGGTGCCGGAGGCGGCCTTCGCCCAGTACTGCGCGTCCTTGTTGGCGAAGCCCACGGTGTACGCGTAGTCGGCGTTCATGCCCTTGAGCCCGACGCCCGACACCTTGCCGCGGCCGGACTTGCCGACCCAGCCGGAGATGCCGAGGCCGTCCACCCACGAGGTGTCGAGGTTCTTCGCGAACAGCGACGCCGAGGGCGTACCACCGTCCGTGAAGGCCAGCACGTACGGACCCTGCAGACCGAAGCGCATGGCCTCGGTCTGCGACTGGTTGTAGTGCAGGATCTCGTACAGGCCCACTCCGCCGTCGTTCGAGTGGCGCAGCAGCGAGCGGTAGAACGGGCCGCCCGAGGCCTTCTCGTGGTTGGAGCGCACCATCCAGAGCCCCACCGAGCCGGTGGTGTAGCCGACGTGGTCGTAGTCCATGACCCGTGTGCCCGAGTAGTGCTTGGAGCGGGTCTGGCCGTTCGGCTTCTTCCACACGTCACCGGCCTCGATGACCGTGTCGGCCGCCTCCACCCAGGAGTCGGGACCCTCGTTGGGGAAGATCCCGGCCTTGATCCGGGCGATGTAGCGGGTCGCCGTGAACGACGTGTCGGCCTTGTTCGTCCACATGTAGACGTTGTTCTGGCCCTTGCGCGCCGCGTAGTAGTGCCGGAGCGTGCCGTGCGCCACCGAGACCAGGATGGTGTTCCCGGCCTGCTTGATGCCCACGGTGGACGCGCCGAGCCCCGACTCCACATGCGAGTGCTTGCCGCCGTAGCCCTCGTACTCCTTGCCCTTGTGGACCAGCGAGGTCAGATCGCCGGTCGACTTGGAGACCTTGAAGACGAGGGAGGCGCCCGTGTCGATGACATGGTTCTTGCCGTCATCGGAGTGACCGAAGGTCGCGGCCGACGCCGAGGAGAGCAAGCCGGTGCCGGCCGCGACCGCCGCGCCGGAGCCGGCCACGCCCACAGTGGACGCGGCAAGCAGCCGGCGACGGGTGAGGTGCTTTCTGTGCGTGCTCAAGAGTGGTGCTCCTGGTGCGGAGTTACGTACCTACTTGTACGTGATGTCGGATGGCTTGTAGTTGCAGTGGGTGCCGTCGGCGTCCGAGCCCGCCTCCTCCGGCTCGTCGCCGCTGTTGTTGCCCTTGTACTTCTGGCACGGCACGATCTTCTTGCCGCTGTCGCCGGTGATCGTCACCTTGCGCAGGGCCGCGGAGTCGCCGTAGTTGCTGTTGATGCCGGTCAGACGCCCGCCGGGAGCGGTCACATCCAGGCCGTTGAAGATCACGCTGCGCTTGTACTGCGTCGAGCAGTTGCCGCAGGAGCGGTAGAGGGTCTTGAAGTCCTCCGCCACGAAGTTCGACACGACGAGCTTGCCGCCGCCGTTGTGCTGGAGGACCTTGTCCTCGGCGTGCTTCGCGCCGCCGCCCTTGATGGTGAAGACGGCCGATTCGCCGCCGCGGAACGTGGCGGCGTCCTCGCCGACGTCCTCCCACCAGACGTTCTGCAGCGTGCAGGTGCCTTTGCAGTGGACGCCGTCGGCGCCGGGCTTGCCGATGACGACGTTCTTCAGCGTCGCACCGTCCGCGAGCTCGAAGATCGGGTCTCCGCCCTCTTCCTGACCGTCACCGGCCAGGTCTCCGCTGCCGTAGAAGCGCTTCATGCCGCCGTCCCGGACGCCCTCCACCGGGATCGTCCTGGAGACCGCCTCGCTGCCGTTGGGGGTCGGCCATCCGGCCGCGGCATTGGCTGACGACATCATGGTGCCGGCGAAGACGGCGGCTCCGGTCATTCCTAACGCGGACAGGCTGCCGGCGATGGCGTGTGTCCGGTTGAGCTTGCGGCGGTGGCGGGCGCGCTGCTGTGTTTCTGAACTCATGTCCCGTTTCCTTGAGTGGGGGGAGAGACCTTGCGTCTCCCTGGTTGCCACCCGGAGGGAGCGGGTTGCCGCCCCTCGGAACTTTTTTGCAGCCGCCGCTCGTTATGAGCTTTCCGAACCGCGGGTCATGAGTCGCCGCCGGTCACAAGCTCGTCGGTCATGAGCCTCGGTCAGGAGTCTTCGTCGTCGGAGTCCTGGCCCGCGAAGTCGCCCTGCACGCCCACCTGTTCGCCGTCGGCCGTCGCGGTCGCCGCGTAACGGTCGTCGCCGGCGTCACGGCCGCCGCGGTCGTGGTCGTACTGCCCGGCGAACACGAACTCACCGGCCGGGACCGTACGGCCCTCCTTGAGCTCCCAGGTGTAGACGACGAAGCCGTCCCGCTCGCCGACCGTCTGCTCGAAGTCGCCCTCGGGCAGCGAGCGCCAGGCACCCGTCGAAGTGACCCCGCCGGTCTGCTTGACGCGCAACTCGACGGTCAGTGAGGTGAGTTGCTTGTCCGCCTTCACGGTCACATTGCTCTGCGCCCAGAAGTCGTTGCTGTGCGGATCGACCGAGCCGTCCGACCACAGCGGGCCCTCCTCGGTGGCGGCGTCCGCGGGCGGAGTGACGGCCGGGGGCGGCTCGGGCGGCTTGACCGGCGGCGACTCGGCCGCCGTCGGCTTCTCGGGGCGCGGGGAACTCGTCGGGTCCGGCGGGATCTCGCCGCGGCGGGACTCCTCCGGCGACGGTTCGGGAGTCGGCGTGACCGCGACGGTCTGCTGGGACTTGTCGTCGTCCTTCAGCGCGGACGCCGCCGCATAGCCGCCCACCGCGAGGACGCCCGCGACCGCGGCCGTGGCACCGACCACCCGCGCCCAGCCGAGCAGCGGGGGCCGCTGCGCGGGGCGCCGGGAGATCTCGGAGTCGGCCATGCCGCGCTCGATGCGGGCCAGGATGCGGGCACGGTCGGGCTCATGAGCGCCGGCCGCCTCATGCAGCCGGGCGCGCACGTTGTCGTCCGTGGCACGTGCGTCGCGCTGCCCCGTCACGGGTTCCTCCCTCCGGCCCCACCGGTGCGCAGCACCGCCGCGTGCACGCGGCTCGGGCCGTCCGCACTGCCCAGCAACCGCTGCAACTCGGCCATTCCCTTCGACGTCTGGCTCTTCACCGTACCGACCGAGATGCCCAGGGCGAGCGCGGTGTCCTTCTCCGAGAGGTCGAAAGCATGCCGAAGCACCACACATGCCCGCTTGCGGAACGGCAGACTGCGCAGCGCCCCCTGGACATCGACCACGGCCGGCACATCCGGGTTCTCGCTGTTCTCGTCGCGCTGCGACCAGAACAGCGTGATGCGTCTGCGCTCACGCACCGCGCTGCGGATCCGGCTGCGCGCCAGATTGGCAACCACTCCGCGCGCGTACGCCACCGGATGGTCCGCCGCCCGCACCCGGTCCCAGCGGTGCCACATGGCAAGCAGTGCGTCCGCCGCCAGATCGTCGGCGGCGTCCGACTCACCGGTCAACAGGTGGGCCAGCCGCGCCAGTTCGGCATAGTGCCGCTCGAAGAAGTCGTGGAACTCCACGGAGGCTGCGTCGTCGACGACCGTGCCCACGGGCGACCTCTCCCCTGCTGAATCCGGACAGTGCGGTTGACCTGCGTGCGCCGTGCCTGCGTAGTGCGTATACGGACCCCGTGTGTCACCCGTGAAGGAATGGTGCGCCTGTGGGTGAGATTCGAGAGAGTAGCAGGCGCCCGTACGGGACTTCGAAGGTCGTGCGGTAGTCCGAACTCGGCTCCGTACGTGATTCCGTAACACGGAGAAAACCCGAAAGCGGAGCACGGCGGGAACAATCCAGCCAGCATCCGCACAACCAGCACGCAGGAACGAGGAGCATCCGCATGTCCGGAGCACAGAAGGTGGCCGACCGGCCGAGTGCCGCACCACCCCCGGCGAACAGCGTCGACCGGTTCTTCAAGATCTCCGCCAGGGGATCCACCTTCGCCCGGGAGATCCGCGGCGGTTTCGCCACGTTTTTCACGATGGCGTACATCCTTGTGCTGAACCCCATCATCCTGGGCAGCGCCGAGGACAAGTTCGGGCAGCGGCTCGACAGCGTCCAACTGGTCACCGCCACCGCCCTGGTGGCCGCCGTGATGACCGTCATCATGGGCATCGGCGGCAATCTGCCGCTCGCGCTCGCCGCCGGGCTCGGCCTCAATGCCGTGGTCGCCTTCCAGATAGCCCCGCTCATGAGCTGGGCCGACGCGATGGGTCTGATCGTCCTCGAGGGCCTGCTGATCTGTGTGCTGGTGGTGACGGGCCTGCGCGAGGCCGTCATGCACGCGATACCTCAGCCTCTGAAGCAGGCGATCAGCGTCGGCATCGGCCTGTTCATCGCGTTCATCGGCTTCGTCGACGCCGGGTTCGTCAGCCGCATCCCGGACGCGGCGAACACCACGGTGCCCGTGCAACTGGGCGCCACCGGCGCGCTGACCGGCTGGCCCATGCTCGTCTTCTGCCTCGGGGTGCTGCTGACCATCGGGCTGCTCGCCCGCAAGGTCAAGGGCGCCATCCTGATCAGCATCGTCGCCATGACGCTCCTCGCGATCGTCATCAACTCGGCGGCCGACATCAAGACTTGGGGACTGACCACGCCCGACTGGCCGGACAAGGTGGTCGACACCCCCGACTTCGGGCTGATCGGCGACTTCAGCCTGTTCGGCGCCTTCGGCGAGGCCGGCGCGATCACCGTAGTCCTGCTGGTCTTCACCCTCATCCTCTCGGACTTCTTCGACACCATGGGCACGGTCGTCGGCATCAGCGCCGAGGCGGGGCTGCTGGACGAAGAGGGCAAGGTGCCGCGCCTGGGTCGCGTGCTGCTGATCGACGGCGCCGCCGCGGTCGCGGGCGGCGCGTCCTCCGCCTCCTCCTCGACCTCGTACATCGAGTCGGCGGCGGGCGTCGGCGAAGGCGCCCGCACGGGCTTCGCCAACCTGGTCACCGGCGGACTGTTCGCCCTGGCCCTCTTCATGACCCCGCTGCTGACCATCGTCCCGCTCCAGGCCGCGGCCCCCGCCCTGGTCGCGGTCGGCTTCCTGATGATGACTCAGGTCAAGCACATCGACTGGGACAAGTACGAGATAGCCATCCCCGCGTTCCTGACGATCGCCGTGATGCCGTTCACGTACTCGATCACCAACGGCATCGGGGCGGGCTTCGTCGCATACGTCCTCATCAAGTCGGTACTCGGCAAGGCCCGCGAGGTCCACTGGCTGCTGTGGGGCGCGTCGGCACTGTTCCTGGTGTACTTCGCGATCGACCCGATCGAGCAGTTGTTGGGCGTATGAGGCCCCTGGGGCTGTGACGTGCGAAGGCCCCGGCGCACGCCGGGGCCTTCGGTTGGTTCTGGGGGGCCTAGTCCTGAAGTGCCGCCTCCATCATGGCCTTCGCGACCGGCGCGGCCAGCCCGTTGCCGCTGACTTCCGACCGGGCCGCGTTCGACTGCTCGATGATCACAGCGACAGCGACCTCCTTGCCTGTGGAGTCGTCCTTCGCGTACGACGTGAACCAGGCATACGGCGTCTGGCTGTTGTTCTCGCCGTGCTGGGCCGTACCCGTCTTGCCGCCCACGGTCGCGCCGTCGATCTGCGCGTTCGTACCCGTGCCCTCGTCGACGACCGTCTGCATCGCCGACTGCAACTGCTCGGCCGTGGACGGGCTGACGATCTCCTTGGTGTCCGTGTTGTCGTCGTAGTTCTCCAGCACGTTCCCGCCCGCGTCGCTGATCTGCGACACCATGTGCGGCGAGACCAGCTCACCGCCGTTGGCGATGGCCGCCGACACCATGGCCATCTGCAACGGCGTCGCCGTGACGTCGAACTGTCCGATGCCCGACAGCGCGGTCTGCGCCTTGTCCATGCCGGACGGATAGACGCTCTCGTACGCCCGCACCGGGACGTCCTGCTCCGCGTCGTCGAAGCCGAACTTGTCCGCCATCTCCTTGACCTTGTCCTGGCCCAGGTCGACGGCCATCTTCCCGAAGACGTTGTTGCACGAGTACTGCAGAGCCACCCGGATCGTGGCGTCCTCACACGGCGCCGACGGGTTCTCGTTGTCCAGGACGCGGGTCGTGCCCGGCAGCGGGTACGGATTCGGACTGTCCGTCTTCTCGTCCACCGACGAGTACAGCCCGTCCTCCAGCGCGGCAGCCGCCACGACCAGCTTGAACGTCGAGCCCGGCGGCAGCGGCTGGCGCAGCGCCCGGTTCGTCATCGGCTTGTCGGGATCCTTCGTCAGCTTCTCCCAGGCGGCGGAGTCGTCGGAGCCGCTGATCTCGGACGGGTCGTACGAAGGGGTCGACACGACACCGAGGATCTTGCCGTTCGTCGGGTCGATGGCGACGGCAGCGCCCTTCGTGTCACCCAGCGCCTCATACGCGGCCCGCTGCACATCCGGGTCGATCGTCGTGACCACGTCGCCCGGGTCGGCACGCTTGCCGGTGACCGTGTCCACCGGGTTCTTCAGCCGGTTGTCCGTGCCGTCGAGCAGGTCCTGGTAGATGCCCTCCAGCTGCGTCGCCCCGTACACCTGCGAGCTGTAGCCCGTGACCGCCGAATACAGCGCGCCGTCCTTGTACGTCCGCTGGTACTTGAGGTCGCCGCCGTCCGTCTCCTTGGACCCGGTGATCGCCTCGCCGGCCACGATGATACTCCCGAGCGGGTACGCGTACTGCTCGATCACGTTCCGCCGGTTTTCCTTGTTCTCCGCGAGCGCCGTGCCGTCGTAGAACTGCACCCAGGTCGCCCTGACCAGCAGGGCGAGCACGAGCAGCAGCGTGAAGACGGAGGCCCGCCTGATCGTCGTGTTCATCGCGCTCTGGAAGACGAGCGGAAGGCGGGGGCGAGTTCCCGCCGGACCGGCTTTCTCATCCGGGCTTCATGAAGCCGCCCGTCCACGGACCTCAGCCGTCCAGGGTCAGGACCACCTCGTCGATCTCCGCCCCGCGTGCGTTCGCGTACCCCCTGGCGTGCGCGGTCACGTGGAAACCGCACTTCTCCAGGACACGGCGCGAACCCGCGTTGTCCGCGGCGGCGCGGGCGTACAGCGGGCGTTCGGGGACCTCGGCGAGCAGGGCCCGCAGGGCGCGCGTGGCGATGCCGCGGCCCCAGTACGCGCGGTCTATCCAGTACGTCACTTCGCGCTCGCCCGGCTCGCCGTACACCGCCGCGCTGCCCACGACGTCACCGTCGGCGAGGACCGTGCGATTGACCACGTCGGACGAGGCGCGGATCCGCTTCCAGTGGGCGTCGAAGGCATCCCAGTCGGCCGGATCCTTGGCCGTGAACGCGGCCATCCGGGCGGCCTCGGGATCGTTCATCTGCCGGAAGAACACCGGCAGATCGCTGTCGTGGACCTCGCGGAGCACGATCTCCATGTCAGAGCCTCCTGGTGGCGAGCGTCAGCCGGTCACGGGCGTCGAACAGGGCGTCCTTCACCATCTGCTCGTGCGCGGGTGTCAGCCGCGCCACCGGTACGGAGCAGCTGATGGCGTCGCGCGCCGGCGTACGGTACGGAATCGCGACGCCGAAGCAGCGCAGCCCCAGCGTGTTCTCCTCGCGGTCCACGGCGAAGCCCTGCTCCCGCACCTGGTGCAGCTCCTCGATCAGCTTCTCCCGGTCGGTGATCGTGTGCTCGGTCAGCGCGGGGAGGGTCTCCGGCAGCAGCTTGCGTACCTGCTCGTCGGTGTGCGTGGCCAGCAGCGCCTTGCCGAGCGAGGTGGAGTGGGCGGGCAGCCGGCGGCCCACGCGCGTGAAGGGGCGGAGGTAGTGCTGGGACTGGCGGGTGGCGAGATACACCACATTCGTGCCGTCGAGCCGCGCCAGGTGGATCGTCTCCGTAGTGTCGTCGGAGAGCCGGTCGAGGGTCGGTCTGGCCACGGCCACCACCTCGTCGCCGTCGATGTACGACGTACCGACGAGGAGGGCGCGCACCCCGATGCCGTACCGCGTGCCCGTCGCGTCCGTCTCGACCCAGCCGAGCTCGACGAGCGTACGGAGCAACATATACAAACTGGACTTGGGGTAACCTACGGCCTCCTGCACGGAGGCCAAGGAATGCATTCCTGGTCGGCCGGCGAAGAACTCGAGCAGTTCCACGGTCCGCACCGCGGACTTGACCTGCGCCCCGCCGCCTGTCTCGCCAGCCGACATCGCCCTTGACCCCTTCGTTCGACGGGAAATAGTCTCCGAAACATATTCACCATCAGAGACAGTGTTCAGCATATCGAACGCCCTGGTGAGTGACACAAGAACTGCGGCATCACATAAGAACTGCGGCATCACATCTGGAGGGACCCGCGGTGGCAGCAGCACCAGTCTGGAGTGTCGACCCCCGAACCGGGAAGCAGCGTGAACAGGTTGCGGTGGAGGCAACAGCCCAGGAGGTGGACACGGCTGTCCGCGCGGCCCACGCCGCCCGGGGAGCCCTGGCCGACCGCACGGTCCGCTCGGCTTTCCTGCGCACCGCTGCGGACCTGCTCGAAGGCGCCAAGGACCACCTCGTGGAGGCCGCCGACGCGGAGACCGCGCTCGGCCCGGTCCGGCTCACCGGTGAACTCGCCCGTACCTGCTACCAGTTGCGGGCCTTCGCGGACATCGTCGACGAGGGCGCGTTCCTCGACGTCGTGATCAACCACCCCGACGACACCGCGACGCCGCCGATCCCGGACCTGCGCCGCTACAAGGTGCCGCTCGGTGTCGTCGCCGTCTACTCGGCCTCGAACTTCCCCTTCGCCTTCTCGGTCGCGGGCGGTGACACCGCGAGTGCGCTCGCCGCGGGCTGCCCGGTCGTCGTCAAGGCGCACCCCGACCACCCGGGGCTGTCCGAGCTGGTCGCGGCGACGCTGCGGCGGGCCGCGGACCAGCACGACATCCCCAAGGGGGTCGTCGGGCTCGTGCACGGTTTCGAGGCGGGCGTCGAGCTGGTCAAGCATCCGCTGGTGTCGGCGGCCGGTTTCACCGGTTCCGTACGGGGCGGCCGTGCCCTCTTCGACGCGGCTGCCGCCCGGCCCGTGCCGATCCCGTTCCACGGCGAGCTGGGCTCGCTGAACCCCGTCGTGATCACCGAGGCCGCCGCCGCCGAGCGCGCCGAGGCGATCGGTACGGGGCTCGGGGGTTCCATGACGCTGGGTGTCGGCCAGTTCTGTGTGAAGCCGGGGCTCGTTCTCGCGCCGGCGGGTGCGGCAGGGGACCGGCTGGTGAAGTCCCTCACCGACGCGGTCAGCGACACCGACGCCGGGGTGCTGCTGGACCACCGGATGCGAGACAACTTCGTCGCGGGCGTTGCCGAGCGGGCCGAACTCCCGGACGTGGACGCTCCGGTGACGCCGGGCGCGGGGAGTGAGCACACGGTGAGCCCCGGGTTCCTGACCGTGCCGGCGAGCAAGCTTGTCGCCGAGGGTGAGCATGATCTGCTCCTGGAGGAGTGCTTCGGGCCTATCACCGTTGTCGCTCGGTACGAGGACGACTCGGAGGCAGGCGCCGTCCTCTCCCGGCTGCCCGGCAACCTCACCGCGACCGTGCACCTCTCCAGCGAGGAGGCGGCGGGCGAGGGCCGCGGCGCCGAGATCCTCGCCGAGCTGACGCCGCTCGCGGGCCGCGTGCTCGTCAACGGCTGGCCCACCGGTGTTGCTGTGGCTCCGGCCCAGCATCACGGGGGCCCGTACCCGGCGACCACGTCGACGTCCACGTCTGTGGGCGGTACGGCGATTGAGCGGTGGCTGCGGCCGGTGGCGTACCAGAACGCGCCGGAGGCGCTTCTGCCCGCCGAGTTGCGCGACGACAACCCGCTGGGGCTGCCGCGGCGCTTCAACGGCCGCCTCGAGCGGTAGCGCTCCGCTGGGGGCGGGGGCTGCGGGTAGCGCCGTAGGGCGTGCCGGTTCGTCGCGGACTGCGGGTTGTTCGTGGCTGGTCGCGCCCCGCGGCGGAGCCGCAAATGTCACAGCCCCGCGCCCCTATCGGGGCCTGCGGCCCCTCAAGCGGGCGCGGTTGTGAACCTGGGAGACTCTGCGCATGGACCTCGAAATACCCGAACTTCCTTTCCCCCTCCGCTCCTACGGCCCTGATGGGCACTGGTCGTACGAGGACGGGGTGCTCACCGGATGGGCGGGGGCTCGGCAGGATCGGTTCGTGCCGCCCACTGGTGAGGCTCTGGACCCCGCGGCCGACGCGCCTCGGCTGCTGGGGGCGCCGGAGGGGGACTTTCAGCTGATCGCTCGTGTCACCGTGGGCTTTGCGGGAGCCTTTGACGCGGGGGTGCTGTACGTGCATGTGGCCGAGCGGGAGTGGGCCAAGCTCTGTCTGGAGAACTCGCCGGATGTGCCGACCGTGTGCACGGTGGTCACCCGTGGCCACTCCGACGACGCCAACTCCTGGTCCGTGGAGGGAAGTTCGGTCTGGCTGCGGATCAGCCGCACGGGCCGTGCCTTCGCCTTCCACGCCTCCAAGGACGGCAAGCGGTGGACCTTCGTGCGCCTGTTCACCCTGGCTGACGAGAAGGCCTCCGGAGCGGCCCTCGTCGGCTTTATGACGCAGTCGCCGCTGGGGGAGGGGTGCGTGGTCACGTACGACGGCATCGAGTTCCGCCCTGACTGGCCGGCGGACCTGCGGGACGGTAGCTGATTCCTGACGGCGGGATTTCGCCTCTCCCGCATCGTCGGGCCCCCGTGCCATGCTGCCCAGCATGGCCACCGACGCACACCAGACCCAGACCCTGCCCGACGGCCGCCCCCTCCCGCTCCTGACCGGGCCGGAGCGGCCCATGCTGGAGAGCTGGCTCGCCTTTCACCGCGCCACGCTGGAGCTGAAGTGCCGGGGGCTGGACGACAGCCAGCTGCGGCTGGCCTCCGCCGAGCCCTCGGAGCTGACCCTGCTCGGGCTGGTCCAGCATCTCGCCGAGGTCGAACGGAACTGGTTCCAGCGGGTGTTCGCCGGGCTCGATGTGCCGACCGTGTACGGGGGCAAGGTCGGGGACGTGTCCGGCGGCACCACCCTCGTACCGGAGCGTGGGCTCGACGAGGCGCTGGCGAACTGGCGCCGGGAGATCGCCCGGGGGCAGGAGCTGTGTGCGGGACGGTCGCTGGACGACACCGGACGGATCACCGACGGTCCCATGGCCGGGATTGAGGTCAGCCTGCGCTGGATCCTCATCCACATGATCGAGGAGTACGCCCGGCACAACGGTCACGCGGACATTGTGAGGGAGCGTATCGACGGGGTCACCGGCGCGTAATTGAAGAATTCATTCCGCCTTTGATTTCGCCGCCTCCCGGTGCTTGTTCGAGTGCAGCTTCCCGTATTCTTCTGCCCGCTTTTCCCGGCCCTAAACACTAAGATTCCGTGAACGTCAGGCTCGTAATTCGGACAGGTCTCGTGGTCGTTACGTATATGTGACGCAACACACAGGGTGTCTGCTTCCTCCCGTATTTCCCGGACAAACAGGGTGTTCTTGCCGCCCCAACGTGCGGCGTCCGCGCCCGCGCGATAACATATCAATGGCGCTCATGTAACCCCATCCGGCGATGCAATTTCAACTTTCTCTCGGTAAATTCAATCCGCATGACCGCCGCACAAGCAGACCTGCAAGCGGAATTCTTGGAAATGCCGGAGGGCCTGCGGATCGACCGTCCGGAGGTGGCGGACGGCGCCGCCCTCTGGCGCATTGCCAAGGACTCCAGAACCCTCGACGTGAACTCCTCGTACAG
Organism: Streptomyces sp. NPDC048825; assembly: GCF_043198355.1. NCBI lineage: Bacteria > Bacillati > Actinomycetota > Actinomycetes > Kitasatosporales > Streptomycetaceae > Streptomyces > Streptomyces sp. NPDC048825. Next base: position 443,468 of record NZ_JBICUR010000004.1, read on the forward strand.
CTACCTCCTGTGGTGCCGTGACTTCGCCGGCACCTCGGTGGTGGCGCGCGACAAGGAGGCGATGCCGGTCGGTTTCATCACCGGGTACGCCCGGCCCGACCAGCCGGGCACCCTGCTCGTCTGGCAGGTGGCCGTCGACGCCGCGTACCGCGGACGCGGCCTCGCCGCCGCCCTGCTGGACGGACTCACGGCACGAGTAGCCCACGATCGCGGCCTCGAAACCGTCGAGACCACGATCACCCCCGGCAACACGGCCTCCGAGCGCCTGTTCACCTCGTACGCCGCACGCCACGGAGCGAGCGTCGAGCGTGAAGTGCTGTTCGATACAGCGCACTTCCCGGACGGCCCGCACGACCCCGAGGTGCTGTACCGCATAGGACCGCTGACCTTCCGGCCGGCTGACGGAGCGTCCAGATCGGGCCACCAGGCCGACTGAGCGGCCAAGCAGCCGGCTGGGCGAACCGACCGACCACGGCCGATCCGACCAGCAGATCCAGCCGACCGGGCCCGACCACCCGGTCCCAACCCCCAAGACTTCATCTCCCAGGAGGAGATTCGCTGTGACCATCACCCAGCCCGACCTGAGCGTCTTCCAAACCCTGGAGTCGGAGGTGCGCAGCTACTGCCGCGGCTGGCCCACGATCTTCGACCGCGCGCAGGGCAGCCGCATGTACGACGAGGACGGCCACGAGTACCTCGACTTCTTCGCCGGTGCCGGGTCACTCAACTACGGCCACAACAACGCCGTACTCAAACGCGCTCTCATCGACTACCTGGAGCGCGACGGCGTCACCCACGGTCTCGACATGTCGACGACCGCCAAGCGCGCCTTCCTCGAGTCGTTCCAGAACATCGTGCTGCGCCCGCGCGACCTGCCGTACAAGGTCATGTTCCCGGGCCCGACGGGCACCAACGCCGTCGAGTCGGCGCTGAAACTGGCGCGAAAAGTGAAGGGCCGGGAAGCGATCGTGTCGTTCACGAACGCCTTCCACGGGATGTCCCTCGGCTCGCTCGCCGTGACCGGCAACGCCTTCAAGCGCGCCGGAGCGGGCATCCCGCTCGTGCACGGCACGCCGATGCCGTTCGACAACTACTTCGACGGCCAAGTCCCGGACTTCCTGTGGTTCGAGCGGCTCCTCGAGGACCAGGGCTCCGGACTGAACCAGCCCGCCGCGGTGATCGTCGAGACCGTGCAGGGCGAGGGCGGCATCAACGTCGCGCGTCCCGAGTGGCTGCGTGCCCTGGCCGAGCTGTGCGAGCGTCAGGACATGCTGCTCATCGTCGACGACATCCAGATGGGCTGCGGCCGTACCGGCGCGTTCTTCTCCTTCGAGGAGGCGGGCATCACGCCGGACATCGTCACCGTCTCGAAGTCCATCAGCGGATACGGACTGCCCATGGCGCTGACCCTGTTCAAGCCCGAGCTGGACATCTGGGAGCCGGGCGAGCACAACGGCACGTTCCGCGGCAACAACCCGGCGTTCGTCACCGCCGCCGCGGCGCTGGAGACGTACTGGTCCGACGGGCCCGCCATGGAGAAGCAGACCAGGGCCCGCGGCGAGCAGATCGAGCAGGCACTGATCTCCGTCTGCGAGGAGAACCCCGACGACATCAAGGAGTACCGGGGCCGCGGCCTGGTCTGGGGCATCGAGTTCCACGACAAGGAGCGCGCGGGCCGCATCGCCCAGCGTGCCTTCGAACTCGGCCTGCTCATCGAGACGTCGGGCCCGGAGAGCGAGGTCGTCAAGCTGCTCCCGGCGCTCACCATCACGCCCGACGAGCTGGACGAGGGACTGCGCACCCTCGCCCGCGCCGTACGAGAGACGGCGTAACCGCAACCGCCCGCAGCCTGAAGGAGGCACTGCACCACCGTGATTGTCCGCTCGTTCAAGGACCTCGAAGGCACCGACCGGCACGTCAAGTCCGCGTCGGGCACCTGGGAGAGCAAACGCATCGTCCTCGCCAAGGAGAAGGTCGGCTTCTCCCTGCACGAGACGATCCTGTACGCCGGCACGGAGACGTCGATGTGGTACGCCAACCACATCGAGGCCGTCGTCTGCGTGGAGGGCGAGGCCGAGCTCACCAACGACGAGACCGGGGAGAAGTTCACCATCACCCCCGGCACCATGTACCTCCTCGACGGCCACGAGAAGCACACGATGAAGATCAAGGAGGACTTCCGCTGCCTCTGCGTCTTCAATCCGCCGGTGACCGGGCGGGAGGACCATGACGAGAACGGTGTCTACCCCCTGCTGACCGAGGAGGTCTGAGAATCATGACCATGACGCTCACCGATCTGTATCCGAGCCGCGGCGCCGCCGAGGTGTCCGTACCCCGCCAGGACCCGGTCGTGTGGAGCGCGCCGGGTGACCCGGGCCCGATCGAGGTGGCCGACCTCCAGTCGTTCGAGCGCGACGGCTTCCTCTCCATCGACCAGCTCATCGACGACGATGAAGTCGCCGTCTACCACTCCGAGCTGGAGCGGCTGGTGAGCGACCCGGCAATCCGGGCCGACGAACGCTCGATCGTGGAGCCGAAGTCGCAGGAGATCCGGTCGGTCTTCGAGGTCCACAAGATCAGCGAGATCTTCGCGCGGCTCGTGCGCGATGAGCGTGTCGTCGGGCGGGCCCGGCAGATCCTCGGCTCGGACGTGTACGTCCACCAGTCGCGGATCAACGTCAAGCCCGGCTTCGGGGCGAGCGGCTTCTACTGGCACTCGGACTTCGAGACCTGGCACGCCGAGGACGGCCTGCCGAACATGCGTACCGTGTCCGTCTCGATCGCGCTGACCGAGAACTACGACACCAACGGCGGCCTCATGATCATGCCGGGGTCCCACAAGACGTTCCTCGGCTGTTCGGGGGCCACGCCCAAGGACAACTACAAGAAGTCGCTGCAGATGCAGGACGCGGGCACGCCCTCCGACGAGGCGCTCACCAAGTTCGCGGAGGCCCACGGCATCAAGCTCTTCACCGGGCGGGCCGGCTCGGCGACCTGGTTCGACTGCAACTGCATGCACGGCTCCGGGGACAACATCACCCCGTTCCCGCGGTCGAACGTCTTCATCGTGTTCAACAGCGTGGAGAACACGGCGGTGGAGCCGTTCGCGGCACCGGTGCGCCGGCCCGAGTTCATCGGGGCGCGGGACTTCACGCCTGTCAAGTGACGTACTGGCAAGTGACGTACGGATGAAGTGACGTACGGATGATGGGCGGCACCCTCGTTGGGTGCCGCCCTCCTCCGTTTACAGCCAGGACAGCGCCGCCGCCCGCTCCAGTACGTTCCGTACGGCGCCCTCGTCGCCCGTCGCGCCTCTCGGGACCTCCTCGGGCGTGTACCGTCCGCCGACGAGCAGGCAGAAGTCGACGGGTTCCAGGACGAGTTCGGCCCGCACCGGCTCGTCCTCGGAGCCGAGCACCCACTGGGTGTCCTCGCGTCCGGTCACCGCGAAGAGCACCGGGGGAGCGGTGGTTCCCAGCGCCAAGTCGAGGATGCGGACGGCGAGCCGGACCAGCTGCCAGAGGTGCTCCTCGGGCGGCGGCGGTACGGCGAGGCCCAGGGCACGGCCGATGTCGTCCGTGTGGATCCACGCCTCGAAGCCCCGCACCAGGAAATGATCGGCGACGGGCAGCCGGATCCCCATCAACGTCGTGGCGTGCGCGGCGCGTTCGGGATCGTGGGCCTCGGGCGTGGCCAGCAGCGCGCCGGCCTGTGCGGACCAGTCGGCGACGGTCTCCTCGGGCGTGCGCGCGAGTTCGTGGGCGATCACCTCGGCGGTGCGCGTGTTCCAGGCCTCCTCCCAGCGTGTCCCCTCCGGGACCGTCGACGCGGGCACGCGCGCGTCGAGACCAAGGCGCAGGGCCAGCGGCTCGTCGGCGGCGAGGAGATGCGCGACCGTCGCGTGCGCGTCCCAGTCGTGCACGACCGGCGTGCTCCAGCGGCCGTCCAACTCCCGCACCAGCGCCTGGAGTCCGGCGACGGCGGCGGCGTACGGGGCGGCGTGCGCGGCGACCCGCGGCACGGCGGGCCGGGCGCGCAGCGCGAGGGCGAGTACGCCTCCCGACTCTCCCGAACCGTTGCCGTTGCTCATGGCCGTTCCCCGCGGCCCGTCCAGCAGCCGTACCGTCTCCCTCAGCCGCTCCGCCTCGGCCGCGCAGCTCTCGCATTCGGCGAGATGCCGCGGTACCGCCTTCTCCTCCTCCGGCCGCAACGCGCCGAAGGCCCAGGCCCCCAGCAGCTCACGTACACCGTCGTGATCAGTGGTCACCGCGCACCTCCCTTCTCTGCTTCCCGGCCGCATCCATCCATCATGCGCCCCTTTCCCAGGCCGGATCCGGTGGGTCAGCCATGGACTCGGCCAGCTTGCGTAAGGCGGAGCGCAGCCGGGTCTTGGCGGTGCCTTCCGGAATGCCGAGTTCGACAGCGGCCTGGCGGTAGGTGCGGCCCGCGAAATACGCGAGATGCACCACCTCCCGCTGGGACTGCGGGAGTTCGGCGAGCGCGGAGTGCAGCAGGAGCGAGCGCTCGCGGTCGACGACCGTCTCGTCCGGGCCGGGTCCCGTGTCGGGGATCGCCTGCAGCGCCGAGTCGTCGGCAGCGGCGGCCTTGCGGTGCCGGGCCTCGCTGCGCACCCAGTCCACGGCTCGCCGGTGCGCCAGCACGGACAGCCAGGTACGCAGCGAGCCACGGCGAGCGTCGAACCCGTACGGCCTGCTCCACAGCTGGGCGAAGACCTCCTGCGCCACATCCTCGGCGGCGGCCGGGCTGCGCGTCACCCGGACCGCCACCCCCCGGACGAGCCCGCTGTACGCGGCGTACGCCTCGGTCAGCGCGGACTCGTCGCCGTACACCAGCCGCCGCTGCAACTCCGCGTCGGCGGCCGGTTCGACGGACGTCCCCGTGGTCTCCAACGGTCCACCCCCTGGTGCCCTTCCTAGCGTCCCCGCCGGGCCCGCGCCAGTGGTTCAGGAAGACAGGACGTCCAGCAGGCGGTCGACGTCGGCGGGCGTGTTGTAGAGGTGGAAGGAGGCACGCAGGTTGCCCGCGCGGTTGGAGACCTGGATCCCGGCCTTGCCCAGCTCGGGCTGGAGGTGGCCGAGGCCGGGCACGGACACGATCGCCGAGCCCGGCGCCGGCAGGGCTTCGTGGCCGAGACCGGTGAGCCCCGCCCGGAAGCGGTCGGCGAGGGCGAGGTCGTGGGCGTGCACGGCGTCGACGCCGAGTTCCTCGATGAGTTCGAGGGAGCGGCGCAGCCCGGCGTAGCTGAAGAGAGCTGGGGGCAGATCGAACCGGCGGGCGGAGTGGGCGAGTTCGGCCACGGGCCCGTAGCAGCTGTCCCACGGGTTCTCCCCGGCGACCCAGCCGGCCAGGATGGGCGTGAGCCCGCCGAAGTCCTCCGGCACGACGAGGAAGCCCGCTCCGTGCGGACCGAGCAGCCACTTGTAGCAGACGGAGGCGGTGTAGTCGTACGCCTGGGCGTCCATCGGCAGCCAGCCGGCCGCCTGGGAGTAGTCGACGTACGTACGGGCACCGTGCTCCCTGGCCGCCTCGCGCAGCGCGGGCAGGTCGGCGATCCGGCCGTCGGCGGACTGCGCGGCGCTGACCGCGACGAGTGCCGTGCCGGGCCGGACGGACTCGGCGATCCGCTCCAGGGGCACGGCCCGGACCTTGAGGTCCGGGCGGACATGGAAGGGGTTCACGACGGAGGCGAAGTCGTCCTCGGCGGTGAGGACTTCGGCGCCCGCCGACAGCGAGGCGGCGACAAGCCCGGTGTAGGCGCTGACCGAGGACCCGGCCGCCACCCGGCCGACCGGCACTCCGGCCAGCCGGGCGAAGGAGGCCCGGGCGGCCTCCACATCGGCGAACAGCGGGTCCAGGGCACTGCCGTCGGCCCGGAGCGCCGCTGCCTCCTGTAGGGCGGCGACGGTGCGGGCCGGGAGCAGCCCGCTGCTTGCGGTGTTCAGAAAGGTGTTCTTCGGGGCGAACTCGGTACGGACGAGGCTCTCGAAGGTCTCCATGAGACCACTGTGAGCCCTCGCCATCTCCTGGTCCATTGCGATTTTTTACGTGATCCCGCTAAGGAACGCTTATACGTCGGCCCCGACCTGCGCGGTTTCTCAGCGCTGCCGCGGTCTCTCAGCGCTGCGGCACCGCGCATCCGTCGGGACCGCAGGCGTCCGCGTCGCCGTCCTGGATCAGTTTCAGCGGCGAGCGGTTGCCCCACGCCTGCTCCAGCGCCTGCCCGAAGGCCTCGACGGGCTGGGCGCCCGAGACGCCGTACTTGCGGTCGAGGACGAAGAAGGGCACGCCGTTCGCGCCGAGCTCGGCGGCCTCGCGTTCGTCGGCCCGGACCTCGTCGGCGTACGCGTCCGTGTCGGCGAGCACCTTGCGGGCGGCGTCCGCGTCGAGACCGGCCTCGACGGCCAGGTCCACCAGATACGCGTCGGCGTCCACGTAGAGGGACCGCTCCTCGACGAAGTTCGCCCGGTACAGGATCTGCAGCAGCTCGGCCTGCCGGCCCTGCTCCTTGGCGAAGTGCAGCAGCCGGTGCATGTCGAAGGTGCTGCCGTGATCGCGGCCCTCGGCGCGGTACCCCAGCCCCTCGGCGGCGGCCAGCCCACGCAGATTCTCCTCACCCGCCCGGACCTGCGCCTCGCTCATCCCGTACTTCTTGGTCAGCATGGCTACGACGGACTCCGTCTCGGCCTTGCCCCGCCCCGGATCGAGCTCGAAGGACCTGTGGACCACTTCGACCTCATCCCGGTGCGGAAAGGCGCCGAGCGCCTTCTCGAAGCGGGCCTTGCCCACATAGCACCAGGGGCAGGCGATGTCGCTCCAGATCTCGACGCGCATGTCTTCGTCTCTCCAGGTCGTACGGGTACGCGAAGGCTCCCTCCGCTCGGTGCGTGAACGTTCAAACGGCTGGGTTCATTCCCCGTGCACGTCGTAGGTCAGCGACAGGTGGTGGTCGTCTCCGCCGGGCGGCTGCTCCGGATCGGGGACCCAGCCCCGGCGGGCGTAGAAAGCCTGCGCGCGTTGGTTGTCGACGTGCACCTCGAGAGTCGCGGTCCGCTTGCCGTCGGCCAGCCACTGTTCGACACAGGCCGCGTGCAGCTCGGCGCCGATACCGGAGCGCCAATGCCCCGGGTCGACATGGAACTGGAACAGCTTGACCGAGTCGGCCGGGGCGCCTTCGGCGGGCCGGAAGGAGGCGATGCCCACGAGACGCGTGGCCCGCACCGCGCACAGCACACGGGTGTCGGGGCGCTCGATGGCACCGCGCCAGACGGCGGGCCAGTCGGTGGCGTCGTCCGGCAGGCCGTCGGGGTAGTACGTGGCGCGGGCGCGCCCGTGCAGCTCGGCCACGTCCGCGGCTTCGGCGGGCAGGGCGGTCCTGATCACCAGGGCCTCGACGGTTCGATGAGTTCTGATCATGCCGCGGACGACGCGTCCGCCTCCGCCACGGTTCCCGTCTGGCGGCGGAGCCCACGAACGGGACGGCAGGGCAGGGGCGGCGGGGCTGAATCACCCTCAACCGGGGCGCTGCCACCTGCCCTAGCCCACCACCTTCCCGTTCAGCATCACCCTCCGCGGAGCGGCCAGCACCCGTACGTCCTCCCGCGGATCCCCGTCGTACACCACGAGGTCCGCTGGCGCCCCCTCCTCCAGGCCAGGCCGCCCCAGCCACGCACGCGCACCCCACGTCGTGGCCGACAGCGCCTCGACCGGAGGAATCCCGGCGGTCACCAGCTCCGCCACTTCCCCCGCCACCAGCCCGTGCGCGAGCGAACCGCCCGCGTCGGTGCCGACGTACACCGGGATCCCGGCGTCGTACGCCGAGCGCACGGTGTCGTACCGCCCCTCGTGGAGCCGTCGCATATGGGCGGACCAGCGCGGGAACTTGGACTCGGCGCCGTCCGCGAGGCGCGGGAACGTGGCGATGTTGACGAGGGTGGGGACGATGGCGACGCCGTGTGAGGCGAAGAGGGGGATGAGGTCGTCGGTCAGGCCCGTGGCATGCTCGATGCAGTCGATGCCCGCCTCGACCAGGTCGCGCAGGGAGTCTTCGGCGAAGCAGTGTGCGGTGACGCGCGCGCCGAGGCGGTGAGCCTCAGCGATGGCCGCCTCGACCGCGTCTCGCGGCCAGCAGGCGCTCAGGTCTCCCGTCCCGCGGTCGATCCAGTCGCCCACCAGCTTGACCCAGCCGTCACCGCGCCGGGCCTCCTGGGCTACGTATGCGACGAGGTCGTCGGGTTCGATCTCCCACGCGAAGTTGCGGATGTAGCGGCGGGTGCGGGCGATGTGGCGGCCGGCTCGGATGATCTTCGGGAGGTCGTCGCGGTCGTCGATCCACCGGGTGTCGGAGGGCGAGCCGGCGTCCCGGATGAGGAGGGTGCCGGCGTCGCGGTCGGTCAGGGCCTGCTTCTCGGAGACGTCGTCGGGGACCGGGCCGTGGGTGTCGAGGCCGACGTGGCAGTGCGCGTCGACGAGGCCGGGCAGCGCCCAGCCCTCGACGGTACGGACATCACGGACGCCGACTGGACGCTCGTACGAGATTCTGCCGTCGATCACCCAGAGTTCGTCCCGGGCGTCGTCGGGGCCGACGAGCACCCGCCCCTTCACGTGCAGCACCGCGCGATCGCTCATGTCGTGCACTTTAGTGAGTCGGGTGTTACTCCCCCTTGCCCACCCGGTCCGAGATCTCCTCCTGCACGTCCGCCATCGCCGGGTCGAGGAGCCGGGACAGGAAATGGCGGGTGCGCTCATGGGCCGGATTGTCGATGACCTGCTCGGGGGTGCCGTCCTCGACGATCACGCCGTCGTCCATGAAGACGACCCGGTCGGCGACCTCGCGCGCGAAGGTCATCTCGTGCGTGACGACCATCATCGTCATGCCCTCGTTCGCGAGCATGCGCATCACGGCGAGCACGTCGCCGACGAGCTCGGGGTCGAGGGCGGAGGTGGGCTCGTCGAAGAGCATCACCTCGGGGCCCATGGCGAGCGCGCGGGCGATCGCCACGCGCTGCTGCTGGCCGCCGGAGAGCGAGGAGGGGTACGCGTCCGCCTTCTCGGAGAGGCCGACGCGCCGCAGGTTCTCGGCTGCCACCTTCGCCGCCTCCGCCTTGTCCCGGCCGAGTACACGGCGCTGCGGCAGGGCGAGGTTCTCGGTCACCGACAGATGCGGGAAGAGGTTGAACTGCTGGAACACCATGCCGATCCGGCGGCGTACGGCGTCGATGTCCACGTCGGGGTGGGTGACTTCGGTGCCGCCGACGAAGACCTGACCCTTGGTGGGCTCCTCCAGGAGGTTCACGCAGCGCAGCAGCGTGGACTTGCCGGAGCCGGACGGGCCGATGACGCACACGACCTCGCCGGAGTTGATCTCCAGGTCGATGCCTCGCAGCACCTCGTTGTCGCCGAACGACTTGTGTAGTTTGCGGACTTGGATCTCCGGCATACCGCTCGTATTGCTTGTGCTGCTCACTTGGTGGCCTCCCCGGCCTTCGCCTCAAGACGGCGTACGACAAAACCGAGCGGCACCGTGATCAGCAGATAGCACAGGCCCGCGACCAGGATCGGCGTGGAGTTGGCGTTCGTGCTCGCCAAATCCCTGCCGAACTTGGCGAGTTCGCGCTCCTCCAGCGTGACCCCGAGGAACAGCACCAGCGAGGAGTCCTTGAACAGGAGTACCAACTCGTTGGTGAGCGGCGGGATCACGATCCGGAACGCCTGCGGGATGATGATCGAGACCATGGCCCGGGCGTGCGAGAAGCCCAGCGAACGGGCCGCTTCCATCTGTCCCTTGGGCACGGCCTGGATGCCGGCGCGGATCGTCTCCGCCATGTAGGCGGCCGCCACCAGGCCCAGCGCCAGGGCAACCTTCCCGTACGTCCCGCCCGGGATCTCCGTGCCCGGGAAGGCCAGTGGTACGCCGACGCCCACGAAGATGAAGATCAGCAGGGCGGGGAGGCCGCGGAAGATCTCGATGTAGACGCCGGCGAACCATCGGTACGGGCCCACGGACGAGAGCCGCATCAGGGCGATGACCATGCCGACCACGAGGCCGAAGACGAAGCCGGACACCGTGTAGAGCACGGTGTTGCGCAGGGCGAGCGTGATGATGTCCGGGAACAGCTCTTTGGCCAGATCGGCTTGGGCGAACTGGTTCCGAAGCCGCTCCCAGTCGGCGGTGACGCCTATCGCGACCAGACCGGCTATGAACACCACGTACTGGACACCGCGCGACACGGCCCGCCTTTGACGCCTGGTCAGACCGGACTTGCGGGTTTGTGGCTGGAGTCGGGTGTCTGCCTCGGTGCTCATGAAGCCGAGGTCTCGGTCTCGTCGTACGGGCCGATCCACTGCTCGTACAGGTTCTTGTACGTGCCGTCGGCCTTCGCGTCCTTGAGCGCCTTGTTGATGGCCTCGACGAGCTCGGTGTTGCCCTTCTTCACCGAGAAGCCGTACTGCTCACCGGTGTTGAGGTTGTCGACGACCTCGAAGGCGTTGGCGTTCGCCTTGTCCTTGAGCCAGCCCTGGACGACCGGGTAGTCGATGATGACGGCCTGGACCTGGCCGGTGCGCAGGCCGTTGAGGACGGCGTCGGAGCTCTCGAAGGAGACCGGGTCGAGGCCCTTGCCCTTCGCGTACTCCTCGCCCGTCGTCTGCGCCTGGGCGCCGAGCTTCTTGCCCTTGAGAGCGTCGAAGGAGCCGATGCCGCTCTTCTTGTCGACGAGGACGGCCTGGGTGGCGTCGAAGTACGGGTCGGAGAAGTCGACGTTCTTCTTGCGCTCGTCGGTGATCGTCATGCCGGCCGCGGCGAGGTCGCACTCCCCGGAGTTGAGGAACGCGCCGGTCTTGAAGTTCTCGAACGGCGTGTCCAGGATGTCCTGCTTCACACCCAGGTCCTTGGCGACCAGGTCGATGAGGGCCACGTCGAAGCCCTGCACCTTGCCGTCGATCTCCGACTGGAAGGGCGGATACGGAAGGTGCGTGCAGGTCGTGAGCTGCCCCGCCTTCACGATCGAGACCCCCTTGACGGTCTCACCACCCCCGTCGCCCGAGGAACAGCCGGCCACGAGCACCAGCCCTGCCGTCGCGGTGGTGGCGGCCAGAATGCGGGCCCGGCGTCCGAGGACGGTGTTCACGGGGGTGACCTCCTGAAGGGGGCTGCGAGGGATTTTTACCTTCCGATTATAAGGAAAGCTTTGAGGCCCCCAAACCATTCCCATGGCAGGCGGGTGCTCCGACCTGAGAAGTTTCGGCCTCAGGAGCTCTGCCGATGGGCTCTCGTTGGGTGCTCAAGATGCAGCAGGTTGCGAGTACACGCCGGACCTGCGGCGTCAGTCGCCCATGCCGAACCGGGGTTCCTCGGTTCGGGTGAGGATACACTCGAACTCCCGTACTGGATCGGCTACGTGAGCACCTGTCAGGGCGGTGCCTCCAGGCCCTTCATGGGCTCCGGGAGCTCGACATGGGTTCGGAACTTCATGCCGCGGGCTCCCACATGAACCCGTCCGGGTCGGTGAAGGTCCCGGCGTCGCCGCCGATCGTGAGCCGGTGGGACCCGCTGCCCTCCGGCGGGACTCCGGCGACCTTGGCCAGGCCGCGACGTCCGTACAGCGACAGCTTGATGGGACTCGATGAACCGTCGAACTCGACGTACTTGCTGCCGAAGCTCTTCGCGACCGTGAGGCCGCGGTCGACGTAGAACCGCTTGGTCGCGGCCATGTCCGAGACGCCCAGCAGAAGAACGATCTCATCGATTTGCCGGCTGTCCGGACCGGTGTCCTTCTTCGACGAGCTTGCGAGCTGCCAGATTGTCCCGTCTGGGGCCTGTACGACGCCGCCGTAGCCCCACAACGACTTCTTGGCGGGCTTCAGCTCGGTGGCGCCGGCGGCCAGAGCGGCGCCGAAGAGGCCGTTGACGATCGACGGCTGGGAGACCACGAGCGACACCGTGAACCCGCGGAAGCCGGACGTCGGCGCCTCCGAGGCCCGCAGGCGTACTTGTTTGCCCAAGCCGAAGGCATCGGTGTAGAAGCGCTCGGCGGCCGTGGGGTCGGCCACCTCGAGGGTGAGGCAATCGATGGCGGTCATGGCGTTCACGCTAGCTGCGGCTCGGTGACCGGCGCTTCTTGAATCCTGATCGGTGTTGCCACCGGCCGGGAGCCGCTACTGCTCGCAGAAACCGGTCGTTGGGGCCGCGCCAGTCTCAGGATGAGTCTCCGTAGCGGGTGGCAATCGCGGCGGCGCGGTTGCGCAGGGAGGTGCGTAACGTCTGCGGGGCCAGGGCTTCCGCGTCCGTGGCGAGCTGCCACAGCGCCCATTCGGCGTGTCGTGAATCTTGGAAGGTCACCTCCAGCCGCAGCCAGCCGTCTGCGTCGGGTTCTTCTGCGCGGACGGCCAGCGCGGTGTCCAGCAGGTCCTCCCGCCGCGCCGGGTTCACCCGTACCCGCACGGTGATGTGGTTGCCGCCGGAGAGAAACTGCGCGGAGCGTTCCCGCCAGATCCGGTCCAGATCGACCCGGTTTGGCCGCTGTGCCGTTTCCGGGAGCTCCTCGGCGGCCAACACACGCGACAGCCGGTAGGTGCGGTCCGCGCCGGATCTCGTGGCCAGCAAGTAGCCCCGGTCGCGCACGGTGACCAGGCCGATCGGGTCCACCGTGCGCCACTGTGGTGTCTGGTCTGTGGCCGCGTAGTGGATGCGGAGCTTGTGTCCGGCGAGCACCGCGCGCCGGACCGCGATCATTGTGGTGTCGGGTACCTCCTCAGTGAGGAGCCGACGTGAGAGCAGGTCGGTCTCCGGGTCGACGAGAAATCGCTGGACCGCGTCGCTCGCGGTGGCCCGGTGGCTTTCGGGCAGCGCGTCGACCACCTTCCGCATGGCCGAAGCGAGCGCCGAGCCGAGGCCGAACACCTGCTCCCCGCGCCCCGATCCGGCGGTCAGCAAGGCAAGGGCCTCGTCGTGGTTCAGACCGGTGAGCTCGGTCCGGAAACCGGGCGCCAACGCGAAACCGCCGTGCCGGCCGCGTTCGGCGTAGACCGGGACGCCGGCTGCGGACAGCGCCTCGATGTCGCGCAGCACGGTGCGGGTGGATACCTCCAGCTCGCGGGCCAGCGTGTCCGCAGTCAGCCGACCGCGCTGACGCAGCAGCAGCACCAGCGAGACCAACCGGTCGGCGCGCATACGAGAACTTTATCGAAATACGTGACCAAGGATGTCGTGATTTGTTGCGAGGCTCGTCAACACGACGTCGAGGCCGGCGGCTACCGAGCCGATGGCCGTACGTACTCCCCATGAATCGAATGGAGCTGACGTGGCAGTGGAACGAACGGCGGTCAACCCGGTGACGTGGTCGGTGGAGATGGGATTCAACCAGGGCGAGGTCGTCTCCGGGCACACCCGGACCCTGTACATCTCGGGGCAGACCGCGATGAGCGGCGACGGCAAGCCCCAGCATGACGGTGACATGGCGGCGCAGTTGACGCTGAGCATCGACAACCTGGAGGCCGTGCTCGGCGAGGCCGGCATGTCTCTCGCGAACCTCGTCCGGCTCAACGTCTACACGACCGACGTCGATCTGCTTTTCCAGCACTACGGCGTGCTGGCGGCGCGGTTGGGCGCCGCGGAGGTGGCGCCGACCACCACGATGCTCGGGGTGACACGGCTGGCGATCCCCACCCTGATGGTCGAGCTCGAGGGGACCGCCGTCGCGTGATGCGACGTTCGGGCTGACGGTGCCGGGACGCGCCTTGGTCTGCGACAGCAGATCCGGCGGGAGGCGCGGGAAGGATCCGGAGGGTTTGCACGCGTTCACCAGCTGATTCCGGCCGCCACCGGCAGGTGGTCGCTGCCGGTGGCCGGCAGCACCCACGAGCTCTCCGGCTCCACGCCGCGGACCAGGATCTGGTCGATCCGCGCCACCGGGAAGGACGCCGGCCAGGTGAAGCCGAAGCCCTCCCCGGCCGCGTTCTGGGCCGAGCGCAGCTGTGAGGTGATGCCGTCGAACGCGCGGTCGTCCATGGTGCCGTTCAGGTCGCCGAGCAGCACCACCCGCTCGTTCTGCTCGGCGGCGAGGGCCTCGCCGAGCGCCTGCGCGTTGCGGTCCCGCGAGTCCGTCCAGAAGCCCGCCCTGGGATTCACCCGTACGGACCCCAGGTGGGCCACATACACCGCCAGCGGCCCGTGGTCGGTGGTCACCGTGGTGCGCAGCGCCCGGTTGTAGGCCATCTTGACCTCGTCCGGCTTCGTGTCCCCCAGCGGCCCGGCGTCCATCTTGATGTCGACCGGCTGGGTGTCCGACAGCGGCAGCTTGCTCCACAGTCCGACCGTGCCCTGCACCGTGTGGTACGGATACGCCTTCGCCAGCCCCTTCTCGTACGTGCCCCTGGCCTGCTCGGTCATCTCCTGCAGGGCCAGCACGTCCGCACCGGAGGCGGCCAGGTCGCGGGCGGTGCCGGCCGGGTCGGGGTTGTCGGCGCCGACGTTGTGGCCGGCCACCGTGAGGTCGCCGCCCGGGTGGGACTTGTCGCTGAGCAGCGCGCCGAAGAGGTGCAGCCACACCATGACCGGCAGCAGCAGCGCGACCACCGCGGAGACGGAGCGACGCCACAGCGCCCCGGCAAGGAGCACCGGGATGAACAGGCCGAACCACGGCAGGAAGGTCTCCACCAGGCTGCCGAGGCCCCCGATCCGGTTCGGGATCTTCGCATGCAGCAGCATGAGCAGGCCGAGCAGCAGCGCCAGCGCAGCGAGCACCGGGCCGCGCTTCCAGGGCCCCGGCCGGGAGCCGATGCGGATCGCCCGGCGGATGCCCGCGCGCCAGGTACCGGAGCCGGTACCCCGGCGGCCGGCGCCGCCCTGCCCGGTCTCCGCCGTGTCCACCTGCGCCACCGTCAGTCCTCGCTCACTGCCGGTCACTGCTGCATCCTCGGGTCCTGGGTGGGGTCCGCATACATACGCGGGCAACCACGATCGATCGCAGTGGTGCGCAGTTCGTAGTGCCAGGGTTCGTTCC
The DNA here is from genome assembly GCF_043198355.1 of Streptomyces sp. NPDC048825. Classification (NCBI taxonomy): domain Bacteria; kingdom Bacillati; phylum Actinomycetota; class Actinomycetes; order Kitasatosporales; family Streptomycetaceae; genus Streptomyces; species Streptomyces sp. NPDC048825. Next base: position 458,488 of record NZ_JBICUR010000004.1, read on the forward strand.
TGTAGACCTGGCACAGCCCGTACTCGGCACCGTGTTCGGAAAGCCACGCCATCGCATCGGAGCTCCCGATGTCGACCGCGTCCCCCGACACGTGAGGAGACGTCACCGCGGTGGCCACCCATCGGGCGGCCTCGTCCGCAGACCCGTATTTGGAGACCGCCTCGCGAAGAAGCTGATTCTGGTACTCCGGGGAACGCCAGCCGCTGGTGACGGAGAACTCGACTCCGTCGTCCGCGGCAGCCGTTGCAGCCCGGCGGAGGGCCTTGAGCAGACCTGGATCGAGGTTGGCCACAGCCGGAATCGCGTCATCGAAGACCGTCACGTCGTCGGGGACCGCACCGTCAGCCTCGCCGAGCGCACCACCGTGCTCACGGTGAAGCGGATTCGAGGACGATGCGGCCGAGGGGGACGAAGAAGGCGAGGTGGACGAGGACTTCGGCGCCTGGCAGCCGAGGGTGGTGATCACTGCGATGACGGCTATCAGGTCGACGACAAGGAGCCGGCGAATCCGGCGGGTCGATGTTCGTGCTGATGGTGGGGTCCAAGTCATGCCGCCAGTCAAGGCAGCGTGGTGTTGCCGGCACGTATGCGGTTTTCGATACGCCGACGATATGTGCCGACTCGTAGCCTCAAGAACATGCGTGTGTTGGTTGTCGAGGACGAGCCGTATATGGCAGAAGCCATCCGCGATGGTCTGCGCCTGGAAGCGATCGCGGCGGACATCGCCGGTGACGGCGACACCGCTCTGGAACTGCTCGGCATCAACACCTACGACATCGCCGTTCTCGACCGCGACATCCCCGGCCCCTCCGGCGACGAGATCGCCAAACGCATCGTCACCTCCCGCAGCGGCATGCCGATCCTCATGCTCACCGCCGCCGACCGACTCGACGACAAGGCCTCCGGGTTCGGACTCGGCGCCGACGACTACCTCACGAAGCCGTTCGAGCTCCAGGAGCTCGTGCTCAGGCTCAGGGCACTCGACCGCAGGCGTGCACACACCAGGCCTCCCGTACGAGAGATCGCAGGTCTGCGTCTGGATCCGTTCCGCCGCGAGGTCTACCGTGACGACCGCTACGTCGCGCTGACCAGGAAGCAGTTCGCCGTGCTCGAAGTCCTCGTCGCCGCCGACGGCGGTGTCGTCAGCGCCGAAGAACTCCTGGAACGCGCGTGGGACGCGAACGCCGACCCATTCACCAACGCCGTGCGCATCACGGTCTCGGCACTGCGCAAACGTCTCGGCGAACCCTGGATCATCGCCACCGTGCCAGGCGTCGGCTACCGCATCGACACGCAACCGGAGGCCGGAGACGAGGGAGGGGACCGTGGATAGGGCACCCGGGTTGAGCGTTCGCCTCAAACTCACCCTCAGCTACGCCGGATTCCTCATGGTCGCAGGCGCCTTGCTGCTCACGGCGGTGTGGGTGTTCCTCCTGCGTTACGTCCCCGATCGTGCGATGCTCATCAACCCCGATGACAAACCCACGAGCGGTGTCTTTCCCGTCCGGTCCGCCCTCCTGGACGTTTTCGCTCCGAGGGCACTCGCAGTACTGGCGTTCCTGCTGCTGTTCGGTCTCCTGGGAGGGTGGCTTCTCGCCGGCCGCATGCTCGCCCCCCTGACTCGCATCACGGACGCCACCTGCATGGCCACGAACGGATCACTCTCCCACCGGATCCGGCTACCGGGCCGCAGGGACGAGTTCCGCGAACTCGCCGACGCCTTCGACACGATGCTCGCGCAGCTCGAAGCACACGTCGCCGAACAGCAGAGATTCGCAGCCAACGCCTCTCACGAGTTGCGCACCCCACTGGCGATCTCGAAGGCACTGCTCGACGTGGCCCGCACCGATCCGAACCACGACACCGGCGAACTCGTCGACCGCCTCCACGCCGTCAACACCCGAGCCATCGACCTCACCGAGGCACTGCTCCTGCTCAGCCGCGCCAACCAACGGTCCTTCACCCGAGAACACGTCGACCTGTCCCTCATAGCGGAAGAAGCCACCGAAACACTCCTCCCCGTCGCGGAAAAGCATGGCGTCACCATCGAGACTTCTGGCGACGTCGCTCCCACGATCGGATCGCAAGCGCTCCTGCTGCAGCTGACCATGAATCTCGTGCACAACGCCATCGTCCACAACCTGCCTGAACAGGGCACCGTGTGGGTGAATACCGGCGTCCGCCCCAAGACTGTGGTGCTCACTGTCGAAAACACTGGCGAGAATATGTCCCCACGGCTGGTGTCGACACTCGCCGAACCATTCCAGCGCGGCACCGAGCGCATACACATCGACCACGCAGGCGTCGGCCTCGGCCTGGCAATCGTCAAAACCATCACCCAGGCACACGACGGAACGCTCACCCTCACCCCGCGCTCTGCCGGCGGGATCCGCATCACCGTGGAACTACCCGCGACAGCCCCGCACACCGACAGGTGAAGAATCAGGGAATTGACGCGCCTCGTGCCGAGCTGCGCCTCGTCCCGCGGTGAAGTGCCCTGCAAAGCAAGGCAGTTGACTGAGGATGCGGAGCTGGGCGATCCGCTCCGGCAGTTCACCGCGCTGATGTCGCGGGGTCGTTGACATGCCCGAGGCGAGCCGCGATCTTTGTGAACCGACCGCTGTTTGACCAACAAAAGGGGGAAATCCAATGCGGATGGTGCGTCTCGCTGTGGCGGGCACGATGATGGCTTCCGGGATGCTCGCGTTCGGCGTGGCTCCTGCGCAGGCAGCCACCTATTGCAGCGGCTGGAAGCAGGTGGAGAGCTTCCAGGAGCGGGCCTGTGTCATCACCGAGAGCGGGAGCAAGATCAGGCACCGGCACGAGGTCCGCAACCTGATCGACCGGACGCAGTCGACCCAGGTGACCACGTTCCGGTACATCAACGGCAGCGTCAGCGTCTGCAAGAGCGCGCAGAGGGTGTCGTTCTCCGCGCACCAGACCAAGAGCTGGTCGTGTGTCAGCACCCGGATTTCGGGATCGAAGTACATGACCCGCGGCTACATCACCAAGCAGGGCGGCGGCAATGTCGGTGTGGACTCGCGGACCATCACTGGCTGACCCGCCTCCCCACGCCGAGAGTTGACGGCCCTCGTCGTGCGCTGCCTCGTAGCGCACGACGGGACTGGGGCATGTGCACGCATGCCCGCACTACGACCCCGTGGCCTCACAGCCGCCCGCCAGCGTCATCGCCCGGTCCAGCGCCTGCAGGAAGCCGTTCACGGTCGCCCGGTCCCGGACCGCCAGCCGCAGCCAGTCCTCGCCCAACCCCGGGAACGTGTCGCCGCGGCGCACCGCGTATCCGAGGGTGCGCAGGTGGTGGCGTACGAGCGCCGCGTGGGGGAGTCGTACGAGGACGAAGGGGCCCTCGGCGGGCTCGGCCACCGACAAGCCGTCGGAGGCGAACTCCTTGAGGCCCTCGACGAGATGGGCGCGGTCCGTGACGACGCGGTGGGCCGCCTCGGACTGTTCCGCGAGAGCCCGCGGAGACATGCAGGCCTCCGCCGCCGCGAGGGCCGGTGTGGAGACCGGCCAGAGGGGCTGGGCCCGCTGCAGGTCCGCGATCACCTCCGGAGGAGCGAGCACGTAACCGATCCGCAGCCCGGCCAGACCCCACGTCTTTGTGAGGCTGCGCAGCACCACCAGGCCGGGGACGTCCGTCCGCCCGGCAAGGGCCTCGCATTCCCCCGGCACCGCGTCCATGAACGCCTCGTCGACCACCAACGTCCGTCCAGGGCGGGCGAGTTCAGCGATCCCCGCAGCCGGGTGCAGCACGGACGTCGGGTTGGTCGGGTTTCCGATCACCACCAGGTCCGCGTCCTCGGGGACGGCCGAGGGGTCGAGACGAAAGCCGTCCGCCGCCCGTAGCACGACCCGGTCCACGCTGTGGCCCGCGTCCCGCAACGCCGCCTCCGGCTCGGTGAACTGCGGGTGCACCACCACCGGCTGACGTACCTTCAGGGCGCGGGCGAGCAGCACGAAGGCCTCCGCCGCGCCCGCCGTGAGGAGTACACGCTCCACGGGGAGCCCGTGCCGGGCAGCCACCGCCGCGCGCGCGGACCGCCCGTCCGGGTAGGCGGCCAGCCCGGCCAGCGACCCGGCGATCCGCTCGCGCAGCCACGCCGGGGGCGTGTCGGCGCGGACGTTGACCGCGAGGTCGACGAGGGCCGAGCCGTCGTCGCGTACCTCCGCGTCACCGTGGTGACGGAGGTCGTGCGCCCGGTTCTCGGGTCCCTCGGCTCTCTCAGTGCGCATGGGAGTGTGCATGCCCGTGGTGGTGACCACCGTGATGGTGATCGTCGTCGTCCGGGTGGAAGTGCGGCTGCTGGGGCATGCCCACCTTGTCCTCGAAGCCCGGCAGCGCGATGCGGTAGACGCAGGAGTCGCAGTTCATCCGCAGGTCGCCGGCCACGGCTTCCCGGTAGCGCTCCATCACCAGGTCGAGCAACTCCGGCTCCGGGCCGATGACTTCGGCCGACCGTACCTCGATATCCGGGTGTGCCGCCGCCCAGCCTTCGGTCTGCAGCCGCACCCGGTCCGGCAGGATGCCGGTGAACAGGAAGTAGGGGAGCACGACGATCCGCCGGGCGCCCAGCCTCGCGCAGCGGTCGAGGCCGGACGGCACATCCGGCGCCGCCAGCGACACGAACGCGGTCTCCACCCCCGCGTAACCTCGCCCCTCCCACAACAGCCGCGCCGCCTTGTGGACCTCCGCATTGGCGTCCGGGTCGGTCGAGCCGCGGCCGACGAGGAGGACGGTCACATCGGCCCGGTCGAAGGGCGTGCGCGCCGTGGAGCCGAGCGCCTCGTCGAGCCGTCGCTCAAGGACGGTGAGCAGCGCGGGGTGCGGGCCGAGCGGGCGCCCGTACGTGTACGAGATCCCCGGGTGCCGTTCCTTCTCACGGGCCAGCGCTGCCGGAATGTCACCCTTGGCGTGCCCGGCGGACACGAGCATCAGCGGGACGGCGGCGAAACGGCGTACCCCTTGCTCGACCAGCTCCGTCACGGCGTCGCCGAGCGGCGGCGGGGACAGTTCGATGAAGCCGCCCGCGACGGGGAGTTCGGGGGTGCGGCGGCCCAACTCCCGTACGAAATCACGGAAGGCCTCGGCGCCCGCGTCGTCCCGGGTGCCGTGTCCGGCGATGAGCAGGGCGGGCGGCTGGGACGTGGTCACGGTTTCTCCTTCAGGGGCTCTGAGGCCTCGGATACGGCGGATGGAACTGGCGAAACGGGTGGATCTGGGGGTACGGGTTGATAGAGCAGGGCGTTCAGCGCCGCCGCGGCGACCGCCGAACCGCCCTTCTCGGAGACGTTGCTGACGGCGGGCAGCCCGCTCTCCCGCAACGCGGCCTTGGACTCCGCCGCGCCGACGAAACCCACGGGCAGACCGATGACGAGCGCCGGAGCGGCGTCCAGCGTCAGCAGCTCCTCCAGCGCGGTCGGAGCACAGCCGATCACCCAGAGCGCACCGGGCCCGACCTGCTCGTACGCGAGCCGGATCGCATGCGCCGAACGCGTCAGCCCGGGACCGGAACCGGCGTCCTTCAGCCGGCACACGGTCTCGCGCCGGGTGATGCCCGCCGCGACCATCTCCACGTCCACCACGACGGGCGCCCCGTCGTGCAGCGCGCCATGGGCCTTCTCCAACGCGGCCTCGTCCATGACGAGATCCTCCGCGTACGCGAGGTCGGCGGCCGAGTGGATCACCCGCTCCACGACCGCGCGCGTCAGCGGCGGGAAATGCGAGGTGTCGAGCCGGGCGCGCAGCCGCCGGAAGGACTCCACTTCGATGGGGTGCACGGCCCGGGACTCCGGGAACACTTGGCTCATCGGGGCTCCTCCTGCCAGCGATATCCGCGCGGCGTCACCATGCGGCCCGAGATCTCACGGGTCGCCGTGTTGCCCACCGTCACGACCGTCATCATGTCGACGGTGGCCGGGTCGAGTTCGGCGAGTGCGGTGAGGCGGCTGGACTCGTCCGGGCGGGAGGCGTTGCGTACGACACCGACGGGTGTCGTCGGCTCCCGGTGTTCCCCGAGGATCGCGAGGGCCTTGGGGAGCTGCCAATCGCGGCCCCGGCTACGGGGGTTGTAGAACGTCACCACGATGTCCGCCTCCGCGGCGGCCCGTACCCGACGCTCGATGACCTCCCACGGAGTGTGCAGGTCGGACAGGCTGATCGACACGTGGTCATGGCCGAGCGGCGCGCCCAGGATCGCCCCGGCCGCGAGCGCGGCGGTCACTCCCGGCACTCCGACCACGTCGATGTCGTCGGACGCCTCCGCGAGCGCGGGCGAGGCCATCGCGTACACGCCCGCGTCCCCGCTGCCGATGAGCGCGACGGCGTGACCGAGTCGGGCTTCTGTGACGGCAGTTCGGGCTCGTTCCTCCTCCGCTCCGAGCCCGGACTCCAGGATCCGGGTGCCGGGCCGGAGCAGGTCGCGGATCTGGGCGACGTACTGGTCGAGGCCGACGAGCACGGAGGCGCGGCGCAGTTCCTCCCTGGCGCGTGGGGTGAGGAGGTCGCGCGCGCCGGGGCCGAGCCCGACGACGGCAAGCCGACCGCGGGACGGACGTCGTACGACGGCGCAGGTCGCCATCGCGGGCTGTCCGGGCTGCCCGGCCGACTTCTGCTTGGGTACGAGGAGTTCGCCGCCCCGTACGAGCGCGGCGGCCTCCGCGACCGAGGGCGTACCGACGGCGGTCAGCGGGGCGTCCGACGGGTTCGGCACGTCCACGGCCGCCAACTCCTCGGCGGAGTACGTGACCAGGGGGACCCCGAGGCGGGCGGCTGCCTCCAGGAGGCCGGGCTCGTCGGCCTTGGCTTCGACGGTGGCGAGTTCGGCGACGGACTTCGCGGAGAGCCCGGCATCGCGCAGGGCATCCGCGATGTTCCCCAACACCTCATCCACGGGCGCGCCCTTGGAAGCGCCGACGCCGATGACGAGGGAAGGCGGACGGAGGACGACTTCATGCGCGGCGGGCTCGACCAGCCGGTCGCTGACGCGGATCGTGTACTGATCTGTCAGAGCAGTGAGGCCAGTCAGACCTGTCGGGCCTGTCGGGGTTACGGGAAGGGGCGGGAGCGGCCACGGCACCTCCGCCTCCAGGGCTACGGGCTCCCCGTCCAGCAGAGCGCGCGTCACGGCGGCGACATCCCCCTCGACCGGAAAACCGAGCGTGTCGAGGCCGGGCAGACCGACCGCGTCCGTCGCCGTCGTCACCACGGGCTGTGCGCCCAGCAACTCACCCACCGCGTGGGCGAGTTCATTGGCGCCACCCCCGTGCCCGCCGACAAGCGGGACGGCGAACCGACCGCCCTCGTCGACACACACGATCCCGGGGTCGGACGCCTTGTCCTCCAACAGGGGTGCGACGAGCCGGACCACAGCCCCCGTTGCCAGGAAGCACACCAGCTGCTCACACTCCGCGAAGGCCCGCCGCACGGCATCACCCACGGGGCCGTCGTACACCCGCGTGCGATCCGGCCAGGCCGCGGCCACCCGTTCACGGGCCCTGACACCCGCCGCCGTCGCCGAAATCAGGCCGATCACTGAGCAACTCCCTCGGTACGCGCCGGAGGCCGGACGCCCCACAGCAGAAAGACGGGATTGGTCGCCGCGAGCCGGGTCACGTCCCCGGGCAACGGCGCGAGCCGGGACGACTGCAGCAGTACGCCGTCGCAGCTGAATCCGGCGGCCAGCAGCGCCTCCCGTGCCGCCGGAACCCGGTCCAGCGCGGCCATCGCCACCACGACCGCCCGCCGCGCCCGCCGTGCGCAGGCCGTCACGATGGCGGCCAGCTCACGCCCGCCGCCGCCGATGAACACGGCGTCGGGGTCGGGGAGTTCGGACAGTACGGCGGGTGCGACGCCCTGCACGACGGTCACGTCGACACCTTGCGCGGCGGCGTTGGCGCGTACGCGCTCCACGCCGTCCTCGCTCTTCTCGACGGCGGTCACGGCGGCCCCGAACCGTGCGCACTCCACGGCGACCGAGCCGGAGCCCGCGCCGATGTCCCAGACGTGGTCGCCGAGCCGCGGCCCGAGCCGGGCCAGCGCCAGGGCCCGTACCTCGAACTTGCTGATCATCGAGTCGCGATACGTGAACTCGCCCTCGTCCAGAGCCCATTGGGTGGGACCGGGCACCGCCCCGGCGATCGTGCGTACGGGGGAGACGGCGCGTGACTCGTCGAGGCACAGCACGACGCTGACCGCCGGCCCCCAGTCGCGGGCGGCGGCCTCGGCGGGCGTGACCCGCTCGACGCGCTCGTCCGGGCCCGAGCCCAGGGCCGAGGCCACGACGAGGACGCGTTCGCTCGACTGTGATCGCAGCGCGGCGCCCAGTTCCGCCGGCCCGGCGCCCGGGCCGGTCAGCACCGCCACCTTGGGGTGGGCCAGGCAGACGTTCACCGCGGTCCGTGGGTCCCGGCCGTGGGCGCTCACCACGATCGCGTCGTCCCAGGTCAGGCCCAGGCGCGCGAAGGCGGTCGCGACGGACGAGACAGCGGGGCGTACGTCCAGGGTGTGGGCGCCGAAGCGGTCGGCGAGCGCTCGCACGATGCCGAAGAAGCCGGGGTCTCCGGAGGCCAGCACCACGACGCGCCCCTGAGCTGTGTGGTCCGCGGGCTTCTTCAGGTGCTGCTCGATCGCGTCGAGGGCAGGGGGCAGCGGGCCGAGCACGATCTCTTCCGTCGTGTCCGGCAGGTCGGCCGCCGTCAGGTGCCGACGGGCGCCCACGACGAGCGTCGCCGTGGCCAACTCGGCCTCGGCGTCCGGAGGAAGGGGCGACCCGGTTCCCGTACCGATGACGGTGATCACGGTTGTGATCATGGTGTGGCACCTCGTGTACGCAGCGCCTTACGTGCCTCGGGGTCCGCCTTGCGGAAGCCGTGGAAGTGGCCCGGGTGGTAGAGGTGCGAGCGGGTGCCGTGCGCGTCGAGGGCCGCGCCGACCAGGAACAGCGTGTGCTTCCACAGCTTGTGCTCCTTGACGGTCTCCTCCAGCGTGCCGATCGTGCACTTCACGATCAGCTCCTCCGGCCAGGTCGCCTGGTACGCGACCACGACCGGCGTCGTCGTCGGGTAGCCGCCCTCCAGCAGTTCCCGTACGAGCTGGCCGCTGCGGGCGGCGGACAGGAACAGCGCCATGGTGGTGCCGTGGCGGGCGAACTCGCGTACTTCCTCGCCGGGCGGCATGGGTGTCTTGCCGCCGCCGAGGCGGGTGAGGATCACGGACTGGGCGATCTCGGGGATGGTCAGCTCGCGTTGTGCCAGGGCGGCGACGGCGGAGAAGGAGGAGACGCCGGGGATGATCTCGGTCTCGATGCCGATGCTTTTGCACCGGTCGAGCTGTTCCTGCGTACCGCCCCACAGGGCCGGGTCGCCGGAGTGGATGCGGGCCACCTTGAGGCCTTCCGTTGCGGCCCGTTCGTACACGGCCACGACGTCCTCGAGCGACATGGTTGCCGAGTCGAGGATCTCCGCTTCCTCGCGTGCGTGGTCCAGGACCTCCTCCTGCACCAGGCTGGCCGCCCAGATGACGATGTCGGCCTCTGCGATCGCCTTCGCGGCGCGGAAGGTGAGCAGGTCGGCTGCGCCGGGCCCGGCGCCGACGAAGGTCACCTTGGGGGTGGGGGCGTCGGGCATGGGGTGGGTCCTCTCCTACGAGTGATCAGTGGCTGCGGGGACATTGGGTGCGGGCTGGGAGGTGGCTGAGGTGATGGGGGCCTGCGGCGCTTCTTTCCTCAAGCCCACCCCTTCCCGTAACCAGGGGCGCTGCCCCTGGGCCCCGCAGGGGGCTCCGCCCCCAGACCCCCGATCAGCCTGAGCGGCCTCGTCCTCAAGCTCCCCCACTCTCGGCTTCGCTCGAGCGGGGGGACCCCCACGACGGGCTGCCAGTGGCTGGTGGCCTGGGTGCGAGTGGCTCCGGCCGTTCACAGCTTGCCGCCGCGTTCGCCTTTGCGTGGGGCGGGGGCGATGAGGGTGGAGAGGTACGGCAGGGGAGTGCTGTCCATGTCGGATGCGGGGCGGATCGACTCGTCGGGCAGGCCCAGTGCCGAGCCCCACACCGCGTCATCGAGCCGCCCGGTTTCCCGCAGCGCCGCGGCCACTTCCTCCGCGAGGCGGCCGAACTTGTACGCGACAACCGTCCCCGGACCGCTCAGCGCGTCCTTCAGCACGGCGGAGCCCGCAGTGACGGGGACGAGGGTGAGTGGCTCGGTGCCCTCGGTCAGTACGGCACCTGAGCGGGCGGCGAGGTCCTGCATGGCGGTGATGCCGGGCACCGTTTCGACGACCGTGCCCGGGATCAACTCCTCGATGGTCTGCGCGAGATAGGTGAACGTGGAGTACACGTTCGGGTCGCCGATGGTGGCGAAGGCGACCGTGGCGTGGGCGCGCAGCAGCTCGGCCACCCGCGCACCGGCCGCGTCCCAGGCGGCCTCGCGCCGTGCGCGGTCCGACCGCTCGTTGAGCGCGAACACGACCCGTACGACCTTGTCCTCGGGCACGTAGTGCAGCACGGTGGCCTCGGCGCGCCCGCGTTCGCCCCCATCTTTTCCATCAAATGCAGCCATCACGGGGACGACGACCACGTCCGCCGCGCGGAGGGCATTGACCCCCTTGACGGTCACGAGCTCCGGGTCCCCGGGCCCCACTCCGACTCCGATCAGCCTGCTGCTGCTCATGACGTCCGGCACCTCTCCACGAACCGACGGGCGACGCCGGGTGCGGACGCCCAGTGCGTGTGCACGTAACTCGCGTGCACACCTTGTTGTACAAAACCTTCGACTCGCCGCCCCGGAGCATGGAGCCCCCAGGCGGGAGCGGCGCCCGCGCCGGGCTCGACGACGGTGCGGTGAAACTCGTGACCGCGCATACGCGTCCCGGCTGCGGCGAGGACGCTGTCGCTCACGGCCACGGCGTCCCGGTACCCGAGGGTCAGCCGCTCGTCCATACGGGCCGTCGCCTCCAGCACGCCGCACATGGGCTGCCCGTCGAGCTCACGGGAGAGGTAGAGGAGGCCGGCGCATTCGGCGGCGACGGGAGCACCACTGAACGCCAGCTCGGCGATGGCTTTGCGCAGGGGTTCGTTGGCGGACAGCTCGGAGGCGTACACCTCCGGGAACCCGCCGCCGATGACCAACCCTGCCGTTCCGTCCGGGAGTTGCTCGTCATGGAGGGGGTCGAAGGTGATGACTTCGGCTCCGGCGGCGGCGAGGAGTTCGGCATGCTCGGCGTAGGAGAAGGTGAAGGCGGGGCCGCCGGCGATGGCGACGATGGGGGACTTCGGCTGGTTCGGGGCTGTTGGCCTGGCTGGTTCCTTTGAGCTCAGTCCAGGCACAAGCAGCCCGTCCGGCGTTTGAGGACGAGGCCGTTCAGGCCGATCGGGGGTCTGGGGGCGGAGCCCCCAGTTTCGGGAAGGGGCGGGGCTGGGGAAAGAAGCGCCGCAGGCCACCACCTCAGCCGGATCCCAACCCGCACCCGACAACCCAGGCGCACTACGCGCCAGCGCAAGCAGCGCAGACAGATCACACCCCTCCCGCACCCGCGAGGCCATGACCTCGACCGCCCCCACGGCCTCCGCCCGCCGCTCGGCAACCGGCACCAGTCCGAGGTGCCGAGAAGGCGTCCCCACCTCCCGAGCCCGCCGCAAAACACCAAGCGCCGGCACCCCGGACTCGTCCAACGCCTCCCGCAACATCACCTCATGCCGCTCGGACCCCACCTTGTTGAGGATCACGCCCGCAACCCGCACCTCGGGATCCCAGGAAGCAAACCCATGCACGAGCGCAGCCACCGACCGAGCCTGCGCCGACGCATCAACAACCAACACCACGGGCGCCCGCAGCAGCTTCGCCACATGAGCGGTGGACGCCAACTCCCCCTCCCCGGCGGCCCCGTCGTACAGCCCCATCACACCCTCGACAACGGCGACATCACACCCGCGCGCACCATGCGCGAACAACGGAGCCACCAACTCCGCCCCACACAGATAGGGATCGAGATTCCGCCCCACCCGCCCCGCGGCAAGCGCGTGATACCCGGGATCGATGTAGTCGGGCCCCACCTTGTGCGGAGACACGGCAAGCCCCCGCGAGGCGAACGCCGCCATCAGCCCCGTAGCAACAGTGGTCTTGCCGCTTCCGGAAGAAGGCGCGGCAATGACCAGCCGAGGGACGGAAATCACCACTCGATGCCCCTCTGGCCCTTCTGGCCGGCGTCCATCGGATGCTTGACCTTGGACATGTCGGTGACGAGATCGGCGAAGTCGACGAGCTTCTCGGGCGCGTTCCGCCCGGTGATCACCACATGCTGCGTTCCGGGCCGGTCCCGAAGCACTGCGATGACCTCGTCGACATCGACCCACCCCCAGTGCATGGGGTACGCGAACTCATCGAGGACATACAGCTTGTACGTCTCGGCAGCGAGGTCACGCTTGACCTGCTCCCACCCCTCGCGGGCCTTCTCCTCGTTGTCCATCTGGGAGTCGCGCTGCACCCAGGACCAGCCCTCACCCATCTTGTGCCAGTCGACGGACCCGCCCTCACCGGAGGCACCGAGGACCCGCAACGCGTTCTCCTCGCCGACCTTCCACTTCGCCGACTTCACGAACTGGAACACCCCGATCGGCCACCCCTGATTCCAGGCCCGCAACGCGAGCCCGAAGGCGGCGGTGGACTTGCCCTTGCCGATCCCGGTATGCACCACGACCAGCGGCCGATTACGTCGCTGACGCGTCGTCAAACCGTCGTCCGGTACGACACTCGGCTGTCCCTGCGGCATTACGCGGCCCTCCTGCCGTTGCCCCTGCTGCCCTGAACGTCCCTGACAAGACCGGCGATCGAGTCGGCCCGCAGCTCGTCCAACGTCACTGCCGTACCGCCGAGTTCACCTGCGAGCTGCCCGGCAAGCCCGAGCCGTACGGGCCCCGACTCGCAGTCGACGACCACGGACGCGACCCCGTCGGCCGCGAACAGCCGCGCCGCGCGCCCAGCGAGCGTGACGGGCTCCGGCCCACCCGTGGCCCGCCCGTCCGTCACCACGACGACGAGTGAACGCCGCGCGGGATCCCTGAGCCGTTCCACCCGCAGCACGTCATGGGCACGCAACAGCCCTGCGGCCAGCGGTGTCCGCCCACCCGTCGGCAACGACTCCAGCCGTGCCGCCGCCGCGTCCACCGACGAGGTCGGCGGCAACGCGACCTCGGCGTCCTTCCCCCGGAAGGTCACCAGCCCCACCTTGTCCCGCCGCTGATACGCGTCGAGCAGCAGCGACAGCACGGCCCCCTTCACCGCGCTCATCCGCTGCCGTGCGGCCATGGACCCGGAGGCGTCCACGACGAACAGCACGAGGTTCCCCTCACGGCCCTCCCGCGTCGCCTGCCGCAGATCGTCGCGCCGTACGACAAGTCCGGGCCCCGACCGTCCGCGCGCCCGCTGATGCGGGGCCGCGGCCTGCACGGTCGCCGCCAAGTGCAGCTTGGTGAGCGCCCCTCGGGGCCGCCGGGCCCCGGTGGTCCGCCCGTGCTCGGTCCGCGCCCGGGACCGCCGTCCGGCAGCACCCTCGCCGAGTCCGGGCACGCTCAGCATCTTGGTACGAAAGGGCTCGGCAGCCCGTACGGGGGACTGCTCACCGCCACCGGGTGCTGCCGGTGCCTGCCCGTCGCCCTCCGAGTGCTCGCCCTGCGCCGGAACATCAGCGGCGGGGGAGTCATCCCCGTCCGGCCCGTCCTGCGGCGGCTGCCCGCCACCGCCGGGCCCGTCCGGATCCGGATCCGGATCCGGATCCGGATCCGGGTCTTCGTCGCCGGCGTCGTCACCGCCGCCGAACTCCTCCAGCGTGTCGTCGAGCTTGTCCTCGTCAAGTCCCGGCGCATCAAAGGGATTACGCCGCCGCCGATGCGGCAGCGCGAGCAGAGCCGCCTGTCGCACGTCCTCCGCGAGGACATCCGTCCGCCCGGCCCACGCGGCCAGCGCCGTCGCGGTCCGCGCCATCACGATGTCGGCCCGCATCCCGTCGACCTCGAAGGCCGCGCAGGTCGCCGCGATCTGCCGCAGCGCCCCGTCGCCGAGCCGTACGGAGGGCAACAGCTCCCGCGCCGCCACGATCCGCGCCCGTACGGCGGCCTCGTCGTCGGCCCAGCGCGCCGCGAAGCCGGCCGGGTCGTCGTCGTACGCGAGCCGCCGCCGCACGACCTCGACCCGCTGGTCGGGCTCCCGCGAGGCGGCGACCTCGACGGTCAGTCCGAAGCGGTCCAGCAACTGCGGCCGCAGCTCGCCCTCTTCGGGATTCATGGTGCCGACAAGGAGGAACTTGGAGGCATGCCGCACGGAGACGCCCTCGCGCTCGACGTACGAGGCACCCATCGCGGCGGCGTCCAGGAGCAGGTCGACGAGGTGGTCGTGCAGCAGATTCACCTCGTCGACGTAGAGGATCCCGCGGTGGGCGTCGGCGAGCAGGCCGGGTTCGAAGGCCTTCACGCCCTCGGACAGGGCACGCTCGATGTCCAGCGCCCCCACGAGCCGGTCCTCGGACGCGCCGACGGGCAGCTCGACCATCCGGGCCGGACGGGACGTACCCGCGCCCGTCTCGTGCGGCCCGTCCGGACACGCCGGATCCGGCGACACCGGGTCGCACGAGAAGCGGCACCCGGCGACGACGTCCACCTCCGGCATGAGCGCGGAAAGGGCGCGTACGGCTGTGCTCTTGGCGGTGCCTTTTTCGCCGCGCACGAGCACGCCGCCCACCGCAGGTGACACGGCGTTCAGCAGCAGGGCGAGCCGCAGGTCGTCCTGACCGACGACAGCCGTGAACGGAAAGGGGGTACTCACTGGTCGTCGCCCTCCAAGTCGCCTTCGAGCTCCAGGTACGTGGCGCGCAGCCGTTCCAGCGTGTCGGCGTCCGGCTCGGCCCACAGCCCCCGGTCGGCGGCCTCCAGCAGCCGCTCTGTGATCCCCCTCAGCGCCCAGGGGTTGGACTTCTTCATGAAGTCCCGGTTCTCCGCGTCGAAGACGTACTCGGCGCTGAGCTTCTCGTACATCCAGTCGTCCACAACCCCGGCCGTGGCGTCGTACCCGAAGAGGTAGTCGACGGTCGCCGCCATCTCGAACGCACCCTTGTAGCCGTGGCGCCGCATGGCGGCCATCCAGCGCGGGTTGACCACGCGGGCGCGGAACACGCGGTGCGTCTCCTCGCCGAGGGTGCGGGTCTTCACCTGGTCGGGCGTGGCGGAGTCGCCCACGTACGCCTCCGGACTCGCCCCCGTCAGATGCCGCACCATGGCGACCATCCCGCCGTGGTACTGGAAGTAGTCGTCCGCGTCGACGAGGTCGTGCTCACGGGTGTCCACGTTCTTCGCGGCGACAGCGATCCGCTTGAACGCCGTCTCCATGTCGCCGCGCGCTGCCCGCCCGTCGAGTCCGCGCCCATACGCATAGCCGCCCCACACCGCGTACACCTCGGCGAGATCGGCGTCGGAGCGCCAGTTGCGGGCGTCGATGAGCGGCAGCAACCCCGCCCCGTACGCGCCGGGCTTCGAACCGAAGATGCGGGCCGTCGCACGTCGCCGGTCGCCGTGCTCAGCGGTGTCCTCGTCGGCGTGCGCCCGTACGAAGTTCCTGTCCGTGGGCTCGTCCAGCTCCGCCACCGCCCGCACCGCGTCATCGATCAGCCCCACCACATGCGGGAACGCATCGCGGAAGAACCCGGAGATACGGACCGTGACGTCAATCCGCGGCCGGCCCAGCTCCTCGACCGGAACCACCTCGAAGCCCGTCACCCGGCGCGACGCGTCGTCCCACACCGGACGGCAGCCGAGCAGGGCCAGGATCTCCGCGATGTCGTCGCCCTGCGTGCGCATCGCGGACGTACCCCACACCGTCAGACCCACGGACTGCGGATACTCACCCGTGTCCTGGAGATACCGCTGCACGAGCGAGTCCGCGAGCGACTGCCCGACCTCCCAACTCAGCCGTGACGGGATCGCCTTGGGGTCGACCGAGTAGAAGTTCCGGCCGGTCGGGAGGACGTTGACCAGACCGCGGGTCGGGGAGCCCGACGGGCCCGCCGGGACGTAACCGCCGTCCAGGGCCCGGAGGATGTGGTCGATCTCGTCAGTCGTACGGGCGAGACGCGGCACGACCTCACGGCACGCGAATTCCAACACCGCGACCGCGTCCGGGAGTTCGGTGCCGACGACCTCGCGTACGAGACCTGGCACGGCCGTGACGTCCCACCCGCGCTCCTCCATGCCCTCCGCGACCCGGCGGCACAGGATCTCCAGGAGGTCGATCGCGTCCGAGGCCGTGCGTGACGGTCCGTCGACGAGGTCGGTCAGCTCGGCCGGCACCTTCAGCGGCGTGCCCGGCTCGGCGAGCAGCTCCTTCTCGACCAGGCCGAAATGAGACGCGAACGAGGCGCGCAGGCCAGGCAGCGCGTTCGCCGCACCGCCCCACACCTGTGAGGCCCGCAGGACGGCGAGTACGAGATTGACGCGTGGCTCGCCCACCGGGCCACCGCCGAGGATGTGCAGCCCGTCCCGGATCTGGACGTCCTTGATCTCGCACAGATAGCCGTCGATGTGCATGACGAACTCGTCGAATGCGTCGTCGTCCGGCTGATCGTCCACATGCAGGTCGTGGTGCAATTCGGCGGCTTTGACCAGCGTCCAGATCTGGGCGCGCACCGTCGGCGCCTTCGTCGGATCCAGGTCGGACACCAGGGCGTACTCGTCGAGCAGTTGCTCCAGTTTCGCGAGATCCCCGTACGTGTCCGCGCGCGCCATCGGCGGCACCAGGTGGTCGACGACCGTGGCGTGACCGCGGCGCTTGGCCTGGGTGCCCTCGCCGGGGTCGTTGACGATGAAGGGATAGATCAGCGGCAGGTCGCCGAGCACTGCGTCCGGTGCGCAACCCCCGCTCAGCCCGAGTCCCTTGCCGGGAAGCCACTCCATCGTGCCGTGCTTGCCCATGTGTACGATCGCGTCCGCGCCGAACGAGAGTTCCAGCCACCTGTACGCCGCCATGTAGTGGTGCGACGGCGGCATGTCCGGGTCGTGGTAGATGGCGATCGGGTTCTCGCCGAAGCCACGGGGCGGCTGGATCATGACCACGACGTTCCCGAACTGGAGGGAGGCCAGCACGATGTCGTCCCCGTCGACGTACAACGAACCCGGCGGCTCACCCCACGCCTCCAGCATCCCGTCCCGCAGTCCGGGGTCGAGCTTGTCGAACCAGGCCTGGTAGTCGGCGAGCGGTACGCGCGCGGGTGCGGAGGCCAGTTGATCCTCCGTCAGCCACTCCACGTCGTGACCGCCGGCCTCGATGAGCCGGTGGATCAACTCGTCGCCGTTGTCGGGGTATCCGCTCACCCCGTACCCGGCGTCCCGCAGGGCATCCAGCACCCGCACGGCCGATGCGGGCGTGTCCAGCCCCACCGCGTTCCCGACCCGCGAGTGCTTCGTCGGGTAGGCGGTGAAGACGAGCGCCAGCTTCTTCTCGTCGTTCGGCTTGTGCTTCAACTGCGCGTGCCGTACGGCGATTCCGGCCACCCGCCCGGCCCGCTCCGGATCGGCGACGTACACCGGAACGTCGTCAGGGCCCTGCTCCTTGAAGGAGAACGGGACCGTGACGATCCGTCCGTCGAACTCCGGGATCGCGACCTGCATCGCCGCGTCCATGGGGGAGAGGGCGGCATCGGAGTCATCCCATGCCTGCTTCGACGATGTGAGGCAAAGCCCTTGCAGCACAGGGATGTTGAGGTCGGCCAGCGCCCCGATGTCCCAGGCCTCCTCGTCACCGCCGGCCGACGCCTGCGAGGCGTGCGTGCCTCCTGCCGCGAGCACGGTGGCGACCAGCGCGTCGGCTCGCCCGAGGATCTCGTACAGGCCGGCGTCGGCACCGCGCAGCGAACCGCAGTACACGGGAAGGGCGTTGGCGCCGCGCGCCTCGATCGCGTCGCAGAGGGTGTCCACGAAGGCGGTGTTGCCGGACAGCTCGTGGGCCCGGTAGAAGAGGACGCCGACGGTCGGGCGGCCGTCGACGTACGGACGCTCACCGTGGACGCCGTACTCGGCCATCTTCTGCGGCTCTTCGAAGCCTTCGCCCGTGAGCAGCACGGTGTCGGAGAGGAAGCGGGCCAGCTCGGCGAGGTTCCCGGGGCCGCCCTCGACGAGGTACCGAAGCGCCTCCGCCACGACACCGGCCGGCACCGACGACTCCGCCATCAACTCCGCGTCGGGAACGGCCTCTCCGCCGAGCAGTACCGTCGGGATCCCGGACGCCTTCAACGCCGCGAGCCCGTCCTCCCAGGCGCGTTTGCCACCCAGCAGGCGTACGACGGCGATGTCCGCGCCCTCGATCAGCGCGGGCAGCTCCTCCGCCACATCCACCCGGGTCGGATTGCCGATCCGGTACGAGGCGCCGGAAGCGGCCCGGGCCGCCAGCAGATCCGTATCGGCGGTCGACAACAACAGCACTGTGCTCATGCGGGCGCTCCCGGTGGAATGAAGGGCAGTCCTGAGGGCGCGCCAGACTCGATGAGTCGCCACAGCGCGTCCGTGTCCGCGTGGTTCTCGATCAGATCGCCGAGCCGGTCCAGCTGCTCCTCACGCAGCGCGGCGAACGACGTGTCTGCGGCCGGTACGAAACGGCGGCCCGCGGCGGCCGCCACCTCGCGCAGGAAGGCCCGCCGGAAACCGTCCGACTCGAGCGAGCCGTGCCAGTGCGTCCCCCAGACCTCGCCGACCCGGCAGCCGTCCAAGCTGTGTCCATTGTCATCAGAGATGAACGCGGTTCCGCCGGTGACTTCGGCTACGCCGTGATGGATCTCGTACCCCTCGACGTACTCGCCGAGGGCCTCGCCGACGGGGCGGGTGAGGGTCTTCTCCCGCGCGAACCGCACGCGTACGGGGAGGAGTCCGAGTCCGTCGACATGGCCCGCGCGCGACTCGACCTCGTCCTCGATGTGCTCGCCGAGCGCCTGGAAGCCGCCGCAGATCCCGAGGACGGGCCGCCCTTCAGCGGCTCTGCGCATCAGCGCATCCGCGAGTCCGCGCTCCCGCAGCCATTCCAGGGCCCTGACCGTCCCTCGGGTGCCGGGCACGACGACCAGGTCCGCGTCGGCCAGCTCCTCCGCCCGATCCACGAACCGCACGACGACGCCCGGTTCGGCGGCGAGCGCGTCCACGTCGGTGAAGTTGGACATCAGGGGGATCGCGCAGACGGCGACCCGTAGGACGTCCTCCCCGACGGGCGGAGCGACCACCGACTCGCGCACCGTGCCCCGCAGTGACACGCGCAGCCCGTCCTCCTCGTCGATGCCGAGGCCGTGCTGGAAGGGGAGCACGCCGTACGTGGAGCGTCCGGTGAGGGAGTGCAGCATGTCCAGCCCCGGCTCCAGCAGCGACACGTCGCCGCGGAACTTGTTGACCAGGAACCCGGCGACGAGCGCCTGGTCCTCGCGGGACAGCAGAGCGATCGTCCCGAAGAACGACGCGAAGACCCCGCCACGGTCGATGTCACCCACCACCAGCACGGGAAGCCGGGCGTTCCTGGCGATTCCCATGTTCACGATGTCCGTCCGCCGCAGATTGATCTCGGCGGGACTGCCCGCCCCCTCACAGATCACCGCGTCATACGTGCCCCGCAACTCGGCCAGGCACTCCAGCACGGTTCCAAGGAGCTGCTCCTGCCTGCCCCCGTGCAGCACTTTCCCGGGGGACACAGCGCCTGACAGCGGCTCCGCCGCGGGCCCAGAACCCCCGAAGAACCCGCGCGCGCTCAACTCGCCCACCGGTTTGCCCATCAGCACGACCTGGCTGCTGCGGTCGCTGCCCGGCTTCAGCAGTACGGGGTTCATGAGCGCCGTCGGCTCGACGCGTGCGGCCTGTGCCTGCATGGCCTGCGCGCGCCCGATCTCGGCGCCCTCGCGTGTGACGAACGAATTGAGGGACATGTTCTGCGCCTTGAAGGGCGCGACCTTGACGCCCTGGCGCACCAGCCACCGGCAGATCCCGGCGGTGACGACGCTCTTGCCGGCGTCGGAGGTGGTCCCTGCGACAAGCAGCCCGCCGCCGCTCATGACGTACGCCCCTTTGCGCTCAGCCGCCCGTTGAGAAGCCGTGTCGTGAGGAGCCGTCCGGCCACGCACACACCGAGGGCCAGTCCGCCCACCCGCTGCGAGAGGCGTACGGCCCGCTCGATGTCGTCGACCTGGACGGCCCGTCCCTCGCCGTTGAGTACCGGCCGGTGCTCAACTCGCCCGCCGTACGAGAGTGTCCCGCCAAGGCGTACGCCCAACGCCCCCGCGAACGAGGCCTCGACGGGCCCGGCGTTGGGGCTCGGGTGCTTGGCGGCGTCGGTGCGCCAGGCGCGTACGGCCCCGCGGGGATCGCAGCCCGCGACGGTCGCGAGCACGGCGGTCAGCCGGGCGCCCGGCCAGCCCGCCACGTCGTCGAGCCGCGCGGAAGCCCAGCCGTACCGCCGGTACTTGGGCGATTTGTGCCCGACCATGGCGTCCAGCGTGTTGACGGCCCGGAAACCGACGAGCCCCGGCGCACCTGCCACCGCACCCCACACCAGTGCGCCCACCACCGCGTCGGAGGTGTTCTCGGCGACGGACTCGACGACGGCCCGGGCGATCCCGTCGGCGTCCAGCGCCTGCGGGTCCCGTCCGCACAGGTGCGGCAGCCGCTCCCGGGCCGCCTCGAGATCCCCGGCCGCGAGTGCCTCGCCGACGGCCCGGGCCTCGCGGCCGAGCGAAGTCCCGCCGACCACGGCCCAGGTGGCGGTGGCGGTCAGTGCGACGGAGGCGGTACGGGAGGTACGTACGGACGTGGCGGCGATGGCCGCGAGGGATACGGCACCGCCTACGCATACGGCGGTGTGCAGCGCGCCCCACCCACGGTGGTCCTGCCACAACACCCGCTCCACGGCGCCCGCGGCCCGCCCGAACGCGGCGACCGGATGCCCATGGCGCGGATCGCCGAGGAGGAGGTCACCGAGGAGGCCGGCGGCGGCGCCGTACGCGAAAACGCGATCGGCACGCATGGGGTCAGCCTGTCGCTACGTCAGGCAGAACCCTTTGCGCCCTTGAAACCCTCGTACTCGGCAAACTGATCCGCAACAGGCAGCCGCACATGGCGATATGTCCTCACTCAGGGTGTCCGCGCCCTGGTTCGACGAGACCGACGGCGAGAGTTCCTGGCTCCCGGGGAACTGCTTCCCCGGTCACAGTGGCGGGACCGCGCCGGACTCACACCGGCTTCCTCTTCTGCCGCCGTACTTGGCTCGGGCAGTCCACCACGCCCGCGAACCGCCGTCAACTTGCCGCTGACCTGCGGAGGGAGAGTGTGCTAAGGCCCACACGGGCGGGTGGGGCGCCGGACGTCAAAGGGTGGGGTGCAGGGACGTCAGGCCACGATCAGGTAGATGCCGTACGCGACCGCCGCCGTGCACGCCGTGAAGCATGCGTACGCGCCGGTGGTCGCGAGGAGCGCGGAGTTGCCCTGGGCGGACGCCGACTCGCGCCGGGAGAGGCCGGCGATGCCGAGGGTGAACAGGCCCACGAGGGCGACGGTGACGATGAGGCTGACTCCGAAGACGGAGCCGAGGGCTGCCCAGTCGATGTGCATGGTGTGGATTCCTCAGACCGTGGCGGTGCGGGTGGCGGGCTCGGTGTCCGGCTCTTCGACGGTGCCCGTCGGGGGCGGGGTGACGGCGGCGATGGCCGTGGTCACCACGTCGGGGGTCTCCTCTGCGTCGTCGACCTCGTTGACGTTCGTGTGGTCGACCACCTCGCGGCGGGAGACCACCCAGATCGCGGCGCTGGACGCGATCAGGAAGACGGCGACGAACGCGGTGCCCCAGGTGCCGAAGGAGGTCACGTACTCCGCGATCGCGGCGACCAGGGCCGCTGCCGGCAGCGTCAGGCCCCAGGCGACGAACATCCGGGTGGCGGTGGACCAGCGGACCACACCGCCCTTGCGGCCGAGGCCCGCGCCCATCACCGAGCCGGAGACCGAGTGCGTGGTGGACAGGGAGAAGCCGAGGTGCGAGGAGGCCAGGATGACCGTGGCCGCGCTGGTCTGGGCGGCGAAGCCCTGCTGCGGCTGGAGGTCGGTGAGTCCCTTGCCCATCGTCCGGATGATGCGCCAGCCGCCGAGGTAGGTGCCGAGTGCGATCGCGAGACCGGCGGAGAGGATGACCCAGACGGGCGGGTCGGAGTCGGGGGCGATGGCGCCGCCGGTGACCAGGGCGAGGGTGATGATGCCCATGGTCTTCTGCGCGTCGTTCGTGCCGTGAGCCAGCGAGACGAGCCCCGCGGAGGCGATCTGACCTGTGCGGTAGCCCTTCTTGGCGGCTTCGCCGTTCGCGTTCCTGCCGAGCCTGTACGTCAGCTTGGAGGCAAGCATCGCGGCAAGGCCCGCGACCAGCGGGGCGGCGATCGCGGGGATCAGCACCTTGGTGACCAGGACGTCGCCGTGCACCGCGCCGGCGCCGGCCGAGGCGATGGTGGCGCCGATCAGGCCGCCCATGAGGGCGTGCGAGGAACTGGACGGCAGGCCTACGAGCCAGGTCAGCAGGTTCCAGAGGATGGCGCCGACGAGCGCGGCGAAGATCACCTCGGGTTGGATGCCGGTTTCGTCGACCAGGCCCTTGGAGATGGTGTTGGCGACCTCGATCGAGAGGAAGGCGCCGACAAGATTGAGTACGGCGGACATGGCCACCGCGGCCTTGGGCCGCATCGCGCCGGTCGAGATGGTAGTGGCCATCGCGTTGGCGGTGTCGTGGAAACCGTTCGTGAAATCGAACGCGAGGGCGGTGACCACCACTATCGCGAGGATCAGCGAGAAGTTCTCCATTTACCTGGTCTTCTATTGGACGTCAGCGGCTCGTGGACCGTAGGCAACCTGGATGAACGGAAGATGAACTCAGCAGGGCCACGAGATGTATCGAAACGAGGCGTCACTGTAACGAGACGCCACCCCTCCAGGTACCCGGAGGGGTGGCGTGTAGTCGAACTGAGGCGGAGTGCCGGGCTCCGCCGGCCCTTGCTTCTAGCCCTTCGCGAACTTCTTGAGCCGGCTCATGGAACCGTTGAACACGTTCTGGTCACCCGGCAGGCTCCCGCCGTTGTCGTACTGCCAGAACGTCCACGTCCTCCAGCCCGCAGGCAGCGCCCCCGCCGACGAGCTGTAGCGGGCCAGCCAGAGTGCGTGGTTCGAGGCGAACGCCGAGCTGTTGCCGGTGCAGTTCTTCCACCAGTGCGTGGTGGTGTAGATCACCGGGCGGCGGCCGGTCTGCCGCTTCACCTCGTTGCTGAACGACTTGATCCAGCCGACCATCTTGGCCTTGCTCAGGCCGTAGCACTTCTTCTTGCCGTACGGGTTGTACTCGATGTCGAGCGCGGGTGGCAGCGTCCAGCCGTCCGCCCGCCAGCCGCCTCCGTTGCGTACGAAGTACGCCGCCTGTGTCCGGCCGGACGACTTGTGCGGCAGCGCGAAGTGGTACGCCCCGCGGACCAGGCCCGCGTTGCGGGCGCCGTGGTACTGCTGGCCGTAATAGGGATTGCGGTAGGTGTGGGACTCGGTCGCCTTCACATAGACGAACTTGGCGCCTTTGCTCTTCGCCTTCGACCAGTTGACGTTCTTCTGGTGCGAAGAGACGTCGTGCCCCTTGGGCTTGGCTGCCGCCGAGACCGGAACCTCGACGAGGGCGGTGGTGCCGATGGTCAGAGTCGCCACGGAGAGCACGGCGAAACGGGCGCGACGACTGCGTGACAGCCGGCGACTTCGGGACGGTTTGCGATCACGGGCCATTTTTCCCCCCGGAATGGCGGCGTGCACGACAAATCTCCCCGAGGTTATTGGAAGATCCGTGAAACTCCGTCGGTCGTCGGCCAATTGATCCGGGCGGGCGTTCTGTTCGTATATGCGCCCTTTCGGAGGTGCGCGTTCCGCCCTAAAGTGCCCCGGCCCGCGCCGGGCCGGGGCGCGCGGCTGGCAGGATCGCGGCATGGCCGAAGAGCGGTGGGACGCAGGGTACGGGCGGGACGTGGCGGGGCAGGGCGCGCGGGACGCGACGGAACGGGCCTGGCGCGAGCTTGTGGCGACGGCCCGCCGGACGGTGTCCGAAGGGCTGGTTGTCGGAACGTCGGGCAATGTGTCGGTCCGGGTCGGGGACACCGTCCTGGTCACGCCGACCGGAGTCCCATACGACGAACTCGGGCCCGAGGACGTCTGCGGGGTCGGTCTCGACGGCCGGCAGGTGCTCGGTTCACTCGTTCCGACCAGCGAACTGCCCATGCATCTGGCGGTCTACCGCGGCACCGACGCCCGTGCCGTCGTCCACACCCATGCCGTGCACGCCACGGCCGTCTCCACGCTCGTCCCCGAGCTGCCGCTCATCCACTACATGGCCGCCGCGCTCGGCGGCCCCGTCCGCGTCGCCCCCTACGCGACCTACGGCACGGAAAAGTTGGCCGAGAACATGCTCCGGGCACTGCGGAACCGCACGGCCTGCCTCCTCCAGAACCACGGCACACTCACCTACGGCACCACCCTCCTCCAGGCCTACGACCGCACGGCCCAGCTGGAGTGGATGTGCCGCCTGTGGCTGACGGCGTCGTCGCTTCCGGGCCACTCGCCGTCGCTGCTGAGCCGGGAGCAGGTGGCGGAGGTGGGGGAGCGGTTGAAGGGGTACGGCCAGCCGTAGCCGCCCTCCGGGCGCACTTTTCACGGTCCCTTCGGCTGGCCGACAGCGGGCTCCGTCTGGAGACTGGACCCGTGCGCACAGTGAAAGTGACGGCCGCGGCCGTCACCGCCGCCCTGGCCGCCGGAGCCGCCACCGTCGCGGCCGGCCGCTTCGCGAGCGACGCCGCCCTGAAGGCGTCGCCGGACCGACCGCTGCCCACCGAACCCCGGCTCACCGTGCACGCCACGGCTGCCGGGCGGATCACGCTCACCCGCGCCCTGGCCTCCCAGCGGCCGGGCATGTACGGCCTGAGCGACAACGCGAGCCATGCCGTCGTCGGTACGGTCCTGGACGCCGTCCCGCACCCCGCCGACACGGTCGTACGCCGACTGGAACGCGTCACCCGCGGCACGCTGGAAGCCGGCGACAAGGTGTGGTTCACCCCGACCGTGCACATCGGCGACCCGAGCACCGCGCTCGGCCTCGACCACACCGACGTCGACATCCCCGGCGAACTCGGCGCCCTGCCCGCCTGGTTCTTGCCAGGCGCCCGCGAGCCCTGGGTGATCACCGTGCACGGTCTGGGCACCACCCGCGAACACCCCATGAACGTCATGGAGTTGCTGCACCGCCTCCGCTTCCCCGTTCTCGACCTCGCCTACCGCGGTGACCCCGGCGCACCCCGCCCACCAGACGGCCTCTGTCACCTCGGCGAGACCGAGTGGCCCGACCTCGACGCGGCGATCCGCTACGCCGTGCGCTCCGGCGCCGAACAAGTCGTCCTGTACGGCTGGTCCACCGGCGCCACCATGGCGGTGCGCGCCGCCGCGCACTCCGCGCTGCGCGACCGGATCTCCGGGCTCGTGCTGGACTCGCCCGTCCTCAGCTGGGAGGACACGCTGCGCGCCCTCGCCGCGGCCCGCCGCATCCCCGGCGCCCTGCTTCCGCTGGCCGTCCGCGCCGCTCAGGGCCGCACGGGCATGCAGGGCGACCGGATCCAGGGCGCGGCCGACCCCGACCTGCTCAAGGTGCCGGTCCTCGTCCTGCACGGCCCGGACGACGCGGTCGCACCCTGGGCGCACTCCCGCCGTCTCGCCGACCGCCGCCCGGACCTGGTCACCCTGCACACCGTCCGGAACGCCCCGCACGGAGCCATGTGGAACGCCGACCCGGCCGGTTACGAAGAGGCCCTGCGCCGCTTCCTCACTCCGCTGATGTAGCCCTCGGCTCCCCTAGCCTTCCTCCCCCGCCTCCCTCCTCTCCTTCCTCTCCTTCCTCTCCTTCCTGTTCCTTCGTGCTCCCTCTCGGCTTCCGGTTCGACCCTGAGCACCTGGTTGCCGGGGGCTGTGAGGGCCCGTGGAGCCCGGTGCGTTGGCCTTCCCTGTCGCCCTCCGCGACCTTCCGTTTGGGTTTTCGGACCGTCAACCGGAAGACTGCCCCCGTGACGTCCCGTATCCCGCGCGACTCCAGGCTCCGACTCGTCCGCTCACGACCCCTGGCCGCCGCTCCCCGAGCGATGGACCAACGGCGTACGCGCCGACCCGCACCGCGACCGCCCGAGGGCACCCCGGCGCCCGCGGAACTGGCCCGCATGGCGCGTGCCCAGCTCGCCGGCGCGGCCCGTGTCGCCCGCTGGGCCGACGCCGCGCTCAGCCCCGGCCGGGACCTCGACGGCACGCCACCCGACGCCACGGGCACGCTCTCCGAGGCGAGTGCCCAACGGGCCGCTGACGACCTGGCCCTGACTCCGGCTCAGGTCCGCGCGGACTGGGACACCGCACGTCTCGCGGGCCTCATCGAGGTGCACGGCCACAGCGCCCGCCCCGGATGGCGGCTGCGCGCCTGGAACCGCGACGACAGCGCCGTACTGCGCGGCTGGGTCGCCCTCTTCGACGCCTGGTCGCTCGCCTGCCCGGAGCCCGAGGACCAGGAGCACGCGGCCGTCGCCGAAGTCGTCTCCGCGATGCCCCAGGTGCTCTCGTTCCTCCAGCTCTCGGCCGGCCCCGTCCCCGTCACCCAACTCCTCGACCTCCTCGACCAGCGCGTCACGGAACTGCGCACCGAGCGCTGCGAAATCCCGTACGGGCCGCAGCCCGAGCCGGTGGAGGAACCGGCACACGACACCCCTCTCGCCCCCCTCCTCGACTGGGCCCTTCACGCCCTCGCCTCCGTGGGCGCCCTCACCTGCGCCGACGGCCAGGCCACGCTCACCCCGCTGGGCAGCTGGGCGGTGTGGGTCAAGCTGGAGCAGATCTGCGTCGCCGCGCAGAGCCCCGCCGGAAACATCGAGCAGCCGGCCGAGGACATGCTCCGCGGCTGTGCCCAGCTGCGTCCCAACGCGGCCCGTGCCGAATACCGCGCCTGGCTCGCCGCCCGCCCCGTCGGCAGCGCCGTCACCGAACTCCTCGACGCCGCCCGGGGCGAGGACGCCCTGCTGCGCGGGCTCGCCTTCGAAGCGCTGCGCGTCGTCGGCGCCCCCGCCGAGCCGGACGTACGCGCCGTCGTCGACGAGGTCCACCTGCGTCCGTACGCCCTGCTGTGGCTCGCCGTGCACGACGGTCACGATCCCGAGGACGCCCACGAGATCCTCACCCGCGAAGAGGCCACCTGGCTGTGGGTGGACACCGCCGCGGCCGTTGCCGACCACGGCGAAGCCCCGCTGCTCGTACGGCACTTGGAGTCCGCGGTGCAGCCCACCGTGCCCGCGCTCCTCGACGAGGTCCGCGCCGTCGGCCACCCCCGCACCGTGCAGGTCCTGGTCGCCCTCGCCGCCGCCCACCCCGACCCGGCCCTGGCCAGGGCCGTACGCCGCGCCGCCTTCCAGGTGCACACCGGAGGCAACTGAGTCGCCGAGTGGGGGCGGCGTGGTCAGGCCCGTATTCGGGATTCGGCGTCAGGTCTGTATTTCGGGGGCGTACGTGCCGAAGCTCCAGATGTTGCCCTCCAGGTCACGCGCCATGTAGTCCCGCGATCCGTAGTCCTGGTCCGTCGGGGGCATGAGGATCTCCGCCCCGTGGTCGACGGCCCGCTGGTGGTGCGTGTCGACGTCGTCCACGACGACGTACACCCCGGTGTGGGTCGAGCCCTTCATCGCCTCGTCGAAGCGGCCGCCGCGGCCCCTGGAGCCGAGCATCACCGCGCCATTGCCCTGCACCAGCTCCGCGTGCAGCACCGTGCCGTCCTCGCCCTCGTACACCGACGCCTCGATGAAGCCGAAGGCCTCCGTGAGCTGCCTGATCGCGGCCTTCGCGTCCCCGTACAGCAGCGTCGGAAAGATGCTCGGGCGTCCGCCGACCGTGCCCGCCATGCCGACCACTTCCTCTCGCCTCGTCGCCGCATGTGACCTGCTGAATCCGACCTCCTCCCAGTCTTGCACCAGGCACTGACAACGCCCTCGGAGCCGGAATCCCCGGCTCTCGGGGCGACGAACTGCCGGGCCGCAAAGGTGACGTAGAACATGCGCACGCAGAAAAACTGCTTGCAGACCCCCGTTAGACTGGCCCCATGGCCATTCTCCTCGCGCATTAGACGGCGTGATCGCCCCGCCCGTCGCCCGCCACCACACTTCCAAGCGCGCGCTACGGCGGCACCACCTCATTCGCCCACTCCGTCATCAACCCCGCCCTGGAGTCTGTCCGTGATTTCCGCCTCCGGTATCGAGCTGCGTGCCGGTGCCCGCATCCTCATCGAGTCCGCCACCTTCCGTATCGCCAAGGGCGACCGCATCGGCCTGGTCGGCCGCAACGGCGCGGGCAAGACCACCCTCACCAAGGTCCTCGCAGGCGAGGGCGTGCCCGCCGCGGGCACCGTCACCCGCTCCGGCGAGGTCGGCTACCTCCCGCAGGACCCGCGTACCGGCGACCTCGACATGCTCGCCCGCGACCGCATCCTGTCCGCGCGTGGCCTGGACACCCTG
This sequence comes from Streptomyces sp. NPDC048825, assembly GCF_043198355.1. Taxonomy (NCBI): domain Bacteria; kingdom Bacillati; phylum Actinomycetota; class Actinomycetes; order Kitasatosporales; family Streptomycetaceae; genus Streptomyces; species Streptomyces sp. NPDC048825. The sequence goes on from NZ_JBICUR010000004.1 coordinate 487,096, forward strand.
ATCCGCAAGATGCGCGAGAACGAACAGCGCATCGCGAACGGCCAGGGCGCCACCCGCGACAAGGCACTCAGGCAGTACGAGCGCCAGGAGACGGAGTTCCTCACCAAGGGCGGATACTCCGCCGAGGCCGAGGCCGCCACCATCGCCGCCGCGCTCAACCTGCCGGACCGGGTGCTCGGCCAGCCCCTGCATACACTCTCCGGCGGTCAGCGCCGCCGTATCGAGCTGGCCCGCATCCTCTTCTCGGACGCCGACACCCTGCTCCTCGACGAGCCGACGAACCACCTCGACGCCGACTCGATCGTCTGGCTGCGCGACTACCTGAAGACGTATCGCGGCGGTTTCATCGTGATCTCCCACGACGTCGACCTCGTCGACACGGTCGTCAACAAGGTGTTCTACCTCGACGCCAACCGCTCCCAGATCGACGTCTACAACATGGGCTGGAAGCTGTATCAGCAGCAGCGCGAGGCCGACGAGAAGCGGCGTAAGCGCGAGCGGCAGAACGCCGAGAAGAAGGCTTCCGCCCTCCACTCGCAGGCCGACAAGATGCGTGCCAAGGCCACCAAGACCGTCGCCGCGCAGAACATGGCCCGCCGCGCCGACAAGCTGCTGGCCGGCCTGGAGGCCGAGCGCAAGTCCGACAAGGTCGCCAAGCTGCGCTTCCCCGAGCCCGCGCCCTGTGGCAAGACACCGCTCACCGCGGAGGGTCTGTCGAAGTCGTACGGCTCTCTGGAGATCTTCACCGACGTCGACCTGGCCATCGACAAGGGCTCACGGGTCGTCATCCTGGGCCTCAACGGCGCCGGAAAGACGACCCTGTTGAGGCTCCTCGGCGGCGTGGAGAAGCCCGACACCGGCCAGGTCGTGGAGGGCCACGGACTCAAGCTCGGCTACTACGCGCAGGAGCACGAGACCCTCGACCCGGATCGCACGGTGCTGGAGAACATGCGCTCCGCGAACCCCGACCTCGACCTCGTCGAGGTGCGCAAGACCCTCGGCTCCTTCCTGTTCTCCGGCGACGACGTCGACAAGCCGGCCCGGGTCCTGTCCGGCGGCGAGAAGACCCGCCTCGCGCTCGCCACCCTCGTGGTGTCGTCCGCGAACGTCCTCCTCCTCGACGAACCGACCAACAACCTCGACCCGGCCAGCCGCGAGGAGATCCTCGGCGCCCTGCGCACCTACAAGGGCGCCGTCGTCCTCGTCACCCACGACGAGGGCGCGGTCGACGCACTCCAGCCGGAGCGGATCATCCTGCTGCCCGACGGCGTCGAGGACCTGTGGGGCGCGGACTACGCGGACCTTGTCGCCCTCGCCTGAGCCGCGCACGGTCCGGGGCGGGGTCAGCGGGGCTTGATCGAATGACTGATCAACTGCGTATGGATCATTCGGCTCATCCGTGATCCATCATCTGTGTGAGATCTCCTCGTACCGAGGTGTGTCGTACATCGATTTCGCGGCCGGGTCCTCGGCCGGCCGAGGACCGGCCGCTCCGCTCCGCTGACCTGGACCTTCGCGCGTGAACCCGTTCGGCCGTACGGACACCGCTGCCCGGAACCAAGGATTCCGCTCGTGAGGATGAGCTTCCGCGACTCAAAGCTTGTCCTACGGACCTTGCCGAATGGGTGGCCAGGAAGCTCTTGAGGGGTGATCATGAGAAGTCCAGAGCGCACTTCCCATGAGGAGGCACGGGTGGCCGAGACTCTGAAGAAGGGCAGCCGGGTGACCGGCGCCGCGCGCGACAAGCTCGCGGCAGACCTGAAGAAGAAGTACGACTCCGGTGCGAGCATCCGGGCACTGGCCGAGGAGACCGGCCGCTCGTATGGCTTCGTCCACCGGATGCTCAGCGAGTCGGGAGTCACGCTCCGAGGGCGTGGCGGAGCGACTCGCGGTAAGAAGGCCGCCTCGGCCTGAAGCCGGGCGGCTCCTTGTTCTCCGATGGTGGCCACCCGGTCGGTCGGGTGACCGACCGGGTGGTTACTGTGCAGTCACTTGAGGGTGCGCGCGTACGGCACCCGCTCTGACCGCACCCATCGGAGGCGCCCCATGGCTTCGCTCGACCCGGTACTCGACAAGGACGGCGTACGGCTCACCGTCCACGAGGCGATCGCCACGGTGACGCTGACCAATCCGGCCAAGCGCAATGCGCAGAGCCCCGCTATGTGGCGGGCGCTGGCCGAAGCGGGGCGGCTGCTGCCGGGCACCGTTCGCGTTGTCGTGCTGCGCGCGGAGGGCAAGTCCTTCTCCGCGGGTCTCGATCGGCAGGCGTTCTCGCCCGAGGGGTTCGAGGGCGAGCCGTCGTTCATCGAACTCGCGCGCAGTTCCGATGCCGAGCTCGATGCGGCGATCGCCGGGTACCAGGAGGGTTTCACCTGGTGGCGGCGCAGCGACATCGTGTCCGTCGCCGCCGTGCAGGGGCATGCCATCGGGGCGGGCTTCCAGCTTGCTCTCGCCTGTGACCTGCGCGTCGTTGCGGACGACGTGCAGTTCGCCATGCGCGAGACCAGCCTCGGGCTCGTGCCCGACCTCACGGGTACGCATCCGCTGGTGGGGCTGGTCGGCTACGCCCGTGCGCTGGAGATCTGCGCGACGGGGCGCGTTGTTCTGGCCGAGGAGGCCGTGAGTACGGGGCTGGCGAATCTTGCTGTGCCTGCGGAGCAGCTCGACGATGCGGTACGGGATTTGGGGGCGGCGTTGTTGGCTGCGCCTCGGGATGCGCTTGTCGAGACGAAGGCGCTGCTCCAGGGTGCCGTTGACCGCACGTATGAGGACCAGCGGGTCGCGGAGCGCTCCGCGCAGGGGCGGCGGTTGCGGGACCTTGCCGGGATCGGTGACTAGGCGCGTTACTGGAGGCCGTTCGAAGCTGCGGGTCCGTTGTGGCTGGTCGCAAAGGGGCGCGTCCCGCCTGGTCGGCTCATTCTGTGATCCTCGTGATCAGTACCGCCACCGATGGGTGGTCCGGGAGTGCTTCGCTCGCCGCCTCTCGGACCTCACGGGCCACCTCCAGTGCTCGCCGGTCCGCGTGGACCTCGAGCTCCACGCGGACGTGACGGCGCGGCAGGGTGGCCTCACCGGAGTGCTCCTCGATGTGCACCGCGCGGCCCAGGCCGGCGAGTGTGCCCGTCAGGCGGGCTACGCCCGGGACACTGAGCGCGGCGGCTGCCACTCGGGACTCGTCGTCTTCCAGTGTCGGCTCAGGCTCAGGCTCAGGTTCCGTGGTCTGCTGCCGTTCACCAGGACGTACGTCGGTCTCGCCCCCCTCTTCCAGCAGCCCCGTCACGCGTAGATCCACCTCCGTGACCGTCAGCCCGAGCCGCTCCGTCGCCGCCTCGGCGAGAGTCGCGCGGAGGCGGGACGCGAGGGTGGGGAGGGGTTCGCCGGTCGCGAGGGTGGCGGTGAACTCGCCGCTGATCCGCAGTGGCCCCGGCGGCAGGGCGCTGGGCGGAGGCGGTACGGCGGCCACGTATGTCTGGTCCGGGTCGGCGAGCGCGAGCCGTAGCGTGCCGAGGTGTACGCCCGGCACATGGTGCGCGGCGCGGCGCAGCACGGACTCGGCCGCCCTCTCCGTGATCCAGGCGCCGTCGCGCGGGCCCCCCAGTGGAAGGAGCCTGCCGAAACTGAGCTGACGTCGTACTGCCCGGGTCCACTGATCCGCCATCATTGCTCCAGCCTGCCGCATCACCTGCTGCGCTGCCGTGCAACCACACTTAGTGTGAGGGAAGGAGCGCAAGCCGGAAGGGACGCAGGGCGATGACCGACATGACGCAGCGGAACCGGACGGACAACCCCGAGGGCGAGAAGGGGGCGGAAGTACAGCCCCGCAGGCCCAGTGTGACCAAGCGCGGGGGAGGCGACCCGGCCTCCAGGGGACGTACCACGATCGCCGACGGCGTGGTGGAGAAGATCGCCGGGCTCGCAGCCCGCGATGTGCTTGGGGTGCATGCGATGGGCAGCGGGCTCTCGCGCACCTTCGGAGCGGTGAGGGACCGAGTCCCGGGCGGTGCGAAATCCGTGACCCGGGGCGTGAAGGCCGAGGTCGGCGAGGTACAGACGGCGCTCGACCTGGAGATCGTCGTCGACTACGGCGTCTCGATCACCGACGTCGCCGGCGCCGTGCGCGAGAACGTCATCTCGGCCGTCGAACGGATGACGGGTCTTGAAGTCGTCGAGGTCAATATCGCGGTCAGCGATGTCAAACTGCCGGAAGAGGAAGAAGAGGAAGAAGAGACCCGGCTTCAGTAGCACCGCCCCCTTTGATGCTCAGAGGAGCGCAGCATGAGCATGGCCGCGATCGGCATGATCGCCGGAATGGCGCTGGGCTTCGCCGGATACTTCGGCGGGTTCGGTGCCTTCCTCCTCGTGGCGGCCCTCGGCGCCGTCGGCTTCGTGGTGGGCCGCTTTCTGGAGGGCGACTGGGAACTCGGTGACTTCTTCCGTACTCGCGGCGACCGGCGGCGGTGACGCACGTGACCGGTGAGCTCGCCGCGGCCGGAGCCCCCATCCGGCCCGGCAGCCCCGGCCGGACCGTCGCACCTGCGGAGCGCGGTGCGCTCCGCATCGCCGACCGCGTCGTCTCGAAGATCGCCGCGCAGGCGGCGCGCGAGGCCCTGGACGTGCTGCCCCCGGACGCCGGGCCGCCGCACGCCAGCGTCGTCGTGCACCACGACGTGGCCCGTGTCCGGATCGGCCTGGAACTCGACTACCCCTCCGACATCGGCGCCCAGTGCGCCGCCGTGCGTCGCCAAGTCACACAGCGGGTAAGGATGCTGGCGGGTATGGAGGTGCCCGAGGTCGCCGTCCAGGTGCAGCGCCTGCACTCCGCGCAGGCACGCGGCGCGGCAGAGGGGAGGACCCAATGAGCGAGTCCCAGGGCGCCGAGAGCACCCGCCAACTGCCCGTCATCGAGAAGGCGGCCGAGAGTGAACTCGGCCAGTCCGCGTCCGCGGCGGCGTACGACCCGCTGCCCACCGCCGACGCCGAGGACGACGGGAACGGCCGCTTCTGGTCCGTACGCCGTGTCCCCGCGGGCATCCTCGCACTGCTGGTCCTGGCCGGCGCGGGCCTCCTGCTGTACGACGTCGTCGCCGTGCGCCTCGACCGGTCCGCCATGGCCTGGCGCAGGTCCCTCGCCCGGGAGCTCGCCGAGCGGCCCCTCGACGACATCTGGGTGCTCGTCGGCGCCGGGGTCGCGGCCGCTCTCGGCATCTGGCTGCTGCTGCTCGCCGTGACGCCCGGTCTTCGGGACGTACTGCCGATGCGTCGCCCCCACGCCGACGTACGGGCCGGTCTGCACCGGTCTGCGGCCGCCACGATGCTGCGCGACCGGGCCATGGAGGTCTCCGGGGTGCGCTCGGTACGGGTCCGAGTGGGGCGCAGGAAGGTCGGTGTGCGGGCGGCGTCGCACTTCCGTGAACTCGACGATGTACGCGCCGACTTGGACGCTGCGCTCGCCCAGGGCATCAAGGGGCTCGGGCTGGCCCGGCGGCCTGCCCTGTCCGTGCGTGTCGTGCGGGCGAACAAGAACCGGAAGGGGTGACGGCCGGTGCTGAGGATCGTGAACCGTGTTCTCGTGGGGCTCGCAGGCCTGCTGCTCATCGTGGGCGGCGGCTCAGTGCTCGCCGTGGGCCTCGGTCTTGATCCGCCTTCGTGGTGGGTCCACGACGGGCAGCGGGATGTGCTGCTGAGCGACGCGGACCGGACCCGCTGGCGGGACGAGGGCTGGTGGTGGCCCACCGTCATCGCCGTACTCGCCGTCACCGTGCTGCTCGCCCTGTGGTGGCTGATTGCGGTACTACGACGGCGTCGGCTGGCCGAGGTGCTCGTCGACACCGGCGACGGCGAGGGGGCACTGCTGCGCGGGCGCGCCCTGGAGGGCGTACTGGCCGGCGAGGCGGGCGCACTGGACGGCGTACAGCGCGCGCAGGCAGCGCTGACCGGCAAGCGCAGCACCCCTCAAGCACGGGTACAGCTGCTCCTCGAACCGCACGTCGACCCCGGCGACGCACTGCACGGCCTGACGACCCAGGCCCTCGCTCACGCCAGGGACTCGGCCGGGCTGGCCGCGCTGCCCGCCGAGGTACGCCTTCGCGGGGTCAAGCACCGGGCGGAACGGGTCAGTTAGAACCCGCGCCGAGTCCCGCCATCAACAGGGACCATGACCCCCGTCAGGTACGACGCGGCCGGTGACAGCAGGAACGCGGCCGTCCGCCCGAACTCCTCCGGGGTGCCGTAGCGGCGCAGCGGGATGCGGGACTCGTTGGCCGCGCGGGTGGCCTCCGGGTCGGGGGACAGGCCGTCGAGCTGGCGCATGCGATCCGTGGCGATACGGCCCGGGAGCACGCCCACGACGCGGATGCCGCGCGGGCCGAGCTCGTCCGAGAGCGACTTGGCGAAGCCCGCGAGACCGGGGCGCAGGCCGTTGGAGATGGTCAGGCCCGGGATCGGCTCGTACACCGAACCGGAGAGCACGAAGCCGATGACTCCGCCCTCGGCCAGCTCCGCGGCAGCCGCGCGGGCCAGCCGGACCGCGCCCAGGAAGACCGACTCGAACGCCGACTGCCACTGCTCGTCCGTGTTGTCGGCGGCGAAGCCGGGCGCCGGGCCGCCGACGCTGATCAGAATGCCGTCGAAGCCGCCGAAGCGCTCCTGTGCGGCGGCTATCAGATTTGCCGAGGCCGCCGGGTCGGCGTTGTCGACGGCGACTCCGTGGGCGTTCGGGCCGAGAGCCGCGGCGGCCTCGGCCACCGTCTTCTCGTCCCGGCCCGTGATGATCACTTTCGCGCCGTCGGCGAGGAGTTCCCGCGCGGAGGCGTTGCCCAGGCCGCGGGTGGCCCCGGTGACGACGTAGACACGGTCCTTCAGTCCAAGATCCATGCCCCTATCCTGCCCCCTCCTCGCCGAACAGGGTGAGGGCGGTGCCCACCAGTCCGATATGGCTGAACGCCTGCGGGAAGTTCCCGAGGTGGCGGCCCTCGACGGGGTCGTACTCCTCGGACAGCAGCCCCACGTCGTTGCAGAGCGCGAGCAGGCGCTCGAAGAGCTCGCGCGCCTCCTTCGTACGCCCCGTGAGATGCAGCGCGTCCGCGAGCCAGAACGAGCAGACCAGGAAAGCGCCCTCACTGCCAGGCAGCCCGTCGATCACCGTCTGCTCCGAGGAGTACCGGCGCAGAAAGCCGTCGTGTGCGAGCTCGTCGCGTATCGCGTCGATCGTGCCGATCACCCGCGGATCGTCCGGTGGCAGAAAGCCAGTACGGGGGATGAGCAGCAGCGAGGCGTCCAGTTCGCGAGAGCCGTAGAACTGCGTGAAGGTGTTCCGCTCAGGGTCGTAACCGCGCTCGCACACCTCGCGGTGCACCTCGTCGCGCATCGCGCGCCAGCGGTCCGGGTGGCCGCTCAGGCCGGGGTTCTCCTCCAGGGCCCGGGCGGTGCGGTCGGCGGCCACCCACGCCATGATCTTCGAGTGCACGAAGTGCCGGCGCGGACCGCGTACCTCCCACAGGCCCTCGTCGGGCCTGCGCCAGTTGGACCGCAGGAACTCCATCAGGGCCTCCCGCAGACGCCACATGTGCGGTTTGTTCGGCAGGCCGGCGCGCAGGGCCAGCGCCAGGGAGTCGATGACCTCGCCGTACACGTCGAGCTGCAACTGGCGTACGGCGTCGTTGCCGACCCGGACCGGACGCGAGCCCTGGAATCCCGGCAGCCACGGCACCTCGTACTCGGGGATCCGCCGCTCGCCCGCGAGCCCGTACATGATCTGCAGGTCCGCCGGGTCACCCGCCGCCGCACGCAGCAGCCAGTCGCGCCACGCCTCGGCCTCCTCGTGGTAGCCGCACGTCAGCAGCGCGCCCAGGGTGAGCGTGGAGTCGCGCAGCCAGCAGTAGCGGTAGTCCCAGTTGCGTACGCCGCCGAACTCTTCCGGGAGCGAGGTGGTGGGCGCCGCGACGATGCCGCCGGTCGGCGCGTACGTGAGGGCCTTGAGGGTGATCAGGGAGCGGACGACCGCGTCCCGGTGCGGGCCCCGGTAACGGCAGCGGGCCGCCCATGCCCGCCAGTCGTCGACGCTTGAGGCCAGTGCCTCGTGCGGGTCGACGAGCGGGGGGCGCGGCTCGTGCGAGGGGTGCCAGGTCATCACGAAGGCGACCTTTTCGCCCTCGGCGACCGTGAACTCCGAGTGTGTGCTGTAGTCCTTGCCCCAGGTGCGGACCTTGGGCTCGCTGCGCAGCCACACCGAGTCCGGGCCCGCCACGGCCACCCGATGGCTGTCCGACTTGCGCATCCACGGCACGATCGAGCCGTAGTCGAACCGCAGCCGCAGGGTGCTGCGCATGGTCACGCGGCCCTTGAGGCCCTCGACGACGCGTACGACGTCGGGAGAGCGGTCGCGCTGCGGCATCAGGTCGGTGACGCGTACCGTCCCCTCGGGGGTCTCCCACTCGGTGTCGAGCACGAGTGACTCAGGCCGGTACGCCCGCCGTGTGCACGCCTCCTCGCCCTTCGGCGCAAGCCTCCAGTGACCGTTCTCCTCATCCCCCAGCAGCTTCGCGAAGCAGGCCGCCGAGTCGAACCGGGGCAGGCACAGCCAGTCGATCGAACCGTCCCGCCCGATCAGGGCGGCGGTCTGGTGGTCGCCGATCAGCGCGTAGTCCTCGATGGCGGGGACCGTCCCGTCCGCCTTCTCGGTTTCTTTCCCGGCTGTGTGGGTCGCCTCGGACCCGTTGGGTGGGTGGGGCTCGTTCGATGAGTGCACGGGTGACGGGTTCCCGTCACGGCCGGTGACCAATCAGAGTGGGATCGTGTCGGCGGTCCGGGCTGTACGGCCGGCCGGTGGCACCTGGCGGTTACGGCCATACGGCGGCCGGTGTCGCCTCCGGCGGCGCCTACGGGGCGGCTGGTGTCGCTTCCGGGCGGTCCGCCTATACGGAGGCCGGTGTCGCCGCCTCCGGCGCTTCCGTCTTGGCAGCGGCCTCCGCCCGGTCCCGGCGCTCACGGCGGACCAGGATCACCCAGCCCACGGGGACGCCTGCCGCGAAGAGCCACCACTGGATCGCGTACGCGTAGTTCAGTGCGGCGTCCTCGTCGCCGGGCCTGCCGATCGGCTCCGGGGTGGCGCCCTTCGGCGCGGGTGCTGACTGCGCGATGTAGCCGCCGAGCACCTGCTTGCCGAGGCGGCGGGCCTCTTGCTCGCTGTTGATCAGCATGATCTGCCGGTCCGGCAGGCCCTCGAGGTTCTTGATGCCGCTCGCTTCGGTCGTCTCGTCAGGCATGAGCCGCCCGGTCACGGTGATCTCGCCGCGGGCCGGTGCGGGGATCTCGGGAAACGCCGTCTGGGTCGGGGCCCCGGGGATCCAGCCCCGGTTGACGAGCAGGACCTTGCCGTCGTCGAGGACGAAGGGGGTCAGGACGTGGTAGCCGACCTCGTCGTCGGAGTTGGTGCGGCGGCGGACGACGACCTCGTCGTCGGTGTCGAAGCGGCCCTTCGCGGTCACGCTGCGGTACCGCTCGTCGGTGGTGACGGTGTGCCCGGGGGAGGTGAGCTTCTCCACGGGCACCGGCTTGGCGCCCAGCGCCTCGGAGACCAGCTGGTTCCGGGCGGTGCGCTCCTCGTAGCGGTGCATCTGCCAGATGCCCAGCCTGATCATCGTGGGGATGAGGAGGAGGGCGACCAGCGTGAGGATCACCCACTGCCGGGACAACAGAAAGCGGTACACGCCATTGACGTTACCCCGCATGAATCGGCCCTCGACGGGAGGGTCCCGCCGAGGGCGAACGTGCGCAGGGGGTGCCTCACACTTTGTCGATGATCCCCGCCTTTCCTTCCGAGCGGGCGCAGTGCGCCCCGCAGAACCACTGGCCTCCGACCTCGACTCCCTGGCCGATGATCTGGACGCGACAGTGCTCGCAGATGGGTGCCATTCGGTGGATGGCGCAGGCGAAACAGTCGAAGACATGTACCGCGCCCTGCGCGTGCACCTCGAAGGACATCCCGTAGTCGTTTCCGCAGACCTCGCAACGTGCCATGCGCCACAGGGTGGGCCGCCGCGACGGCATGGGCGAGCGGCTGCGTGGCGAGTCGCCCGCCAATCACCCGTACGCCCGGCTCCCGCGCCGTACGTCCGGATCTCTCGTCGTACGCCCTGCCCCTCCTGCGTCCGTACGCCAGGATCTCGCGCCGCGGGCCGGGGCGGGCCCCGTCACGCACCCTCGGCCGGCTCCACATCCAGAAGCAGCTGTCCGAAGGCCGCCTCGTCGACGACCGGTGTGCCGAACTGGCGGGCCTTGACCGCCTTGGACGTACCGGAGTCCGGGTCGTTCGTGACGAGGAGGCTGGTGAGCCTGGACAGGCTCGTCGCGACATGCAGTCCGGCGTCGACGGCCCGGTCCTCCAGGAGCTCGCGGTCGACCGAGGTGTCCCCGGAGAACGCGATCCGCATGCCCTGCTTGAGCGGTCTGCCCGGCTCGTACCGGCCCGGGTTGGGGTAAGGGCACGCGGGCCGCTTGCGGGAGGGGCGCCAACTCCCCGGCCCGTATCCGCCGTAGCCCCCGCCGCCGGACTGCCGGCCGATGCGCGGCGCGGACCCGTCCGCCCACTCCGTGAGCGGCCGGCACTCCAGCAGCGGCAGTCGTACGCCGTCGCGCGCGGCGGCGTGCAGGCTCGGCCGGAACGCCTCGGCGAGCACGCGCGCGTCGTCCAGCGCGTGGTGCGCGCGCTGCTGTACGACGCCGAAGTGCGCGGCGAGCGAAGCCAGCTTGTGGTTGGCCAGCGGCAGGCCCAGCTCCTTGGAGAGCGCGATGGTGCACAGCCGCTGACGGACCGGCGCCTCGCGCTCCGCGCGGGCGTACTCCCGGGCGATCATCGACCAGTCGAAGACGGCGTTGTGTGCGACGAGCACACGGCCGTCGAGCCGGGCAGCGAACTCCTCGGCGATGTCCCGGAAAAGAGGCGCGCCTTCGAGTGCATCGCTCGTCAGGCCGTGGATCCACACCGGCCCGGGATCCCGCTCCGGATTGACCGTCGTGTACCAGTGGTCCTCGACCTCACCGCGCGCGTCCAGCCGGTAGACCGCGGCCGACACTATGCGGTCGTCGCGGGCCAGGCCGGTGGTCTCCACGTCGACCACCGCGTATCCCTGCGGATACGCGGCCGGCCACGAGGCTGCGGACGCTGCGGACGTACGGTCTTCGAGCATGGTCACCGAGGATAAAGGGCACGACTGACAGTCCGTTCGCCGGACTCCCTTGCCCGCGCCCCCGAGCGTCCGTCAGCTGCCCGGCCATCTGCGTCTCTTGGTGGAGTTGGCCAAGAAGCAAGCGCGTACCCTAGGTAATACTTGTGGGTAACAACGTCTGGCCGCAGCTCAACGGCCGCTCTACGGTTCACACATGCCGAACCTGCCCGATGTCGTGCTGTGGTCGATACCCGCCTTTGTGCTGCTCACCGTTGTCGAAATGGTGAGTGTCCGGATACATCCGGCCGCCGAAGGGGATGCCGCGGGGTACGAGGCGAAGGACGCCGTGACGAGCGTCTCCATGGGGCTGGGCAGCCTGGGCTTCGACCTGCTGTGGAAGATTCCGATCGTCGCCATCTACACGGCCGTCTACGAGCTGACGCCCCTGCGCGTGCCCGTCCTGTGGTGGACCGTGCCGCTGATGCTGCTCGCGCAGGACTTCTTCTACTACTGGTCGCATCGCGGGCATCACGTCATCCGCATCCTGTGGGCCTGCCACGTGGTGCACCACTCCAGCCAGAAGTTCAACCTCACCACCGCACTCAGGCAGCCGTGGACAACCTGGACCGTCTGGCCGTTCTACGTTCCTCTCGTCGCCCTCGGTGTGCATCCGGCCGCGCTCGCGTTCTGCTCGTCCGCGAACCTCGTGTACCAGTTCTGGATCCACACCGAGCGCATCGGAAAGCTGCACCGTGCCTTCGAGTTCGTCTTCAACACGCCGTCCCACCATCGGGTCCACCACGCCTCCCAAGGGGGCTACCTGGACCGGAACTTCGGAGGGATACTGATCATCTGGGACCGGCTCTTCGGCTCCTTCGTCCCGGAGACCGAGCGGCCGGTGTACGGGCTGACGAAGAACATCGACACGTACAACCCCCTGCGCGTCGCCACGCACGAGTACGCCGCCATCGCCAGGGACCTGCGGGCTGCGGGCAGTTGGCGTGAGCGGGCGGGGCGGGTGTTCCGGGGGCCCGGCTGGCAGCCGCCGACGCCTGCCGGTGTCGAGGAAGCAGGTGATCCGGTCTCGGAGACGGCCACAGGGACGGTCACCGGGACGGTCGCGTGAGCCCAGGCCGCCGCGAGCGCCACGCGCGCGTGGCGCTCGTCGCCCTCGGTCTCGTCACCGTCGTCGATCTCGTCTGCCTGGTGTTCGGTACCGGCCTCGGGCACGCGCTCGCCAAGCCGCTGCTGATGCCGCTGCTCGCCGCACATGTGGGACTACGCGGCGGGCCCCGACTCCTCGCCGCCGCCCTCCTGTTCGGCTGGGGAGGCGACGTGCTCCTGCTGTTCGACGTCGACGCCGCGTTCCTCGCCGGAATGAGTTCCTTCGCGGCCGGGCATGTCTGCTACCTCGTGCTCTTCAAGAGGCACGCCTTCCTGGGGCACGACGCGGAAAATGGGGCTCCACGCGTGCGTGCCGCCTGGCCGGCGGCCGGATACGGCGTCGCTCTCGTCACGACCGTCGCCCTTCTGTGGCCGGACCTGCCTCCCGAACTGCGGGTCCCTGTCGCCGGCTACAGCGTGCTGCTCACGGCCATGGCGTACCGAGCAACCCGCCTCGGCCTCACTGCCGCCCTCGGAGGCGCCCTCTTCATGCTCTCGGACACGCTCATCGCGACCGGAGTCGCCGAGTGGCCACAGCTCCCGCGCCCCGAGTTCTGGATCATGGCCACCTATGTCGCCGCGCAACTCCTGCTGGCGCGTGGGGTGCTGGACGTAGCCGGGCGCAACGCTCCCAAGGCCCTGGTCACCAACTGACGCGGATCAGGCGTTCACCAGCGAATCGGCACCGGCAGCGCCGTGAGCACCGCGGACACCGCGACCACCGCCCCCAGGGCGACGACTTCCGCACGGGCGGGGGCGTAGGCGGTGAGCGGGTCGGCAGCCCTGCGCAGCCGTCGGCGCGCGCACAGGGCGAGGACGGCGACGGCGACCACGAGGAGTAACTTGGCCAGCAGGGCACGCCCGTACGCCGTAGCTGTCAGCTGCTCCAGGACGGTCTCGGCCGGCATCCGGCGCAGGGTGCTGCCCACGCCCGTCAAGGTGATCGCGGCGAACAGAACGGCCGCCACACGCGCGTAGAGCCCGAGAAGCGCGGCGCCCGCCTCCGGGTCGCGCCAGCGCCACTGCAGGCGCAGGACGTGCAGCAGGCCGCCCGTCCACAGGGCCGCGCACGTCACGTGTACGAGCGTCAGGCCCGAGCCGAGCAGCGGGCTGTACTCCGTGGTGGGATGGGCCCGCAGTGCCTCCGCGACGGCCACCGCGGCGAGCGCCCACACCTGGGTCGCCGGACGGCGCGACAGGGCGCACAGGCCCGCCACGACGAACGCGTTGACCTCCAGCAGCGCGAGCATGCCGTCCCGGGTCTCGTACAGGCCGCCGATGTCCAGGTCGGAGAACCGGCGCGGCACCAGGTTGCCGTTGGCCACGACCGAGGCGAGCCCGAGCGCGGCGACGAAGCCGGCGCCCGCCGCGAAGGGAGCCCAGCTCCGGGGTTTGTCGTCCAGGGGCGCCCCCGGCACTCGGCGGGCCAGCCGGGTGGCGAACAGTTCCCCCGCCGACACGCACACCGCCGCGAACAGCACCGTACGCAGCAGGGCGATCCCCCCGTCAGCGGGCAGGGCGGCCTCCCCCGTGCCCCGCAGGACGACGGGCGGCCCGGCCAGCGGGATCAACGCGGCCAGGCCCACCAGGACGAGAACGGCAACGGCCCGTCGCCCCCCGGCCCGGCTCACCCGGGCGGCGCCCACCTCGCCACCCGCGTCGGCACTCGGTCTTATCGAACTCACCTCAGGATCTTCACCAGTCATTCAGATCCGGGCAAGCCCTGGAGAACAACTGAGGGAACGACTTTCCACCCCTGCATACGCCTCTGACCGCCTCCGCGACTCACCGCCACCCGCCGTCTGCGGCGGCTCTCGCACCCGATCACCGCGTACAAGAGCCGGGCGACCCCTGGGTCGCCCGGCTCAACTCCCCGCAGGGAGGCACTGCTTGTCCGCTACTTCGTCACCGCGTCCAGCGCGTCCACCATCCCCGCGCCATAGAACCCGTTGCGGTTCTTGCCGCCCTCGCAGACCGCGTCGATCTTGCCGTCGCCGTCGATGTCGTACGGGTCGGTGCACGGTACGGCGTCGGCCTCCGCGTACAGCAGGGCCTTCACCAGGGCCGGCGGGGCGTACGGGTGCGTCGACTTGATGAGCGCGGCCACGCCCGCGGCGTGCGGGGAGGCCATCGACGTACCGGCCATGTAGCCCCACTTGCCGCCGGGGACCGGGCCCAGGATGAGGCCGCTGGTGGCGGGCGGGGGCGGGGTCTGGTATGCCGTCGAGTCGCCGCCGGGTGCGGCGATGTCGATGACGTCCATGCCGTGGTTGGAGAAGGACGACTTGATGCCCTTCGCGCCCGTCGACGCGACCGTGACGATGCCCGGCAGCTGGGTCGGGATGTCAAAGCACGTGGACGGGTCGATCACGCGCTCCGACGGGGTGGAGTCGTTCGGCGACACCGGGTCGGTGATCTCGTCCGCCGCGAGGTCGTAGTTCTCGTTGCCCGCCGCCGCGACGTTGACCGCGCCCTTCTTCTCCGCGTACCGCGAGGCCCGGGAGACGGCTTCCACGAGGGCCTTCTGGTCCGGGTCGTTCTTGCAGTTGAAGTACCACGGGTCGGTGTAATAGCTGTTGTTGGTCACATCGACGCCGTGCTCGGCCGCCCACATGAAGCCGCAGACGACGGCCTCCGTGTAGAAGAAGCCGTCCGGGTTGGACACCTTGATGCCGGAGACCTTCACGCCCGGGGCGACGCCCGTGACGCCCACGCCGTTCTTGGCGGCGGCGATCTCACCCGCGACATGCGTGCCGTGCGGGCTCTCGGAGGCGCTCGGCCGCCACGCCCCGTCGGCCGTGTCCGGCTTGCCCGACACGCAGTTGACCGACGCCTCGCGGTCGAAGTTGGGCGCGATGTCGGGGTGCGTGTCATCCACGCCCGTGTCGATCACGGCGACCGTGACGTCCCGGCTGCCCAGCGACTTCTCGTGCGCCTTGTCCGCCTTGATGGCGGGCAGGTCCCACTGCAGCGGCTCCAACGGGTCCTGCCCGGCCGCCGCTTCGACGCCTGCGGCCTGCTCCGAGGTGAGCACCTTGGGGGTGCCGAGATCGGTCGTGGACTGCGCGGGCAGTGGCGCCGTACGCGTCGAGCCCGCCGACTCCACCCCGCGCACCTTGCGGATGGTCTTCGCGAAGTCGGCGTTCGACGAGTGGACGACGATCACGCCGATCTTGTCGTACGACGTCACCACGGTGCCGCCGGCCTTGGTGATGGCCCTCTTCACGTAAGAGGAAGTGCCGTGACCGGGGCGGACGTTGACGACGTAGCTGAGCGAGGTCGCATCCGCCGAGAGGGCGGAGAGCAGCGGTGCCTCGTCCCCGGCCGCCGAGGCCGCGGGCGCCGCCGCGGCGCCGGCGTTCGGCAGTAAGACGAGTGCCGTCGCCATGGCCATCCCGACCGGGACGGCCAGGACGCGACGAGAGCGCGTATGAGGCGCTGTCATGGAGTCTCCAGATTCGTTCGTGGCGTACAAGTCGGCCTGCCTCACCGCTTACTTGACCGCCCGCAGCGCGTTGACGATACCGAAGCCGTAGAAGCCGTTCACACGCTTGCCGCCCTCGCAGGTGGCGTCCACGACACCGTCGCCGTCACCGTCGTAGTCGGTCGGGCAGCTCTGGCTGTCCGCCTGCGCCTTCAGCAGCGCCTGGAGCTGGCCCGGAGTCGCCCACGGGTACTTGGACTTGAGCAGCGCGGCGACCCCGGAGGCGTGCGGCGCCGCCATCGACGTGCCCTGCAGGTAGCCGTACGCGTTGCTCGGCATCGTGGACAGGATCCGGCCGTTCTTCGACGGGGTGTCCGGGATCTGATACTTGTCTCCGCCCGGCGCCGCGATGTCGATGACGCCCTTGCCGTACGTGGAGTAGTACGACTTGGTGTTTTTGACGCCGGTCGCGCTGACCGTGACGATGCCCGGCAGTTGGGTCGGCACGTCGAAGCACTCGTGCGGGTCGATGGTGCGGGTGACCGGGGTCGAGTCGTCGGGGCTGGAGTCGTCGACGATCGCGTCCGAGTCGAGGTCGTGGTTGGAGTTGCCCGCGGAGGCGAGGTGGAGGGTGCCCTTCTTCGTGGCGTACTGCTGGGCCCGGTTCACCGCGTCGACGATGGCCCGCTGGTCCGGGTCGTCCATGCAGTTGTACAGCCACGGGTCCACGTAGTAGCTGTTGTTGGTGATCTCGACGCCGTGGTCGGCGGCGAACACGAAGGCGCAGACGACGCTCTCCGGGTAGAACAGGCCGTTCTCCCGGTCGGTCACGTTGATGCTGGAGACCTTCACGCCGGGCGCGACACCGGCCACGCCGATGTCGTTGCGGGCTGCGGCGATCTCACCGGCCACGTGCGTGCCGTGGTAGTCCTCCGGGGTGTACGGGCGCCAGGCGCCCTCGCTGGTGTCCGCCACGCCGCCGGCGCAGTTGGCCGACTGGGACGCGGAGAAGTTCGGGGCGAGGTCCGGGTGGGTGTCGTCGACGCCGGTGTCGATCACGGCGACGGTGACCTTCTTGCTGCCCGGGTTGATCTTCGCGGCCTTGTCGGCGCCCATCGCGCGCAGATCCCACTGATCGGCCTCGAGGGGCTCCTCGGCGGCCGTGCTCCTGGCCTCGACCTCGGCGGCCTCGGCGGCCGACAGGTACTGCGCCGCGCCCTCGTCCGTCGTCCCCGCCGGCGTCAGCGGCGTGGTGCGCGTCGCACCCGCGGACTGCACCCCGCGTACGGCACGAATCTGCTTGCCGAACTCCGGGTTGGCCGAGTGGACGACGATGACGCCGATCTTCTTGTACGTCGCGACAACCGTGCCATCTGCCTTGGCTATCGCCTTCTTCACCGACTCGATCGTGCCGTGGTCCGCCTTCTTGGTGTTGACCACGTACGCGAGGTTCGGACCCTCCTCCGCGGCCACAGCGGGGGTGTCGACCGGGGCGGCCGAGGCGACGCCCGGCAGGAAGCCGAGCGAGGCGGTGAGGGACAGCACGACGGGCACGGCGAGCGCAAGACGGCGTCTGGAGCGCAGATGAGCCATGGGGTCTCCACATCATCCGGAAAAGGAACCGGCCCGAACACAGGTGGTGCTCGGGCAGGTACATGACTTGAGTGGTGCAGGGGCGAAGCTATCTCCCGTGATCCCTGGCCAGCAACGACTTACAGAAAATGACATCCGAAAGAACGGCCGGGCGTTGAACCGGTCTTCGCATCGCCCCGTGACCTTGGGCAGGGGCGAGAGCAACAGCGAGCCCCTGTTGGATCACACCCGGGAGGCCCTAGCATCGCCACTCGGCCCACGTGATCCACACGTTCCGTGAGGTCCCAAAAGAACCATGTCCATTGCCAGTTCAGCCCTTCATCCCCATCCGCCCGCATCCGATTCGGACGCCGCAACCGCAACGCGAGGAGACTCCGTGGCTACCGACGCACCGCCCCCCTCGAAATCCCAGCCTCACCTCCCCACCACCGAGGAGTTCGTCGAGGTGCAGGAGAGCGCTGAGTTCGGTGAACTACGCCGCTCCCACCGCTCCTTCGCCTTCCCGCTGACCGTCGGCTTCATCAGCTGGTACCTGCTGTACGTCCTGCTGTCGAACTACGCGGGCGGCTTCATGGGCACCAAGCTGTTCGGCAACATCAACGTCGCCCTCGTCTTCGGTCTCGCCCAGTTCCTCACCACGTTCCTCATCGCCTGGTGGTACGAGCGGCACTCCTCCAGCAAGCTCGACCCCAAGGCCCACGCGATCAAGTCCCGGATGGAGGGCGGCGAATGAGCCCCGCGATCACTCAGGTCCAGTTCGCCGCGAGCGAAGTGCAGCTCGCGGCGAACGAGGCCAGCGAGCACCGGCCGCTGATCATCTCCCTGTTCGCCGCCTTCGTCATCGCCACCCTCTTCATCACCGTATGGGCGGGCCGGCAGACCAAGGACGCCGCCGACTTCTACGCGGGCGGACGGCAGTTCAGCGCCTTCCAGAACGGACTCGCCGTATCCGGCGACTACATGTCCGCCGCTTCCTTCCTGGGCATCGCGGGTGCGATCGCCCTCTTCGGATACGACGGCTTCCTGTACTCCATCGGCTTCCTGGTCGCCTGGCTGGTGGCCCTGCTCCTGGTCGCCGAGCCGCTGCGGAACTCCGGCCGGTACACGATGGGCGACGTCCTCGCGTACCGCATGCGCCAGCGCCCGGTGCGTACCGCGGCAGGCACCTCCACGATCGTCGTGTCGATCTTCTACCTGCTGGCGCAGATGGCCGGCGCGGGCGTCCTCGTCTCGCTGCTGCTCGGCATCACCTCCGACGCCGGCAAGATCCTCATCGTCGCCCTCGTCGGCGTCCTCATGATCGTGTACGTCTCCATCGGCGGCATGAAGGGCACCACCTGGGTCCAGATGGTCAAGGCCGTGCTGCTCATCAGCGGCACCATCCTGATCACCTTCCTGGTGCTGCTGAAGTTCAACTTCAACATTTCCGACCTGCTCGGCACGGCCGCCGAGAACAGCGGCAAGGGCTCGGCCTTCCTGGAGCCCGGCCTCCAGTACGGCGCGACCGGCACCACCAAGCTGGACTTCATCTCGCTCGGCATCGCCCTGGTGCTCGGCACCGCCGGACTGCCGCACATCCTGATCCGCTTCTACACGGTGCCCAACGCCAAGGCCGCCCGGAAGTCCGTGAACTGGGCGATCGGCATCATCGGCGGCTTCTACCTGATGACCATCGCGCTCGGCTTCGGCGCCGCCGCACTCATCTCGCAGGAAGAGATCATCGCGTCCAACAAGTCCGGCAACACAGCGGCGCCCCTGCTCGCCCTGCACCTGGGCGGCGTCGACTCGGCCTGGGGCGCGATCCTGCTGGCCACGATCTCCGCGGTGGCCTTCGCGACGATCCTCGCCGTGGTCGCCGGCCTCACCCTCGCCTCGTCCTCCTCGTTCGCCCACGACATCTACGCGAACGTCATCAAGAAGGGCAAGGCCACCGAGAAGGAGGAGGTCAGGGCGGCCCGTCTGGCGACCATCGGCATCGGCGCCGTCTCCATCCTCCTGGGGTCCCTCGCCCGCGACCTGAACGTCGCAGGCCTCGTCGCCCTCGCCTTCGCGGTCGCCGCCTCCGCCAACCTGCCGACGATCCTCTACAGCCTGTTCTGGAAGCGGTTCACCACCCAGGGCGCCCTGTGGTCGATCTACGGCGGTCTGACCGTGGCCGTCGGCCTGGTGCTGTTCTCACCCGTCGTCTCCGGCGACCCCACGGCGATGTTCCCCGACGTCGACTTCTCCTGGTTCCCGCTGAAGAACCCGGGCATCATCTCCATCCCGTTCGGCTTCCTGATGGGCTGGCTCGGCACCGTCCTGTCCAAGGAGGAGCCGGACACCGGCAAGTACGCCGAGCTGGAGGTGCGCTCGCTCACCGGCACCGGGGCCCACTGAGGCTCCCTGCCTGCCGCGGCCGCGCCGTAGTCCCCTGGACGTTCTACGGCGCGGCCGCGCCATGTCTCGTGTGATCCGCTTGCCGATCCCTTGCCGTCGTTGTCGGTCCTGTCACGTAGGCTCGCTGGTAACTGATTCACATGAGTGCTTGTTCTGAGTGCTGGTTCTGAGTGCTTGTTCGCTCGAGTGGAGGGGGCCCCACGTGCTCATCGACACCTATGGCCGTGTGGCCACTGATCTGCGTGTGTCGCTGACGGACCGCTGCAATCTGCGGTGCACGTACTGCATGCCCGAAGAGGGCCTGCAGTGGCTCGCCAAACCCGACCTGCTCACGGATGACGAGATCGTCCGCCTCATCGACATAGCCGGGCGCCGGCTGGGCATCACCGAGGTCCGCTTCACCGGCGGTGAGCCTCTGCTGCGCCCGGGCCTCGTCGGCATCGTGGAGCGCGTGGCCGCGCTCGAGCCGCGCCCCCAGATGTCCCTGACCACCAACGGCATCGGCCTCAAGCGCACGGCCCCGGCCCTGAAGGCGGCGGGCCTGGACCGGGTGAACGTCTCCCTGGACACGCTGCGCCCCGACGTCTTCAAGACCCTCACCCGCCGCGACCGTCACAAGGACGTCATCGAGGGCCTCGAAGCCGCCCGCGAGGCGGGCCTGAACCCGGTCAAGGTCAACACCGTCCTGATGCCCCGACTGAACGACGACGAGGCCCCGGACCTGCTGGCCTGGGCCGTGGAGCACGACTACGAACTGCGCTTCATAGAGCAGATGCCCCTGGACGCCCAGCACGGCTGGAAGCGCGAGGGCATGGTCACTGCCGGTGACATCCTTGCCTCACTGCGCACCCGCTTCGAGCTCACCGAGGAGGGCTCCCAGAAGCGGGGCTCGGCCCCGGCCGAGCGCTGGCTCGTCGACGGAGGCCCGCACGTCGTCGGCGTGATCGCCTCCGTCACCCGCCCGTTCTGCTCGGCCTGCGACCGTACGAGGCTCACGGCCGACGGCCAGGTCCGCACCTGCCTCTTCGCCCAGGAGGAGACCGACCTGCGGGCCGCCCTGCGCTCGGACGCGCCGGACGAGGAGATCGCCCGCGTATGGAAGCTGGCGATGTGGGGCAAGAAGGCGGGCGCGGGCCTGGACGACCCGTCGTTCGTGCAGCCGGAGCGACCCATGTCGGCGATCGGAGGCTGAGAGCCCTCCGACTCCGGGGACTTCGGGGCTGAGCCTCGCTAAGCCTCGGGGGACTGCGGCGGCTCCTGGCGTTCCAGGGGTTCCTGGGAGTCCAAGTCCTCCAGGAGCACGACGTCCTTCAAGAAGCCCCGTACGCCAAGGAACTTGGACAGGTACTCACGGTGCTCCTCGCACGCCAGCCACGTCTTGCGGCGGTCAGGGGTGTGCAGCTTCGGGTTGTTCCAGGCGAGTACCCACACCGCGTCGGCCCGGCAGCCCTTCGCGGAGCAGATGGGCGATGCGGGTTCGGAGCCGGGGACGTTCAGGATCACGCCCCCGACCCTAACCCTTGACGGCATCACCGCCCCTTACGGCATCTAGAAGATCCCGAGCACGGCCGGCCACGCGCAAGGAACGGCACCACAGAGAACGTGGGCCGCGAAATCGACCGGCGCGGCTACAGCGCGACGGCGGTGCCGAGGGGGGAACCAGCGGAAGAGCCGGGAGAAACTCCGTGACAAAAGGCGACGCCGAGCAGCCACGGGGGGAGCTGCCCGGCGTCGGTCTTTCGCTCCGACGGGGGATGCGGAGCGCGTACGAAGTATGTCACGGGTAACCCGTTGCCCGGCACTGGAACAGCATGATTGATCTGAGCTTTTCTTGAGCTTGGTGCAGTGGTGACGTCCGGCTGGCATGGATCGGCGGTGGTCAGGTCCGCTCGTGCGGCTCGCCCTGGGCGTCGGCCGGGGAGTCGGCCGCGAGGTCTTCCGGGACGGATTCCGCGGCGTCGTCCGGGCGGGGCTCCGTGAGCATCGGCCGGGCGGGCATGGTGACGAACGTCGACGGCAGCGACGGCGCGTTCTCGCGGCCCGCGTTGGCGATCACCACGGCGATGTAGGGGAGGACGAGGCCGAGCACCAACGCGACGATGGCGACGTGCCGTTCGACGTTCCAGAGGGTGGCCGCGAGGATCACGGCGAGCGTACGGACGGACATCGAGATGACGTAGCGGCGCTGCCTGCCGCGTATGTCGTCGGCGAGCCCCTGCCTGGCCCCGGTGATCCGGAAGACCTCGGTTTCGCTGTGCTTCCGCATCACGTTCCACCACCCGTCTGCATCGGACGCGCACCGGCCCGTACGACCTCCACGTTACGCCGCACGTGCGCCACGTTCGAGACCGGGGCCCGTCCCGTCCGGGCGGGCACCACTGCGCCGTACCGCGTATGGCCGCGCCCGGCATGCGGCGTACGACGGCCAGGCCGAAGCTGGGCGAAATGCTCACGTAGAGCCGTACAGGAGGCAGCCATGGGCTGGTTGTGGGCGATCATCGTCGGGTTTGTGCTGGGCCTGCTGGCCAAGGCGATCATTCCGGGCAAGCAGCACAGCCCGCTCTGGCTGACGACCATCTTCGGGATGATCGGCGCCATCGTGGGCAACTCGATCGCCCGCGGCATCGGCATCGACGAGACCCGCGGTATCGACTGGGGCCGCCACGGCCTCCAGCTCGCCGCCGCGGTCGTCCTCGTCCTCTTCGGCGACATGCTGTACACGGCCGTACGGGGTGGCAAGGAGCGCAGGGAGCGAGCGTGACGGTGCGACGAAGGACCGTACGGCGAAGGGGGTGGCCGGTCGGCCACCCCCTTCACCTGTGCGCCGGGCTCAGCCGCCCGTGACCTCCACCGCCGCGAGGTTCTTCTTGCCGCGCCGCAGGACCAGCCACCGCCCGTGCAGCAGGTCCTCCTTGGCGGGGACGGCGTCCTCGCCGGCGACCTTGACGTTGTTCACGTACGCCCCGCCCTCCTTGACCGTCCGCCGGGCGGCCGACTTGCTGGCCACCAGGCCGACCTCGGCGAAGAGATCCACCACCAGGGCCGGCTCAGCGACCTGAATGTGCGGCACCTCGGAGAGCGCCGCACTCAGCGTCGCCTCGTCCAGCTCACCCAGCTCACCCTGACCGAAGAGGGCGCGCGACGCGGCGATCACGGAGGCCGTCTGCTCGGCGCCGTGCACCAGCGTCGTCAGCTCCTCGGCCAGCGCCCGCTGGGCGGTACGGGCCTGCGGACGCTCCTCGGTGACCTTCTCCAGCTCCTCCAGCTCCTCGCGGGACTTGAAGGACAGGATCCGCATGTACGCCGAGATGTCCCGGTCGTCCGCGTTCAGCCAGAACTGGTAGAACGCGTACGGCGTCGTCATCTCGGGGTCCAGCCAGATGGCACCGCCCTCGGTCTTGCCGAACTTCGTGCCGTCCGCCTTGGTCATCAGCGGCGTCGCCAGCGCGTGGACGTCGGCGTGCGTCTCCAGCTTGTGGATCAGGTCCAGGCCCGCCGTGAGGTTGCCCCACTGGTCGCTGCCGCCCTGCTGGAGGGTGCAGCCGTACCTGCGGTAGAGCTCCAGGAAGTCCATGCCCTGGAGCAGCTGGTAGCTGAACTCCGTGTAGCTGATGCCCTCCTCGGACTCCAGGCGCCGGGCGACCGAGTCCTTCGTCAGCATCTTGTTGACGCGGAAGTGCTTGCCGATGTCCCGCAGGAACTCGATGGCCGACATCCCGGCCGTCCAGTCCAGGTTGTTCACCATCACCGCGGCGTTCTCACCCTCGAAGGACAGGAACGGCTCGATCTGCCCGCGCAGCCGGTTGACCCAGTTCGCGACCGTCTCCGGATCGTTCAGCGTGCGCTCCGCCGTCGGGCGCGGGTCGCCGATCTGGCCGGTCGCGCCGCCCACCAGGGCCAGCGGGCGCAGGCCCGCCAGCTGGAGGCGGCGCATGGTGAGGACCTGCACCAGGTGGCCGACGTGCAGACTGGCCGCCGTCGGGTCGAAGCCGCAATAGAATGTGACGGGACCGTCCGCGAGCGCCTTGCGCAAAGCGTCCTCGTCAGTGGACAGGGCGATCAGCCCGCGCCACTTCAGCTCGTCGACGATGTCCGTCACGGTTCTCGTATCTCCTTGGATGATCTTCGGGCGGTCGAATGACAGCCAGCTACGAGGTTATACGCCCCGACTGACAGAGCCCACGCCGTTATGTGCCCTGAGCCGCAGGCCCTGTCACACGCCCTGACTGACCGAACTCATGTTGAAGTCCGGGATGCGCAGGGGCGGCATCGCGGCCCGGGTGAACCAGTCGCTCCACTCCCTCGGCAGCGTCTTCTCCGTGCGCCCCGCCTCGGCCGCCCGCCCCAGCAGATCCACCGGGGACTCGTTGAACCTGAAGTTGTTCACCTCGCCCGTGACCTCGCCGTTCTCGACCAGGTAGACGCCGTCCCGGGTCAGGCCGGTCAGCAGCAGCGTGGCCGGGTCGACCTCGCGGATGTACCAGAGGCAGGTCAGCAGCAGCCCGCGCTCCGTGTTCGCGACCATCTCCTCCAGAGAGCGGTCCTGGCCGCCGTCGAGGATCAGATTGCCGATGCCGGGAGCCACTGGCAGTCCGGTCAGGCCCGCGCTGTGCCGGGAGCTGATCAGACGCGCCAGCTCGCCCGCCCGGATCCACTCGGTGGCCTGGAGGGGCAGCCCGTTGTCGAACACCGAGGAGTCGCCCCCGGAGGAGTGCGCGAGCTCGAAGGGCGCACACTCCAGACCCGGCTCGTTCGGGTCGCTGCGCAGCGTCAGGGGCAGCTCGGCGAGCTTCTCGCCGATGCGCGTACCGCCGCCGGGCTTGCTGAACACCGTCCGGCCTTCTGCCGCGTCCCGGGCCGACGACGACCACAACTGGTAGATCAACAGATCCGCGACAGCGGTCGGCGGCAGCAGCGTCTCGTACCGCCCGGCCGGCAACTCGACGCGCCGCTCCGCCCACCTCAGGCGCGTGGCCAGCTCCGCGTCGAGCGCCGCCGGGTCCACGTCCTTGAAGTCGCGCGTCGACCGCCCCGCCCACGCGGAGCGCGTACGGTCCGGCGACTTGGCGTTCAACTCCAGCGTGCCGTTGGGCTGGTCGTGCCGCAGACGCAGCCCCGTCGACGTACCGAGGTAGCTGGAGACGAACTCGTGGTTGGCGAAGCCGTACAGCTCGCGTCCGCCCTCACGCGCGCGGGCGAACGATTCGCCGAGCGCCGGGGCGAAGTCCGCGAAGACGCCCGACGAGGTCTCGGCGGGGGCGTCCGTGAACTCGGGGGACTCCGCGACCCCGGTGACCAGCGGCTGCGCGTCCTCGGCCGGGCCCGCGCCCCGCGCCGCCACCTCGGCGGCCCGGACCAGCGGCTCCAGCTCGTCCGCCGTCACGGCCGAGCGTGAGACGACCCCGGAGGACGTGCCCTCCTTGCCGTCGACGGTCGCGATGACGGTCAGCGTGCGCCCGCGTGTGACCCCGTTCGTGGTCAGCGCGTTGCCCGCCCAGCGCAGATTGGCCGTCGAGTACTCGTCCGCGATCACGACGCAGCCGTCGGCCCGGGACAGCTCGAGGGCGCGCTCGACGACCTCGTGCGGCTTGTTCGTACGCGCGCTCATCGACCGGCCTCCTGGGTGGTGTTGAGGATGTTGACGCCCTTGAAGAGGGCCGACGGGCAGCCGTGCGAGACCGCCGCGACCTGGCCCGGCTGGGCCTTGCCGCAGTTGAAGGCACCGCCCAGGACGTACGTCTGCGGGCCGCCGACCGCGGCCATCGAGCCCCAGAAGTCAGTGGTCGTCGCCTGGTACGCGACATCTCGCAGCTGGCCCGCGATCCGCCCGTTCTCGATCTTGAAGAAGCGCTGCCCCGTGAACTGGAAGTTGTACCGCTGCATGTCGATGGACCAGGAGCGGTCGCCGACGACATAGATCCCGCGGTCGACGCCGCTGATCAGGTCCTCGGTGGAGAGACCGCCGGGATCCGGCTGAAGCGACACGTTGGCCATGCGCTGCACCGGCACATGGCCGGGGGAGTCGGCGTACGCGCAGCCGTTGGACCGCTCGAAGCCGGTCAACTTCGCGATTCTGCGGTCGAGTTGATAGCCGACCAGCGTCCCGTCCTTGACCAGGTCCCAGGACTGCCCTGCGACGCCCTCGTCGTCGTACCCGATCGTCGCGAGCCCGTGCTCGGCGGTCCGGTCGCCGGTGACGTTCATCAGCTCGGAGCCGTACCTCAGCTTGCCCAGCTGGTCGAAGGTGGCGAAGGACGTCCCGGCGTACGCAGCCTCGTAGCCGAGCGCGCGGTCCAGCTCGGTGGCGTGCCCGATGGACTCGTGGATCGTCAGCCACAGGTTGGACGGGTCGACGATCAGGTCGTACACCCCCGCCTCGACGCTCGGCGCCCGCATCTTCTCGGCAAGCAGTTCCGGGATGCGGGCCAGCTCGGAATCCCAGTCCCAGCCGGTGCCCGTCAGGTACTCCCAGCCGCGCCCGACCGGCGGCGCGATCGTCCGCATCGAGTCGAACTCGCCGCTCGACTCGTCGACCGCGACAGCGGTGAGCTGCGGATGCAGCCTTACGCGCTGCTGCGTGGTGACGGTCCCCGCCGTATCGGCATAGAACTTGTTCTCGTGCACCGTCAGCAGCGAGGCGTCCACATGGCTGACCCCGTCGGCCGCGAGCAGCCGCGCACTCCAGTCCGTGAGCAGCCCCACCTTCTCGTCGTCCGGTACGGAGAAGGGGTCGATCTCGTACGAGGAGACCCAGCTCTTCTCGGCGTGCACGGGCTCATCGGCCAGCTCGACGCGCTCGTCCGAACCCGCCGCCTTGATCACCTGAGCCGACAGCTTTGCCATCGCCACGGCCTGCGAGGCGACCTTCGCGGCGGCGTCCATCGTCATGTCGACACCGGAAGCGAACCCCCAGGTCCCGCCGTGCACCACGCGCACCGCGAACCCCAGATCGGTCGTGTCCGACGACCCGGACGGCTTGCCGTCCCGCAGCCGCCAGGCCGCACTGCGCACCCGCTCGAACCGGAAGTCGGCATGCTCGGCGCCGAGCGCCCGGGCGCGGGCGAGCGCGGCGTCGGCCAAGGACCTGAGCGGTAGTGCCGTGAAGGCTTCGTCGATGGAATGAGGCACGGAGGTCTCCCTGCTGTCGTCGCCCTGTCAGGTCCGATCATGTCGCGCCGACGGTTCCGCGGCCACACGTTTCTGTAGGGATCCGACAGTGAGTCCCGTACGCCACTGTTGGTGCTCGATTCTCCGTAAGGGGGGCGGCAACGATAGGTTTTCGAGGTACCAGACCGGCTATCGAAAGGGTGATCCGTTGAGCCGCTCGGTTCTCGTCACCGGAGGAAACCGGGGCATCGGCCTCGCCATCGCCCGCGCTTTCGCCGACGCGGGCGACAAGGTCGCGATCACATACCGCTCGGGAGAGCCCCCAAAGGGGTTCCTCGCCGTCAAGTGCGACATCACCGACACCGAGCAGGTGGAGCAGGCCTACAAGGAGATCGAGGCCGAGCACGGTCCGGTCGAGGTGCTGATCGCCAACGCCGGCGTCACCAAGGACCAGCTGCTGATGCGTATGTCCGAGGAGGACTTCACGTCCGTCCTGGACACCAACCTGACCGGCACCTTCCGGGTCGTGAAGCGCGCCAACCGCGGCATGCTGCGCGCCAGGAAGGGCCGCGTCGTGCTGATCTCGTCGGTCGTCGGGCTGTACGGCGGTCCGGGCCAGGCCAACTACGCCGCATCCAAGGCCGGCCTGGTCGGATTCGCGCGCTCCCTCGCCCGTGAACTGGGCTCGCGCAACATCACCTTCAACGTCGTCGCGCCCGGCTTCGTCGACACCGACATGACCAAGGTGCTCACCGACGAGCAGCGCGAGGGCATCGTGAAGCAGGTGCCGCTCGGCCGGTACGCGCGGCCCGAGGAGATCGCCGCGACGGTGCGGTTCCTCGCCTCGGACGACGCCTCGTACATCACTGGAGCCGTCATCCCCGTAGACGGCGGACTGGGAATGGGTCACTGATCACCATGAGCGGAATCCTCGAGGGCAAGCGCGTCCTGATCACCGGTGTGCTGATGGAGTCCTCCATCGCCTTCCACACCGCGAAACTGGCCCAGGAGCAGGGCGCCGAGATCATCCTGACCGCCTTCCCGCGGCCCACGCTGACCGAGCGCATCGCCAGGAAGCTCCCCAAGCCCACCAAGGTCATCGAGCTCGACGTCACCAATGAGGAGCACCTGGGGCGCCTGGCCGACATCGTCGGTGAGGAGCTGGGCGGTCTCGACGGTGTCGTGCACTCCATCGGCTTCGCCCCGCAGGACGCCCTCGGCGGCAACTTCCTCAACACGCCGTTCGAGTCCGTCGCCACCGCCATGCACGTCTCGGCGTACTCCCTGAAGTCGCTGACCATGGCTTGCCTGCCGCTGATGCAGAACGGCGGCTCCGTCGTCGGTCTCACCTTCGACGCCCAGTACGCCTGGCCGCAGTACGACTGGATGGGCCCGGCCAAGGCCGCACTGGAGGCCACCAGCCGCTACATGGCCCGTGACCTGGGCAAGCAGAACATCCGCTGCAACCTCGTCTCCGCCGGCCCCCTCGCCTCCATGGCCGCCAAGTCCATCCCGGGCTTCAGTGAGCTGGCCTCCGTGTGGGACAACCGTTCGCCCCTGGAGTGGGACCTCAAGGACCCCGAGCCGACCGGCCGCGGCGTCGTCGCCCTGCTGAGCGACTGGTTCCCCAAGACCACGGGCGAGATCATCCACGTGGACGGCGGTCTGCACGCGATCGGTGCGTGACGCTGCCGCTGTGGCTTGACCGAGCCGTGGCTCGAGTGATGGGTGAGGGCCCGCGACCTGCCGAACGTCCGGCAGGTCGCGGGCCCTCAGCCATTCACCCGTTCGGCCTATCCGGCCGGGCGGTCGGGGGCCGCAACTGCGCACTCTGGACTAGGCGTTCACCGCGAGCGTCCCTCCCCGGCCCGGCAGAGGAGGCCCCCCTTGTGCGCCTTTTCCCGCGCTTCGCCCCGCTGCTGGCCGCTCTCGCTCTCCCGCTCACGCCGGCCTACGGCGACGCCCCGCACCTCGCGAAAACGGACCCCCACGCGCGCGTGGGGGTCGACAGGCCCTTCGGGGCGGAGTGCCGTATCAGAGTCGAGGGCTCGTATGTGACCGCGTACTGCCATAACCCGTACCCGGAGATCGACCGGCTCGCCCTGCACATCGAGTGCGACCGATGGTGGGACATCGACAGCGACGGGACCCTGGTCGCGGTGGGGCCCACGCAGACCGTGCGGCTCACCGGCCGGTGCTGGAAGGAGGTCCGCTCGGCGTGGGCCACGCACCAGAAGTGACGCGTCAGAGGTGACGCGTCAGTCTCCGGAGGTGACAGGGCCCCTCGGGCGGCACAGGAACGGATAGCTCGCGGCCTCCGTGGCTGCCGACTCCGCGTCGCCCACGCGGATCGCGTCCAGCAGGCGCGTGTGGTCCATGTACGTCTCGGGGGTCAGCTCCTCGCCCAGGTCCTCGCGCAGCCAGTCGCGCACGACCTCGCCGAGATCCGCGTACATCGCCGTCATGACGTCGTTGTGGGACGCGGCCACCACCGCCATGTGGAACGACGTGTCGGCGACGACGAAGGCCTCCGTGTCGCCCGACTCCCAGGCCTCCTCCCGGCGGACCAGGAGCGCGTGCAGCTGCTTCAGGTCGCGCTCCGTGCGGCGCTCGGCGGCCAGCTTCGCGGCGCTCGACTCCAGCGCGGAGCGCAGCTCGGCGATGTGCCGGGGATCGGCGTCCGCGAAGCGGCGGTGCATCACGCCCGCCAGCTCGCTGGTCGCCACGACGTACGTCCCCGATCCCTGGCGGATGTCGAGCAGGCCGTTGTGCGCGAGCGCGCGCACGGCCTCGCGCACCGTGTTGCGGGCCACGCCCAGCTGCTCGACCAGCTCCGGCTCGGTGGGGATGCGGGAGCCGACGGGCCATTCGCCCGAGGTGATCTGGCCGCGCAGCGCGGCGATGACCTGCTCGGACAGCGCCGATCGTCGGGGGTGGCTCAGGGGCATGGCGTTCCTTCGCGCAGAACGAAGCTGACTCCGGGTGGACAACCAATCATCCCATGATTCTATGATGGGCAGCATGGCAAGCGAGGAAACCCGCACGGAAACCCGGACGACGACGTCCACATCCCAGCCCATGGCCTTACGCAGTTCCTCCGGAATCGCCGGCGAATCCCCGAAGCCCACCCCGCGCGCGTGGGGGACGCGCCTGGTGATCGTCGGCCTCGTCCTCACGGCCCTCAACCTGCGGCCCGCGATCACCAGCCTCGGTGCCCTCCTCGAAGAGGTGCGTGCCGGACTCGGCATGAGCGGCAGCGTCGCCGGACTGCTCACCTCCGTACCGGCGCTCTGCTTCGCCGTCTTCGGCGTCATGGCACCGCGCCTAGCCCGCCGCTTCGGACCCGGCACCGTGGTGTGCGCCGGCATGGTGGCCATCACCGCGGGCCTGGCGATCCGGCCCTTCGCCGGGAACACGGCGGGCTTCCTCGCGGCCAGCGCTCTCGCACTCATGGGCATCGCGGTCAGCAACATCCTGATGCCGGTGATCGTCAAGCGCTGGTTCCCGGACCGGGTCGGCTCCATGACCGGCCTGTACTCCATGGCCATGGCCCTCGGCACCGCCGCCCCGGCCGCCGTGACCGTGCCCATGACCGGGGCCCTGGGCGGCAGTTGGCAGTCCGGGCTCGCCGTCTGGGCAGGCCTCGCGGCCCTTGCCGTGGTGCCGTGGGTGCTTCTCGTACGCGAACGGGGCGCGGCCCCGGTTCCAGGCGCGGCCCCGGCTTCCGACACGGATTCGGCACCCGGCACGGACTCGGCTCCCGTGGCACGCCGGGAGCCGGACGCGCTGCGGATCACCCGGAGCCGTACCGCCTGGGCGCTCGCCGTCTTCTTCGGGCTTCAGGCCACCGCCGCGTACATCACGATGGGGTGGATGCCGCAGATCTTCCGTGACGCGGGCGTCCCGGCGGGCACGGCCGGACTGCTCCTCGCCGTCACGATGGTGATGGGCGTGCCGCTGGCGTTCGTCATCCCGCGGGTGGCCACGCGCCTGCCCCACCAGGGACCGATCGCGATCGCCCTGGGCCTGTGCGGCCTCACCGGCTACGCGGGCCTCTATTTCGCCCCGGCGGAAGGCGCCTGGGCCTGGGCGCTGCTGCTCGGCGTCGCCAACTGTGCCTTCCCGCTGGCCCTCACACTGATCGGCATGCGGACCGGGTCCAGCGCCGGGGTCGCGAAGCTCTCGGCCTTCGCACAGAGCACCGGTTACCTGATCTCGATCCCGGGACCGCTCCTGGTGGGCGTGCTCTACCAGCACAGCGGCGGCTGGGGGCTGCCGCTCGCGCTCATGACGGCCCTGATGATCCCGCAGATCGTGGCGGGCTTCCTGGCCGGTCGCGATCGCACTGTCGAGGAGGAGGCCGCGCGCCTGGCCCGGCGCTGACCGGCCCGCACCGGTCCGCACCGGCGGGCGACCCCACCGGCAGGGGCCGGCCGAAGGGTGCGAGACTGGCCGTATGCCTGTCCTCGACCCGAACCCCAAGAACGGCCAGAAGAAGATGCTGCTCGTCTTCGGCGCCTTCTTCGCCATCTTCGTGATCATCGGCATCGTCGCGTCGATCGCTGCGCCCTGATGCCGTTGCCTCACCCCGGCCCCGTCAGGGGATGGTGGGGCTAGCCCCACCATCCCCTAGGGGGTGAGTGTCAGGGTCAAGTGGGTGGATCACCGGATGGGTTGAGGGCTCTTCCTTCCGTAGCTTCGAAGTGTGGCCGCGAGGACGCGGATCCACGGCCCAGTCGAAGACCCACGGAGGCGGCATGTCGGCGCGTACGCAGACCCGGCCCAGCTCGGCGACCAGGGGCGGCGTCGAGGTTCGGCTGCCCTGGTGGGCCCTCGCCCTGCCCGCGCTCGCCTTCGTCGCGCTGCTGTTGCTGATACTCAACCCCGCGGATGCCCATGCGTCGAGCGGTGATCCCGCGGTCGGCGAGCTCATCGAGCGCATCCAGCAGACGGTGCTGCGGCAGGGCTCCTGAGCTGGAGGATCCGCCATGTTGGGGCAGCGTGCCAACTCCCTGCGCCCCATGGCGTGTTTCATGCGAAGCTGGGTTCCATGAGCGTCGCAGAACCCCGCAAGATTGTCCTCTTCCGGCATGCGAAAGCCGACTGGCCACAGGTGTCCGATCATGAGCGGCCGCTCGCTGAGCGGGGCCGCAAGGATGCCGCCGTCGCCGGACTCAAGCTGGCCGACACCGGTATCCCCTTCGATCTGGCCCTCTGCTCCACCGCGACCCGCACCCGCGAGACATGGAAACTCGCCGTTCAGGAGTTCCCACAGCGGCCGAAAACGGTCTACGAGGAGCGGCTGTACGAGGCCTCGCCAGGCGAGCTCATCGCTGTGCTCAACGAAACCCCGGACGACATGCGGAACGTACTCCTGATCGGTCACAACCCCGGAGTACAGGGCCTCGCCGACATCCTGGCCGGCCAGTCCGAGGGCGACGCCCGTGAGCGGATGAGCAGCCGCGACTTCCCCACCGCCGCGTTCGCAGTGCTCGGCTTCTCCGGCTCCTGGAAAACCCTGGAGCCCGGCCTGGGCACGCTGCTCGACTACTGGGCGCCGACCGAATAGCCCGCCCCTGCGTGGACGGGCACGGCACCGTGAAGGGTGCCGGCCCGTCTGTGTTCGGTGCTGTACCGCGCTCCACAGGAGGCCGGAGGCCTTCAGGGGCGCGGGGCTGTGTCAATGTGCGGCTCCGCCGCGTGGGCGCGACCAGCCACAACGAACCCGCAGCCGCCAACCACGGAACCAACCGAGCTCCCCGAACCGCACAACCCAGCGGAGCGCCTAGTCCACGTGCATGTCCGCCGCCTCGACCTCTTCGCGAGTGACGCCGAGCAGGTAGAGGACGGTGTCCAGGAAGGGGAAGTTCACGGCGGTGTGCGCGGCCTCGCGGACGACGGGCTTGGCATTGAAGGCGACGCCGAGACCGGCCGCGTTCAACATGTCGAGGTCGTTCGCGCCGTCACCGATCGCCACGGTCTGAGCGAGGGGTACGCCCGCCTCGGCGGCGAACCGGCGCAGCAGCCGCGCCTTGCCCGCGCGGTCCACGATCTCGCCGGTGACCTTGCCCGTCAGCTTCCCGTCGACGATCTCCAGCGTGTTGGCCTGGGCGAAGTCAAGCCCGAGCCGCTCTTTGAGGTCGTCCGTGACCTGCGTGAACCCGCCTGAGACGACGCCCACTTGGTAGCCGAGCCGCTTCAGCGTACGGATCAGCGTGCGCGCCCCCGGCGTCAGCCGCACCTCGCTGCGCACCTTGTCCACCACGGAGCCGTCGAGCCCTTCGAGGAGTGCCACGCGCGCGTGCAGTGACTGCTCGAAGTCCAGCTCGCCCCGCATCGCCGCCGCCGTCACCTCGGCGACCTTGTCCTCACAGCCGGCGTGGGCGGCGAAGAGCTCGATCACCTCGTCCTGGATCAGCGTCGAGTCGACGTCCATGACGACCAGGCGCTGGGCACGCCGGTGCAGCCCGGCCGCGACGACCGCGACATCGACACCAAGGGCCGCGGCCTCGGTCACCAGGGCGGTCCGCAACTTCTCGGGCTCCGCACCGGACACGGCGAACTCGACTGCCGTCACGGGGTACTTGGCGAGCCGGAAGATACGGTCGATATTGCCGCCCGTCGCCGTGATCCGGGCGGCTATCGCGGCCGTCGACTGTGCGGTGAGCGGGTGCCCGAGCACGGTGACGAGCGACCGGCCGTGGCCACGCGGCCGGTTGTCGCCGTGGCCGGAGATGATCTCGGCCTGGAGCTTCAATGAGTCCGCCCAGCTGTGCACCGTGGCCCGCAGCTCGCCTTCGACGCCGGCCGGCGGCTGGGTCACGAGCGCGCACAGCACGATCCGGCCTCGGGTGACGACCTGCTCGATGTCGACCACGTCGACCGAGTAGCCGGCGAGAGTGTCGAAGAGCCCGGCCGTGATTCCGGGGCGGTCCTTGCCGAAGATCTTGACGAGGAGGGTGGGGGCGTCGGAGGAGGTCTGCGAAGCGCTCATGGTTTTCCCACAGTAACCGGCACTCACTGCCCACTGCTTCTACGGTCCGCCCAGCGGACGGGAAACACTGGGTGTCATCTCGGTGACCTCGTCGTTCCCGCGCGATGACGCCCACGAGACCCACCAGCCGACGTGTGCGGAAGCCCTCCCTCACGGCCGTCCGCGAGGCCGCCTGGGCGGAGGCGGCCGCTCCTCCGGTGGCGGAGGCGGCCCGTCCTGGGACGGCCCGCGCTTGGAGGGCGGCTTCGGGACGGGCGGTGGGGTGTAGGGGCCCGCGACCGTGGGGGCGCCGTACACCTCGGGTGGACGCCCGTTCTCGGGGGGACGTGCGCCGGGAGACGGGGCATCGGGGGGCCGTGCGCCAGGGGGCCGGGCACGGGAGGACCGAGCACCGGGAGGCGGGGCGTCGGACGACCGCGCACCAGGATGTCGCCGTCCGTCCTCAGGCTCCCGCAAGTCGTCCGGGAGGTGCAGATAGGGGTTGGTGTCGGGGTTCGCCGGGCGGTACGAGGGGGTGGGGCTGTAGGGGCCAGGCTGTTCGGGGGCCTCCGTGTACGGCGGTGTGACCGACTCGGCCGGCCCGGTCGATTCCATCGGCCCGTCCCCGCCTCCTCGCGCCAGCGGTGCAGCGCGCCGTCCCGCGGCCCCACTGGCGCAGGCGAGCAGCGCCCCCGCCGCCCCCGCACCCGCGCCCCACAAGGCGCCGAGCAGCATTGCCATGCCCAGCTGCCCGTGCAACTCGATGCCGGCGTCGAACGCGTCGACACCGAGAACGGACAGCGAGGCGTCCACGGACACCTCCGTCAGCCAGGCGAGCAGCGGCAGCGCGAGCGCTGTCACGATCGCCAGCCGCAGCGCACAGCGCCCCGCGAAACCGAGGGCGGCCCCCCGCGCGCGTACGAACGGCGTACGCACCGCGGTCAGCACGCCCGCGTACAGCATCATCAACGCGGTCGCGACCCCCAACAGCCAGACCCGCCCGTCCAGTTCGGCCAGCCGCCCGAGAGTGGCGGGCTGGTCGGAGGACAGGCTCAGCAGCTCGTCCAGGGGGGCGGGCAGGAACTGGACGAGCCCGCCCGAGGCCGAGCCGTCCCACGGCACGAAGAGCCCGATCGGGACGCCCAGCCACACCCCGTTGGGCGCCCCGAGCAGGGCAGCGCCCGCGATCCGTTTCGGATGGGCGTCGCCGATCGCCGCGTACGCCGCCGCCGCGAGCCCCGCGAGGACCGCCACCAGCAACACCGTGACCAGCGCGGACGCGGCCGGCCGTACCAGCCGGTGTACGGCCTCCCAGCCGCGCGGCAGCGGCGTACGGCGTGAGGCCAGCAGCGCGATCAGCAGGACGCCGAGCACCCACACCGCACCGCCGAGCAGTGTCGGCACGGTGTCGACGGTGAAGCCGACCTTCGCGTTCGCGTCCGCGAGGTCCCCGAGCCGGTCGGGCAGCAGCCCTCCGATGTCACCGAGCCCGGGCACCTCGACGTCGTCCGGCAGTCCGCCACCCGGCAGCTGGTCGAGCCCGAGCGAACCGCCGTCAATCGTGATCACGTCGTGACCCGCCCAGGCGAGCCCGCCCAGCATCGCCACGAAGAGCACCACCACAGCGCCCGCACGCGCCGCGAGTTCACCGGGTGAGATCACAACTCCCGCTCCGCGCAAGGAGCGCAGGAAGAACCAGGCCAGCAGAAGCGCACCCACGAGGCTCACTCCCAGTGGCGTGATCTGTAGGGCGGTCTCCGCCTCTGCGCCCTCAAGGCCGAAGGCCGACACATCGCCCGACGGCGTCACCGAACCACCCGCCCCGAGCGCCACCACAGCCGCGGTCATCGTCCCGAGCGAGCCCGACGCGTCCGCCTCCAGCAGACGCAGCCCCAACGCGGCCACGCCTGCCATCCCGATCAACGCCCAGCTCACAGCGGCGATCGCGGACAACAGCACATCGCCCACCGGCAGTCGCCTGCCGCCCCTCGCGGTCTCGTAGCTCATCGTCAGCCCCCCGACTCGCGCCGCGATGTCTCCACCGTGGATGTCCCCCTCGCGTGGGATTACCACTCTCCGGGTCGGTTTGAAC
Source organism: Streptomyces sp. NPDC048825 (assembly GCF_043198355.1). Classification (NCBI taxonomy): domain Bacteria; kingdom Bacillati; phylum Actinomycetota; class Actinomycetes; order Kitasatosporales; family Streptomycetaceae; genus Streptomyces; species Streptomyces sp. NPDC048825. Next base: position 522,993 of record NZ_JBICUR010000004.1, read on the forward strand.
ACAGTCAACGCAAACGGACAAGCCGCCCGTACACGGTCATCACAAGGCCCGACTTTCGGTCAGAGGGGTCGTCCTGAAATAGTTCCCCCCGATGTTCGACATCCCTAGACTCCCTGTGATGGGGGTAACTCGGGGGACAACTCACGTGGGGCATGGAGTGCCGGAACTCGTACTGGAATTGAATGGACGGACCTGGACGCTTGATGCGTCCAGGCCATACGCCCTCGGACGCGATCCGCAGGGGGACATCGTGCTCGACGACGCCAGGGTGTCCTGGCGTCACGCCACGATCAGCTTCAACGGCCGCAGTTGGGTCATAGAGGACCACGGCAGCACCAACGGCACCTTTGTGCAGGGCCAGCGGATCCACCAGATGGAAATCGGTCCGGGTTCGTCCGTGCACCTCGGCAACGCGACCGACGGCCCGCGCGTGAGCGTCTCGGGCGCCGCCGCATCCTCGGCCGCACCGCAGGCGCAGCCCCAGCAGCAGCCGTACGCCGCACAGGGCGCGGGAGGGGCCGGCTGGGCGGCCCAGCAGGCGCCACCGCAGCAGCAGTCCCCGCAACAGGGCTGGCAGCAGCAGCCGCAGGTCCCGCACCAGGGCCCGTCGGAGTCGTACGCGCAGAAGGTCCCCGGTGGTGTCGCGGGGGCGCCGCCGGTCTACGGCGACCGCAGCCCGACCACGTTCCACCAGATGTCCCTCGGCCGTGTGATGCGCATCGGCCGTGCGCTGGAGAACGAGCTGGTCGTCTCCGACCTGCAAGTCTCCCGACACCACGCCGAGTTCCACGCGACGCCCGACGGCCGCTACGAGATCCGCGACCTCGGCTCGCACAACGGCACGTACGTCAACGGCATGCCGATCGCCAAGGGCGGCTCCGCGCTGCTCGGCCCGAACGACATCGTCGGTGTCGGCCACTCGACGTTCCGCCTGGTCGGCGACCGCCTCGAGGAGTTCGTCGACACCGGTGAGATCTCCTTCTCCGCCCGCCATCTGACGGTGACTGTCGACGGCGGCAAGCAGATCCTCAAGGACGTCTCGTTCGGCGTACCGGAGAAGTCGCTCATCGCGGTCATCGGCCCGTCCGGCTCCGGCAAGTCGACGCTCCTGAAGGCGCTCACGGGCTACCGCCCCGCCAACCAGGGCGACGTCCTCTACGACAACCGGAATCTCTACAAGCAGTTCGCCGAGCTGCGCCAGCGCATCGGTCTGGTCCCGCAGGACGACATCCTGCACAAGGAGCTGACCGTCAAGAAGGCGCTCAAGTACGCGGCCAAGCTGCGCTTCCCCGCGGACACCACGGGAGCGGAGCGCGAGGCCCGTATCGACGAGGTGCTGCGCGAACTCAAGCTGGACATTCACAAGGAGAAGAAGGTCACCTCGCTCTCCGGCGGCCAGCGCAAGCGCGTCTCGGTGGCCCTGGAGCTGCTCACCAAGCCGTCGCTGATCTTCCTGGACGAGCCGACCTCCGGCCTCGACCCGGGCATGGACCGCGACGTCATGCAGCTGCTGCGCGGCCTCGCCGACGACGGCCGTACGGTCCTGGTCGTCACGCACTCCGTGGCCGAACTGGCGATCTGCGACAAGCTGCTCGTGATGGCACCCGGCGGCAGCGTCGCCTACTTCGGCCCGCCGGAGGAGGCGCTGAACTTCTTCGGCTACGACACCTGGGCCGATGTCTTCTCCGCCTTTGAGAACTACCGCGACTACGACTGGGCGGGCCGCTGGAAGGGCTCGCAGCACTACCAGATGTACGCCGCGGACATCGACGCCGTCGCCGCGCAGTCGACGCAGATGCCGCCCGCCCAGTCGATGCGTCCACCGAAGCCCCAGGGCTGGGGCTCGCAGTTGTTCACTCTGATCCGCCGCTATGTGTCGGTGATCGCGTCCGACAAGGGCTTCCTGGCGCTGACGGTGATCCTGCCGGCGGTGCTCGGCGCGGTGAGCCTGCTCATCGACCCGGACAAGACCCTGCTGGTCAACGAGAACCCGAAGACCGGCAGAATCATCCCGAACGGCACGGCCACCACCGTCCTGCTCATCCTCGCGGTCGGCGCGTGCTTCGCGGGCGCCGCCAACTCCGTCCGCGAACTGATCAAGGAACGGGTCATCTACGAGCGGGAGCGGGCGACCGGCCTGTCGCGCTCCGCGTATCTGATGTCCAAGGTGATCGTCCTCGGCGTGATCACGGTGCTGCAGGGCGCCATGGTCGGCGCGATCGGCTTCTCCAGCCGGACGATCCCCGACGAGGCCCTGATCTTCGGCACCGGCAAGCTCGCCGTGATGCTCGAGCTCTCCATTCCGATCATGGCGCTCGGCTTCAGCTCCATGATGTTCGGCCTGGTCATCTCCTCGCTGGTGAAGACCTCCGAGAAGACGATGCCGCTGCTGGTGATGTTCGCGATCATCCAGGTCGTCTTCACCGGCTGCCTGTTCATCCTGCACGGCACGCTCGGCGTCAACGAGTTCTCGTATCTGATGCCCTCGCGCTGGGCGGTCGCCGCCGCCGGTACCACGCTGGACTTCAACCGGATCAGCCCGAACACGGACGACCCGGGCAACACGGACCCGCTGTGGGAGCACACGGCCTCGGCCTGGGGCATGGACATGGCCGCACTGATCGTCCTCGGCGTCATCTGCGGCTTCTTCGTGGCCCGCTTCCTGCGCCGCCATGAACCCGAGGTCATGCGTAAGTAAGGGTTCTGGTGCAGTAACGAGTGCACGAACGAGGCGCGGCACCCCGCAGGGGATGCCGCGCCTCGCCGTCTGTACTGAGACCAGAGGTCCGCGCGGGACTCAGTACGGGACTCAGTACGCGCCGTTGACGTTGTCCATGGTGCCGTAGCGGTCGGCCGCGTAGTTGCAGGCGGCGGTGATGTTGGCGACCGGGTCGTAGATGTTCCAGGACGTGCCCGCGACGTGGTACGCCTGGAAGGTCGGCGGGATCACCTGCAGCAGGCCCTTGGACGGGACACCGTTGATGGCGTTGATGTCCCAGTTGTTGATGGCCTTCGGGTCGCCCGAGGACTCGCGCAGGATGTTGCGCTTGATGCCGTCGTACGAGCCCGGAATGCCCTGCTTCTTCATGACGTCGAGCGACTCACGGATCCAGCCGTCGAGGTTGTTGGGGTAGGTCTTCGCGACCGGCTTGGCCGCGGCGCGCTGGGCGGACCGGCTCGCGGCCTCCTTCGCCTTGCGCGCCTGCTCGGCCTGCTGCTTGGCGGCTTCCGCGGCGGCCTTCGCCTTGGCGTCCACGGCTGCCTTCTTCGCGGCGGCCTCGGCGTCGGCCTTCTTCTTCTCGGCGGCGGCCTTGGCCTGCGTGAGGGCGTCGTTCAGCTGCTTCTCGACGCCGCCCTGCACGTCCTCGACCTGCCGGGAGCTGAAGGCCACCGAGGAGGCGGAGACGGACTCGGTGGTACTCGCCTCGGAGCCGTCGCCCGGTACGAGGGAGAGCGCAAGGGCCGCGGCACCGAGACCGGCGACACCGGCGATCCCGAGCTGATGTTTCTTGGCCAGCTTCTGCCTCGTGGTGTTCAGCTTCTGCCCGGTGTGGGTCAGCTTCGTCCTGGTCTGCTCGGTGAGCTCGGTCAGCTTGGCGAGGGTGGGGCGATGGCCGGAACCGTTGGTGTACTTGGGCATGGCTGAAGGACCTCTTCGAATAGCGCGGAGGTCGCTCTCGGGCCGGAGGGGACATTGCTGGTTCCGGCACAACGCCGCGGGGGGAAACCCGCGGCGTCGAGCGACGGCAGCCATTCTTAGCGGCCGCAAAATGCTGTGGCAAAGGTGTGACGTACGACCCTGGGTAGTGGACCCCTAAAGGGCAAAACGGGGCAGATTGGCATGTCTTCCCCGCTCGTATGGGGTGTTTGTACCTCCTAGCGTGCTTCGTACGTGACGTGCGCCCTATGGGTGGGGTCACATCGAGCGCATATCGGTCTCACCGGCAGTTGCTGACGCAATGCTCTGTGTGAGGGTTCTCGGACCTCCGCCGACCCTCAGACATCTCGGACGGCAGGACGAGGTGCATGTCGCCGAACTCGTGCCACAGGTAGCGGCCACACAAGGCCTCGTCGTAGCCGTGCCGGATCGCCGCCGGTCCCGCGATCGCCTCCAGCATCAGCAGATGCGAGGCCTCCGGTTCGTGCAGCCCGGTGAGGAGCCCGTCCGCCACCCGGACCCCGCGCTCCGGGGTCACCACGAGATCGGTCCAGCCCTCCGCCGCCCGTACCACCCCGTCGGGGCCGACCGCGGACTCCACGGCCCGCACGGCGGTCGTACCGACCGCGATGACCCGGCCGTCTCCTGCTCTAGCCGCATTGATCGACCGCGCGGACGCCTCGGGCACCGCGAACCGCTCCGGATACGGCGGCTCGTGCGCCTCCGTCGACGCGACTCCGGTGTGCAGCGTGATCGGGGCGAACTGCACGCCCCGGCTCACCAGCTCCGCCACCAGACGCGGCGTGAAGGGCCGGGCGGCACTCGGCATCTCCGCGCTGCCCGAACCGTCCGCGGACGGCAGCGCGAACACGCTCTGGTACACCGACAAGGGCTGGTCCCGCTCCGTGTAGGAGTACCGAATGGGCCGCCCGTGCCGCCGCAGTAACCCCGGGACGTCCGGTTCCGACACCCGCGCCCACCACAGCCGCGGGCTTCGCGTGGTGAGGGGCTCCTCCAGGACGAGTCGTACGTCACCGGGGAGGCACACCTCTGTACCCGCGGGTCCTCCCGCACGCGCGCGCGTGGTGCCCGTTCCGTCGGGATCCCGCAGCTCAACCGCCCACCGCCCGTCCTCGCCCCGCGTGGAGAAATGCACCACCATGCGCGCGTGCCCGAGCCGTCCGTCCACCGCCGCCGCCAGTGTCGACGACGTGTTCACGACCAGCAGGTCCCCGGCCCGCAACAGCCCCGGCAACTCCACGAACGCGTGATGCGACACCTCCTCCGCTCCGCACGACACGAGCAACCGCACCCCGTCCCGGTCGAGCCCGAGCCCTCGCTGCTCGACCGGGAGCCGGGCCAGCAACTCCTCCGGAACCTCCACAGCGGTCGTCATCGCGCCCCCACCAACGAGGGCGCCGCACAGCGGCCGCTGGCCGGTCGCTCATCGAGCAGCCGCAGAAACCCCGGGATGACGCTCGCCGGCGCCGGCCGAGGGTCCTCGTCGTCCGGGACGGCTGCCGCGTACAGATCCGTGTTCATGTCGCCCGGATCGACCGCCCAGACCCGCAGCCCGGGCTCCTCCTCGGCGAGCACCGCCGAAACATGGTCGAGGGCCGCCTTCGACGCCCCGTAGCCGCCCCAGGTCTCGTACGCCTCGGCCGCCGCGTCCGAGCTGATGTCGATGACCGTGCCCGCCGCCGAGGCCCGCAGCAGCGGCAGCGCCTCCTGGATGAGGCCGAGCGCCGCGACCACGTTGACTTCCAGCGCCCGCCTCAGGCCGTCCAGCGCCAGGCTCTCCAGGCGTACGAGGGGTTCGGCGCCGAGCGCGCTCGCGTTGTTCACCAGCAGATCGACACCACCGAGCCCCTGTGCCGCCGCCACCAGCGCGGTACGGTGCGCCGCATCCGTGACGTCCCCGGGCAGCGCCTCCACCCGTGTCCCGTGCTTGCCGACCGCCTCGGCCGTCTCCTGGAGCACCTCCGGCGTCCTGGCGTCGAGCACCAGATCCCAGCCGCGCTCCGCCAAGGCTTCGGCGAGCGCCCGCCCGAGCCCTTTCGAAGCCCCCGTGATGATCGCTACCGGCATGCCAACCGTCCCCTCGTCCCACATGACCGCCATTCCCGGCGGCTGCCTTCAACGTAGAAACGGGACCGCCCCCGCCGCCTCGGACGCGAGCCGCAATGATCCGGGGCCCTTTGCCCTAGGCCCACCGCCCTACTCAGGGGCCGCCACAGGTCCGATACGGGCTGTCACACCCGGCGGGTACGTTGAGGTCATGAGTCAAGGACCCAGGTCGGGCCTGGCCGCGGTGAGTTCCGCGCTGCTGGCCATGAGCAGGCATCTCGAGGTGCGCGACGCCCTCAAGACGATCGTCGCCTCGGCCCGCGAGCTGCTCGACGCCGAGTATGCGGCGCTCGGTGTCCCCGACGACCACGGCGGCTTCGCCCAGTTCGTGGTGGACGGCGTGAGCGATGCTCAGTGGAAGGCCATCGGCCCGCTGCCGCGCCAGCACGGCATCCTGGCATCGATGCTCCACGAGGCCAGGCCCGAGCGCCTCGCCGACGTACGCAAGGACCCCCGCTTCGAGGGCTGGCCGAGCACCCACCCGGAGCTCGCCGACTTCCTGGGCCTGCCCATCCGCGACGGCGACGAGGTCATGGGCATCCTCTTCCTCGCCAACAAGCAGTGCCCGAAACCGGAAGGCGGTTGCGGCTTCACCGAGGAGGACGAGGAACTCCTGGCGATCCTCGCCCAGCACGCCGCGATAGCGCTGACCAACGCCCGCCTGTACGAGCGCAGCCGCGAGCTCACCATCGCCGAGGAGCGCTCCCGCCTCGCCCATGAACTGCACGACGCCGTCAGCCAGAAGCTGTTCTCCCTGCGCCTGACCGCCCAGGCCGCGGCCACCCTGGTCGACCGCGACCCGGGCCGTGCCAAGGGCGAACTCCAGCAGGTGGCCGCGCTCGCCGCGGAGGCCGCCGACGAACTGCGCGCCGCCGTCATCGAGTTGCGCCCCGCGGCCCTCGACGAGGACGGCCTGGTGGCCACGCTGCGCACCCAGATCCAGGTCCTCGACCGCGCCCACGCCGCACGCGTGACCTTCACCGGCCGACGCGTACGCGCCCTGCCCTCGGCCCAGGAAGAGGCGATACTGCGCGTCGCCCAGGAGGCCCTGCACAACGCGCTGCGGCACTCCGGAGCGGCCCACGTCGATGTCACCCTCGACAAGTGGGGTTCGGGAGCAACCCTGCGGGTCACCGACGACGGCAGCGGCTTCGACCCCCAGGCGATACGGCGCGCGGGACGCCACCTGGGCCTGGTGTCCATGCGCGACAGGGCGAGCGGAGTCGGCGGCCGGCTGACCGTGGAATCGGCGCCCGGAAAAGGCACCACGATCGAGATGGAGGTCCCCGGTGGCTGACGCAATCAAGGTGCTGCTCGTCGACGACCACCAAGTGGTCCGCCGCGGACTGCGCACCTTTCTGGAGATACAGGACGACATCGAGGTCGTGGGAGAGGCGTCCGACGGCGCCGAAGGGGTGGACCGAGCCGAGGAGTTGAAGCCCGACGTCGTCCTCATGGACGTCAAGATGCCGGGCATGGACGGCGTCGCGGCCCTGCGCAGGCTGCGCGAACTCGACAACCCCGCGCGCGTGCTCATCGTCACCAGCTTCACCGAGCAGCGCACAGTCGTCCCGGCCCTGCGCGCCGGCGCCGCCGGATACGTCTACAAGGACGTGGACCCCGACGCCCTGGCCGGAGCCATCCGCTCCGTCCACGCGGGACACATACTTCTGCAACCCGAGGTCGCCGACGCGCTGCTGTCCCAGGAGGACTCCAACCTCGGCCAGGGGAGAGGCGGTTCACTCACCGAGCGGGAGCGTGAGGTACTCGGCCTGATCGCCGACGGCCGTTCCAACCGCGAGATAGCCCGCGCCCTCGTCCTCTCCGAGAAGACGGTCAAGACGCACGTCTCGAACATCCTGATGAAACTCGACCTCGCCGACCGCACCCAGGCCGCCCTGTGGGCCGTGCGCCATGGGGTGGCCGGCTGATCCCCGCTCCGGCACGCTCACTTGACGACTCCCTGACGACAATATGGAGGGTTCCGTTCCGGGCTGAGATTCATACCGTCGTGGGAATGTCACCCAGATGGCGCATCCTCCGGGGATCCGACGCGTTCTCCAGTGCGTGCTGCGGCACCTGCCGCAGTGACCACAAGGAGGGCTTGAGAAAAGTGAAGAACCTGAAGAAGGCCGCAGCCGTCACGATGATGGCCGGCGGCCTGGTTGCCGCCGGTGCCGGCTTCGCGTCCGCCACCGAGGCGCACGCCTCCGGCCAGGCCGTGGGCTCGCCGGGCATCGCCTCGGGCAACCTCGTCCAGGCCCCGGTCGACATCGACGTGAACGCGGTCGGTAACACCGCGAACGTCATCGGCATCCTGAACCCGGCGTTCGGCAACGAGGGCTTCAACGGCTGAGACACCCCGGGTCAGCAGTGACCACCGGCCTCCCAGGTACCTCTGGGGGGCCGGTCCGCGTTGGCCTCCGGCCGTCGGGCTGAGCGGCCTTGCCGAAGTCCGGTGCGCTACCGCGCCAGGGGCGCGGGGCTGTATCGATATGCGGCTCCGCCGCGTGGGCGCTACCAGCCACAACGAACCCGCAGCTTCACTCCGCACCCCCAGCGGAGCGCTACCGCTCGCGTTCCTCCACGAACGCGTTGTACGCCGCCACCTGTGCCCGCCTCGCCGTGCGCTCGACCGGCCGCAGCGCCTCGGAGCGCGCCGCCATCTCCGAGGCGCTCACCGCTCCGCCGTGGCCGTTCTCGTACGCCACCGAGATGAGCAGTCCGACGCGCTGCGCCAGCTCCAGCACCCGTACCGCACGCGGCGGATAGCCGGGAGCCAGCACCTCGCCGCCCTTCTCGGCCCGCGCCCGGTACGCGTCGATCGCCGCCTCCGCGACCGGACCCGAAGCGGCCACATCGAGCCGCGACAGCATGTCGGTGGCCTCGCGCAGCGCCTCCGCGAGCTCCCGCTCGGCCTCGCCGAGGGACGGTACATCGGCGGGCGGCGCCTCCCGCACCGCCAGGCAGTGCCAGACGACCTCCACATGTACGTCGCCTTCAGGGCCGGCCTCGAACACCTCGGGCACCAGCCCCAGCGCGGCGCCGTGACAGATGACCGCCTCCTCCGCGTCCAACGCCCGCGCATTGAATTCCGGCGGCCCGCTCAGCCCGAGCGGATGTCCCGGCGCGGGCAGCGCGACCCGAAGACCGGTCACCCCGAACCCGCGCAGCCGCCCCAGCGCGAGCGTGAGCCCGACGGGCCCCGTCTCGCCGGGCAGCCCCTCGACCCGGTGCACGGCGTCCTCACCGACGACGGCGAGGACCGCGTCGTCCGGCGAAACAAACCCGGCCAACAGGGCATTTCCCCATGCGGCCAGCCGTCCTGAGCGTGGTTCCGAGAGCATGCCCCCACCCTAAGGACCGGCCGATGGAAAGGTGCGGGGGACCGGTGGCGTAGGTTTTCCCTGGGGGCTGCGTCCACAGACGTAAGCGACGGTCGAGACTGCAATGGGAGACAGCGCGCTCATGAGCGATGTTCTGGAGCTGGAGGACGTATCCGTGGTCCGGGAGGGCCGGGCTCTGGTGGACCAGGTCTCCTGGTCGGTCAAAGAAGGAGAGCGCTGGGTCATCCTCGGTCCGAATGGTGCCGGAAAAACGACCCTTCTGAACATCGCGTCCAGCTATCTCTTCCCCAGCAATGGCACCGCCACCATCCTCGGCGACACCCTCGGCAAGGTCGACGTCTTCGAGCTGCGCCCCCGCATCGGCATGGCCGGCATCGCCATGGCGGAGAAGCTCCCCAAGCGCCAGACGGTCCTGCAGACCGTGCTGACCGCCGCGTACGGCATGACCGCCGGCTGGCACGAGGACTACGAGGACATCGACGAGCAGCGCGCCCGTGCCTTCCTCGACCGTCTCGGCATGAGTGACTACCTGGACCGCAAGTTCGGCACGCTCTCCGAGGGCGAACGCAAGCGCACCATGATCGCCCGCGCCCTGATGACCGACCCCGAGCTGCTGCTCCTCGACGAGCCCGCCGCGGGCCTCGACCTCGGCGGCCGCGAGGACCTCGTACGTCGTCTCGGCCGTCTCGCCCGCGACCCGATCGCTCCCTCGATGATCATGGTCACGCATCATGTCGAGGAGATCGCACCGGGCTTCACCCACGTGCTGATGATCCGTCAGGGCAAGGTGCTCGCCGCGGGCCCGCTGGAACTCGAACTCACCTCCCGCAACCTGTCGTTGTGCTTCGGCCTCCCGCTCGTCGTCGAGCAGGTCGGCGACCGCTGGACGGCGCAGGGCCTGCCCCTGTCCTGACGAGCTCGAACGCCTGTGCCAAGTTGATCGGCGCCCTGTCGGCGAGCCGACCTGCGGTCCTACCATGACCACGTGGACGACATCGACGCATGGGTGTGGTGGTTGATCGGCGCGGCCGGGCTCGGGATCCCGCTCGTCGTAACCGCGATGCCGGAGTTCGGAATGTTCGCCGTCGGCGCTGTGGCCGGCGCCCTGACCGCGGGACTCGGGGGCGGTGTGGTTCTCCAGGTCCTGGTCTTCGTCGCGGTCTCGGTCGCGCTCCTCGCCGTCGTACGCCCCATCGCGGCCCGACATCGTGCCCAGATGCCCCAACTGGCCACGGGCATAGACGCGTTGAAGGGCAAGCAGGCAGTCGTCCTGGAGCGGGTCGACCGCTCCGGAGGGCGGGTCAAGCTCGGCGGAGAAGTCTGGTCCGCGCGTGCCCTCGACACCGGCCGGACCTACGAAGCCGGCCAGGAGGTCGATGTCGTGGACATCGAAGGTGCCACGGCGATCGTCATGTGAAGTCACGCGAAGTCGCATGACCGGAACGCTGCACGTGGAGAGTTGTGGTCTGACACACTCGTCCAGCAAGATCTTCAACAATCACAAGATCTTCCGGAACGCCGAGGCGGAGAAGGGTACGGGGAGCCACGATGGAACCGATCATCATCGTCCTGATCATTCTGGTGGTGTTGGTCTTCATCGCGCTGATCAAAACCATCCAAGTCATTCCACAGGCCAGCGCCGCCATCGTCGAGCGCTTCGGCCGCTACACGCGCACTCTCAACGCGGGCCTGAACATCGTCGTCCCGTTCATCGACTCGATCCGCAACCGCATCGACCTCCGCGAGCAGGTCGTCCCCTTCCCACCGCAACCGGTGATCACCCAGGACAACCTGGTCGTCAACATCGACACGGTCATCTATTACCAGGTCACCGACGCCCGAGCGGCCACGTACGAAGTCGCCAGCTACATCCAGGCCATCGAGCAGCTCACTGTCACAACCCTCCGGAACATCATCGGCGGCATGGACCTGGAGCGGACGCTGACCTCCCGCGAGGAGATCAACGCGGCGCTGCGCGGCGTCCTCGACGAGGCCACCGGCAAATGGGGCATCCGCGTCAACCGTGTTGAGCTCAAGGCCATCGAGCCGCCCACCTCCATCCAGGACTCGATGGAGAAGCAGATGCGCGCCGACCGTGACAAGCGCGCCGCGATCCTCACCGCCGAAGGTATCCGCCAGTCGCAGATCCTCACCGCCGAAGGTGAGAAGCAGTCCGCGATCCTGCGCGCCGAAGGTGAGGCCAGGGCCGCCGCACTGCGCGCCGAGGGCGAGGCCCAGGCGATCCGTACGGTCTTCGAGTCCATCCACGCCGGTGACGCGGACCAGAAGCTCCTCGCCTACCAGTACCTCCAGATGCTCCCGAAGATCGCCGAGGGCGACGCCAACAAGCTCTGGATCGTCCCCAGCGAAATCGGCGACGCCCTCAAGGGATTGAGCGGCGCCATGGGCAACTTCGGCCCGATGGGCGGCAACTCGTCCGGCGGAGGCACAGAGCGCCTCGAGAAGCCAACGGTCACCGACTGACGTCGTAGGCAGTCGTACGCATGTGAAGGGGCCCACCTCCCTCAGGAGGCGGGCCCCAGTCACGTACGCCCTATGCGGCCGGCTGAGCCAGCCACTCCGGCAGCGCGTCGAACTCGTCCCGGCCCAGCGCCAGCAGCATCGCGTCCGCCGGCGTCGGCTCGAACGGCTGCCGCAGCAGCGGCATACCCGCCTGCTCCGGAGTCCGGTTCGCCTTGCGGTGGTTGTCCTCCGCACACGAGGCCACGGTGTTCAGCCAGGAGTCCGTACCCCCCTGCGCCCGCGGCACCACATGGTCCACGGTCGTCGCCCGCCTGCCGCAGTACGCACACCTGTGCCGGTCGCGCACCAGAACACCCCGCCTGGACCAAGGAGCTTGTCTTCGAAAGGGCACCCTCACATAGCGGCACAGCCTGATCACCCGCGGCGCCGGTATGTCGACCACGGCTCCGCGCATACGCAGTTCGGGGTGGGCCTGCTCGACGACAGCCTTGTCCTGCAGCACCAGAACGACGGCTCGATTCAACGTCACCGTCGACAGCGGCTCGAAGCTCGCGTTCAGCACCAGCGTGTCCCGCATCCAGCCCACCTCCTATGCGCACCGGCCCACCCCCTGGCGGGCTTGGATCAACTCTGGCCGGGCACGCCGAGATGGACAACGCAATAAAAATGCCCGCCTCTGATCAATTCCAAGACCAGAGGCGGGCAAACGTTCCGTGAACGCTCAGCCCTCCGCGGGCGCCGCGTACTCGGCGATGAGCTGCGCCCTCGCCAGCGTATGGAAACGCAGGTTGAAGCCCACGAAAGCCGGGGTTGCGTCCGCGTCAGGACCGAGCTTCTCCTGATCCACGGCGTACACGGTGAAGACGTAACGGTGCGCCGGGTCTCCGGGCGGCGGCGCGGCACCACCGAAGTCCTTCGTCCCGTAGTCGTTACGCGCCTGCACCGCGCCTTCCGGCAACCCCTCGAACTTGCCGCTGCCCGCACCCGCCGGCAGCTCGGTGACCGAGGCCGGGATGTCGAACACGACCCAGTGCCAGAACCCGCTCCCCGTAGGGGCATCGGGGTCGAAGCACGTCACGGCGAAGCTCTTGGTCTCCGGCGGGAAGCCCTCCCAGCGCAGCTGCGGCGAGGTGTTCCCGGCTGCGTAGACCTGGGCGTCCTTCAGCACCGCGCCCGGCTCGACATCCTCGCTCGTCACCGCGAACGACGGCACGGTCGGATGGAAGTCATGGGGAAGCGGCGGCCTCTTGGACTCGGTCACCTCGGCACCTCCTGATCGGTTCTGCTCGATGGAGTCTTTCGTCCCTGAGCCTAGAACCAGTTCCGGCGGCTACCGACCTCGGACAGCCACTGGTTGAGGTACGCCGCCCAGTCGGTCCCCTGGAAGTCGTTCAGCCCCACCTTGAACGACCGGAACGTGTCGCTGCTCTCGCTGAACAGACCCGGCTTCTTGTCCATCTCCAGGATGACGTCCATCTCGCGCGCATCGGCGACGAAGCTCAACTCGACCTGGTTGAGGCCGCGGTACTGCTGCGGCGGGAAGAACTCGATCTCCTGGTAGAACGGCAGCTTCTGCCGCGTACCCCGGATGTGCCCACGCTCCATGTCCGCGCTCTTGAACCGGAAGCCCAGCTGAATGAAGGCGTCCAGAATCGCCTGCTGCGCCGGCAGCGGATGCACACTGATCGGGTCCAGGTCACCGGAGTCCACGGCACGCGCGATCTCGAGCTCCGTGGTCACACCGATGTTCATCCCGCGCAGCGGCTGACCGTCAATGGTCGTGATCGGCGTCTCCCACGGGATCTCCAGCCCGAACGGCACCGCGTGCACCGCGTTTGCCTGCAGCTCGAAGGCGCCTCCGAGCCGCATCTTCGTGAACTCCATGTTCTGCTGGAGCTCCTGGTCCTGCCCCTCCACCTCGACCCGGGCCTGAAGCCCCACGGAGAGCCCCTCGATCTCCTGCTTCACGGAACCGCCCTGGATCCGCACCTCACCCTGAACGACGCCGCCGGGAACGACATTCACCTCGGTCAGTTCCGTCTCGACCGAAGCCCCACCGGCCCCAAGGCTCGCAAGCAGCCGCTTGAACCCCATGTCTTTTCCTCCTCAGGCAACGCCTGTCTCTGTCCGATTCCTTGATCCCTACACACGCGAGCCGGACGTGTCCGGTTCCGCGCCCTTTCACCCTGGCAAGACGCCAGGTCTCTGGCCACCCCGCTCAGCGTCACACGTTTCCACTACGCTCGTACGCCATGATCGCGGCCCCCGACCGTACGCCCCTGCCCCGGGAGTTCTTCGACCGCCCTGTCCTGGACGTCGCCCCCGACCTCCTGGGACGCATCCTCGTGCGCACCACCCCGGACGGACCGATCGCGCTCCGCCTCACGGAGGTCGAGGCCTACGACGGCCCGAACGACCCCGGCTCCCACGCGTATAGGGGCCGCACCGCCCGCAATGACGTGATGTTCGGTCCGCCCGGTCATGTGTACGTCTACTTCACCTATGGCATGTGGCACTGCATGAACCTGGTGTGCGGTCCGGAGGGCAGGGCAAGCGCAGTCCTGCTCCGCGCCGGAGAGATCACCGAGGGTGTAGAACTCGCACGCAAACGTCGGCTTTCGGCCCGATACGACAAGGAACTGGCCAAAGGCCCCGCCCGCCTGGCCACGGCTCTGGGCGTCGACAGAGCCCTGGATGGCACGGACGCCTGCGCCCCCGAGGGCTCCCCGTTGACGCTTCTCACCGGCATACCCGTACGCCCCGACCAGGTGCACTACGGTCCACGCACCGGCGTGGCCGGCGCCGGAGGCGTCCACCCCTGGCGCTTCTGGATCGCCGACGACCCGACGGTGAGCCCATATCGGGCCCATACGCCCCGTCGCCGCCGAACTTGACGCGTCTGTGGGCGATCCGTAATGTAGCCCGAGCCGCTTGAACCGGGTACGGCGTTCAGCCAGCAGCCGGAAGCGGCCAACCCACTACCTACGACTTCCTCTCAGCGAGGGTGAGTTCGGCACGCCTGCGTGCCGTAATTCGAACTCGCGGGACTCGATTATGAGTTGCCGGGGAGGATCGGTTAACGTAGTAAATGTCGAAAGGCCGCGAGGGAGACCTTGGAGCCTAATGGCAAATCCCCTCCGACGGGGAATCGGATCCGAAAGGATCTGGTAACGTTGGAAACACCGAAGGGAAGCCCGGAGGAAAGCCTGCGAGGGTGAGTACAAAGGAAGCGTCCGTTCCTTGAGAACTCAACAGCGTGCCAAAAATCAACGCCAGATATGTTGATACCCCGTCCACCGGAAATCTCTGGTGGCGAGGTTCCTTTGAAGAAAACACAGCGAGGACGCTGTGAACCCTTCCGTTCATTCCGCGGGGGGTTCCGCTCTCGTGGTGTCGTCCCGATTACGGGAATACATTCACGGAGAGTTTGATCCTGGCTCAGGACGAACGCTG